>PAHY01000049.1 GCA_002705055.1 Planctomycetota bacterium
AGCGGAGGGGCAGCCGAAGCGCGGGCAGAAGGGTGGGTGAAACAAGAAGCGTCCTCCAGGTGGGTTCACCTAGAGGACGCTTTGTGAGGTCGAAAGTTACCGATCGACCCAAGAAACGAGCCCACTCGAGGGGGTCAGACTCAACCCCTGGCAGAGCCTCGATTTCGGGGCTACTGTTCCACATGGAGACGCGCGCCGAGTTCGTCGACCGGAAGGAGTGCATCGCCTGCCGTGGCAGCGAGTTGCGCACCCTCTCCGAAGGCAGTCTCGGAGCTGATCCGGTACGCAGCATCCTGCTGGGCGAGGCCTGGGGCGAGAACCCGGTGCCTTTTGTCGAGCATGGCTCATGGCGCTATGTCGAGTGCGCGGCCTGCCAACAGCGTTTCCATGCTCGTATCCTCGCCCCCGAATGGATGGACCGACTCTACGGGGAGTGGGAATCCCAGGAGGCCATGGAGGCCTTTCTGGCGGATCGGGCCACGCCTGCATGGAAGCAGGCGCATGCTGAAGTGGCAGTTGGTCACGTGCTGCGGTTGCTGAAGATGACGCAGACGCTGCGTGGCGGTGAAGCGCTGCGGCTCCTGGACTTCGGCTGCGGCTGGGCCGAGTTTGTCGCTCAGGCGGTGGCCTTCGGGGCCGACGCGCGCGGGGTCGACTTTGCGCCGGACCGCCAGGCCTATGCCAAGGTGCCGATCTACGGGGCGCTCGATGAGTGGGATGCGGCGCAGGACGGCGGCCAGCGCCTGCATGCAGCCACCGTGTTTCAGGTCCTGGAACACCTCGTCGATCCGCGTGCCGTCCTTGAGCAGCTGGCCGAGCGCATGATGCCCGGCGCGATCCTGATCGCCGAAGTCCCGGACACCAGCGGAGTCCGCGACATTCAGACCCGCGAGGATTTCTTCGCCATCGCGCCGCTCGGACACATCAACGGCTTCACCCCCGCATCACTGCGCAGCATCGCGGATCGCGCCGGCTTCGCAACGGTGACCCCGGCGGCCACCTGGGTGACCACGCAGTGGACCAAGGTAGCCAAGGTGATCGGCCGGCGCGCGCTTGCCCCGCTCCTGCGCCCGACCACCAACCAGTACTTCGTGCGACGCGCCTGATAGGCTCGCAGCATGGTCGTGCGCCTGCTTGCCTTGGTCCTTGCCCTGTTCGGGTCTGCCTGCTCCGGCTCCCCCAGCTCGTCGACGGCGCAAGCGGACGGCGTGCTCGCCGCGCTGGCGCAGCCTGAATCGGTCGAGCTTGTGGCCCTGCACCCCTATCCGCATGAGATCGAAGAGCAGGATGGCCCCCGCTTCCACGGCTACGGCATCCTCGGCCAGACCGAGCTCACGGACCCCGAGAAGGCGGAAGCGCTGATCGCGCTGATCGAAGAGGGCATCGAAGCCTCGGATGGGCGCGTGGCTGCCTGCTTCAATCCGCGCCATGGGCTGACCGTGACGACGGCGGACGCGGTGTGGGACTTCGTGATCTGCTACGAGTGCCTTTCGATGCAGGTCTACCGCGACGGCGAACGGGACGAGGGTCACCGCACGGCTGAAAGCGTCGAGCCTCAGGTCACGGCCATTTTCCTGGCCGCCGGCCTCAGCATGCACCGCGACGCATAAACGCCTAGCGCTCGTCCGCTTCAAGCGGCGTCAGCTCGCCATGCTCCTCCAGGAGCGCGCGCGCCTCGGCCAGCCGGCGCTCCAGGTCCGCTGCACGCAGCGCCTGACGCAGCTTGTTGCGCGTGCCGCGATCCAGCTTGCCGCCCGCAAAGCCGGCTTCGCCCAGCACGCCGAGCGGCACTGCCTCCATCGGCCAGTCATCGCTGCGCTGCGTGGCGAGCGGTAGATCGCTGTGGTCGGCAGACTGCACGTTGCCCATGGGGTTGCGGCCCCAGGCGTAGCGGAAGTGAATCGGATTCGGCACGTGCGGGCTGCTCAGCACCACGACGTTGCGCACGCGCTCGGGTCGGCCGTCGCTGACCCGGCGCTTCTCCAGCCACTCTGAAGTCGCGGGATGAAAGCGACGATCCTCGCCGGCGATCGCAAAGCCCTCCATCGCCGCCTGATTGTCCTCGGCGGAGACGTTGCGATCGAAGCGCAGCACGATGCAGCCCTCCTCGACCGTCATCTCGGTGATCTGCGGCGGCAGCCAGCGAATGCGTCGCTCCAGCCCGTACTGCGTCGCCAGCGCCCAGCGCGCGATCCGCTCGCCGACCGGAATCTTCAGCTGCGGGTGATACCAGCCGCGCCGCTTATCAAAGCTGCTGGCGAAGCCGATCTGCGTATCCCCCGCCGCGCGCAGCTCCAGGAAGGTCTGATACTGCGCCTCGCGGATATAGATGCCGTCGTTGAGCATCAGCTCGACGTAGTTATCCAGCGTCTGCCGCGCGCCGTCGGTGCACAGCGAAATGATGCCGAAGGGCAGCTCCGGGTCGGCGAAAGCCGCGCGCCAGGCCGCGATCATCTCCGGGAAGATCTGGCGATACATCCGCGCGCCGTAACTGCCGCCATTCGCGTTGTTGTAACCCTGATGGAAGATCACACCCTTCACCGACAGGCCCGAGATCGGCGAGATCATGCTGTTGAAGCAGGTCCCGGGGCGGTTGGGATCCGCAGCCGGGCCGGGCCGCAGGTCGTCCGGCCGCACCCAGTTAGCCGGGATCTCCTCGCCGCGCTCCTCGCGCTGCTTGACCCGGTTGTCGTGCTGCTGCTGCCGCTGCGCCAGATCGGCGTCCGCGTCAAAGGCCGCGACGCGCTGATCCCAGTCGGCGAGAAGAGCGCCCACTTCTTCGGTCTCGATCTGGTCAAGCACCGCACGCGGCGTCCAGGTCTCGACGGTGGTCCCGCCGCGACTGACATCCACGATCCCGATCGGCACCTGCGCCGCCATGTGGATCCGCCGCGCGAAGACGTAGCCGATCGCCGACAGATCAAAGGCGATGTCCGGCGTGAGCACATCCCAGTCGCCCTTGCGGAAGTGGCGGTTGAACCAGCTGCTCCATTCGTGCAGGCGCGGGAAGCCGTCGCGCACCTCGGCCCCCTGCGGCGCAGGCACCGTCAGCACGCGAATCTGGTCGTAGTTCGCCGAGACGATCTCCAGCCAGCCGTTGTCGACCCGCTCGAGCGGGAACTCCATATTGCTCTGCCCGCCGAGCACCCAGATGTCACCGATCAGAATGTTGTCGAGCTCGATCGTGTCGGAGCCGTCTTCGATCGTGATCGTCTTCGGCTGCGAGCTGGCCGCGCGCGGGGAAAACTCGACGGACCACTTGCCGTCGCGGCCGACCGCCGCGCTCGCGTCCTCGCCGTCAAAGGTCACCATGACGCGCGCGCGCGGCTCGCCCCAGCCCCAGAGGCGCACCGGCTTGTCCCGCTGCAGCACCATATTGGACTGGAAGAGGTTCGAAATACAAAGCCCCTCGCCGCGCGCCGGAATGTCGATGACATCCTCCTTGGGCATGCCCTGCTGGGCGGCGGCGGGCATCGCGAGGGCGGACGCCCAAGCGGCGCAGGTGAACAGGATCTCGGAGAGCTTCATGCGTCGATGCGAATCAGAGTGGGCTTGTCCGTCATGGCCTCGATGGCGCGCGCGGCCTCCCGCACCGCCTCGGCCTTCTGCAGGCTCAGCTTCTTCGGGAAGTTCTGCTCCTCGTTCTCAAAGAAGTCGGCGATCTCGAGCAGCCGCGGCACCGTGCGCTGCGCGTGTGCGCCGTAGCTCATGAGGATGTCGAGGATCTGCGGCACGCGCTTCTGGCTGCCGTGCTGCTTCATATGCCGGACATAGTGCACACAGGCGTCGATGCCTTCCTCGACGCGGTGCTTGGCCAGGAGCTTCAGGCCGTTCGTGCGCACGCCGTCGGCGAACATGATGCCGCTCGGCGACGACTCCATGATCGCGGCGTGGATCGACGGCAGCAGCGGCCGGATCGACTCCAGCGACAGCTGTTCGTAGACGTTGGCCACGGCGCTGCGGGCGCGGATCGCGGTGAACAGCGCGTCCTGATCGACCTGCTCGAGCTTGCCGCGCAACATGCCGTTGCGGCGATCGAAGAGAACGAAGCAGAGATAGCGCTGCTCCATGCCGCGCGGGTCGGCTGGGCCCGGTTCGCGAATCAGCGTCTCCAGGATGGCCGGCAGCGCGGGCATCCCGGCGTCGCCCATCACGCCCAGCGCTTCGGCGGCCTTGACCCGCAGCCAGAGATCCTCGCTCTGCAGGCAATCCTCCAGCGCCGTAGCGGCCGCGGCGCCGCGGCCGCGCAGTTGGGCGAGCGCCTGGCAGGCCCCGATCTGCGCGTATAGCTCCTGCGACTGCAGCATGCGGATCAGCGCGGGCACCACCTCGCTCTTCTTGCGCCCCAGCGCGATCGCCGCGCGCTCGCGGACCACCGGCGACCAGCTGGCAAGCCGACGCAGCAGCTCGCGATCGTCCATCAGCTCGTAGGCGCGCTCGCGGTCGCGGTTGTTCCAGCCGCGGCCGTCTTCGATCACCGCATCGACCTCCCGCCCGGCCAGCTGCGGCACCACCGAGGGCGCCTTCCCGGTCAGCAGCAATTCGCGGCGAGGCAGCGCCAGCGCCAGCAGAAAGGCGCCGGTCGCATCCCAGTTGGCGTACTTGTCCGGGCGCGGTTCGGGCGGCCCCTGGTGCGCGAAGCTGCCATCCCAGCGGCGCGCCAGATCAAAGACCCAGCTGCCGTACTCGTCCATCCAGGCGCCGGCCGCGGCTTCCCCGTTCAGGCTCAGCGCCGGGACCGACCAGAGCAGGTTGAAGAAGTTGCCGGTGTGTCCGCCGTCGCGCTCGGGCCCATGCGAGGCCAGCGCCATGCGCGCGAAGTACTCGGCGGCCTCGACATCACCCAGCAGCTGAAACAGCACCGCGCCCATCCCGCACTTGCCGTTGTCCTCGTGGGTCTGGATCCACGGGTGATGATCGCCGTACGGAATCGCCCCTTTGCCGACGTAGAAGCGAATCAGATCGACGCTGCGTTCGATCGCGACCGCGACCTCCTCGTCCTCGACGCCGGCCTCGCGCGCCATGACCAGGGCGATGGTCAGCGGAACGCCCGGCGCGTTCATCATTCCGTAGCCGAACAGCCGCCCGTTGGGCTGAGCGAATTTGTGCCCCCAGGAACCGACCATGCTCTGGCCGCGCGCCGCCTCGAGCGCGAGCCGGCGCAGGCCGGGCAGGTAGTCCTCATCGCCGGTCGCCAGGGTGTACTCGGCGATCAGCATCGCGACGTAGCCGTAGTACCAGGTGGCGAAGCTATCGGTGGAGTAGTCGGCGGCCCACTGCACCTCGCGCTCGACCAGCTTGTGGTACTTGCGTTCGCCGCTGGCCAGCAAAGCCAGCGCGTTGAGGCAGCGCGGGATCGGATTGGGCCGGTAGTCCGGCTGCTCCATGCGCGCGGCCAGCCAGGCGCAACCCTGCTCGAGAATGCGCGCCGATTTCTCGCACTCATACGGCGCCCGTTCGCCCCAGGAGCCGAGCACCGGCAGCTTGATGGTGACGTTCCGAGTCCGCCCGTCGCGCCAGCGCTTCAGTGTCAGCCGGCCCTTGCCAGCCCTCGACTCGGCGCGCGTCAGCGCCTGCCCGAACTCGGTCCGCGGATCCGACGCAAAGTCCTCGCCACCCACGCCCAGGATGACATCGCCGACCTCAAGCACACCCTCCGCCGGCGAGCCCGGAGCCACCGCCGTCACCGCGATCTGCCGCGCCAGATGCGTGACCATGCGGTCGCTGTACATCCAGCCGCGCGCCCCGGTCGCCCCGAGGTTCCAGTCGTGCGTGTGACCTTCGGGAATCGCGCCGCCGTCCGTGAGATCCGGAGGCCCCTGCTGCTGCGCCCACGCCGGTGTCGCAGAGAGAATCGACGCGAAGAGAACAAGCGCGGCGGCGCCGAGCGCCAGGGGGAGGGACGGGAGGAAGCGCGAGGACATCGCGCCCCCAGCCTACGCCATCCAATCGTGGCGCACCTCGCCAGCCACGTCGGTCAGCCGGAAGTTGCGGCCCTGCGTGCGGAAGGTCAATCGCTCATGATCGACGCCGAGCAAATGCAAAATGGTCGCGTGCAGATCATTGACGTGCACGCGCTGCTCGACGGCGTGATAGCCGAAGTCATCGGTGGCGCCGTAGCTCATGCCGCCGCGGATTCCGCCGCCAGCGAGGAACATCGAGAAACCGCGGATGTGGTGATCACGTCCATTGCCTTGTCCCATCGGCGTGCGACCGAACTCGCCGCCCCACAGGATCAGGGTATCCTCCAGCATCCCGCGCCGCTTCAGGTCGCGGATCAGCGCGGCCGTGGCCTGGTCGACCTCCTGGGCGGTGATCTCCATGCTGCGCTTGATCGCGCCGTGGTGGTCCCAGGCGCGGTGGTAGAGCTGAATGAAGCGCACGCCGCGCTCGGCTAGCCGGCGCGCCATCAGACAGTTGGCGGCGTAGCTGCCATCCGCGCCCTGCGTGCCGTACTCCTCGAAGACGCTCTCCGGCTCATCGGAGAGATCCGTCAGCTCCGGCACGCTGGTCTGCATCCGGAACGCCATCTCGTACTGGCTGATCCGGGTGGCGACCTCGGGGTCGTCGACGCGCTGCTGATGCTCGCCGTTCATGGCCGCGACCGCGTCGATCAGCTCGCGCTGCTGCTCGGGCGTCAGCCCATCGGGGCGGCTGAGGTACAGCACCGGGTCGCCAGTGCCGCGGAAGTTCACGCCCTGATAGCGCGAAGGAAGGAAGCCCGCGCTCCACTGCCGCGAGGCGATCGGCTGGCTCTGCCCGCCTTTGCCGACCGAAGTCATGACGATGAAGCCGGGGAGATTCTGGCTCTCACTGCCCAGGCCGTAGGTGACCCAGGAACCCATGCTGGGCCGCCCGGAGATCTGCGTGCCCGAGTTCATGAAGGTGTGCGCCGGATCGTGGTTGATCTGCTCGGTGTGCATCGAGCGCACCACGCACAGCTCGTCGGCGATGCTGCCAATCTGCGGGAACAGGGTGCAGATCTCCTGCTGCGACTCGCCATACTTCGCGAAGGGGTGCTGCGGCGCGAAGCACTTCAGCGCCTGCCCCTGCAGCTGCGCGACCGGCTGCCCCTCGGTGATCGAAGTGGGCATCACTTCGCCGTGGCGCTTAGCCAGCTCGGGCTTGTAGTCGAAGGTCTCGAGGTGCGACGGCCCGCCCGCCATGTAGAGGTGAATGACGCGCTTGCAGCGCGGCGCGAAGTGCGGCAGCGCCAGCTTGGCCGGGTCCTGGAGCGAGCCGAAGGCGATCGCCCCCAGCCCCCCCACAGTGCTGCGCAGGAAGTGACGGCGCGAGAGCGCGATGCGTGCGGGCTTCGTCATTAGTAGCGCGTGATCGACTCGTGGAGGTTGAGGATGGCGCGCGCCACCGAGGTGGCGGCGGCGAGTTCGATCGGGTCGAAGCCCTCCGGCGAGGCGTGGTCCCCGATCGCGAGGAAGGCAGCCGCCGCTTCAGGGTCGGCGGCGAACTGGCTGCGACGGCTGCTCAGGAGCTCGAGCAGGATGCGCTGCTCGGCAGGCCGCGCGTCGCGCTGCAGCACCTGCTGCATCAGTTGATCGATGCGCTGGGCGTCGGCGTCCGCGCCGTCTCGCCAGACGCGGATCGCCAGCCCGCGCGCCGCCTCGACGAAGCTCGGATCATTCAGCAGCACCAGCGCCTGCTGCGGAGTGTTGGACCGCGCACGCTGCACGGTGCATTCCTCGCGCGTCGACGCGTCGAAGGCCAGCAGGCTGGGGTGCAGGAATGTCCGGCACCAGTAGGTGTAGAGCCCACGCCGCAGCCCGGCGCTGCCGGTGTCGTGCGTCCAGCGCCGCTTCGGGAAGTTGAGCTCGCGCCAGTAGCCCTCCGGCTGGTAGGGCTTCACGCTGGCGCAGCCGACCGTGCGGTCGAGCAGGCCGGAGGCAGCAAGCGCCTGATCACGCACGAACTCGGCGTCGAGCCGGAAGACCGCCTGCCGCGCCAGGGCGCGATTCTCGGGGTCGCGTTCGCGCCAGGCCGGATCGTCCGCCGAGGCCTGCCGATAGGCGCGCGAACTCACGATCAGGCGCACGATGTGCCGCACATCCCAGCCGCTCTCCATGAACTCGGCGGCCAGCCAGTCGAGCAGCTGCGGGTGCGTCGGCCACTGGCCCTGCGCGCCCAGATCCTCGAGCGAACGGGTCAGACCCTCGCCGAAGAACAGCGCCCACAGCCGGTTGACGAAGGCGCGGGCGGTCAGCGGATTGCGCGGATCGACGATCCACTCGGCGAGGTCGAGCCGGGTCAGGCGACCATCCTCGGCCGAGGCGGGCTGCGGCAGAAAAGCGGGCACCGCAGGCAGGACCACTTCGCCCGAGTCATCCATCCAGTTGCCGCGCGGCAGGATGCGGGTGAGGCGCGGCTCGGCACGCGCCTGCGTGACCAGCGTCATCGGCACGGCGCGCTGCAGCATGTCGAGCTCGGCCTGGGCCGCAGCGCGCTGTTCCCGCACCGGCTGCAGCAGCGGAGTCGTGGCCAAGAAGTGCGCCTGCAAGGTGGCGCTCGCCTCCTGCGGCCGCGCCTCGACCTCGTGGCCCAGCCACTGCTGCACCTCCAGCCCGATCCCGTGCACCGAAGCCAGCGCATTGCGCGTGCGCAGCCCGGAGTTGTCCCAGTAGGCCAGCCCGCCGAACTGGGTGAAGGCCATGCCGTCGATCACATCGCCCGGCTTCAGGCCGACGCGCGCCGGATCGACCTCCAGCCGCACCCATTCGCCGGCCGGAGGCAGCGCGCCGAAGGGCCGGTGAGCCTCGGAGTCCTGGCCGATCCCGCCGAACTCGATCTTGTCCGCTCCCCAGTACGGCCGATGCTCCCAGCGGCCGTCGCGGTGGAACTGCAGCATGATCGTCTCGGGCGGGTTGTCCGGGTCGAGCCAGACGTGGGTGTAGAAGCGGTCGCCCTCCCCCAGCGTCAGCCGCTGCTCGGCGTTGTTGAAGTAGTGCTGGACGATCCCCTGGCCGCTCTGCCGCCGCAGCTTCTCGCCTGAGAGCGGCGGGTGCGTCTTGGCGTCGACGAAGTTCCACGAGCCGCCGATCGAAGCCGCCGGGCGCGCGTCCTCGGCCCAGGCGAAGTCCTGCTCTTCGGCGGGCATCGTGGCGAGCTCCGCTTCCCAGGCTGCCTGAGCCTGACGCAGCTCCGGCGTGGCCGTCGTCAGCTGACGGTCCAGCTCGGCCAGGCGCGCTTCGACCGCGGCGATCGCTTCCACTTGCTCGGCGCTCGGCACGGGGATCCGCGGCCCCCAGTTGCCATCGTTGTTGGCGCCGTTGAAGACGCCGCGCTCCTCGATGTCCGCGAAGAAAGCCGCGAAGGAATAGAAGTCGCGCGCCGAGAACGGATCGAACTTGTGATCGTGGCACTGCGCGCAGGCCAGCGTCGAGCCGAGGAAGGCCGTCGCCGTGGTGCGCACCCGATCGGCGGCGTAGATCGCCAGATACTCCTTGTCCTGCGCCCCGCCCTCGGCCGTGATCTGGTTAAGGCGGTTGTAGCCGGAGGCCACCTGCTGCTGCAGCGTGGGGTTCGGCAGCAGGTCGCCGGCCAGCTGCTCGCGCACGAACTGATCGAAGCGCATGTTGTCGGCGAAGGCCTGCAGCACGTAGTCGCGATACGGCGCCATCGGCCAGCCCTGGTCGCCGTGATAGCCCACGGTGTCGGCGAAACGCACCAGATCCAGCCAGTGCACCGCCAGGCGTTCGGCGTGATGCGGGCTGGCGAGCAGCTCTTCGACCGCCGCGGGCACGGCCTCGTCGAGCGGGCGCGCCGCGAAGGCCTGCACCTGCTCCGGGCTCGGCGGCAGGCCGGTCAGATCGAAGCTCAGCCGCCGCATCAGGGTGCGCGGGTCGGCGTCCGGGGCGGGCTGCCAGCCGCGCGCTTCGATGCCGGCCAGGATGAAGGCGTCGATCGGGTTGCGGCCCCAGCTCGCGTCCTGCACCGCGGGCAGCGCCGGACGCACCACCGGCTGATACGCCCAGTGCCCCTCCCACTCCGCGCCCTCGCGGATCCACTGCGCGATCGTCTCGACCTGCGCCGACGTCAGCGCCAGCCCCGAATCGACCGGCGGCATCTGGTCGTCCTCGTGCCCGGTCGTGATGCGGTAGTGGAGCTCGCTGTTCTCCGGGTCGCCCGGGTCGATCAGCGGGACGCCGTCGAGATCGGCGAACAGACCTTCGCGCGTGTCAAAGCGCAGATCGGCTTCGCGCGTCGCCGCATCCGGGCCGTGGCACTGGAAGCAGTTGTTCGACAGAATCGGCCGCACGTCGCGGTTGAAGGAGACGCGCTCGGCGCGCGCACTCGTGGCGCCCTCCTGCCCTCTGTCCGCAAGCGAACCCTCCCAAGCCAGCAGGCTCGTCCCAGCCAGCGGCAGAATCAGCGAAGCGAACACCCGCGCGCGCATGGCACAAGCCTAGCATTCGGCCCCGACCCAGCACCGCGGCGCGGCGGCGATTCAGGCTGCGGCCGGGGAACAGCGAGGCACGGGAGTCGTACGATCCGGGCTGGTCGGTCCTCGACGAATGCCCCCCCACCATGCGCCGCTCCGCTCTCCCGCTTCGCTTGCTCTCCCCGCTGCTGCTGACGGCAGCTCCCTTGGCCGCACAGGCGACCGAGGCCCAGCTCGCCCAGGCGGAGGAGCGCATCGAAGCGATCTACGAACGGGGCGCCTTCAGCGTGCGCCCCTTCCGCGGCGCGTGGGAAGCCAACGGGCAGGAATACACGGTGCCGCGGCAGGTCGAGGGCCAGACCGTGCGCGTGCGGATCGAAGCCGCGACGGGCGCGGAACGGGACCCCGCGCCGCGCGCGGAAGCGGGCCCTCCCGGCACGCCGTCCCCGGATGGGAAGCACACCCTGATCCAGCGCGGCGGCAGCCTGTTCCTGCGCGATCTTGAGTCGGGCGAAGAGAAGCAGATCGGGCGCACCGGCGAGCCGCGCACGCTCCGCAACGGCAACGCCAGCTGGAGCCCCGACGGCGCCTGGCTGGCCTTCGTCGAGACCGATCAGTCCGAGGTGCGCTTGCGTTCGCGGCTCGTGCCGGGCGACCCCAGCTACCCGGGCGTCACCGAGGATCGCTTCGCTCGGGTGGGCGGCAAGATCGCCAAGCTGCGGGTGGGCATCGCCGACGCCGAGACAGGCACCGTCCGCTGGCTGGACCTGCAGGCGCCGGAGGAGGGCATCTACCTCGGCATGGTCGAGTGGGCGCCCGATTCCAATGAGCTGCTGATCGAGAAGCTCAGCCGCTTCCGCGATGAGCGCAGCTTTCTGCTGGCCGACGCCGCCACCGGCAACATCAAGCGCCTCTTCCACGAGCAGGACGAGGCCTGGGTGGTCGCCAGCTACGGCACGAACTCGGGGCTGAGCTGGCTGGGTGGCGGGAAGTCCTTCCTGGTCCTCAGCGAGCAGGAAGGCTGGCGACAGGCCTACGTTTACAGCCGCACCGGCGACCGGATCCTCAAGCTGACCCCGGACCAAGCCGACATCATCGAGCGGGTGCGGGTCGATGAAGCGAGCGGCTACTTCTACTACGCCGCCTCGCCGGACAACGGCACGCAGAAGTACCTCTACCGCGTGCCCTTGGAAGGCAACGCCCCACCCGAGCGCCTCACCCCCACCGACCAGCCCGGCACGCACGACTACGACATCGCGCCGGGCGGGAACTGGGCCTTCCATACCTACTCCACCTTCGATCAGCCGCCGATCACCGAGCTGGTCTCGCTGCCGGATCATCGCCGCGTCCGCCTGCTCGAGGAACGCAGCGGGCTGCAGGCGCGAGCGCGTGAGGTGGTCCACCAGCCGACCGAGTTCCTAAGCCTCGACCTGGGCGAAGGCGTCGAGGTCGACGCCTGGCTGCTGAAGCCGAAGGACTTTGACCCTTCCAAGAAGTACCCGCTGATCGTCTACGTCTACGGCGAGCCGCACGCGCAGACCGTGCTCGATGGCTGGGGCCAGGCGCAGGCGCACTATCACCGGGTGCTGGCGGACCAGGGCTATCTGGTGGTGTCGATCGACAACCGCGGCACCCCGGCGCCGAAGGGCGCGGCCTGGCGACGCGCCTGCTTCGGCAGCCTGGGCCCGCTGTCGACCGAAGAGCAAGCGGCGGCGGTGCAGGAGCTCGCGCGGACGCGCTCCTACGTCGACCGCTCACGGGTTGGGATCTGGGGCTGGAGCGGCGGCGGCTCGAACACCCTCAACGCGATGTTCCGCAAGCCCGAGATCTATCAAGTGGGCATCGCGGTCGCGGCCAAGCCGCAGCCCTGGCTCTACAACGCGTGGTTCCAGGAGATCTACATGGAGACGCGCGAGACGAACCCCGAGGGCTACCAGCAGTCGGCGCCGATCCACTTCGCGGAGGGGCTGCAGGGCGATCTGCTGATCGTGCACGGCACCGGCGAGCTGAACACCCACGTGCAGATCATCGAAGGCCTAGTCGATCGCCTGATCGAGCTCGGCAAGCGCTTCGACTACATGAGCTATCCGAATCGCCGCCACGGGATCCGCGAAGGCGCGGGCACGACCGTCCACCTGCGCATGCACATGATCCGCTACTGGCTGGATCATCTGCCGGCCGGGCCGCGCTGAGCCGGGGAAGACTCAGGCTTCGTCCTCACACGCGACTCGCTTCAGGGGCTTGAGCCAACGAAGCGTCGCAAAGGTGACCACCGCGAGCAGAAGAGCGATCTCCAGTCGCCGATAGGCCACTGCGGCACCGAGCGCACCCATCGCCCAGATACTGGCAGCCGTCGCCGTTCCCGAGACGTGGTCATTCGACTTCAGAATCGCTCCGCCGCCAACAAATCCAACGCCGGTTACGAGGCCCTGAAGAATGCGCGCTTGTGCTCCGGAATCTCCTTCCAAGACTGAAATGGAGATCAGCACGTAGGCGCATGAAGCAAGCGAGACCAGCGGGATCGTGCGCAAGCCGGGGCTACTCTTCTTCTTTTCCCGATCCCAGGCGACCGGAAGTGCGAGCAGGAACGCCACAACGAGCGCACTGAGGTTGTAAGCCAGGACCTCGAGACTGAACTCGAAAGACCAAAGGGCCTCGGGAATCTCATGAAGATCGGAGCCGCCGGCTGGGGGCTCCTCTCCGGATTGCAGGGCGCCTGCGTTGTACAGCGCCCAGCCAACCACGGCCTGAATCGAGTTCACCCTTCACCTCGTGCGCCACGCAACAGGCCCAGGCCGCCGACCACGGTGCAGAACACGCCGCCGATCAACAGCCAGATCGCCTTATCCGTAGGCGAACCGCTGAAGAACTCGGAGACCTGCGAGGCAAAGGAATCCGCCGCAGTCATGCCCAGCACCAGCAGGATCACACCAATCACGAAAAGGGCGAGACTGACGGGCTTACTCATATCGTGCGCAGTCTAACAAGCGCCAAGTCGCGGCCTCTGTGCACCGGTGGACGGCGACAAGCTCAACTTCAGAGCACGCCGAGGCACCGAAGCACTCGCGAAGAAGCTCGGCGCTGCCCGGCCTCGAGCCGCACCAGGTTGCACCTTCGCGCAACTCGAACGGCAGCGAATTGCGCAAGCCCTTCTTCGTCTGCTTTCGCAATTCGGCGTGCGTGGGTTCGCGGTCGCGCGCATGAAGTCGTGATAAAATTTGTGCGAATCGCGTGAGCATCCCCGTGCGCGTGATTCGGTCGAATATGACGACAAACCCCTCGAACAACGGCACCGCCATGTCCAGGAACGGACAGACTTCAGGAGACGACGACCTGCCTCGCCGTCGGGTGTTCGACCTTGAGTCGGACACCAAGCCTCCCAAGTGGAATGTGAACGGCGAGTACCCCTACCCCAAGAAAATGGGGGTTCTGGAGTATGAGGAGTGCAAACACGAGCTGCAGATCGAACTGCTCAAGGTGCAGAAGTGGGTGCGCGAGACCGGGCAGCGCGTCGTCGTGCTCTTTGAGGGCCGTGACGCGGCCGGCAAGGGCGGCACGATCAAGCGCTTCATGGAGCACCTCAACCCTCGTGGTGCCCGCGTCGTCGCGCTGGAGAAGCCGACCGAGCGCGAGCGCGGCTCGTGGTACTTCCAGCGTTACATCGAGCACCTGCCCTCCAAGGGCGAGCTCGTGCTGTTCGACCGCTCCTGGTACAACCGCGCCGGCGTCGAGAAGGTGCTGGGCTTCTGCAGCGACAAGGAGCACCTCGAGTTTCTGCGCCAGACGCCGCAGCTCGAGCGCATGCTCGTCAACAGCGGCATCACGCTGATCAAGTACTGGTTCTCGGTCAGTCAGGTGGAGCAGTTCCGGCGCTTCAAGGCGCGCCAGATTGACCCGCTCAAGCAATGGAAGCTGAGCCCGGTCGACATCGCGTCGCTGGCCCGCTGGGACGACTACACCGCGGCCAAGGAGGCGATGTTCTTCCACACCGACACGCGCGACGCGCCGTGGACGATCATCCGCTCCGATGACAAGAAGCGCGGCCGCATCAACTGCATGCGCCACTTCCTGTCCGTGATGGACTACAACGGCGCGCGCAACCGCGACATCCCGCCACCCGACCCCAAGGTGGTCGGCACGGTCAAGGAGTTCACCAACCCGAGCACCCAGCTGCAGATCGACTGATGAAGACCAAGAAACGACTGGAGCGACTCGAGGAGCTGGTGAAGGTCTCGCGCAAGAACCTCAACCTCGCCGTTGAAGAGGCTCGCAAGGCCACGCGCCGCGCCGAGGCAGCTGTCGAGGCCGCCGATGAAGCCAAGGACGACTTCAAGCGGGTCGAGCGACTGCTGCGCAAGGAGCTGACCCGCCTGGTCGCCAAGAAGAAGGCGAAGAAGAAGGAAGCCGCCAAGCAGGCGCGCGAGAAGGTCGCCAAGAAGCGGAAGAAGTAGCGCCCGGCGCCCGGGCCGCCTCGCCTAGCGCGCCTTGGTGATCTTCAGCTTCTCGATCTTGGCCTGCTTCTTGACCGACTCTTCACTGCGCGTGAGCGCGGTCGCGATCGCCTTGCGACTCATGCCCTTGTTGGCCATGAAGTGCAGCTTGCTGATCTCTTCCGCCGTCCAAGCCTGACGGTGTCGTTCGAATTTCTTGGCCATGTTGGTGCTGAGGTTCGTGACGCGCCGGAATGGAGGTGGGTTGAACGCTAGGGTTCGCGCGGCCTTTCGGCCAGCACCACCTGGACTCGACGCTCGTGAGGGTCGACAAAGGTGCCGAGCAGCCGCACGGGACCCTTCCATTTCGGGAACTGAAGCTGCAAGCGTACGGATTCGCCGGCTGGCAGCCAATGCCAATCGGCGCCCGTGCCACACCAACTCACCCGCACTGGCTCCCATTGGTCATCACTCCACATCTCTTGTTGCGAAAAGATGTGTTGCGGGCCGTACCCAAAGTAGCGCACTGGGTACAGCGAGTGGTTGGTGACGAGCGCCGCACAGTCCCGGCCCGCTCGATCGATCTCCACGTCAGTTACCTCTGGCGGCGGCAGCTCGGCCGTCAGGCGGCTCCAATCGATGGAGGCCTCCATCGACGACTGCGGCGTCGCGCAGGAGCCGAACAGCAGCAAGCAAGCGACCCACCTCGCGCGTCTGTCCATCACTTCAGAGTATGGCAGATCAATGGCCAGCTGGCGCTCTGAATCGGCGTCGTGCGGACCGTTCGGAAGGAACCCACCCCTACAATCGCCAGGAGCCATGTCCGCCTGCTTCCGCACCCTGTGGCCTCTGATGCTCAGCCTGCTCCTCGCGGCGTCTGCGCGCGCGCAGACGCAAGAGGACGCGCCGGTCCATCTGTTCATCCTGTCTGGCCAATCGAACATGGCCGGCCTGGATCCGGACATCAGCTTCACGCCGGCGGTCGTCGATGCCCTCGGCGCCGAGCAGGTCGTGGTGGTCAAGGACGCCCACGGCGGCCAGCCCATCCGGCGCTGGTTCAAGGGCTGGAGCTCGGCCGACGGAGAGAGCCCGGAGACGACCGGCGATCTCTACGACCGGCTCATGACCAAGGTCGACGAGGCGATCGCGGGCAAGACGCTGGCCTCCGTCACCTTCGTCTGGATGCAGGGCGAGCGCGACGCGCGCGAGCAGCACGGCGAGGTCTACGCGGCCAGCCTGCAGGGCGTGGTCGACCAGGTCTCGGCCGACTTAGGCCGCGAGGACGTGAACTGCGTCATCGGTCGCCTCAGCGATTTCGACATGGACAACCGGCGCTACCCGCACTGGACGCGGGTGCGCGAGGCGCAGACCTCGCTCGCGGATGCGCACGCGCGCTACGCCTGGGTCGACACCGACGATCTGAACGACGGCGTCAACAAGGCGGGCAAGGAGATCGCCAACGACCTGCACCTGTCGGTCGACGGCTACCGCGTGCTGGGAGAGCGCTTCGCGCAGGCCGCCATCTCACTGGTGCGCCAGGCCGACCGTCCGCACATCGTGCTGGTCATGGCCGACGACCACGGCTGGGGCGACACCGGCTACAACGGCCACCCCTTCGTGCAGACGCCCACGCTCGACGCGATGGCAGCCGAGGCCTTCGTTTTCGATCGCTTCTATGCGGCCGCCCCGGTCTGCTCGCCGACGCGCGCGTCCGTCCTGACGGGCCGCACGCCGGTGCGCACCAACGTGCCCAACCACGGCCGCTACCTGCGCCCCCACGAGCAGACGATTGCCGAGACGCTGAAGGCAGCTGGCTACGTGACCGGCATCTTCGGCAAGTTTCACGTCGGCTCGGCCCAGCCGAACTCGCCGTGCAACCCCTCGGCGATGGGCTTCGACGAGTGGTGCATCGGCCTCAACTTCTTCGACAACGACCCCTACCTCAGCCGCAATGGCGTGATCGAACAACGGGAAGGCCGCGGCTCCGAGGTGCTGGTGGACGACACGCTGGCCTTCCTACACAAGCACAAGGACGGCGCCGCGCCCATGTTCGCGGTGGTGTGGTTCCCCTCGCCCCACGACCCGCACGACGAGCTGCCCGACGGGCCCAGCCTTTACGACGGCCAGCAGGCGGCGGGCTACTTCCGCGAGATCACCCTGCTCGACCAGCAGCTGGGCCGGCTGCGCCAAGAGCTGCGCGCGATGGGGATCGCCGACAACACGCTGCTTTGGTATTGCAGCGACAACGGAGGGCTGGTCGCCGCCAGCTCGGGCGGGCGCGCGCGCAAGGGCAGCGTCTACGAAGGCGGGCTGCGCGTGCCGGCCATCCTGGAGTGGCCCGCCCGCGGCCTACGCGGCCGCACGTCGACGCCGGCGTGCACGACCGACATCTACCCCACTCTGCTGTCGCTGATCGGAGAGCCGCTGCACGCGCCCCACCCGCTCGACGGCATGGACATCAGCCCCACCTTCCAGGGTGCGGACACGCGCGAGAAGCCCATGGGCTTCTGGCACAAGTTCCAAGGCGGCCAGGCCACCTGGAGCGACCGCATCCTGAAGTCGATTCAGGAGAAACAGCTCGCCGGAGAACCCACGCCGCACGACCCGGCGCGGCTCGCCAAAGACGCCGAGGAATTCCCGCAAATCCCCGAAGACTCCACCCAAGGCCACGCCGCCTGGACCGACTGGCCGTGGAAGCTGCACCGCATCAACGGCGACCGCTATGAGCTCTACCACCTCGTCGATGATCCGATGGAGAGTCAGGACCTCTCCGCGGTTGCTGCCCACCAGGAACGCTTGGCCGCGATGCAAGCCGCCCTCGACGCATGGATGCGCAGCGTCGTACGCAGCTTGAACGGCGCGGACTACAACTGAGCCCGTCTCGCCGGTGAAGAAGATGGTCGGGGCGAGAGGATTCGAACCTCCGACCTCTGCAACCCCATGCCTGAGAACGCCCTGACGGAGCTACAGCGTAACCTGTTTTCTGTAAGGGACTTCTGCATTCTAGCGAGCCGCTGCAAGGGTGCAACTGTCGCACCCAGTCGCGTGCTGTCGCGTGGATTCTCGCGCCGTCGCGCGGGAAGCGTGGATTCGTCCACGCCACGCCCTACCGCCGGGCACCCGGATTGAACGGCCCACAAACCCGATCTCTCCACCGCCAAGGGCTCACCGCTTGATTCCCGTCGAGTCCTCTCTTTTGGAGAGCTCGGTGCCGAATGAGCACGTTTAGGCCATCGACCATTCCCGCCCGAGCGCTTACTTCAGGGCCCTGTTGATCGTCGTGACCAATGTCACCCACTGCTTCCTTTCCTCGCCAGTCAAGTCGGATGCCTCATGCTCCCGCGCCCACCGCAGGAATGCCTTGGCAAGCCTGTATTTCGAGAAGTCTGCAATCTCGTCGGCAAAGACATCAACTAGCGGACGAGTCTCCTGCGCCGCGGCTTTCGCCGCAACATCCCAGCCAAGGTCGTCTAGCGCAACCTTGACCAGGGTCTCACGGAGCAAATCTTCAATCTCCGGCTTTCCGACCTTGCCCAGGTAGGAGTCCTTCGTTCGAAGTATTTTCTTGTTGCCAAGGGTGTGGACGAGGGTGTCCTGCTGCGCCGCCTGGTCGCCTGCCACATCTGAGTCGAGCAAAGCGGCGACTTTCAACTTGTGCGCGTGGAGGATCGTTGCGTAATAGACAACCTTACCTGCGCTGTTCGCGAAGACCAGGGCAATCCTCTCGTCCAGGGTCGCTTCCCCAGAAGCCCGGAGGAGCTGCGCGACGGCCTCCACATACCAATAATCTGTCAGCCCCTCCAGAACCAAGTTCCTTGTCTGTGCGAACAAACTCTGCGCTAAATCGTAGCCGAGGGCTTCCTGTAAAGGGAGCAAAGCTGCAGGATCTCCTGACGACAAGCTGCCATGAACTTTGGTTCCGCCCTCTCGCTCCATCATGTCCACAACGCGAACGATGTCCAATTCGTCAGGGCCGACCAGGAAGGGAGAATGCGTCGTGTAGATGGTCTGGTTCTTCTTCGCGAGCCGTGAGATCGTCTCACGAAAATCCCGCTGCTTAAGACCGTGGAGGTTAAGCCCGGGCTCATCGAGCAAAAGAACTGAGTTCTCGTGCTTACCCGCAGCCTCGGCAAAAAAGACTACAAAGAAGGAAACCAGCCATTGGAATCCCTCAGAACGCTGGTCGAGCTCGATCTCTACTCCCAATTCATCTTCGACCACGACTTTGAGGTACTGCCCGTCGGCCTTTATCTTGAGCTTGCTAGCCTCAACGCGATTTGGGTCGGGATTCCAAACGGAGACGATTTGTTTTGTCAAGTCAACGCTCGCCGAGTTCAGCTGATAGTCTCGCGAGTCAAGCTTGTCTTGATATTCTCTTAGCGCATCTTTATCGCTGGCATTGGGCTTTGCGGCGTTTCCAAGATCGGCAAGATCTTCGGCAGAGAATCCAAGCAGCTTGAGTAGACACAGGTTGCCATAGTCATACTGCTCGTCATCAAGCACACCGCTCTCTTCACGCTCTGCAAGGTGCTCCAAATGGATGCGCGGGCGAACACGAAAGTAATTATTGAACAGCACAAACACCGGAAGGCGCGTGTTCAGGCTTTCAAGGACAACATTGCGCTCCTCGTGAATACCACACAGTTTCGACAGACGGTCGTACCGGCCTTCCTCAGTCGCGTTCGCCTCGTCGATTAGCGGCAGCGCATTCTCAAGCCACTCCTTAAGTGCTGCCCCACATTCTCCTTCGACGGGAGTCTTGTCTCCCCAGTTGCTCGAAAGCTCGTCGAGCTGCTCACTGAGCAAGGGGTCGTCCTCCTCTTTTTGCTTGTCTATGTGCGCACAGAGGCGCTTGAGATCCTTAGATAGAGAGCCATAAGTGGGCACAGTCGGGCCTCCTTGGAGTCGGTGCCAAGCCTTGTTATCGAGCTTTCGACCGAATACATAGGTGCATTCCTCATAGCCTTCTGGAAGCCCCTTCAGGTCTTCGGGCTCCAGCGAAAAGTGACCCTCTACTACCGTTACGTTCGAAGGGCTAACGGAGCCACGCCCTATGTCCTTGTTGTACTCGGACCGAGGGTAGTCCCGAAGCGGATCGAATCCCCCAACTCCTGATGGCGCATTCAACTGCTGAAGTGCCTGAAGAATCACTGTCTTGCCCGCTTCGTTCGGTCCGACCAGGATCGTCTTGCCGCTTTCGACCTCAAACTCCCCAGTATCCCGGATGCTTCGGTACATCCGCACCCGCGCTTTGCAAAGCCTCATTTGTGAAAGCTCCCTGTTGTTTGGTGATAACGAGTCCCCATGGCCGCTAGCTTAACGTCTCTGCCGTTCTGGCAACGAACCAAGCGCTTCCAGCCCAACGAAGGAATGGGCTTTGCAATGCCATTCGCGCGCAACGTGGCCCCCGCTTTTCGGCCGCCAATATCTGTGGGCTTTCCGGATTTGGCCCGCTTCTCTACCTCAGGAGGAGATTTTCTCCCGACGACCAACTGGAGGCACAGGTACGCAAGCAGTGAACCGCAACGAGCCATTCGACCAATGCCTGCCATGATGCGATGCTGGACTACTCCGTCCAGTCCCCCCACCCACAGTCTTCGCATTCGATCATCATCACGGTCATTCGGTCATCGGACGCGATACTCCGCTTCAGGCTCGAACCCGTACATGCGGGACAGACTATATAAGGGAAAGGGTCCCCTCCACTGCTCTCTTTCATCATGTGATTGAGCTTTGCCTGGAGAAGTCTCGCGACCTCCACGTCGCCTTGGGTGCCAACAATTTGACCAACAACGTCCTCGAGCGACGTATCGGGCGAAAGGACGAAGCCACGGTAGTCTGCCACCAGAACCGGGAATGGCGCGTCATCAAGCCCGACGGGCACCACCCTCAGGCCGTCGTCACGAATCTTCCGTTGAATGAACGCCCGATACTCGGCACCAACCCAAGCTGACTGGCGTGCGGACACAGACCAAAGGAGCACAAAGACAGTGGCGCCCTCAATACCATCCTCAATACCTCCAGTGATTGAGTCACCAGGCCGAAGGTCCCATTCATCGAACCAAACATCCGCCCCCTGGCCGACCAACAGCTGTGCAATAAGGCGGGCGTTTGCTTTATCAGCCTTGTTGTGACTAATGAAAACCTTCATTCTGCCGACTTGGGTGCCCTGCCTTCTATGAACGCGCCGCGACCTCATCTGGAGAGAGAGCGCGTAGCTCGAGGACTTCCCGCTTCCAGTGCATTCGCGGCTCGGTCCTACCAGTCTCCCATCCGTTTACGGACCCAAGAGAGACCCCGAGAATCGCCGCCAGCTCCCCCTGAGTGAGCCCAAGCTTTCGCCGAGTACTGCGCACAGTGTCCTTGCGCCACTTAACCGGCAACTCGGGAACAGAGCCTTCGGTACCTACCTTGCGCGAAACCGACTTTGCCAGGGACCTGAGTTCACGACGAAGGTCAGCAATCTCACGCTTCTGGGCTGAGATCGTCTTACGAGCTTGAACGAGTTCTTTGGATAGCGGCCCCACTTGGGCCCTCACCTCCTTCCGGGCGAGCCGGGCGACTTCAGCTCGAAATGACTCTGCAAAAGGGGCTTTGCCTGACATGCCAACATCCTACTTGATACTGCACTTGGAAGCGGAGCTGGCGCTGCCCATCAGCTATTGAACACGATCTGCGGATTCTCCATGGAAACACTGCAACAGTTCGGCGCTGATGCAAACGGACCATTAGGAGGCGACACTTCGCTGTCAGATACTGATTGAGTCCCACCACGATGGGCACCCCCCTTCTTCCATGCCACGCGCTCACACTTGCGGCCATCGCTTGGCTAGTCAACTTCACCGGGCAGTATCTTGCCCGAATGCGGTGGCGGCGGGAATGCGACGCCGGATACAAGCGCCTGCTAGACGCGCTGCGTTACGGGGATAGCGACTTGGCCTAGGATTGCGCACTCTGAAGTCACGCAGTGCCCCTAGACACTCATCGAGAATCGCGGGCCCGCCAGGACTCGAACCTGCGACCTATCGATTAGGAACCGGCCGCTCCAACCTGCTGGGCTACGGGCGCCTCTTCTCCACTCAAACAGGCGGAGAGTGCCCATTCAGGGGCCGTAGTTTAGCCACTACCACGCTCCCCCAAAACAGCCCGAGCTCCAGAAGTGCCGATTCACAAAGCGCCCCCTGATTCGCTGATGTTTGATCCGGAAATTTCCAGGCCAACTTGCCAACCTCTCCCCCAGTGCTAGTCTGCCCATGAAACCCCCAAACGAGGTTTCAGCCGTCAGCGCTTGAAACACAGCCTGGCGTCACCTCAAGTGAATAGCACCACCCGCAATCCCTGGTCGCCACCAGGGCAAGGGAGCAGAGTTCACCGCCTGCTGAGGTGCTGCTCGTAGCGCTGAGTGCGTCGAGAGGCGCTTGCTCAGAGCGAGAGAGGCTTGAGCGTCCAAAGCGTTCGTTCGCAGTTCAGGACATAGGAGGTCCATATGCGTGCCCGGGATCGGTTCCGAGGGCGCATCGCCCTCCCACGTGCTTCATCGAACGCCGACCTTCACGCCGATTCGCGTTCATGCAAGTGTTGCCGGCAATGAAGCCCGCGAAATTAACGCTACGTCCACTGCTTCGAATCTAGGAAGTTGGCTCAAGCGAAATGGTCGGGGCGAGAGGATTCGAACCTCCGACCTCTGCAACCCCATTGCAGCGCGCTAGCCAGGCTGCGCCACGCCCCGAACCGATTTCCGTGGATGGGCGACCTGAAAGGGGTGATCGCCGATCGAGCCGCATAGTCTAGCAGCGCTCGCGGGCGCGGCTAGAGGGCGGCGCGAGCCTTATTCGGTGTCGTCCGAATAGTGATAGACCCCGCGCTGGCCGGGGGTCTCTTCGACGGCCAGGGCCATCCGGTGAATGTGCAGGCTGGGAAACTTGTCCCGCAGCCGCTTCAACATCTCGCGGCCGATCCAGGCCGACAGGTTCTCGGCCGAGGTGTTGTTGATCGGCAGCACGATGCAATCCCCCGCCGGCGCGGCGTAGTAGCTGTCGCGGTAGCGGACCTCCATCACCCCGTCCTCGCGCACGGCGTGGGTCAGCACCGGGTGCGCGCCGGGGATGATCCAGTGCTCGTCCAGTTCGTCGCACAGATCCCGCACCACCGGCTTGACCTGGATGAAGTCGAGCACCAGCCCGTGCTCGTCCAGCCCGGCCTCGAGCTCGAGCGTGACCCGGTAGTTGTGGCCGTGCAGCCGCTCCTGGCTTCCGTCCGGGAAGATCAGAAAGTGCGCGACGGAGAACTTCAGGTACTCCTTATCAACCGAGATGGACCAGCGCTCCATGGCACACAACTTGGGCTAGAACTTGATCGCGCTCAACGCGAAGACCGGGCCGGCCTCGCAGGTGCGGGCCCACTTCCAGCTGCCCAGCGGGCCGTCAGGCTGGGTCTCGACCGGGCAGGCGTTGCAGACGCCGAAGCCGCAGCCCATGTACGTCTCAAGGCTCAGCTCGGCGTCGAGGCCCTGCCTGCGCGCGTAGTCAGCGAAGCCGTGCAGCAGGCCTTCCGGCCCGCAGGCGCAGAAGCGCGCCTCGCGCGGCAAACGACCGGCTTCCAGTTCCGCGTCGAGTAGCTGCACGACGTTGCCGTGGAAGCCGCGGCTGCCGTCATCGGTCGCGTAGAGCATCGGCGCGCCCTCGGCGGCCAGGCCTTCGGCGTCGTACAGCCGGTCGGCGGTGCGGGCGCCGAACAGCAGCCAGGTGTTCTGCTCGCAGCCCATCTGCATGCGATGGCGCGCGTACAGCAAGAAAGGCGCCGAGCCCACCCCGCCGGCCACCATCACGACCGGGCGTTCGGGCTCGGCCACGGTGAAGCCGTTGCCGAGCGGAAAGGTGAGCGTGACCAGCTCGCCGATCTCGAGTCGCTCGAGCGCCTTCGTGCCCACCCCCATCACCTGAATCAGGAAGCGCAGGGTGCGGCCGCGCTGGTCGTACAGACTGAAGGGCCGGCCCAGTTCGGGGCCGGTGCCGTTCGCCGGCGAGAGCATGGCGAACACGCCGGGGCGCAGCGCCGGCAGCTCGTGGTCGACCTCGACGTCGAGCAGAAAGGCATCCGGGCCGCAACGGTGGCGGCCGATGATCCGGCTATCAGTGCAGCGCGCGGCGACGGTGGAACCGCTCATGACCGGGCATTCTAGCCCGCGCCGCGGCGCGGGGCGCGGCCCGGCGCGCGGGTAGACTTCGGGCCCGTGTCGACGGCCCACCCCCCTTCCTCGGAGAACGCGCGCCCGGCTGCCGGAACCCCGGTGAATCCGGTGCTCGCCGCCGGGGTCGTGCTGTGGACGGGCAGCCCCACTGCGCCGCAGTTCCTGCTGCTGCGCAACGCGCGCCACGGCAGCTGGGGCCTGCCCAAGGGCCACGCCGAGCCGGGCGAGGACCTGCGCACCACCGCGCAGCGCGAGGTCGAGGAAGAGACCGGCTACACCCTGGCCGCCGACGGCCTGCGCGCCGACTTCGCCGACACCAACCTCTACCAGCCGAAGCCGGAGGTCTGGAAGCGGGTCGTCCACTTCCTCGCCGCGGCCGCCGTCGATCCACAGGGCTTCGTCCGCTCGCCCGAGCACGACGACCACGCCTGGCTGCCGCTCGACCAGGCCCTCGCCCGCTGCGAACACGACGCCCTCTGCCGCACGCTGCGCCGCGCCGCGACCCGGCTGGCTTCCGCCTGAGCCATGAGCTTTCTCACCCCGACTGAGGCCGCCGAGATCCTCGACGCGCACGCCCCGGACGACGCCGTCTGGCCGGCCCACTGCCGTCAGGTCGCGCGGGTCGCGGGCACGGTCGCGCGCGCGCTGGTCGAGGCCGGCGCCTCGCTGGATCAGGTGCTCGACGCCTGGTGGGGCGACGAATCCAGCCCGGTGGTCGAGAGCCGCCCGCCGCAGCAGCCGCTCACCCCCGAAGACCTCGAAGCCTGGGCGCTGGTCCACGACCTCGGGCGCGCGATCGACCACGGCCCGCTGCACGGCTGGATCGGCTACAAGATCCTGGCCGACCTCGGCCACGCGTCGAGCGGCCGCGGCTGCCTGACTCACTGGCTGAAGGGCCGCCTCCCCGCCGAGCTGCGCGCCGCTGATCTCGATGACGACCTGATCGCCCAGGTCTCCGCCGCGCTGCACCCGCTGCAGTGGCGGCTCGCCGACAGCGTGCTGTCCTTCGCCGATTCGAGCGTGGCTGGCAAGGCCATCGTGCCGCTCGCTACCCGCCACGCCGACCTGCGCGCGCGCTACGGCGATTCGACCTGGATGGACCGCCACCAGGAACTGGGCGAGCGTGCCGCCGCCCATCTGACGACCGCGCTCGGCCGCCCGGTCGAGGAGCTGATGGCTCCGCTCTACGATGCCGAACCCGACCATGCCTGACGCCGCTCCGCACGGACTCGACGCCTTCGCCGCCCCCATCCGCGCCGCCCTCGCCGCCGCGCTCGAGCTCGACGCCGACACGATTCAACTCGAGCGCCCGAAGAATGAAGCGCACGGCGAGTTCGCCCTGCCCTGCTTCCGCTTCGCCAAGGCGGCGGGCAAGAATCCGGCCGAGCTCGCCGGCCACCTGGCCGCGACCCTGGAGATCCCCCAGGTCAGCGCTGAAGCCGTCGGCCCCTTCCTGAACTTCCAGATCGACCGCACCGCGCTGGCCGCGCAGGTGCTGGGCGACGCCGGCCAGGAGGGCTTCGGCCGCGCCGCCGACGGCGAGGTGACGCTGGTCGAGTACAGCTCGCCGAACATCGCCAAGCCGATGCACGTCGGCCACCTGCGCAGCACCGTGATCGGCGCCGCGATGGCGCGGCTGTTCGACCACCTCGGTCATCAGGTCGTGCGCATCAACCACCTGGGCGACTGGGGCTCGCAGTTCGGCAAGCTGCTCGCCGCCTGGAAGCGCTGGGGCGAGGAAGCGGAACTGGAAGCCGATCCGATCGGCCACCTCCTGAAGCTCTACGTCGAGTATCACGAGCAGGAGAAGGATGAGAAGGAGGGCGCGAGCCTCGACGCCGAGGCCAAGGCCGCCTTCCTCGCGCTCGAATCGGGCGAGGACAATGAAGAGCGCCGACTCTGGGTGCGCTTCACCGAGCTCTCGCTGGCTGAGTTCCAGAAGATCTACGATCGGCTCGACGCGCGCTTCGATCTGCTGCGCGGCGAGTCCTGGTACGAGGACAAGCTCGACAGCACCGTCGACTGGCTGGAGAGCTGCGGCGTGGTCGAGGACAGCGACGGCGCGCGCATCGTCGACCTCGAATCGGAGGGCATCAAGACGCCCTGCCTGATCAAGACCTCGCACGGCACCACCCTCTACGCGACCCGCGATCTGGCGGCGGCCAAGTCGCGCTGGGACGAGTTCCAGTTCGCGCGTTGCCTCTACTTCGTCGGCTCCGAGCAGAAGCTGCACTTCGATCAGTTCAAGGCGGTGCTGAAGCGCTGCGGCACCAGCTGGTGGGACCGGCTCGAACACGTGCCCTTCGGCCTGGTGCGCTTCCCCGAGGGCAAGCTGTCGACCCGCGCCGGCCGCGTGCTGCGCCTCTCTGAGGTGCTCGACCGTGCAGTCGAGCTGGCCCGCGAGATCGTCGAGGAGAAGAACCCCGAGCACCCCGACAAGGACACCGTCGCCGAGCAGGTCGGCGTCGGCGCGGTGATCTTCCACGACCTCAGCCACGCCCGGAACAAGGAAGTGGTCTTCGACTGGAAGGAGGTCCTCTCCTTTGAAGGTGACACCGGCCCGAGCCTGCAGTACACCCACGCCCGCTGCTGCTCGATCCTGCGCCGCGCCGAGCGCGCGGTGCCGTCGCCGAGCGAGGTCGACCCGGCCCTGCTGGCCGACGCGCCCGAGCTGTGGGTGGCCCTCGGCCGCTTCCCGGCCGCGGTCCGCGAGGCCGCCGAGAAGCGCGAGCCGATGATCCTCGCCCAGCAGCTCCTGAAGATCGGCACCGCCGGCAACGTCTTCTATCGCGAGAAGCGGGTGCTCGGCACCGGCGACGAGGCGCTCGAAGGCGCGCGCTTGGCCGCGATCGACGCGCTGCGCCGCACCCTGGCCCTGGGCCTGGGTCTGCTCGGCGTGCCCGCCCCCACCGAGATGTAGCCATGGCGGACGCCGCCCTGGACGCCCGCCTGCGCGCCGCCATCCGCGACGTGCCCGATTTCCCCAAGCCGGGGATCGTCTTCAAGGACATCAGCCCGCTGCTGCAGGACGCCGCGCTGCTCGGCGAGGCGCTCGACGCCCTGGCCGAGGCCGCCCGCCCGCTGCGCCCGACCCACATCGCGGCGATCGAATCGCGCGGCTTTCTGTTCGCCGGCGGGCTCTGCGAGCGCCTGAACGCCGGCCTGATCCCGCTCCGCAAGCCCGGCAAGCTGCCCTGGGAGACCTTCGAGCAGTCCTACGCCCTGGAATACGGCGAAGACCGGCTCGAGGTCCACGCCGACGCCGCCGGCCCGGCCGACCGCGTCTTTCTGATCGACGATCTGCTCGCGACCGGCGGCACCGCGGCCGCCGCCGTCACCCTGATCCGCCGCACCGGGGCCGAGCTGGTCGGGGCTGGATTTCTGATCGAGCTCGCTTTCCTCGACGGCCGCGAGGCCCTGCATGGCTTCCCGGTCGAGGCGCTGATCCACTACGGGTAGGATTTCGGAGGTCCGATTCCTAGAATCCGCTCATGCCCGAAATGGAGAAGGGTCCCAACGAAGGTCACGAAGAAGACCGCGCCGCCGAACTCTGGGCCAAGTACAAGAAGGCCCGGGGCGCGAAGCGGCGCAACGAGCTGAAGGCCGAGTTGGTGGATCTCTACCTCCACCTGCCGCAGTTCCACGCCGAGCGCCTGGCGGCCGGCCTGCCCAAGTCGGTGCAGGTCGAGGACCTGGTCCAGGAGGGCATGTTCGGGCTGATGGACGCGATCGACAAGTTCGATCCTTCGCGTGGCATCAAGTTCAAGACCTACTGCGGCACCCGCATCCGCGGCGCCATGCTGGACGGCCTGCGCAGCCAGGACTGGGCCTCGCGGCTCATGCGCCAGCGCGCCAACCAGGCCGAGCGGATCAAGCAGGAGTACCTCTCGCTGCACGGCCGCCCGCCGACGGAAGAGGAGCTGGCCGAGGCCATGAACCTCGACCCCGAGACCCTCACCAAAAAGACGGTGCCGCGCTCGATGGTCACGATCAGCGACCGCCGTGCCGACAGCGGCGAGCAGCGCAACGCGAGCATCGACACCCTGAAGGAAGGCGGCGAGGACGACCCCTCCGAGCTCTTCCACCGCCAGGACATGATGGAAGTGATCACGCGCTCGCTCTCCGAGAAGGAGCGCTCGATCCTGTACATGTACTACCAGGAAGGGCTGAACCTGCGCGAGATCGGCGAGGAGCTCAACCTCACCGAGTCCCGCGTCTGCCAGATTCACGGCAACGTCATTCGTCGTCTGCGCGATCGGCTGTCCGATCAGCGCGAGCAGTTCGACGAGGACTGAGCATGGCCGAGCGGCGCGCGTACACGCCCTTCGACCGTGCGCGCTTTCAGCGGCGCCTGCCCTGCGGGGTCGCGCTGGGCCAGAAGCTGCTGGTGCTCGACCAGACCGAGAGTACCCAGACGGCTCTGCGCGCCGAGCTGGACCGCCTCGGCAGCGCCGGCCGCGGACTGATCGTGCTGGCCGAAGAGCAGCGCGCCGGCCGCGGGCGCACCGCGCGGGACTGGTGGTCCGGCCCGCCCTCGGCCAACCTGGCCGTCAGCGTGGCGGTCCACGCGCTGCCCGATCCGGTCGAGACCCTGGGCATGCACGCCGCCTGCGCGCTGGTCGGCGCGGCCGCGCCCTATGCCCGAGGCCGACAGCTGGCGCTCAAGTGGCCGAATGATCTGCTGCTGGACGGCGCCAAGTTCGCCGGGCTGCTGGTCGAGGCCGGGCTGGCGGGCGGCGCGGCGCTGCTCGGCGTCGGCGTCAACCTGCGCGAGGCCCCGCCGCGCGCGGTCGCCCGCTACCCCACCACCCGCCTGGCGCCGGAGGCCTGGCGCGAGGATTTCCTGGCCCGCTGGCTGCTGGCGCTGGATCGTCGGCTGCGCCAGGCGGCGCTCGCCGGGCCCGGTCAGCTCGAGCGGGATTGCCTCGCGCTGCTGCGCGCCTGGGCTCCGCACGGAGTCGACGAGGCACGTTCCGCGCACCGCGGCCCGCTGGTACAATTCTCGGTTCACGACGGCCTGACCTGGGGCTTCGAAGGCGCACGCACCACCCGCCCGCTGGGCTGGATTGAGCGCCTGGAAGCCCTGCCCGCCCCTCGGGCCTGAGCCGCGCACCCCCAGCACGACATGGCACGCCACGACGGCCGCACCGAGGACCAGCTGCGTCCTTTCCAGATCACCCGCAACTTCATCGACACCGCCGAAGGCGCGGTGCTGGTCGAGGCCGGACGCACCCGGGTGCTGTGCACCTGCTCGGTGGTGCCGGGCGTGCCGGCCTGGAAGCGCAACTCCGGCGAGGGCTGGCTCACCGCCGAATACGCGATGCTGCCCGGCTCGGTGAAGGGCCGTAAGCGCCGTGAGACCGGCCACCGCGACGGCCGCAGCGTCGAGATCCAGCGCCTGATCGGCCGCGCGCTGCGCGCCGTTGTCGATCTGCGCGCCTTCCCGGATGTCACCCTCTCGGTCGACTGCGATGTGCTGCAGGCCGATGGCGGCACCCGCTGCGCTTCGATCACCGGCGCGATGATCGCGCTGCATGACGCCTGTCACGCCCTGGCCCAGCGCGAGAAGCTGCGCCACTGGCCGCTGCTCGACTGGGCGGCCGCGGTCTCGGTGGGC
Organism: Planctomycetota bacterium; assembly: GCA_002705055.1. Lineage (GTDB taxonomy): Bacteria > Planctomycetota > UBA1135 > UBA1135 > UBA1135. Next base: position 29,631 of record PAHY01000049.1, read on the forward strand.
GTGGTCCACGGCAACGAGGTCCTCGACCTGGACTACAAAGAGGACTCGACCGCCGACGTCGACATGAACATCATCGGCACGGCCTCGGGCAAGCTGATCGAGGTCCAGGGCACCGCCGAGGGCGAGCCTTTCCCCCGCGAGAGCTGCCACAAGCTGATCGATCTGGGCATGGAAGGCGTGCTCGCTCTGACCGAAATGCAACAGGCCGCGGTCGCCGCCGGCGCGCCTGCCTGATCCCCTGATTCGATGCAACGCATCCTGATCGCATCCAGCAACCCCAAGAAGCTCGCCGAGCTGCGCGCCCTGTGCGCGGAGCTGCCGGTCGAGCTGCTGGGGCCGGATGCGCTCGCCGGGGCGCTGCCCGAGGTCGACGAGGACGGCGAGACCTTCCTCGACAACGCGGCCAAGAAGGCGCTGGCTTTCGCCGAGGTGGCCGCTGCCGAGCTGGGCGAAGAGGTCTGGGCGCTCGCCGATGACTCCGGCCTGTGCGTCGACGCGCTCGACGGCGCGCCCGGGGTCCACTCGGCGCGTTTCTCGGTCGAGACCCCGGCCGCCGACGGCAGCACCCAGCCCGAAGACGCCGGCCGCGACCGCGTCGACCCGGCCAACAACGCGCTGCTGCTCGAGAAGCTGGCCGGCCTGCCCGAGAGCGAGCGCGGCGCGGCCTTCCGCTGCGTCATCGCGGTGGCCGGCCAGGGCCAGCTGCTATTCGCGGTCGAAGGCGAAGTGCGCGGCCGCATCCTCGATCATCAGACGGGCCAGGCCGGCTTCGGCTACGATCCGCTGTTCTTCCACCCGCCCAGCGGGTGCACCTTCGCCGAGCTCGACGCCGCCGCCAAGGCCGCCGTCAGCCACCGCGGCGAGGCCGTGCACCGGCTGCGCGAGGTCCTGTTGACCGTGCTCCCGGCCGAACCGGCCACCCGATCCGACGCATGAGCCGCCGCTTCCCGCCCGAGCGCATCCGCAACTTCTCGATCATCGCGCACATCGACCACGGCAAGTCGACCCTGGCTGACCGTTTCCTCGAGGTGACGGGCGCGATCGATCTACGCAAGAAGCAGGATCAGATGCTCGACTCGATGGATCTCGAGCGCGAGCGCGGCATCACCATCAAGGCCGCGGCGGTCTCGCTGACCCACAAGATCCGCGGCGAGGAGTATCTCCTCAACCTCATCGACACCCCGGGCCACGTCGACTTCGCCTACGAGGTCGAGAAGTCGCTGCAGGCATGCGAGGGCGCGCTCCTGCTGATCGACGCGGCGCAAGGCATCCAAGCGCAGACCGTCGCCAACGCGATGCTGGCGATGGAGCAGGACATGGAGGTCATCCCTGTCTTCAACAAGATGGACCTCCCCCACGCCCGCCCGGAGGAGATCAAGGACGAGCTCGAGAACACGCTGCTGCTCGAGCGCGATTCGGCGCTGGCCTGCTCGGCCAAGACCGGCGAGGGGATCGATGACATCCTCGAAGCGATCGTGGATCGGATTCCGGCCCCGGAAGGCGACCCGGACAAGCCGCTGCGCGCGCTGATCTTCGACGCCAAGTACGACGAGTACCGCGGCATCATCGTCTACCTGCGGATGGTCGACGGCACCCTCAAGAAGGGCGACTGGGTGCACATGGTCGGCGCCGACACCGACTACGAGGCGATCGAGATCGGCAAGTTCATGCCGAAGCCGGTGCCGCACGAAGAGCTCTCGGTCGGCGAGGCGGGCTATCTGATCTCGAACATCAAGCGCCTCGAAGACGTCCGCGTCGGCGACACCGTGACGATCATGCGCGGCGAGCGCGCGGAGGCCCTGGAGGGCTATCGCGAGGCGCAGCCGATGGTCTGGTGCGGCATCTACCCGACCAACTCCGGTGACTTCGAGAACCTGCGCTCGGCGCTGAAGGCGCTCAAGCTGAACGACAGCGCGATCGTCTTTGACCCGGAGAGCTCGGACGCGCTCGGCTTCGGTTTCCGCTGCGGCTTCCTGGGCTTGCTCCACATGGAGATCGTCCAGGAGCGCCTCGAGCGCGAGAGCGGGCTGGACATCGTGCAGACGGCGCCGACCGTGCCCTACGAGGTGCAGATGAATGACGGCAACACCCTGGTGATTCACTCGCCGGGCGAGCTGCCGGACCCCACCCAGTGGTCGGAGATCCGCGAGCCGGTCGTGACGGTGCACATCATCGTGCCGACCGAGTCGATCGGCACGATCATGAAGCTGTGCACCGATCGCCGCGGCATCTTCCTGCGCCAGGAGCACCTCTCGGCGACCCGCGTGATGCTCACCTGGGACATGCCGCTCTCGGAGATCATCTACGACTTCTACGACAAGCTGAAGTCGGGCACCAAGGGCTACGGCACGATGAACTTCGAGGAGCCGCGCTTCGAGGCCGCCAACCTGGTCAAGCTGCGCATCCTGGTCAACGGCAAGGAGGCCGACGCGCTGTCGGTCATCTGCCACAACGACTCCTGCCAGCGCCGCGGCCGGGCCGTGCTGCAGAAGCTGCAGAAGGAGATCCCCCGCCACCAGTTCCAGATCCCGCTCCAGGCGGCGGTCGGCGGCAAGATCGTGGCCCGCGAGAACATCCGCGCCCTCTCCAAGAACGTCACCGCCAAGTGCTACGGCGGCGACATCACGCGAAAGCGCAAGCTGCTCGAGAAGCAGAAAGAGGGCAAGAAGCGCATGAAGTCGATCGGCAACGTCGAGGTGCCGCAGAAGGCCTTCCTGGCGGTGCTGTCGACGGACGAGTAGGCGAGCGAGCACTTCTCCGCGCGGCGCGGCTAAACTGCCGGGGATGGCCGACGACGCCAAGCCCAAGAAGGAAAAGGAGAAGTCCACCAGTCCTTTCCGCGACAACATCGAGGTGGTCGTGTTTGCGATCGCGATGTCGCTGGGGCTGAAGGTGTTCGCGCTGGAGGCCTATCAGATCCCGACGGGCTCGATGCAGCCCACGCTGATGGGCACCGACCTGATTGAGGGGCAGCAGATCGTCGGCGGGGTGCATGACCGGGTGCTGGTCGACAAGATCTGCTACCTGCTGCGCGACCCCAAGCGCTGGGAAGTGGTCGTCTTCCGCTACCCGCTCGCGACCACCAACAACTACGTCAAGCGGCTGCTCGGCCTGCCCAACGAAGAGCTGTGGATCCAGGAGGGCGATATCTGGACCCGCACCCTGGACAGCGGCGACGAGTTCCAGATTCAGCGCAAGCCGCGCAAGGTCCAGGAAGAGATCTGGAAGCAGGTCTACCCGAAGCCGGGCAACGACCCCAGCGTCTGGAGCAACTGGCGGATGCAGCAGATGGAGTCGGCCAACAACGACGGCATCGCCACGCTGCGCGCCGGTTCGGCGCTGTCCTTCCCGGCGACCGGCAGCATCAAGGACGCCTACCGCGACGGTTATCCGGACGCGATGTACTCCAAGGTGCAGCCGGGCGGCAGCTCGGCCGTGGCCCGCAACATCATCTCGGACCTGCGCTTCGCCTTCACGGCGACGCCCGGCGCCGCGGTGGCCCCGCTCAACTTCCTGGCCGAGTGCGGCGCCTTCGAGTTTGAGCTCGAGCTGGGCCCGGACGGCAGCAGCCTGATCCTGCCCGGCGGCGAACAGCGCGTGATCGAGTTCACGCCGCAGCCGCAGCGCGCGGTCGAGCTCGTCTTCGCCTTCTGGGATCACCACTGGGAGCTCGAGCTCAACGGTGAGCGCTGGAGCGGCGACATCGAATCCGAGGTCCGCCGCGCCCCGCGCAATGGCATGGCGCTGCGCGCGGAGGGCGACTGGAGCATCGCGCCCCCCACCATCCATCGCGACATCCACTACCTGGCATCGCTCGAGGGCGGCACCGCGCCGTACCCGATCCCGGAAGGCGAGTACTTCATGATGGGCGACAACACCCAGAACTCGCTGGATTCGCGCGACTGGACGGCCCGCCAGCTGCACTTCGACCCGCCGGTGAACGGCTACTCCTTCCTGCGTGGCGACGATCTGCCCGACGGCCACGACCCCAGCTACAACAACCCGCGCTGGGATCGCGCCGCCGAGTACATGACCTTCCGCGATGAGTGGGGCGATCTGCACGTCTTCACCCGCGAAGAGCTGAGCCAGTACAAGCAGCGCGAGAAGCCCGAGCGCGTCTCAGCGCACACGGTGCCGCGCGAGTACATCCAGGGCAAGGCGCTCGCCGTCTTCCTGCCCATCCCCCCCTTCGCGCCGGTCTGGCGCATCGGCTGGATTCACTAACGATGGCGTCCGGCCCGCTGCTGAGCACCGACAACCTGGGCAAGTCCTACAAGGGCCGCCAGGTCGTGGCGGAGGTCAGCCTGCGCGTCGACCCTGGCGAGATCGTCGGGCTGCTCGGCCCGAACGGCGCCGGCAAGACGACGACCTTCCGGATGTGCATGGGCATGGTCCGCCCCGACACCGGCACGCTGCACTTTGCCGGCGTCGACGTGACCAAGCGGCCGATCTACAAGCGGGCGCGGCTGGGCCTGGGTTATCTCTCGCAGGAGGCTTCGGTCTTCCGCAAGCTCAGCGTCGAAAACAATCTGCTGGCGGTGCTCGAGATCGCCGGCCATCCCAAGGAAGAGCAGCTCCGCCGCGCCGACGCGCTGCTCGAGGAGTTCTCGCTCACCCACATTCGCCAGAGCCGCGGCGAGGTGCTGTCCGGCGGCGAACGGCGCCGCCTGGAGATCGCGCGGGCGCTGGCCAGCGAGCCCAAGCTGCTGCTGCTCGACGAGCCCTTCGCCGGGGTCGACCCGGTGGCCGTCGAGGAGATCCAGGGCATCCTGCGCCAGGTCCAGAAGCGCGGGATCGCGATCCTGCTCACCGACCACAACGTTCGCGAGACCCTGTCGATCACCGACCGGACCTACATCCTGGCCGGCGGGCGGATCCTGGCCGAGGGCCGGGCCGAGGACCTCGCCGCCGACCCCAAGGTCCGCGAGGTCTACCTGGGCCGCCGCTTCGAGCTGGCCAAGTCGGTCGACGACGAGGACTAAGCCGCCCTGCGGCCCCCGGCGCAGGGCCATTTCAGCCGCGCCCCGGCAGCGATTTCAGGGGTGTCAGCGCGGCCGGCGCGGGCCTAGAATGAACGGTCATTTCCCCCACGGGAGACTGTCATGAAGATCTGTGTCTGTGTGAAGCGCGTGCCCTCCACGACCACCCGCGTGGTCGTCGGGGCCGACAATCAGCTCGACCCGACCGGTGTCGAATTCGAACTGAACCCCTACGACGAATTCGCCGTCGAACAAGCCCTGCAGGTGAAGGAAGCCGCGGGCGAGGGCTCGGTGACCGCGATCAGCTTCGGCTCGGCTGACGCCAAGAAAGAGCTGCAGAAGGTCCTGGCCATGGGCGCCGACGACGCCGTTCTGCTGCAGAACGCCGAGGCCCCGCACGCCGATGGCGCCACCACCGCCAAGGTCCTCGCCGAAGAGCTGCAGGCCGCCGGCGCGCAGCTGATCTTTTTCGGCAAGCAGGCCGTGGACCGCGACCAGCATGGCGTCGGTCCGGCTGTCGCGACCCGCCTCGGGATGCCCTGCATCACTGAGGTCGTCAAGTTCGAGCTGCAGGGCGACCAGGTCGTCTGCGAGCGCGAGATCGAAGGCGGCCGCGAGACCGTCACCGCCTCGCTGCCCTGCGCGATCACCTGCCAGAAGGGCCTGAACGAGCCGCGTTTCGCCAGCCTCAAGGGCATCATGGCCGCCAAGAAGAAGCCGCTCGAGATGAAGGACGTCGCCATCGAAGGCGCCGCCGTCGAGCTGGTCTCCATGTCGCTGCCGCCGGAGCGCCCGGCCGGCCGCATCATCGGCGAAGGTGCGGACGCCGTGCCCGCGCTGATGGAAGCCCTCAAGAACGAAGCCAAGGTCCTCTAATCCGCTGCAACCATGACTGACATCCTCGTTGTTCTTGAGACCCGCGAAGGCGCGCTGCGCAACGCCTCGCTCGAAGCCGTCGGCGCCGCCCGCGCCGCAGCCGATGCCAGCGGTGGCGGCAAGGTCACCGCCCTGGCCACCGAACAGGCCGATCTCGACGCCGCCCAGTTGGGTGGCGCCGGCGCCGATGCGGTGCTGGTCGCCGATGCCGGCGCACACTCCCCGGACGGCGCGGCGGCCACCGCGGTACGCGTGGCCGGCGAGCTGGGCGTGGGCGCGGTCTTCGTTTCGGCCACCGTGCGCGGGCGCGACCTCCTGGGCCGCATCGCTGCCGGCCTCGACACCGGCTTCGCCGCCGACTGCACCGCGGTCGACTTCGCCGAGGGCGGCTTCGTCTTCACCCGCCCCGTCTACGCCGGCAAGGCGCAGATTCAGGTCAAGGTGAATGGCCCGGTGGCCGTCGCTTCGATGCGCGGCAATCACTTCGCCCCGGCCGGCCGCGAAGCCAGCGCCGAGATGGGCACCACCGCGGCCGAGGGCGGCAAGGCCCAGGTCACCGCGATCGCCGGCAAGAGCGGCGGCCGCCCGGATGTCGCCGAAGCGGCGCGCGTCGTGGCCGGTGGCCGCGGCCTGGGCTCCGCCGAAAATTGGCACCTGCTCGAGGCTCTCGCCGACGCGCTGCCCGGCGCGGGCTTGGGCGCCTCGCGCGCCGTAGTCGACTCGGGCTGGCGTCCGCACAGCGAGCAGGTCGGCCAGACCGGCAAGACCGTCTCGCCCGAGCTGTACATCGCCGCCGGCATCTCCGGCGCGATCCAGCATCTGGCCGGGATGAGCTCCTCGAAGGTCATCGTCGCCATCAACAAGGATGCCGAGGCGCCGATCTTCCAGCACGCCACCTACGGCATCGTGGGCGACGTCAACGAGATCCTGCCGGCGCTCACCGAGGCCGTGAAGGCCGCGGTCGAGTAGGCCCTGCGACGACGCCGGGGCCGGCCGCCCCGGCAGACCAAGCGGCGAGGCGCGGGACCGATAAGATCGGTTCCATGCGCCTCGCCGCTCTCCTTTTCTCCGCCCTCCTGCTGGCGCCCGCCCCGGCGGCCGCCGCCCAGGAAGCCCTGACTCTGGAGCAGGTCTCCGGCCGCGAGCGCGGCGCACCCAGCTTCGCCAGCCGCGCCGAGCGGATTCGCTGGGCACCGGACGGCAAGCATCTGCTGCGCACGATCGACGGCCAGGAGATGTGGGTGGACCCGCGCACCGGCGCGACCAGCGAGCCGAGCCAGGTCGAACGCGGTCGCCCCGAGGCCGGCGCGCTCGGCCCGGACGCCGGTGGCATCCAGATGCTGCTGCAGCAGATCGACGGCGTCGACGCCGAGCGGGCCGGACGAATTGCGAACGCGCGCGGCCAGCGCCGCGCCAGCAGCGGGCTGGGCATCGCCATCCCCTTCGACGGCAAGCTCTACCTGATCGCCGGCGAGCCGGACAAGGAGCTCGCGCGCGAGATCACGCCGGCCGGCGCCGATCGCATCGAGCTGGTGCAGGTCTCCGAGGCGGGCAAGTTCAGCTGGGTCGAAGGCAACACCCTGTGCGTGGTCTCCGAGCTGAAGAGCGGCAAGGTGCATCGCTATCGCTCGGAGGTTGATGACAGCTTCTCGGGCAAGCTCGACTGGGTCTACCAGGAAGAGATCTACGGCCGCGGCAACTTCCAGGCGCACTGGTGGTCGCCGGATGGCGAGCAGCTGGGCTGGCTGGAACTCGACGAGAGCGCGGTGCAGGAGTTCACCGTGGTCGATCACGTCGAGGACGGGCACTTCCGCGTCAAGCCGGAGATCTACAACTACCCCAAGGTCGGCGACCCGAACCCGACCGTAAAGGTGTGGCTGGGCGACTTCGGCGGCAGCAAGCCGAAGACCACCGAGCTGGATCTCTCCGACTACGGCGATGAGGAGATCCTCGTCACCCGCGTCGGCTGGACGCCCGAGGGCGAGAAGATGCTCTTCGTCGTCGCCGATCGGATCCAGACCTGGGCCCATCTGCACTGGGTCGACATCAAGTCGAAGAAGCAGGGCGTGTGGATCCGCGAAGCCCAGGAAGCCGCCTGGACGCCGCGCCCCAACCCGCCGCGCTGGCTGGCGGACGGCAGCTTCCTGTGGGAGAGCCACCGGACCGGCTACAACCACCTGTATCACTACAGCGCGGACGGCAAGCTGATCCGCCCGGTCACCCAGGGCGAGTGGAACCTGAACCGCATCCTCTCGATCGATGAGGAGGCCGGGGAGATGCTCTACTCCTCGACCGAGGACGGCGCGATTGATACGCACTACTACCGCATCGGCCTCGACGGCGAGGGCAAGGTGCGGCTCACCCAGGGCCGCGGCAGCCACGCGCTGGATTTCAACGGCGACGGCAGCTTGGCGCTCGACCGAGTGTCCGCCCTCGACATGCAAGAGGAGGTGCGCCTGGTCGACGGGCGCACTGGCGAGGTCCTCGAAGTGCTGGCGCGCGGCGAGGTCGACGCGGTCGGCAAGACGGAGGTCGCGAGCTGGGAAGTCCACGAGATCCAAAACCGGGACGGCGTCCCGCTCGACGTCGCGGTGCTGAAGCCCGGCGACTTCGACGCCAACAAGTCCTACGCCGTCTGGGTTTCGACTTACTCGGGCCCCAACGCCCCCACCATCCGCAACCGCTGGAGCAGCTCGAGCTGGTTCCAGTTCCTGGCGCAGAATGACATCCTGGTGCTGCAGTGCAATGTCCGCTCGGCCAGCGGCAAAGGGCTGAAGTGGACGGCCGCGGCCTACAAGCAGCTGGGCATCCCCGAGCTCCACGACCTCGAAGACGCGGTCGACTGGCTCTGCGCCCACGATTGGGCGGACGGCAGCCGCGTCGGCATCACCGGCTACAGCTACGGCGGCTTCATGTCGGCCTGGGCCATGCTGGCCTCGGACAAGTTCCGCCTCGCCGTCGCCGGCGGCGGCGTCTACGACTGGCGTATGTACGACACGGTCTACACCGAGCGCTACATGCAGACCCCGTCGACCAACCTGGCCGGCTACGAAGCCACCAGCTGCATCGCGCATGCCGGCGACCTCAACCCGAACGGCTATCTGTACATGCACCACGGCGTCATGGACGACAACGTGCACCTGCAGAACATGATGCAGCTCGCCTTCGCGCTGCAGCAGACCGGCAAGACCAACTGGGGCATGATGGCTTACCCGCAAACGCGGCACGGCATCGGCAACCGCGAGCTGCGCTGGCATGCCCGCCAAACGGAATGGCAGCTGATTCAGGAGTGGCTGCTGGGCAGCAGCGGCGCCGAGTAGGCCTTAAGCCTTCTCCAGCAGGACGATCACCTGCTGGCTGATCCAGCGGCGGCGGTAGCGACGCGCGACGATGCGCAGACCTGCCGCCGCCGCTTCCTTCTTGAACTGGGCGCCGGTGCAGGAGGTCAGCGTGCGCGCGCGGCCGCGCACGCGATCGCGCCAAACCGGGAAGGACTGAGCGTCGTAGTAGGTCGTCAGCACCCAGCGCCGGCTGACCCGGCCCAGCTCGGCGATCGCCCGCGCCCGCAGCTCCGGCTCGGGGAAGTGGTGCAGGACACGGAAGCAGAAGGCGAGGTCGACCGCATCATCGACGTACGGGATCTCCAGCAGGCTGGCCTGCACCGCCCAGGTCTCCGCCACCTGGCGCCGCGCCAGCATCGCCGCCGCCAGATCGCCCTGGATCAGCTGCTCGGTGTACTGCTCGAGCTGCGGGCCGAAGCGACCGTGCCCGCAGGGCAGGTCCAACAGCCGCCGGTGCACCCCCAGCGGGATCAGCAGCTCGGCGACGGTGCGCCGCTCCCAGGAGTCGGTGCGCCGGGCGTGTCCGGTCTCGGTCCAGCGGCGCTCGGCGTAGTGGTCGGCGTGCTCCGTCGCCTCGTACTGCTCGCGGAGCTGCTGCTGACGCTCGCGCTCCGGGCCGGGATCCGCCTGCGCGCTCACGACTAGAGGAAGGTGTCGCCCGGCTCGGTCCGCTCGGGCAGCGCGAGCTCGGGATCGGTCTCGCCGGCGATCAGGCTCTCGATCAGATGATTCGCCGGGTTGTACAGGCAGGTGACTTCGCGGCACTCGTGCGCGGCGTCGAACTCGTCGAGCAGCGCGGCGGTCGCCTGCTTGCCGGCCTGCGGGTCCGCCCACAGCCCAGCCGCGCCCAGCCGCGCCTTGTCAACGCCCCGGTGCGCCGGGCAGTTGAAGACCCCCAGCGGACTGACGACCTGACGCAGCGCCTGCATGTGGCAGACCTGCGGCTGCGCGGTGAACTCGCGCCAGGTCCCGGCCAAGAAGACCCGCAGGTTGGTGCTCTCGATCACCCGAAAGCTCTCGTCCTCGTGCTGCCGCGCCGCGTCCAGGCCCGCCTGCACGCGCTCGATGATGCTGGCCTGCCCGGCCTCCGCGGATTCGGGTGCCAGCACCTCCGCGCCCTCGCGCGCCCGCGACAGGAAGGGCTTGAAGGAGATGTAGTCGAAGCCGGCCGCCTTGGCACGCCGCGCCGCCGACTCCATCTCGTGCACGTTCTCGATGATGTGCTCTTCGGCGCGCGAAGCCCCCTTCCAGGTGATGACGAAGGAATAGCCCAGCTGCACCGCCGGGTTGGCCGCCGGGATTTGCGCGGCGCTCGCGCAGATCTCGTCGAGGTCGATCCCGCGCCCTTTGGGGCGGTGCATCGCCTGGAAGACCTCATCGCTGCCCGCGTCGAGGGACAGGCGCACCCAGTCGCCGGCCGTGAAGGCATCGGCGACCTCGGCGATCACGCCATTGCGGCTGCCGTTCGTGACCACGGCGACCTGCAGCTGGAGCTCCTTCAAAAAGCGCACCACCGGGCCGAAAGCCGGGTGCAGCGTGGGCTCGCCGCCGCCGATCAGGATCACCGAGCGCAGCCCGCGCTCGGTCATCGCCCGCAGCGCCGCGTAGAGCTCGTCGAGATCGTGCTTGTCGGGCAGGTTGAGCGCGTCCCAGTCGATGCAGTGGCCGCAGGCGTAGTTGCAGGCCGTCGACAGGTCGAGGTTGATCGAGAGCGGGGCGAAGTCGGGCGGCTCGGGGAGCGCCGCCGATGCATCCGCTCGCTCCGCAGCTTCCGCGCGGGCCGCACGCACGGCCCGTCGCCAGGCCACGTAAGCCAGCAGCGGCTCGCGCAGCCCCGGGCGCTGCAGCTTGCTGGCAAAGTCGTGAATCGCCGCCGGGCGCGCCGTGCTCTCCGTCGAAGGCGGGTTCATGCGCGCGCGCCCGCCGAGTAGGCCGACAGCAGAACCGCCAGCAGCCGCTGCCGCCGCGCGATCGATTCATCGGCCGGGGCCGAGCCGGTGCGCTGTGCCTCGCGCACTGCAGCGACGAACTGCTCCACCAGCCGGATCTGCGGATCATCCGCCGGCACCCGCCGCGCCTCGCCTTCGCCTTCGGGGCGGTAGCCGTCATCGAAGAAGAAGCGATAGCCCGGCTGCTCGACCACGCGCCGCGCGACGCAGTCGTCGAGCGCGAATTCGGCCGGGCGCGGGCGCTCGCCGGTGTCCTGCATCCGGATCTCGCATTCGATCGAGCGATCGAGGGTGACGTACCGGAAGCTCAAGCGCGCGTCCGGCGCCGCCGGACCGGTCTCCGAGAAGTGCACCGCCTCGACCTCCGCCGGACCGGTGGCGATCGCCTGGAGCAGGCTGAGCGGATGAGAGAGCGTCTCAATCCAGCGGCTCAGGCCGCGAAACTCGGGCGCCAGCATCATCCGGAAGCGCTGCACCTGCGCGAAGTCGCAATCCGGATGCAGCGCGTGGAATGCATCCAGCGTCTGCGGCCATTGGCAGTTCTCCATCAGCACCTTGCCGTTCGCGGCGTAGCGCTGCGGCAGCACTGCGGCGTCGTCGTTGTAGACGGTCAACAGCGGCTTCTCGCAGAGCACGTGCAGCTCGTGCTGCAGCGCCGACTCCAGCCAGGGACGGTGGGTGCCGGCCGGGGTGGCGATGACCAGCGCCTGCGGCCGGGTTTCGGCGACCATCCGTTCGAAGCTGGTAAAGGCCTGGCACTCATAGCCATCCTCGGCGAGCGCCTCGCGCGCGGCCTCGGCGGTGGCCGGAGTCGTGCCCAGCACCCCCACCAGCTCGGCGCCGGCATCGGCGACCTGCCGGGCCAGGAAGGGCCCCGTGCCGTTGCGCACCCGGCGCGCCCCGATCACGCAGACGCGCAGGGCAGCCTGGCCGTCTTCGTCGACCGTCTCGAAGCCAGTGACCTTGGGGGAATCGGCCATCGCACCATCCTAGCGGCCCAGCAGGGCGTATTCTGCTGCAGCAACGATGAATGCCCCCCGCACGCTGCTGATCCGTCTGCCGAACCCGGTCGGCGACGTGGTCATGACGACGCCGCTGCTGCGGGTCCTGCGCGAGCGCCTGCCGGAGACGCGGCTGATCGTGGCGGGCAAGCCGGTGTTCGGCTCACTGCTCTCCGGCCTCGACACGATTGACGCCTTCGTGCCGCTGCCCAGCGGAGTCCGTGCCCAGGCGCGGGTGCTGCGGCCGATCGGCGCCGAGCTGGCGCTGATCCTGCCGAATTCCTGGTCCTCCGCCCTCGCCACCCGGCTGGCTGGCATCCCCGTCCGGATCGGCCGGCGGGCGCAGGGTCGCGGCGCACTGCTGAGCGTCCGCCTGCCCGCCGTCGGCCCGGCCCGGCCGATGACGCGGGTCTATCTGGAGATGCTGGCTGCGCTGCGAATCCCAGTCCCCAGCGTGGGCGCGGAGCCCCGCGCCGAGCTGGTCGTCCCGCCCGAGGCCGGGGACGGCGAGGCGAACTGGATCGGGGTCGCGCCGGGCGCCGCCTTCGGCCCCAGCAAGTGCTACCCGCTCGATCAGCTGGTCCCCGCCGTGGTCGAGCTCTGCGAGAAGGCGCAGGCTCGCCCGCTGCTGATCGGCTCGCCTTCCGAGCAGGATCAGCTCGCCGAGACCGCCGCGGCGCTGCGTCAGGCCGGGCTGGAGAGCGAGCTGCCGGAACCCGGCGACCTCGCCGCGGCCAAGCGCCGCATCGCGCGCTGCGCGCTGCTGGTCACGATGGACTCCGGGGCGCGCCATATCGCCGCCGCGCTGGGCGTGCCCCAGGTGGTCCTCTATGGCCCCACCCACCCCGAGTGGTCGGCGCACGCCCTGGACACCACGACCATCCTGCGCCGCAACGAGCTGGACTGCCTCAACTGCCACGAGAAGGTCTGCCCGATCGACCACCGCTGCATGACCCGGATCGCGCCGGCCGATCTGGCCGCGGCCGGGCTGGCCCAGCTGGCCGGAAATGCAAAACGGGCACCGCAAAGCGGCGCCCGTTCGTGATCTGGTGGGCCGTACTGGATTTGAACCAGTGACTTCCACCGTGTGAAGATGGCACTCTAGCCTCTGAGTTAACGGCCCAAGGGCCAAGAATTGTAGCGGCGCACCTCCCACGGGCAAGCCCCCTCCGGGGCCGCTATCCTGCGTTTTCGGCTCGTCCCGGACCCGGCATGAAGATCAGCGGCTTCTCCTTTCTGCGCAACGGCGCCAAGCTCCACTACCCGATCCTGGAATCGATCCGCTCGGCCCTCCCGCTGGTCGACGAATTTGTGATCGCGCTGGGCGATTCCGACCCGGACGACGACACCCGCGAGCGCATCGAGGCGATCGGCTCGGACAAGATCGTGCTTTTTGACACGGTCTGGGATCTCGACAAGTACCCGCGCGGCATGGAGCACGCGCACCAGACCGACCTGGCCAAGGAGCGCTGCGCCGGCGACTGGCTGCTGTACCTGCAGGGTGATGAGGTCATGCACGAGGACGACCTCGAGATCCTGCGCGGCTCCTGCGAGCGCTGGCTCGACGACAAGCGGGTCGAAGGCATGCTGTTCGACTACCTGCATTTCTGGGGCGACTACGAGCATGTGCACGACAGCCACGCCTGGTACAAACAGGAGATCCGGCTGGTCCGCAACGATCCCGAGATTCACAGCTTCCGCTCGGCGCAGAGCTTCCGGCGCATCCCGAACTTCGACGGCGTGTCCTATCGCGAGAAGGAAGGAACCGAGAAGCTGACCGTCGTCCACTCGGGCGCGCGCATCTTCCATTACGGCTGGGTGCGGCCGCCGGCGGCGATGCAAAAGAAGCGGGTCTACTTCACCAACAATCACAAGGGGCAGCAGGTCGCGCAGACCATGGAGCGCACCGAGGCCGTCGATTTTGACTACGGCCCGCTGTCCGGGGTGCCGCGCTTTGAGGGCACCCACCCCGCGGTGATGCAGGAGGCCATCGCGGCGCTCGACTGGCAGGACCAGCTCTACGAAAAGGCGCCGGCCGGGCGCCAGAGCCCGCGCCATAAGCACGAGAGCCTGAAGTACCGCATGCTGACCGGACTCGAGAACGCCTTCTTCGGCGGCCGCCACCTGTTCGCCTCGCGCAACTACGAGATGCTGCCGGGCGTCGGACTGCCCAAGAAGCGCAATCCCCCCACGCCTCGGCCCTAGACCGGCCGCAGTACTCGCCGCCGATGCCGCGCACGATCCGAGGTCCGTTCCCCGCCGTGGCGATTCCGCCGCCGGAGTTCCACCCCGATGCGCGGACAACCTGGGAACGGATGCTGGCAGACGCCGCCGGCGCGCGCAAGCGGCTGTGGATCGAGAACTACATCCTCGAGGACGGCGAGGCCGCCGAGGCGCTGCTGCGGGCAATCCAGGCGGCGCGCGCCAACGGCGCGGAAGTGCGCGTGCTGCTCGACGACTTCGGCTCGATGTACCTGAGCGATGACTTCATCGAGCGGCTGGCCGACTCGGGGGCGATCCTGAAGCGCTACAACCCGGTGCAATGGCTGAAGATGCCTTGGGTGGGCTTCAGCCGCTACGCGCGCCGCACCCATCGCCGCATTCTGGTCGTCGATCAGAAGCTAGTCTGGACCGGCGGCATCGCCTTCAGCGACCGCTGGTGGCCCTTCGACGACGAGTGCGAGATTCGTGACGCGATGATCCGCGCCGAGGGCGAGCTGGTCGGCCAGTTTGCCCTGGCATTCGACGAACTGTGGTCCGGCGAGCGCCTGCCCAGTCCGCAGAAGTACCCGCCGGCGCGCGAGGGCGAGGCGCGCTGCCTGGTCCAGCACCCCGGCAAGGGCTGGCGGCTCAATCGCGAGCTGCGGCGCGCCCTGGCCGATGCCCGCCATCGAGTCTGGATCGCGACCCCCTACTTCATCCCGCCGCGCAAGCTGCGGCGCGCGCTGCGCCACTCGGCGCGGATGGGCGTGGACGTGCGCCTGCTGCTGCCCGGCGCGCGCCGCCACGACCACCCGGCGGTCCGCTTTGCTTCGCGGCGCTATTACTACCGGCTGCTGCGGGCCGGGATTCGGATCTTCGAGTACCAGCCCACGTTCCAGCATGCCAAGGTGGCGCTCCTGAACGAGGCCCATTCCGTCGTCGGTTCAGCCAACCTCGACCGTTGGTCGTGGCTGCACAACCACGAGATCATTCTGGCCGCTCACTCGCGCCCGCTGGCCGCCGAGATTGAGAGCTGGTTCGAGCGCGAGTTTGAGCAGTCGAAGGAGATCCTGATCGAAGACTGGGTCAAGCGCTCGCTCCTTGCCCGCCTCGCCGAGCGTTTCTTCGGCTTGTTCGACCGCTGGTTCTGAGCTAGGCAGAAGGATGCGGATTCGGGTGATGAGCTGGAATATCCACCGGGCCATTGGCATGGACCGGAAGTTTCGACCCGAGCGTGTGGCGGAGGTGATCCGGCACCACGAGCCCGACCTCATCCTGCTCCAGGAGGTCGACCGCGGGGTGCCGCGCTCGCGGCGGCTGTGGCTCGATCACGAACTCGCCCGCGACTGCGACTACCCGTACCACACCTGGGCCCAGGCTCACGTGCTGACCGAAGGAAGCTACGGCAACGCCATCCTGTCCCGATGGCCGATCAGCAAGCGCCGGGTGATCGACCTGCGGGTCGGCTGGCGCAAGCGCCGCAACTGCCTCTATGCCAAGCTGCGCTCACCCCGCGGCGGCAAGAATCTGCACGTCTTCAATTGGCACCTCGGCCTGTCCGCACAGGAACGCAATCAGCAGGTCGAGCGCGTGCTGCACTCCCAGGCAATTCGCGGCAAGACCGCACACGACCCCGTGCTGCTTGGCGGCGACACAAACGACTGGCGCAATCTGCTCTTCGAGCAGGGCGGGATCCGCAAAGCCGGCTTCCACGCCTGGAGCGAGCACCGCCGCCGCCGCCACATCCGCACCTATCCCAGCCTGCCCAAGCCGGTCGGTGCGCTGGACAAGTTCTTCTGGCGCGGGCTCAGCGAAGAGCATGTGGCGACCAGCCGGTTGAAGCTTGCGCGGGAGGCGAGTGACCACCTCCCGCTGCTGGGCGAGTTTCGTTTTCGCCGCTAGAGAGTCTGCCCCCCATGAGTGGGCTCGATGCTCGGGTCGATCCGTAACTTTCGAGCTCGCAACGCGTCCTCTAGGTGAACCCACCTGGAGGACGCTTCTTGTTTCATCCACCTTTCTGCCCGCGCAATGGATGCCCCTCCGCGG
>PAHY01000050.1 GCA_002705055.1 Planctomycetota bacterium
CGCGTGGTCCGTGATCTCCTGGAGAAGAGCGACACCTTCATTCGCACGAAGCGCGAAGAGCTGCGCCAGCTGGCGACTCAGCTGAACGTGGTCGATTTCTCGATGGGGGCGAACGACAACCCGTATCAGAGCGAACTCGCAGATGCGCGCACCGCGCTCGCCGAAGCGCGCCGCGCCGAGAGCGAGATGCAGCTTCAGCACGATGACCTGATCCGCTCGCTCACGAGCGAAGATGACCTGCTGCTGCTGCTGGCTCAGAGCTCGGAAGAAGTGCAGCGCAGCCCGCTGGCCGAGAACCTGCAGCTGCTCCTCGAGGAGCGCCAAGAGCTGGAGACCTCCCTGGCGACCATGGGCCCGCAGCACCCGGGGCGCAAGGAAGCTGAATCCCGGCTCCAGAACCTCGGCCCGCGCCTGACCGATGCGATCGAGCGATTCACGCGCGCGCAGAGCGCTGAGTCGACCCGAAAGCTGGAGCTCGCCAAGGCCCGCACCGAGTCGCTGAACTCGGAAGTGCAGCGACTGCAGACCAAGCTGGCCGCCTTCGTCGATGACTTCCAGCGTGGCGCCGACCTGGAGCGCGAGATTGAAGAAGAGCTGCCGCGCAATCGCCAGCTGAAGGAACGCCTCGCCTTCTTCGAACTCGAGGCCGAGTCCCCCGGATTCGTCGATATCGCACGCACGGCGAGCGAGGTGGACCCCAACGGCGAGAGCAAGCTGAAGCGCAACCTCGCGCTCGCGCTGCTGTTCGCCCTGATGGTGGCCTGCTGTGTGCCGATTCTGATCGACCTGCTCGATCGCAAGGTCCACACGACCCGCGATGTCGAGCTCGCGCTGGGCATTCCGCCGGCCGCCTGGATCCCGCGCGGCACGCGCGGGGCGCGCAAGGCCTTCGCCGACGCCCAGGTGCGGCGCCTCGCCATGCTGATGGACAATGAGGAGCGGCGCCTCGCGCCGCACATCACCCTGTTCACCGAGGTGCGCAACAGCGACGGAACCCCCGAACTGGTCACCGCTTCCGCCCAGACTCTCGCCGACCTCGGCCGCCGAGTCCTCGTGATCGACGCCCGCCCCCCGGCGCCGAATCAGGAGAGCCAACAGCTACGTGGCCAAGGCTTCCAGGGCCTGCTCGCCGGCGACGGCCTGCACACCGAATCGCGCGGCGCCTGGGACTACCTCCCGTACGGCGCCTCGTCACACGGCCGCGCCACCTCCCTCAGCACATGGAACCGCACGGTGCGCGACGCCTGCCGCGACTACGACATGGTTCTGGTCGTCACCGCCCCCTTGCTGGTCAGCCCGGAAGCCGAATACATGGCAGCATCGGCAGACCTGGTGCTGGTGGTCGCTGAGGCGGAATCCCAGACCCTGGGTGAGCTCTATCGAGCAGGGCAGATTCTTGCTCGACTGCGCCCCGCTGCGGTGGGGTCGGTGCTGAACCGGGTGCGGGTATTTCGGAATCGGGGGTACTACAAGGAGCTGGTGCGCGAGTCCAAGCGCATCGCCTAGAAACTGGCCCCCGTCAGTGTGCGTAGTGGGCGTCCAAATCGGGCCAGCGTCTGCGAAATGCACTCACGATGGTGTCCCGCTTTGCGGACGGCCTGAGGATCTGCCACGGCGTTACGTTGGCTTTGTTGGTGACCGCCCGAATGTAGTTGCGGTAGGCGATCCAGATCCACACGGCACGGCGCAGCCCTCCTCGAGACTTGCTTGATGCCCAGGTCCTGCGCACGAGTGGCGCAAGGCAATCACGCATCATCGCGAAGGTGTGATTGATCGGAAAGAGTGGGTTTTCCCTCGTCCTAGCCACTTTGGAGTGCGTGACCCTGTGCTCAAAGCGCCTCCCCCGGAATGCCCTACGCAGCTCGACGGGATAGCTCGACTTCATGTCGGACTCGACCCATGCAGGCGTTGACCGAGAGCTCACGCTCGCAATGGCCTCGACGATGCGACGCACCACTTGCTTCGATTGAGACCGCCTCTTTGCAGGCATCGCTCGGCGAAGCTTGCTCGCCTTTCTTAGACGTGGTGGGAGCGTGCCGATTCCAGCATCGACCACAAACAGACTGCCGCGGTGAATCGCGACTCCGCAGGTGAGTGGACAGTCCAGGCGAGAGGCCTCGTATGTCTCGAGCTCGTCAAATTGGAATGCGCCATACAGAATCGGATTTGCCCGCAGCTGCTCTAAGCGAGCACGGTGCAAGCGAAGCGCAATGGACGCAAGACGTTGAAAACGACGCTCAACAGACTTTCGATTCACCTCGAGGATGCGGGCCGCCTGGCGGCGCGTGACTTTGGATACCAGCATCCTTGCTAGGTCAATGTGCAAGCGGGGGAGTCGCCAGCGAAAGTCCACGCGATAAGTCTGAGAGCTAAACGTCCTGCCGCATCCTTGACAGTGAAATCGCGGTACCCGTCGACCATCACAGGCTCGCAAGTAGGTGCCCCGGCGGTGACAGCGAAATGCAGTGCTGCCGGTCCGCGAGGGACAGCAGTCGTAGGGGCAATAGTGAGGGGTGAAACGCAAACCGTCTCCTGAGCTTTCACTCAGAAGACGGCCTTCTTGCTCTGCGGTGACAGAATCTGTCCCGTACAGCGCACACTAACGGGTGCCAGTTTCTGTGGACTTCTCTGCCTTCCAGTCCATCACACCCAACCACTTCGGAGCAGTATTCCGATCCTGATACAGACTCTCCAGCATCCCCCAAGCACCCCACTTCGAAGGCTCATAAATATGCGTGAACGCCATGAACAACTTGCCGCCCTCAGTATCCCAGCGACGCAGGTCATTCAGGTAGATATCACGCATCCGCGGGTGCGCATTGGCTGCGAAGAACAGGTCGGTCAGCGTCTGGTTGTTCTGATTGCCTTCGACGCCCACGAGGTGCTGGCCACCTTCGTAGGCGACGAGCTCGAGGCCACGTGATTCGGCGTTGTCGGCGTTGACGCCCGTGTCGTTCGTCTGGCGGTAGTCACTGTCAAGATCACACTCGTCCAGGAGTTGATCCACCGTCCAGGTCAGCGTGGTGTTCACATTCGTGTTGTTGCCGAATGCACCGCCGAAGTAGGGGGCCACGGCCAAGACATCCGCGTATTGGTAGACGGGGTCGGTGGCCGGCCAGTCCATGATGGTCGTTCCCACCCAGGGGTTGGCAGATTGTGTGGCGACCACGCGCACCAGGCGATCCGGGTCGTTGGCAAAGACACTGGCGCCGATCTGCAGGATCTCCTTGGTGCGGTCCGCGTAGAAGCGGAAGCGAGCGAGGTTGTGCTCATAGCCGCGGGCCAGACCTTCATCGTGCGCCCAGCGCGACTGATCGAAGACCCAGTTCCAGACCTCGTTGCTGTACTCCAGGTGGAGGCGCAGCGAGGGATCCAGGGTGTCGCGGATCAGCGTGGTGGCCTTCCGCACGTAGTCGTCATCCGCCAGGTGGGGGATGCAGTACCACATGTCCGCACCCAGCTCGTTGCAGAGCGCGACCATGGTCTCGATCGGTACGCCCTTCTCCATGGCGAAGGAAGCAACACCCGGAGCCGAGCGCTCGGTCCAGTTCGAGACGGTGGTCTCGTTGGTGACGCCCCAGTCCATGAATCGAATCACGTTGAAGGGCTCGAGGCTCGCCAGGAAGTCCGGGTGGAAAGGCTGGGTCGCGGCGGTCTGTTCGAAGCCCGGCAGGATCAGGCGCATGTTGCGCACGGGATCCGCGGGATTGGTCGCGACGATCCGAATGGTGGTCAGACCGTTGCCCGGCGTCAGATCGATGAGGACGCGGTTCGGATAGCTTTCCTTGATCTCGCCCTCGCCGCGCACATCAATCTCGCCGTCGCCGTCGTAGAGCAGCGTGTAGGTGCCCGCAGGGTGAATCCCGGCCTGACGGTTCAGCACGATGGCCGCGGCGGCCTGCCCCGGCTCCAGGTGCGTGATGTGGCCGTCCGGCGCTACGTGCAGTTCTTCGCCGGTATCAAACTCACCATCGTAGGGATGGCGCTGCGGGGTCCACAGCCGGGCGTGCCGGAAGGCGTCGGTGAAGATCACCGCCGAGTTCCAGTCCCGCACACGGGCCAAGTTGGTGCCCAGGAAGGCGTCGGCGTTCGCCAGACCACCCGGAGGGGTGATGGCGTTGTTGTCTCCGCGGGTCGAGATCCGTTCCAGCGTCGAGGGATCCTCGCCCAGCGTCAGCAGGACGCAGGCCAGTGCGCCATCGGCCTGACGCACGTAGGGGCTCGAGGTGGGAACGGGAATGTCCTCGACGGTGTGCAGGCGGCGCCAGATCCAGCGATCTTCGCCCCAGTGAGCGAGCCCGACCCAGACGTCACGTTGCGCCGGCGCCTGGCTCCATCGCAGGTCGAAGCCTTCCGTCGAGGTCTCCTGGCCGCGCAGGTTGAGCATGTACATCGCCCACGCCACCTCGCGCTCGCGCCGCGGGATGTCCGGCGCAAAATGCGGGTCAAAGGTCGCGGCGGCCCCGTTCGCTGTGACGTTGTCCGGGCCTAGCTCAGTGCGGAAGCTGGAGCCGGCGACGCTGCCAGCGGGCAGCTGATCGGTCTCGACCAGCGGAATCCGCGAGGGCAGCGGGAGATCGAGTAGGTCAAACTTGTCGTTTGAGGTCGAGGCGAGCCCTGAACCCAGGGTGCTCGCGCTGCTCGAACCACCACCGGGTGTGGCGGCGGTCGACGAGGATGTCGCCGCAGCGCTGAGATCAGCAGTGGGACTGCAGGCGCTCAGCCCAGCGAGCAGGGCCAGCGCAGGAAGAGAGGGGATGGACAAGAAGGCGCGATTCATGGCAATCGCATCTATTTCGGCTGCCCTAGGATTTTGCATGAGCAGAATCGGGTCCACGCGAGCGGCAAAATTGCCAGCAAAACCGGGCGATGGAAGGACTTCCGATTGACTCGAAATCGGCTGAATCAGACCGGGGAAGGGTCCGCCGATTCGTGGCAATGACGACGGCGAGAAGCCGAGGCAGGTGCCGAGAAATCGGCCGGATTCGCCCCGAAACCGCCGCGGAACGCTCCAGACCCCGTTCTAGGCCCCTCGCGGCCCCTCCCAGCGCCTTCCCAGCAGGTTCCAGGCCGCGAAGTCACTCAGAAAGTGGGGCGCATCGCCGGCGCGACGGCGGCCCGTCAGGCGCGCCACGAGCTGCCAGAAACCGCGCAGCAGCACGTAGGCGAGGTCGGCGAGCCAGGTCAGAGTCACTCCATAGCGCTTGCGGTAGTAGTGCTGGCGGGAGGCGAACCAGTACCCCGGCGTGCGCGGACTGGGGCCCTCCGCGCGGCCAAGCCCGGTCGCCGCGCCGGCGAAATGGTAGACCAATGCCTTAGGGTTGTACCAACTCTCCAAGCCCTGCTTCGCAGCCCGGTAGGACAAGTCCGTTTCCTCGAAATAGAGGAAGAAGCTCTCGTCGAATAGCCCGATCTGCTCAAAAACCCGGCGCTGGATCATGACCGCCCCGCCGGACACCCAGTCCGCTCGATGGGCCTCCTGCTGAACGGGCAAGGACACCCGCCATCTAGCGAACAGACGATCCAGCAAGCCCCAGCGCGCGCCTTCCACGAGGTGCGAGATCAGGCCTGGGAAGCGGAAGGCGGTGCCATCCACCTGCGGAGGCCGGCTGCAGGTCGCCGGGCCGACGAAGGCTGCGTCCGGGTGGGCCTGCTGAAAGCGCAGCAGCTCGGCCAGCGCGCCCGGCTGCACTTCGGTGTCCGGATTCAGCAGCATGATGTGCTCGGGCAGGCTGCCCGCCTCCAGCCGCGGCCGAAGAACAGCGTTATTCCCGGCGCCAAAGCCCAAATTGCGCTCCGAAACCTCGATCGTCAGCCAATCCTGCCAGCCATTCTCCTCGCGCGCCTGCTTGAGCGGCGCGAGCAGCTCTGAGCCGGAACAGTTGTCCCAGACCACCGCCTCCAAGCCCGGAAGCTCTGCCCGCTGGCCGGCGAGGGAATGCAGGCAACGGACCGCCTCAGTGGGAGTGCGGAAATGGACGAGAAGAACAAGAACAGGGGCAGTTTCGGTCATTTCGGACCGGGATCCCGGGAACAGGAACCCGCGCATTCTCGCGCCGGGGCAGCCCTGTTTCCACGTTCATCCTCACAGCAATCCGATTGCTTGCGGGATATCATTCGCAGCGATTCACCAAGCTGACTTGGCAATCGCGACACCGAGCTTCCGCGAGCTCGACACCCATCTCCGCCGAACGGAACACGATGAAAGTCGCCCTGATCGCCTCCTCAGGTGGCCACCTCGCCGAGCTGCACGCTCTGCGCGGCTTCTGGGGCGATATGGATCGCTTTTGGGTGAGCTTTCCCACCGAGGACGCGCAGCATCTGCTGGCGGATGAGCGCAAGTTCTGGGCGCACTACCCGACCAATCGCAGCCTGACCAAGCTGGCGCAGAACATGGGCATGGCCTGGAAGCTGCTGCGGCGCGAACGACCGGATCTGATCGTCTCGACCGGCGCCGGTGTCGGGGTGGCCTTCCTGATCCTGGGAAGCCTGCTGGGGATCAAGACCGTGTACATCGAATCGCTGGCTCGCATTCACGAGCTCTCGCTATCGGGTCGCCTGGTCTACCCCTTCGTCGATCGCTTCCTGGTCCAATGGCCGGAGCTCGAGCACAAGTACTCGCGCGCGCAGTATCAGGGGAGGGTCGCATGATCTTCGTCACCACGGGAACCAGCAAGCTGCCCTTCGAGCGCTTTGTCCGCGAGGTGGATCGCCTCGCCGGCGCCGGAGTCTTCGGCGAGGACCGCGTGCTGATGCAGTATCGCGGTAGCGATTTCCAGCCCGCGCACTGCGAGCGCGTCGATGCGCTCGACTTCGGCGAGATGCTGCAGGCGGTCGAGGACGCGCGGCTGGTGCTAGGGCACGGCGGCGCCGGCACTCTGCTGCTTTGCCGGGAAGCGGGCGTCCCGATGATCCTGGTCGCGCGGCGCGCGGAATTCGGGGAGAACCACGACGATCACCAGGTCGACTTCTGCGAGCACGTCGCCGCTCACCAGCTGGCTTACTACGCGGCCGAGATGGAGGACCTGGAATCGCTTTGCCAGGACGCGCTCCGTGGCGCGCGCCCTCAGGTGGACGCGCAACCCTGTTCGCAGCTCGTCGCCACCCTGCGCGACTTTGCCAGCAGCTGTCAGCCTGCAGAGGCCCAAGGATGAGTAAGCAGTATCCCGACACGATCCCGGGGAGCTACAAGCTCGCCGTGGTGCTGCTCAACTACCGCACGCCGGACCTGATCGTGCAGTGCCTGGAGAGCCTCGTGCCGCAGATTGATCCCGATCAGGCGCGCGTGGTCGTCGTCGACAACCACTCCGAAGACGGTTCAGCCGCGAAGATCCAAGCTGCGGTTCGCGACAACGACTGGAGTGAGCGGGTCACCGTCCTGGAGTCCGGCCACAACGGCGGCTTCAGCTTCGGCAACAACTACGGGGTTCGCCGCATCGACGCCGAACTCTACCTGCTGCTGAACAGCGACACCTTCCTGCGCGAGGGTGCGCTGGCGGAACTGGTAGGGGCCGCCGATCAGCATCCGCAGGCCGCGATGCTCAGTCCGCGCCTCGAGTGGCCGGACGAGACTCCGCAGGAGAGCACCTTCACCTTCCATCGGCCCGCGTGGGAGCTGATTCACTCCGCCGGCACCGGCTTGGTGTCCAAGGCCTTCCGCCGCTACACCGTGGCGCGCCCGGTCTGCGATCGCCCCAGCGACTTCGAGTGGACCAGCTTCGCTTGCGTGATGATCCGCAAGTCACTGTTCGACGAGATCGGCCTGCTCGACGAGGGCTACTTCATGTACTTCGAAGACGTCGACTTCTGTCGGCGCGCCCACGCCGCCGGCGCCGAAGTCTTGCACTGGCCGCAAGCGCGGGTCGTGCACCTGCGCGGCGGAAGCTCGGACGTCAAGAGCTCCATCGCCGAGCGCAAGCGCCCGCCGCGTTACTTCTACGCTTCACGCGCGCGCTACTACAAGAAGTTCTACGGCCGCAGCGGCCTGTTCTTCACCAACCTGCTCTGGCATCTCGGCCGCACCGTGTCCTGGGCCCGTGAACTAGTCCGCAACAAGCGCCCGCATCTTTGCCAGCGCGAGAGCCGGGACATTTGGATCGCCTTCGGCCAGCCGGTCGGCGAGAAAGTCGTGGGGGAAGCGCGCCGATGAATCCGGTCACGCGACGCCCTGACTTCGTCATCATCGGCGCGATGAAGTGCGCGACCAGCACGCTGCACGTGCAGCTCGCGCAGCAGCCCGGCTTCGCGATGAGCGAGCCCAAGGAGCCGAACTACTTCAGCGACGACGCCGTGTTTGCGCTGGGCATGGACTGGTATCGCGGCGTCTTCCCCGACGGCAAGCTGCGCGGGGAGTCGAGCACGCACTACACCAAGCTGCCCACGCATCCGCACACCATCCGCCGGCTGCGCCGGGAGCTGGGCGAGGATCTCAAGCTGATCTACATCATGCGGCACCCGGTCGACCGACTGGTCTCGCACTACATTCACGAGTGGTCGCAGGAGGTTCTCTCGGAACCGATCGAGGAGGCCATCGACAGCCACGAGCCGCTGGTCGCTTACGGCAGCTACGCGATGCAGCTGCGGCCCTGGCTCGAGATCTTCGGGCCCGACCGTATCCTGCCGATCTTCTTCGACCGGATCGTCAAGCACCCGCAGGAAGAGCTGGAGCGGGTCTGCCGCTTCCTCGGCTACGAGGGCCAGCCGCAGTGGATCGCTGAGAAAGGGCGTCAGAACGTCTCGCGCGAGCGCGTGCGCCGCAGCTGGATCGATCTCGCCGCTTCGATTCGTCCCTTGGTCTGGATGGTGCGACGCTTCGTGCCCCAGGGCATTCGCGCCTGGGTGCGCAGCTTCCGGCAAATGAAGGTCCGGCCCGAGCTGCAGGACGGCGATCGCAAACGCCTGGAAGAACGCTTCGATCGAGACCTCGCCGAGTTGGGCTCCTGGCTGGGCATGCCCGATCTCTGCTGCGCCAACTTCCACGAACGCGCGCTGACGCCTGACCCGCGCTGGTCGGAGGCCACCCCGCGACCGCGACAGGACGAACATGCCCTCGCCAGCTGAAGTCGGCGCGGTCGTCATCGGCCGCAACGAGGGCGAGCGTCTGCTGCGCTGCCTCGACGCCATGCTGCCGCAGGTCGAGCGCGTGGTCTACGTGGACAGCGGTTCGACCGACGACAGCGTCGCCGAAGCACAGAAACGCGGCGTCGAAGTCGTGGCGCTCGATCTGCAGCTTCCCTTTACCGCCGCGCGGGCCCGGAACGCTGGCCTCGAGCGCCTGCGCGCGCTGGACCCCTCCCTCCGGTTCGTTCAGTTTGTCGACGGCGATTGCGAGCTGCGGGAAGGCTGGATCGAGGCGGCCCTCACCGCCTTCGCTGCGGACCCTGCGCTGGTCGTGGTCTGCGGCCGCCGCCGCGAACGCTACCCCGAAGCGAGCCCGTACAACGCGCTCTGCGATGTCGAGTGGGACGGCCACGCCGGCTACGTCGACTCTTCAGGCGGGGATGCGCTGATGAAGATCGATGCGCTCGCCGCGGTCGACGGCTTCAACCCGGCGCTCATCGCCGGCGAGGAACCCGATCTGTGCCATCGCCTCGGCCTCGCCGGAGGCAAAGTGATGCGCCTCGATCAGGAGATGACCTGGCACGACGCGGATATGCACCGGCTGAGCCAGTGGTGGAAGCGGATGAAGCGTGCTGGCCATGCCTACGCCGAGAACCACTGGGATCATCGACGCGATGGCACAGGTTTCCGTCGCGTCGACCTGCGCCGCATCCTGTTCTGGGGCGGCGCGCTGCCGCTCGCGCTGCTGCTCGCCGGCTTCTTCAGCCCCTGGGCTCTACTGGGCTTCCTGGTCTATCCGCTGCAGGCTTGGCGCATTCGGCGCCACGTCGACCCGCCCGCTCCCAGCGCGCGCGTCGCGCGGCAGTACGGCTGGTCCTGCGTGCTGGGCAAGTTCCCGGAGTTCCTGGGCGTACTGCAGTACCACGCCGGCCGACTGACCGGCCGCCACAGCCGCCTGATCGAGTACAAGTAGCCGCGCCGCAGCGCGCCGCCTTCAATAAGCCCGCGGCTGCCCCAGGACGTGCGGGAACACCGGCTGCTCATCCAGCCCGCGGGCGCCCTGCAGCTCGAACTCCTCGGGCTCGTCGCCGTCGGTATTCGCGAGCGCACCGGCGATCGCCAGCCAAACCGCGTTGAGCATGGCGTTCATCAGGTTGTCGATGGCGACCATCGTCAGCAGCAGCGCCAGCGCTGCGCACACCCCGTGGTCGGGCCGCGTCGACCAGTCCTGCGGCCGGGTTCGCCGCAACACCCGGAAGGCCGGGAAGAAGTAGACCGACAGAATCGCCAGCAGTCCGATCACGCCGTAGCGACTGAAGGCCAGAATCCACAGCCCGTCGACCACCACGTACTCTTCCTGCCCGTCCACCATGATGGTGCGGTCATCGCCCCAGGTGCCCAACCCGAGCAGCGGACTGCGCCAGGTGTTCTGGACCAGAACGTCTTCGGTATAGAGCCGCGAAGCGAAGCTCCGCGCGCGATCCGGATGCACCTGCGCCACCGCTTCGGCGAGCCGCTGGTCATCGAGGTAACCGGTCGTCCGTCCGGCCACCCAGACCAGCGGCAGGAAAAGCAGCAGGTAGAGCGGCCAGCGCACCCGCGCCGCCCGCACGAACCAGATGGTGCCGACGAAGGTGAACAGCAGGAGCGTCGCTCCCAGGGAGCTCATCAGCACCGAAACCACCGCCAGTCCAGCCGCCGCGGTGCCCCAGCCAAAGCCGAACAGGCGCAGAGGGTCCCGATTCACCCGCATCATCGCGGCGAACAGCGCACCTCCGGCGATCCACATGGCCACCATCAAGCCGTGCTGCATGAACACCATCGGGCGATAGGAGCTGCCACGGATCGTCTGGACGAACTCGTGCTGGTAGAAGCCGTAGACCTGCTTGTGCAGCTGGGGACTCATGCGAATCTCCCAGAGGCAGAAGGGCACGTAGATCAGCGCACCGAAGACGACGGCGCGGACCAGCAAGCGCCGGTGCTCTGCGTGGGTGAAGAACAGCCGGCCGATGAAGTAGGGGCCGCCGAAGCGCAACACCTGCTTCAGCACCCCGGACAGGCCGTCATAAAGCCCCAGCCCGTTGACGACCGAGGTCCCGATCGGGACCAGACAGTAGATCAGAATCGGCAGATCGATCCAGCGCGGACGGAAGTCGAAAACCCGCTCCGGGTCGCGCAGCAGCACACCGAAGAAGACGGCGATCGTCAGCGCCGTCGCGCGGTTGAACTCGACGAAGCCGCCGAGATCAATGCTGACGAAGGGCATGAACATCACCGCCAGCAGCATCGAGAACAGCACCGCGCGCTGGCGGCTCATCGTGGCATCGAAGACCAGCGTGAGCGGCACATAGGCAGCCATGAACAGGCCGGCCAGCAGCGAAGCGTTGTACGGCGTCATGAGCGCTTCACCATCTTGCGGAGGAACTCACGCGCCGGCCACAGGCAGGCGCCGACGAGGGCCGCGCCCCAGACGAACTCAACGCCCAGCAGCGTCCAGCCCGAAAGCGGCAGCACCATCGGCAGGATCGCCAGCTCGAGATAGAGGACGGCAAGCAGAGATTGATCTCGGTCCGAGGCCTGAATCTGCAGCCCATGTTCGCGTAGAGCGCGCGCCAGAACCCGCGCGCCCAGCAGATTGGCCAGCGCCGCGCCGAGCAGGAAGCCGACCAGATCGAGCAGCAGATAGCCGGCGTAGCTCAGCGGGATCTTGCTCAGGAAGACCAGGAAGTTGGAGCGCGTCGTCGCACGCGAGTCCCCGAATACCAGGGCCGCCGCAGTGGAGGTGACGGTGAGCGTCGAGAACCAGGTCGCCAGGCACAGCAGCTGCACCACCGGGATCGCTCCCTGGTAGCGGTCGTCGTAGAACAGCCGGAACAGCGCCGGCGCGCCGGCGGCGATGCCGACCAGTACGGCCATGGCGATGCACTGCAGCGCGTAGCGGCTGCGCTGCATCCGCGCGTGATGGGCCTCCGGGTCCAGGCGCTGGGAGTTCATCCAGGTGGGGAAGACCACCGAGGCCGACAGTCCCTGGACGAACTGAGTGCAGATCGAGATCAGCCCCAGACCCAAGCCCACCATGCCCAGCCAGAAGCCGTTCAACAGCCCGCCCAAGAGCAGTCGATCGGACTGCATCGCCAGGAAGTTGATCGCCGTCGACGCGAAAATCCAGCGGCCGAAGCCGTAGAGCTCGCGCATCGCAGCGCGCTCGAGCTGCGGGCGGACCCGGCCACCGGGAAGCACGAAGTGCGACCCCAGCGCCACGACGGCGTTCTGGATCACGCCGCCGACGACCAGCGCCGTGACCGTGCCGTACTTCCAGGCCCAGGCAACCATGACCAGGATTCCGCAGAACTGCCCGACCAGTTCCAGCGCGACCTTGCGGCCCAGGGTCTGGCGGCGATCCGCCGTAAACCAATGCGGGGAACGCAGCCCGGCGGCGAGCGGCGACAGCGCGCCGACCATGATCAGCCCCGCGATCTGCGGCTTGTCAAACAGGGCCGCATAGGGGTGGGCGAGCAGCAGACAGAGGCAGGCCAGCAGCAGGCCTCGGAGCATCTGCACGGTCCACGCGGTCGAATAAAAGGCCGCTTCCTCCCCGCGCTGCGATCGCACCAGCGAGGGGCCGATCCCGGTGTCGGAGAACAGGTTCAGGCCCATCAGGAAGATGTTGACCAGAACCATGAGGCCGAAGGCCTCCGGGAACAGTAGCTCGGCGAGGATGATGTTGGCAGTCAGCCGCAGCAGCCCGGCAGAGACGCGCTGGAGCACGACGAAGAGTCCGCTCCGTCGTGCCTTGCCCACGAGCGCCTGCCCTGCCGCCGCCTGACTCACAGGCTCTCTCCGCGGAACAGCTTGACCATCCGTTCTGCCGAACGCTCGACGCGATACTCCGCATCCACGGCCTGGTACCCGGCCGCCGCGCGCTGCGCCGCGAGCTCCGGCTGGGTCAGGGCCTCTTCGAGGGCCGCCGCGAGCGCCTGCGGATCCTTCGAAGGCACCAGCCAGCCGTTCTCGCCATCGCGGATCAGTTCGGGGATCCCCCCGACGGCCGTCGCGACCACGGGCCGCTCGGTCGCCATCGCTTCCATCAGCACCACGGGGATGCCCTCGTGGAAGCTTGCCAAGACCACGAGCGAGGCGCGCTCGTAGTACGCGCGCACCGCGCTGGGGGGCTGGGCCCCGGCCAGCTCGACCTGTTCCTGCAGGCCGCGCGCGGTCACAGCAGCGCGGATCTCTTGCTCGAGCGGGCCACCCCCGACCAGCGTGCAACGGAAACGGACGCCGGCAGCGAGCAGCTGTTCGAGCGCTTCCAGCAGCACAAAATGCCCCTTCTCCTCGGAGAGCCGCGCGACGCAGACGATCTCCGGGCAGTCGGTCTGCGGCATCGGCAGCGGCTGGAACAGCGCCGGCCCGCAGCGCACGATCTGCAGCTTGCCGAAGTGCTCTTCGCTCACTTCGCGCTGAATCAGCTTGCGGCCAAAGTCGCTGATGCACGCGACGAAGTCGCAGTGCTCGGTCTTCAGACCAAGCTGGAAGCGTTCGGGCTCGAGCAGCTCCGAGCCATGCGCGGTCATGCTGAACGGGATCCCGACCAGCAGCGCCGCGATCATCCCGGTCGAGGAACCGTTATTGGGGAAGTGCACGTGCAGCCGCTCCGCCTTCGACTGGTCCAGCCAGCGCGCTAGCTGCACCGCTTCCAGGAAGTAGGCCAGCCAGAGCAGCTTGGCCTTGAGTCCACGCGCCTTGCCCCAAGGCACTTCGCGCAGCAGGCAGCGCCAGAACAAGCGGAAGCGGGTCGTCAGCGCCCAGAGCAGCGCCGCGAGGTAGGAGAAGATGCGCACCGGCACCAGCGCGCGGGTCTGCGCGAACTCCTCGAGTCCGTCAGGGCCCAGCGCCGGATCGGGTTCGCCGCGTCGAATCGAATAGGTCTCGACTTCGACGCCGAGCGCGCGCACGGCCTGAATCTCGCGCAGGATGAAGGTGTGCGAGACGGCCGGGTACTGACTGGCGAGGTAGGCGATCTTCACGCGGCTTCCTCCGAGCTCGCATCGTTCAGCCCTGCGGTCACAAAGCGCACCCAGGCAGGGGAGATGCCACCCAAGGGGCCCGCCCAGCTGTCCTGATGCACGAAGTGGCGGTGCAGCTCGAAGCGTGAGGCTCCGGCCGGGTTGACGCCCGGCTGAGTGGTCAGCGCCGCCTCGTAGCCGGCCTCCCGCACCCACTCTAGGCAGCGCGCGTCGTAGTCGCCGTTTGGGAAGCAAAAGCTCCGCACCTTCAGCCCACCGGCCTCGAGCGCCCGCTTGGACTCCTGAATCTCGTGACGGAGCGCCGCGTCGTCGAGCAAGGGCAGGATCTCATGGCTGCAGCTGTGGGAACCGATCTCGTGGCCGGCGTCCTGCAGCGCGCGCAGCAGCTCGAAGTCCATCAGCTGATCGGGGGCGTCAAACTGCGGCGGCGCCGGCAGGCGTGACTCGAGCTCTTCCAGGAAGGCGCGGCGCCCGGCGGCATCGAGCTGTTTGGCAGCAGCGACGACCGCGGTGGGCGGCGCGGCCTGGTCTGCCGAGGCGGCCGGTGTCCCGTCCGCGCGCACGTCCTGGCCTTGCGCGCTCAGCTCTTGAACGACCCGCCCGAGCCGGTCGTACCACGGCGGCTGCGGAGTGCCGAGCAAGTCCGCGACGACGTAGAAGCTCGCGCGCAATCCGTGGCGCTCCAGGATCGGCGCCGCATGCAGCGCGTTGTCGCGATAGCCGTCGTCGAAGGTCAAGGCGACCACGCGCTGAGCATCCGGACCGTCTGCCTCCACGGCGGCGACGGCCTCGGCCAGCGGCAGCACGCGGGCATGGCGAGCCAGCGTCGCGCAGATCGTGTCGAAGGCCTCGGGGGTGATCGCCAGGACCGGATCGAAATAGGCTGCACGCTGCGCCGCGGGCAGCACCCGGTGGAAGCACAAAATCGACAAGGCGCCATCGCGGCGCGCTTCGTGCGCGCGCAGGCGGCCCGACCACTGCGCGGAGTGGGCGAGCAGAGACTTGACCGTGGCCTTCAGCATGGCGAGAAACTCTGTCCGGCAAAGGGCTTCGGCACGGGTGACGATACCCCCGGGAGACGCCGAACGCCTCTGATATTTCGGCATTTCGGCTCGAGAAAACGAGCCTGAATCCCGATGGGATAGAAGGAGTTTTCGGCCCGCCGCGTGCGCCGGGCCGCGCTTGGCCGTGAACGCAACTTCCTCGCCCACGACCTACTTCCTGATTGGCGCAGAACGATCGGGAACCACGCTGCTGCGGTTGATGCTCGATCATCATCCGCAGATCTCCTGTGGGGGCGAGTTCAACTTCGCGACTGAGTTCCTGAACCCGGATGGCAGCGAGCCGCCGCCGCCGGAGTTTGAGCGCCGGCTGCGTGGCTACCGCGCCTTCGTCGACTCTGCCTGCAGCTTTGATCCGA
Source organism: Planctomycetota bacterium (assembly GCA_002705055.1). GTDB lineage: Bacteria > Planctomycetota > UBA1135 > UBA1135 > UBA1135. The sequence continues at coordinate 15,508 of PAHY01000050.1, forward strand.
GCCTGGACTACGCGGCTCAGGTGCAGCGCTTCTTCGACGACTTCTGCGGCGCGGGCGATGCGCGCGGCGCGACCGTGCACTTCAACATCTCGGCGCTGCCGCGTTACTGGCCGGAGGCGCGCTTCATTCATCTGATTCGCGACCCACGCGACGTGGCGCCCTCGGCGATGAAGATGGGCTGGGCAGGCAACGTCTACCATGCCGCGCGTCGCTGGCAGGAAGCCGAAGCCGAGATCGCCGCGTTCCGCGAGCAGGTCGGAGACGCGCGTATTCTGGATCTGCGCTTTGAAGATCTGGTCACCGAACCGGAGACGCAGCTGGGCCGACTCTGCGAGTTTCTGGGCCTCGCCTACGATCCGCTGATGCTCAGCTATCCGGCGCATACGACCTATCCCGCGCCGGACGCCTCGGCGGCCGCGCGCTGGAAGCAGAAGCTGGCCGCCCGCGATGTGCAGCTGATCGAGGCGCGGGTGCGCGAGACCATGCAGGCCTGGGGCTACGCGCCCTCGGAGCATCCGCCGCTCGCAGTGGACGCCGCATTGGAGGCCCAGCTTGAGGACCAGGATCGCAAGGCACGCCGTCAGGCCCGAGTCGAGAAGTACGGCCTGGGGCTGCTCGCCAGTCACTGGCTGAGTCGACGCCTGGGCTGGCGCTCCTGGCAGGAGCGCACCGAGCAGCGGATGATGGATATCAACCGCGCCAGCCTGCGCTAGGGTGCCCGCGCGGGCCGCCCGTTAAGGGCGACGCGCGATCAGATACACCGAGTCGTACTTACGGGCCCGCGAGGCGAAGAAGCTGCGCAGAAGCAGCCGCCAGGCGCGCACGCCGACCCGCGGCGGGGCGGCATCCGGGTGCAGCACGGCGTGAATGCGCTGCTCGGCGGCGAGCCAGCCGTCGGTCAGCTGGCGCCCGAAACCGCGGTAATCGCAGGTCTCCACGGTCAGTCCACGCTGCTCGCAAGCGCGCTGCAAAGAGCGTGCTGAGAAGAAGTGCAGATGGCGGGGGATATCCGTCCAGGGCCAGGCACCCAGCTGCTGCTCGAAGCCGAGCGCATCGCTGTTCGGGGTCTCGAGCATGAGCACGCCGCCCGGACGCAGGAAGCGGATCGCGCGGTCCAGCGCGCGACCGGGATCCACGCAGTGCTCCAGAGCGTGACAGACGCGCACGCAGTCGAAACTGGCTTCCTCCAGAGAGTCGGGCGGGGCTTCCGCGGTCCCCGGGTAGACCGCGTCCAGCTGCGCGGCGGCAACCGCTCGGGCGCGATCGTCAGGCTCGACGCCGATGACTTCCATGCCCGCCGCGCGGAAGGGCGCCAGGGCGACGCCGTTGCCGCAACCCAGATCGAGCACTCGAATGTGCGTCGCCTCGGGCAGGAAGCCACGCAGAAAGGCCGGCGTGTCACCCGCTTCATGGCTGGTACGCCAGGCCAGGTGCTGACGCAGACGACTGCCGAAGCTGCGCGCCTGATTCGCCGCGTGATCGACCTCGTGGGTGTAGTAGTCCTCGGGGTAGAAGCCGGCGACCTCCTCGGGCTCGGGCGAGGGCCGGACGGCTCCGTAGTGACAGGCGCCACACCAGTGGACTGTCCACGGCTCGGCCGGCTCGGGCAGACGCCAATCGCAGCGCACGCTGAAGCGCGGCCGCATGCTCGCCCGGCACCAGGGGCAGCGTGCGGAGATGCGATCGGCCGAATCGGGCATGCGCCTAGGCCTGCGCCGCCGCGCGCTCGGCGAGGTACTCCGCGAAGCTCGGGGCGGCCGCGTCCTTCTCGGACAGAATGGGTTCTTCCCCGGGCTGCCCACCCCAGTCCACGGCGAGCTCAGGGTCGTCCCAGCGAATGGAACGCTCCAGCGCCGGAGCCCAGACGTCGGTGGTCTTGTAAAGCACCTCGGCGTCCTCGGAGAGCACCCGGAATCCATGCGCGAGGCCGGGGGGCACCCACAGCTGGCGACGGTTCTCGGCGCTCAGCTCGACTGCCACGTGCTGGCGGAAGCTGGGGGAGTCGGGCCGGACATCCACCGCCACGTCCAGAATCGACCCGGCGATCACGCGCACCAGCTTGCCTTGGGCATGCGGGGCAAGCTGCAGATGCAGCCCGCGCAGCACTCCGCGACGGGAACGCGAATGGTTGTCCTGAACAAAGCTGCCCTGAAAGCCGGTCAGCTCGGCGAAGCGCTCGGCCTGAAAGCTCTCAAAGAAGAAGCCCCGCTCGTCGCCGAAGACCCGAGGCTCGAGCACGTAGACGCCGTCAATCGCGGTGGCAATCGCTTCCATCAGTCGCGCGCCAGCAGAGCCTGCAGGTATTGCCCGTAGCCGTTCTTGAGCAGCGGCTCGGCGAGTTGAGCGAGCTGGGCATCATCAATGAAACCCATCCGCCAGGCGATCTCTTCGGGGCAGGCGATCTTCATGCCTTGGCGCTTCTCGACCGTCTGCACAAAGGAGCTCGCTTCGAGCAGCGAATCATGCGTCCCCGTATCGAGCCAGGCAAAGCCGCGGCCCAGAGTCGCGACTTCGAGCGACTGGTCCTCGAGATAGAGGCGGTTGAGGTCGGTGATCTCCAGCTCGCCGCGCGGGCTCGGCTTCAGCGAGCGGGCCAGCTCGCTGGCTCGCCCGTCGTAGAAGTAAAGGCCGGTCACCGCGTAGTTGGACTTGGGCTCTGTGGGCTTTTCTTCGATGCTCAGCACCTTGCCGTCGCCGTCAAACTCGACGATGCCGTAGCGCTCGGGGTCGAGCACCCGGTAGGCGAACACGGTCGCCCCCTGAGGCTGCGCGCTCGCGCCCTGCAGCACCTTCGAAAAGCTCTGACCGAAGAAGATGTTGTCGCCCAGGACCAGGGTGCTGGGAGCGCCGTCGAGGAAGTCCTCGCCGATCAGATAGGCCTGCGCCAGGCCATCCGGGCTGGGCTGCACGGCGTACTGAATGTCGAGGCCCCACTCCGAGCCATCGCCGAGCAGCTCGGCAAAGCGCGGGGTGTCCTGCGGGGTCGAGATAATCAGAATCTCGCGGATCCCCGCCAGCATCAGCACGCTGAGGGGGTAGTAGACCATCGGCTTGTCGTAGATGGGAAGCAACTGCTTCGACATTGAACGAGTCACCGGGTGCAGCCGGGTGCCGGAGCCGCCGGCCAGAATGATCCCTTTGCGCTTCATCGGCTTGCGTAGTTGGCTTCCATCCAGTCGCGGTAGGCCCCGGTGCGCACTGCATCGAGCCAGGCCGTGTTCGCGAGGTACCAGCGCACGGTGCGGCGCAGTCCGGACTCGAAGCTCTCCTGCTGCGCCCAGCCGAGCTCCGCCTGGGTCTTCGAGCAATCGATCGCGTAGCGGAAATCATGGCCGGGACGGTCGGTCACGAACTCGATGAGTCCGCTGCGGTCGCTGATCTCAGCGTGCGGCGCTTCCTCGTCGAGAATCGCGCAGATGGTGCGCACGACCTCGAGGTTGGTGCGCTCCGCCTCGCCGCCGATCAGGTAGGTCTCGCCGATCTGACCCTTCTCGGCCACGGTCACGATCGCGCGCGCGTGATCATCGACGTAGAGCCAGTCGCGGACGTTGTCCCCTTTGCCGTAGACCGGCAGCTTCTTGCCTTCGAGCCCGTTCAGGATCATCAAGGGGATCAGCTTCTCCGGGAACTGGCAGGGCCCGTAGTTGTTCGAGCAGTTGGTGATCAGCACCGGCAAGCCGAAGGAACGTCCCCAGGCCCGTACTAGGTGATCGGAGCCCGCCTTCGAGGCCGAGTAGGGCGAACTGGGGTCGTAGGGGGTGTCCGGGTGGAACATGCCCTCATCACCCAGGCTGCCAAACACCTCGTCCGTCGAGATGTGCAGGAAGCGGAAGCCGGCCTGCTCGTCCGCGGACAGCGAGTCGAAGTACTCGCGGGCTGCCTGCAGCATGACCCCGGTGCCCAGCACGTTGGTCTCGATGAAGGCTGCCGGTCCGGTCAGCGAACGGTCGACGTGTGATTCCGCCGCGAGGTGCAGCACGCAGTCCGGGCGGAAGTCGCGGAAGGCCGCCTGGACCGCCTCCGGGTCGCAGATGTTGGCCCGCACGAAGCGATAGCGTGGCTCGTCCTCGACCCCAGGGAGCGACATCAGATTGGCCGCGTAGGTCAGCACGTCGAAGTTGAGCACTTCGGCCTCGCGATCCGCGAGGAGATGACGAATCACCGCAGAGCCGATGAATCCGGCTCCTCCGGTCACGAGGATGCGTTGGAACTGCATGTCAGCGGGCGCGCGCGTCTTCAGCCAGGAGCAGCGGGAGTGCGTGCTCCAGGGCGTCCTGCCAAGCTGCCGCGGCGACACCCCAATCCGCCCATTCCGGGGAGGCCTCGAGCGGACTCCAGGCCGGGCGTCGGGCGGGGGTGGGGTATTCCTCGGTAGAGCAAGGACTTACCGAGCTATCGGCCACTTCCAGGCCGAGCCCCAAGGCGAGTTCGCGAATCGTGCTGGCAAATCCGTACCAGGAGGTGATTCCGGCGTCGCTGTAGTGGAAGATCGGTCCGGCCTCCGGGGCAGCGCGCAGCGCCCAGAGCGCCTGGGCCAGGCCTCCGGCCCAGGTCGGCGCGCCCAGTTGATCCGCGACCACCTTGAGCTCCTTGCCCTGCTGCATCAGGCTCAGCATGGTGCGCACAAAGTTTTTGCCCCGGCGGCCGTAAACCCAGCTGGTTCTAACGACTTGCGCACGATCGCCCAGCACCTCCGCGACCGCCTGTTCAGCCGCCAGCTTGGAGCGCCCGTAGGCATTGATCGGATCGACCGGGTCGTCCGGGCGCCAGGGCCGGTCGCCTTCGCCGGCGAAGACGTAGTCGGTCGAAACCAGGACCAGACGCGCGCCGCAGGCCGCGGCTTCCTCGGCCAGGACCCGGCTGCCGCGCTCGTTGACCGCGAAGGCGGCCGCGGTGTCCTGTTCGGCAGCGTCGACGGCGGTCCAGGCGCCGCAGTGGAGGATGAGCGCCGGTTGGACTTCCTGGACGCAGGCTCGGATCGATGTCGGATCCGCGAGGTCGAGCACACTCCGCGCGGGGGCGACCGCTTCCACGTCGGAGGGCGCCGCCAGTTGGCACTCGTAACCGAGCTGCCCGCTGCCTCCGGTCAGCAGGACGCGCTGATGCGAGGGGGCGTTCACGCGCCCATGATAGGAACTTAGGGTCGCAAACTCGCGAGTTGGATCTGCTGTCCCTGACCCAGCGCGCGCGGGATGCGCAGCCCCAGCGTCGGGCTGGTGCGATAGCCCTCGGCTTCGACCCGGACCCGGTAGAGGCCGTCCTGAAGCCGACCGCTCTCAAACTGTCCCTGGGCGTCGGCCTGGCCCACCAGCTCTTCGGGGAAGCCGCGATCATCCGCGGCGTACCAGACCACCCGGGCATAGGGGATCGGCCGCCCGCCTTGGTCGCGCACTTCCACCCGCAGGGTGAGCGCGAGCGGCGCGTCGAGGCCTTCGGCATCCTGCACTTCCTGCAGGGATCCGGGCGAGGCCGCGCGCACATCGGCCCCGGCGGGGATCGCCGCGAGTTCGATCTGGGCCGGAGGCTCGGGGCGCCGCGGTCGTTCGACCGGGGCCGGAGCCAGCAGCAGCTCCTTGCCCAGGCCGCTGTCGCCGTCCTCGCCCAGCGGCGCCGGCAGGGCCGCGAAGCCGATCGCCCCGAGGCCGAGCAGAATCGCTGCGGCGGAAAGGACTTGGGGCGGGGAAATGGCCATGGGGGGCTGAAGCGGAATTCCGCTCTTCCAGCCTCATCGGCGGGATGCGCCCCGGAGTCCAGTCCCGGAAACGAAAAAACGGCCCCCGCATGCGGGCGCCGTCGGCCGAGGATGGTGGGCGATACTGGGCTCGAACCAGTGACCCCCAGCTTGTCGAGCTGGTGCTCTAGCCAACTGAGCTAATCGCCCAACCTCGGGGCGGAAAGGATAGCGTCACGGCCCCGGGAAGGAAAGCCCCATTTCGTGCCACTCGTCGTAGGGGCCGAGATCCCGGTCCGCCGCCTCGAGGCGGCAACGCAGGAACTCGAGCGCGTCCGAGAAGCCCTCGGAGGCAAGCAGTCGTTCGCTGGCCGCCTTGCGTCGCCGGCGGCGGCGCCCGCGCAGCGCTTCGCGCTCCGGGTCCATCAGCTCCTGTGCCAGCATGATGTGAATCGCCCGGCCGATCGCCGCCCGGGGCAGACGGGCATGCTGCTGCAGTCGACTGAGTAGGAACGCCGGCACCTGCGGCACCTCCTTGACGGGCACGGTGCGCTGATCCGGGTCGAGTTCGTCTTCGACCATCGGGCCGTACAGGCAGGCGAGTCGGAAGCCGTAGCCGGGCTCGCCGCCTTCCTGCACCCAACGATCCAGGGCGTCGAACATGGCGAGCAGCCGCTGTTCGTTGTCCGGCGAGCGCTCCAGCCAATCCGCGATGTCCGGAGCGAGCAGCGGCACCACACCCAAGGCGAGCAGATCGGTAAAGCACCCGACCATGTCCCCCGTCAGCATCAGCCGGAACAGCTCCTCGACCAGACGCGGGGAGGCCGCCTCGACGAGCATGCCCGCGTGTTCCCGCGCCGCGGCGATCTCATCCCTGCCGGCATCCAACCCGAGCCGGCGCATGAACTTGATCAGTCGCAGAATGCGCACCGGGTCCTCGCGGAAGCGCAGATCCGGATCGCCGATCGAGATCATGCGGCGCGCTTCCAGATCCTTCAGGCCCCCGACGTAATCGACGATCTCTCGCTTGCGCGGATCCAGGAACAGACCGTTCACGGTGAAGTCACGACGCGCGGCGTCTTCGGCGGCGGTTCCGAAGGCGTTGTCATCACGAATCGGCTCATCCTGATCGCGGCCCTGACGCGGGGGCTCCCGGCGGAAGGTGGCGATCTCAAAGATGTCGCGGCCGGCGTAGACGTGCACGATGCGGAAGCGTCGGCCGATGATGCGCGAGCGTCGGAACAGCCGCTTGACCTGTCCCGGTCGCGCCGCCGTGGCGATGTCGTAATCCTTGGGCTGCAGCCCGAGCAGCACGTCGCGCACGCAGCCGCCGACCAGATAGCTCTCGTGCCCGTGTTCCTGCAGCCGGCGCACCGTATCCACGGCGCGGCGATCCAGGCGGCGCAGCGAGAACGGGAGGTCGGCTCGGACAGGAGACTTCATGCGGGAGGAGGGAGGAATCCGCCGCAGACGGAGGCTAGGCCGGCTTCAGGACCGCGACTTGGCGCATGCCCCGTTCGCCGGGAAGCGAGTAGGGGTGGCGCGCAGCCAGCTTCCACGAACGGCGCACCTCCTCGGACAGCGTATCCCAGTCTTCCTCGAAGCGCGGCCCGGCCATCAGGAACAGGGTGCCGAAGCGGACCTTGTTGCGCCGGACGCGCTGCAGCAGCTTGGCCGGCGACTCGACCGCGCGGGCCACGATCAGATCGACTTCGCCCTCCATCCGCAGCTCTTCTTCGGCCTGACCCGAGAGCACTTCGGCGTGGAAGAACTCCAGCCGCATCAGCGCCTCTTCGAGGAACTCCGCGCGCTTGCCGCGACGTTCGCAGAGCAGGATGCGCTTGTCGGGAAAGACGCCGGCCCAGACCAGGCCAGGCAGCCCGCCGCCCGAGCCCCAGTCGGCGATCACCCGGGCGTCTTCGGGCACGAAACGCGCAGCCTCCAGGCAGTCCACCAGGTGGGCTTCAATCAGCGTTTCCCAATCGCGCGCGCCGGTCAGATTGACGATCTGGTTGGCGGCGAGCAGCAGCCGCCCGTAGGCCAGAATCGAGGCGAGCGGGGCGTCGGGCGGCGAAGCCAATGGCGCGACGTGCTTGCGGAGCAGGCCGACGTCGAAGGGGTTGGGCTCTTCCAGGGCGGCGAGCGCTTCTTCGGGAATGCCGGGAAAGGACATGCAGGCGCGGTCCGACGCGAGGGGAGGGCCGGTGGAATCGGTGGCAGGGCAGGTAGGACTCGAACCCACAACATGCTGATTTGGAATCAGCCGCTCTACCAATTGGAGCTACTGCCCTACACGATTCCGATCGGATGGTGCCGAGGGGGGGACTCGAACCCCCACGTCCTTGCGGACACAGGCACCTGAAGCCTGCGCGTCTACCAATTCCGCCACCTCGGCTTCATCGGCCCATCCGGGTCGAATAAGATACCTCTCCCGCTGAGGGAAGCAAGCCCGTTCATGAGCGATTCCGAGCGCCCGATCCGCGAGGTCACCCGCAATCGCCGGGCCAAGTACGACTTCGAGATCCTCGAGACCCTCGAGGTGGGGGTGGCCCTGCACGGCACCGAGGTCAAGACCTTGCGCGCCGGGGAGGTCAGCCTCGGAGAGGCCTTTGTGCGCATCCGAAACGGCCAGATGTGGCTGGAGCAGGCCCGGATCGACGAGTACCGCGAGGGCAACCGGCATAACCACGACCCCTCCCGCCCGCGCCGCCTGCTGGCCCACAAACGCGAGATTCTCAAGTGGTCGCAGCGGATGAAGGAGAAGGGGCTGACCATCGTGCCCATCTCGCTGTACTTCCGGGGCCGGGTGGTCAAGCTCGAGATCGGCCTGGGCAAGGGCCGCAAGCGCCACGACAAGCGCCAGGTCATCAAGGACCGAGACAACCGCCGCGAGCTGCGCAAATTCACCCGCTAGGGCGGACTCCGCCGGCGCGTGGTAGAATGCAGCCTGCAGACTGTGCAACGGGGGCGATCGGTTTCGACTGGGAGTATCCTCGTGCCTGGTTGCGTGCCGAGGTTGCGGAGATGGCCTCGTAAATCCCTCCGCAAGGCATTTACCTGCCGACAACAACTACGCACTCGCTGCTTAATGCAGCGCGTCCCTTTGTTCTTCGCCCGCTGGGGCAAAGGGGCGACTGATCGCGGGCTAGCCGATGGTTCCTGGCCCGGGGACCTGAGGTAAAACTCAACGGGCTGGCGTGCGTCCTCGCTTGTTCTGGTGCCGGGCCGCTCGTGAGATTCGATCCGGAACTACGCACGTAGACGCCTTTCACGAGCCTCTGCAGGACGCGGGTTCGATTCCCGCCGCCTCCACCACGGTCCCGGCCGGTCGCCTCGCGCGGCCGGCCTTGCTCGTTTCGGCCTAGTCTTCGCCTTCGTGTTCCTGCAGGACCTGCACATCACGCAGGTAGAGGATCATGCCGTAGTTGTCGGAATAGACCTTCTTGCAGTGCGCGGCGATCGCCTGCGCGACGGCGCTCTCGCAGACCACCTCCACCCGGATATTGGTGCTGGCGTTGCCCCAGTTGCCATCGCGCGAACCGCGGTGCCCCTTGCCGCGGGCATCGATGATGGTGTAGCCCTCGGCTCCGAGACGCTCCAGGTCACGCTTGAGCATGGGCTCCAGCGCCGATTCGGTCACGATCGTGACCAGCTTCCGAGAGAGGTAGTTCATCCGCTCAGTCCGAACAGAGCATGGACCCGTTCCGCGTAGTACAGGTAGATGGGGATGCCGAGCACCACATTAAACGGGAAGGTCACGCCGAGCGAGGCCGCGAGCGAAAGCGTCGGCTTGGCCTCGGGCACCGAGATGCGCATCGCCGCAGGAACCGCGATGTAAGAGGCGCTCGCCGCGAGGGTCGCAAGCACGGCCGTCCCGCCGATCGACAGGCCGAGGCCGGCACCGAGGACCGCGCCGATCGCTCCGGAGACCAGCGGCATGCCCACGCCGAACAGCACCAGAAAGATGCCGCGTCGGCGCAGCGCTCCGAGCTGGGAAGCCGTCACCAGCCCCATCTCCAGCAGGAAGAGGGCGAGCACTCCTTTGAACAGATCGAAGAAGAGCGGCGAGAGCGGGTCGAGGCCATCCGCGCCGGCGATCCAGCCGATGATCAGGCCGCCCAGCATCAGCACCATGCTCTTACCCAGCATCACCTCATGGGCCACCTGTCCCCATTGGGTGTCCTTGGTGACGCCGCGAGCCAGCACGATGCCGACCAGGATCGCTGGCATCTCCAGGAGCACGACGAAGACCGGCATGTGCTCTTCGAAGGCGATCTGCCGGGAGCCGAGGTAGGCGAGCGCCACCGCGAAGGTGCCGACGCTGACCGAGCCGTAGTGCGCCGCGATGGAGGCCGCGTCGACCCGCCGAAAGCGGCCCAGGGTACGCAGCACCGGGTAGGCCAGCAGCGGCAGCACGATGCCCATCACCACGACCGCAGCCATCTGCGGGAAGAGCTCCATAAACGGCTGTGCCGCAAGCTCTTTGCCGCCCTTCAAACCGATCGAGAGCAGCAGCAGAATGCTGAGCAGCTCGTAGACCTGGGGGGGCAGCCGCAGATCAGACTGGGCGACGCCTGCCAGGACGCCGAGCAGGAAGAAGAGGATGATCGGATCCAAGCCTGCGCGCGCTTGAGGGGGGCCGATTCGGCGCTCGCATTCTAGCTCCGAGGTCCGCTCGATTCCCCGTGGACGTTTTCCTATGCTGCTCCCGGCGATGCGCGTCTGGTCTGCTCCCTTCTCCGGCTGGCTTCTTGCTGCCGCTCTGCTTGCTCTGGCATCGTGCGGAGCGCCGGCCCAGCGCGCCATTCAGGATCTCGCGGCGATCCACGAACCCAGCGACTGGACCCCGCGCTCGCCCGCCTCTCTCTCGGTCGCCCCCGAGCGCTACCTCGCCGAGCAGCCCAGTCGCGCCAGCGGTCCGGGGCTCTACGTGATCGAGGATCACCGCGAACTGGAGGCCGCGATTCTGCGCACCATCGCCGGAGCACCGCAGGAGATCCCCGGCTTCTCGCTGGAAGCCTGCGCCTGGTTGGGGATCGAGCTGCTGTTCGACGACTACGCCCAGGCACGGGTGCAGTCGGCGGCAATCCTTTCGTCCTTCGCGGGGGCCTGGATCGAGCGCAGCGCGGTGCAGCTCAGCCCGCCGCGCGAGGTCGACGCCGAAGCCTATGCCCGCGCCACGCAGGCATTCCTGGATGCCGACGAAGCCAAGGACCGTGACGCCCGCCTGGCCGCTCTTGAAGAGCTCGCCAGCCTGCGCGGCCCGAGTCCGGTCGTGGTCATCCGCACGCTCACCGGCGTCGCGCGTCGTCTCGACCGCACTCCGCTGCGCAAGGGCGACGAAGAACGCGCCTTTCGGTTTGGCGCGGCCTGCGTGCTGAGCTTCCTGGAAGCCGGCGCAGCCGACCCGGATCCGGAAGTCGCCGAAGCCTGCCGCACGCGCCTCGAGCTGCTCGAGCAGTACGCCTACCGGAACGCTCCGAGTTCGCCTTGAAGTCTGTTGGGTTGACCCTGCTGAAGATCGCGATCGCGGTCCTGCTGACCTGGTATGTGCTCGGTCAGATCGAGACCCGCGATCGTCTGGTCGGCCCGAAGCCGGAAGGCGGGGGCGACCGCGCCGAGATCTTCGGCGACCTCAGCGGGGACTGGCGGACGACCGACTGGGTCTTCCGCTGCTCCAATCAGACCGAGCAGCCCTCCCCGCTGCTCGGCGCCGCGCCCAACGCCACGCTGCAGCCGGCGGATCTGGAAGGCGCCTTCGCCGTGGGCTGGGAGCTGCGCCCGGGCTTCCTGGCAATCGTCCAGGGCATCCAGCCCAATTGGTTCCTCGGCGGCGCGGCCTTGTGGGGCGTCCTGCTGGTGCTGGCCGCGGTGCGCTGGCGGATCCTGCTGCGCGCCGCAGGCATCGAGACCAGCATCGGCAACGCGCTGCGGCTCTGCTTCGTCGGCTACTTCTTCAACAACGTGATGCCGGGCGTGACCGGCGGTGACGTCGTGCGCGGCGCGCTGATCACCCGCGGGCTGGAGCAGGATCGCTGGAAGGCCGCGCTTTCGGTGGTGGTGGACCGGCTGATCGGCCTGGTCGCGCTGATCACCCTGGCCGCGGTGGTGCTCGCCTACGGGCTGCTGACCTCCGGGGAAGAAGCCCCGTACCCGCCCTATCTCTCGCAGGGCGTCTTCCTGTTCCTGGGCGCGGCCGTGCTCGGCGGGGGAGCCTACCTCTCCCAGCGCGTCCGCGATGCGATCGGGATCGAGCGCTGGCTGCCGAAGCTGCCCGGCGGTGGCACCCTGACCAAGATCGACCAGGGCCTCGCGATCTATCGCCACAGCCCGGGGCGCCTGGCTGCCGCCTATCTGATGTCGCTGCCGCTGCAGGTCTGCGGCGTCCTTTCCTTCTGGGCCATCGGCGAAGCCTGCGGCGCCGGGCTCCGGCTGCAGGATGACTTCGTCATCTTCCCGGTGGTCCAGACCATCTCGGCGATCCCGCTTGCTCCGGCAGGCTGGGGAGTCGGCGAGACTCTCTACGGCCACTCCTTCCGCTTGTTCGGATCCAGCTTTACCCTGGGAGTGGCCGTCTCGATTCTGTTCCGCCTCACCACGCAGCTCGGCTTCGGGCTGATCGGTGGCATGGTCTGGGTCGCCTCCAGTCAACGCAAAGAAGAAGTTCACACTCTCAGTTCGTCATGAGCCTCGTCGTCGTCGGTTCCTTTGGCCTGGATACGGTCGAAACTCCCTTTGGTCGCCGCGAAGAGGTGCTCGGAGGATCTGCCATCTACTTCTCGCTCGCGGCCTCGATGTTCACAACGGTCAAGCTGGCCGGCAACGTCGGCAGCGACTTCCCCGAGAGCGCCTGGCGCACCCTGGACGATCGCGGCGCCGTGCGCACCGGCATTCGGGTCTTCAACGATCAGCCGACCTTCCGCTGGTCGGGTCGTTACGAAGGCGACATGAACGAGGCCGAGACGCTGCGCACCGAACTCAACGTGCTGGCGGAGCCGCCGCACGTGCCCGAGGACTACCGCGGCTCGGACTTCGTCTTTCTGGCCAACATGGGCCCGGACACTCAGCTGGAAATGCTGGAGCAGCTGCAGGGCAAGACGGTCTTCGCCGACACGATGAACCTGTGGATCGACACCCAGCGCGAGAACCTGGTGCGGCTGCTGCAGCGCCTGGATGGCATCATCCTGAATGACGCCGAGGCGCGCGCGCTGACCGGCGAGGCCAACCTGATTCGGGCCGGCGAGGCGCTGCTGCGGATGGGCCCGCGGGTCGCAGTGGTCAAGAAGGGCGAGCACGGCTCCTTCCTGTTCGAGCGCGACTTCCACTTTGCGCTGCCGGCCTACCCGACCTCGCAGGTCGTCGATCCGACCGGCGCTGGGGATTCTTTTGCCGGCGGATTCCTGGGTTCGCTGGCGGAAATGGGCGAGCTCAGCCCCGCCAAGCTCCGCAAGGCCATGGCTTTCGGCACGGTGGCCGCCTCGATGACGGTGGAACGCTTCTCGACCGAGGGCCTCGAGAAGGCCGCGCGGGAACAGCTGGAGCACCGCTACGCCGAGCTGCGGGAATTCGTCCATTTCGAGGCGTAACCGCGGCCGGGGATCCTCGTCTTCCGGGTGAGGGGATTTCGGTCGCGGGATTGGAATGCGCCGCTGCCACCCTCTACACTCGCCGTTGACGGAGGCACATCCCCATGGCTACCCGCAAGAAATCATCCCCATCCAGCGATCGTCAAAGCGCGATCCAGGCGGCCCTCGCCGCCATCTCCAAGTCTCACGGCGAAGAGGCCGTGATGGACATGTCCCAAAAGTCCGTGGGCCCTATCGCGGGCATAGCCACGGGCTCGCTCGGTCTCGACGCCGCCCTGGGCGGCAAAGGGCTGCCGCGGGGCCGCGTCATCGAGCTCTACGGCCCCGAGTCCTCCGGCAAGTCCACTTTGGCCATGTCAGTCGTGGCGCAGGCCCAGAAGGCCGGCGGCTTCGCCGTCTACATCGACGCGGAACACGCCTTCGATCCCGAGTACGCCCAAAAGCTGGGTATCTCGCTGGACGGCGACAAGTTCCTGCTGTCGCAGCCGTCCTCGGGTGAAGAGGGGCTCGACATCTGCGAGCAGTTCGTCAAATCGCAGGCGGTCGACGTCGTCGTCATCGACTCGGTGGCGGCGCTGGTCCCCAACGCCGAACTGAAAGGCGAAATCGGCGATTCCTTCGTGGGCGTGCAAGCTCGCATGATGTCGCAGGCCCTGCGCCGGCTCACTTCCGTTATCGGTAAGACCGACTGCGTGGTGATCTTCATCAACCAGCTCCGCGAGAAGATCGGGGTCATGTTCGGCAACCCGGAAACGACCCCGGGCGGCCGCGCGCTCAAGTTCTACAGCTCGGTGCGCATTGACGTCCGCCGGATCGGCGCCCTCAAGAACGGCGACGAAATCGTCGGCAACCGCACCAAGGCCACCGTCGTCAAGAACAAGGTCGCTCCGCCCTTCCGGCGCACCGAGTTCGACATCCTCTACGGGGTCGGCATCTCCTACGAAGGCGACGTCATCGACCTCGGCTTGCAGTACAATCTGGTCACCAAGTCGGGCGCTTGGTTCAGCTTCGCTCATCCCGAAAAGGGGGACATTCGTCTGGGGCAGGGCCGCGAGGCCGTGCGCACTCTGCTGCGCGAGAATCCCGAACTCTGTGAAGAGATCGCGGACCTCGTGCGCGAGGCCATGAACCCGGTCACCACCCCCGCGGCCACCGCCGCGAAGGAGCAGGCCGAAGCCGAGCCGGCTCCTGCCAAGAAGACGACGAAGAAGAAGGCGACCGCGAAGGCCGCCGCTAAGTAAGTCCGGTCCCGGGGTGCCCCTCGGGGCACCCCGTAACCATGACTCACCCGCGCACTGCGGCCGAAATCCGCGAGGCCTTCCTCTCCTTTTTCGAGGAGCGGGGCCACGTCCGGATGCCCTCCGATTCCCTCATCCCCAGCAACGACCCCACTTTGCTGTTCACGGGGGCAGGGATGAACCAGTTCAAGAACGAGTTCCTCGGCAAGGGACGCGATCTGCAACGGGCCACCACCTCGCAGAAGTGCCTGCGCGTGCCCGATCTCGAAAACGTCGGGGCCACGCCGCGGCACCACACCTTCTTCGAGATGCTGGGCAACTTCTCCTTCGGGGACTACTTCAAGCACGAGACCATCCCGTGGGAGTGGACCTTCTTCACCGAGGTCCTTGGCTGGGATCCGGATCGCTTCGTCTGCACCGTCTACACCGACGACGACGAGTCCTTCGCGATCTGGAACGAGCAAGTCGGGATCCCCGCCGAGCGCATCTATCGCTTCGGCGAGAAGGAGAACTTCTGGCCGTCCTCCGCGCCGTCCAAGGGCCCGAATGGCCCCTGCGGCCCCTGCTCCGAGTTGTACTACGACCAAGAGCCAGGCCAGCCGCTGCCCGAAAACGCGGGGCTGGAAGAGCTGCCCGGGCGATTCCTGGAAGTCGGCAACTTCGTCTTCACGCAGTACAACCGCCAGGACGGCGGCAAGCTCGAGCCTCTGCCGCAGAAGAACATCGACGTCGGCCTGGGCCTCGAGCGCGTCGCAGCGGTGGCGCAGGGCGTCGCCAATAACTTCGAGACTGATCTCTTCGCGCCCATTCTGAGCGCGCTTCAGGAGGGCTCCGGCCGCAGCTACGGCAGCTCCGAAGCCGACGACGTCCGCATGCGGCGCATCGCCGACCACGCGCGCGCCGTCTTCTTCTGCATCGCCGACGGCGCCGCCCCCGGCCGCGAGGGGCGCGGCTACGTGGTCCGGAAGATCCTGCGTCGTGCCATCCGCGACGGCATCGATTTGGGCTTTGATCGGCCCTTCCTGGCCTCGCTGCTCCCTGCCATCCAGGAAACGATGGGGGCCGCCTATCCGCAGCTCCACGAGCAGGCCGACACCATCCAGGCGCTCTGCGCCGGCGAAGAACAGCGCTTCCGCGAGGTATATCGCCGCGGCGTCGAGCGCCTGGAGCAGCAGCTGGATCAGCTCGCTGCAGACGGCGCCAAGCAGTACCCCGGCGAGCTCGCCTTCGAGCTGCACGACACCTTCGGCTTCCCCGTCGACATCACCGAGGTCGTCGCGCGCGACCGCGGCTTCGCGTTCGATCAAGAGGGCTTTGAGTCCGCCATGGAGTCGCAGCGTGACCGCGCTCGAGCCGGCACTGAGATCTCCGACGAGGTCTTCGCCGCTTCGGTGGGCGCGCTGGTGCAACAGGCCGGCGCCACGCCAACCGTTTTCCTCGGCTACGACGAGGATTCCGCCGACGGCACGGTGCAGGCTCTGCTGGTCGAGGGTCAGCCGGTATCCGCCGCGCAGGCCGGGCAGGATGTGCTCGTCGTTCTCGATCGCACTCCCTTCTACGCCGAAGGCGGTGGCCAGATCGGTGACCGCGGCACCCTGAACGACGCTCAGGGTCAGCCGCTCGCCGAGGTCCAGAACGCGCGCGCTGAAGACAAGTTCACCGTTCACCAGGTGCGCGCTCACGGTTCGCTCCAGGTGGGGGACATTGTGCAGGCCGCCGTCGACGTCGAAGCACGTCGCGCCACCGAGCGCCACCACACGGCCACGCACCTCCTCCATGCGGCGCTCAAGGACGTGCTCGGCGCGCACGTCAATCAGGCGGGCTCCGCCGTGGGCCCCGAGCGGCTCCGCTTCGACTACACCCACCCTGAGGCACCCAGCGCCGAGCAGCTGCGCGAGATCGAAGATCTGGTGCTGGCCCAGATCATGCGCTCGACGCCGGTCGGCTGCCGCCACTCCAGCCTCGAAGAGGCCAAGCAAAGCGGCGTGACCGCTCTGTTCGGCGAGAAGTACGGCGACGAGGTGCGGATCATCGAAGTCCCGGGCTTCTCCGCCGAGCTCTGCGGCGGCACGCACGTCGCCAACGTCGGCTGCATCGGCGGCTTCCGTGTCCTTTCCGATCGCGCGCTTGCCGCGGGCGTGCGGCGCATCGAGGCCGTCGCCGGCGAGGTCGCCGCGCAGCTCGCTCGCCAGGAGCGGGCGCTGCTCAGCGAGCTCGAGTCCGAGCTCAAGTCTCCTGCCGACCGGCTGCTCGAACGCGTGCAGGCGCTCAAGACCCAGCTCAAGGAGGCCAAGCAGGCCAAGGTCGTGGCGGCCCCGGATGCCGCCTCGGTGCGGGCCGGCCTCGAGGGCGACGCCACCTTCGGCTGGAGCCACCTCGCCGATCTCGACGCCGAGGCCTTGCGCACGCTGTCCGATGGGCTGCGCGCCCAGAAGGAGCTGCCTGCGGTCGTGGTGCTGACCGGCGGCGACAGCAAGAAAGTGCCCTTCGTGGTCCTTTGCCGGCCGGAATCCGGCCATCACGCCGGCAAGCTCGCCAAGGCATTCGGCAAGCATGTCCGCGGCGGAGGCGGGGGACGACCCGATTTCGCCCAGGGCCAAGGCTCGCAAGGAGATGGGCTCGACGCTGCCTTCACCGCCTTTCGCCAGGAACTGGGGGCAACCTCGGCCTGATCTGGGCTCAGGTGCTTGACCCGGATCGCAAAACTGCGACAATACCCGACCGTTTCCGCCGCCCGCCCTCGGGTGAAGGGAAACAAACGCGACACACGGTCCCTCGCCGTGGTCGCCATTCGGAGAACCGACCATGGCCGTACCGAAGCGTAAGTCCTCGAAGTCGCGCGCCCGCAAGGGCCGCGCGGGTGCCCGCAAAGCCGCTCCGGCGAATCTGCGCAACTGCAGCCGCTGCGGGAGCCCGGGTCTCTCGCACACCGTCTGCGAGAACTGTGGCTACTACGGTGGCCGCGAAGTCGTCGAGAAGGACGAGTTCTAAGCCGATCCCATCCTGATGAGGATCGCGGTCGATGTTCTCGGCGGCGACCATGCGCCGGACGAGATCCTGAAAGGTGTCGCGGAAGCTCTCCTAACCGGAGAGTTTGCCGCCGACGAACTGCTATTGGTCGGCCCGCGGCCGATCATGGAACAGCAGCTCGGCGAGCTGGGCGTGGAGTCCCTGCCGCACCTGCTCCACACCGAGCAGGTCATCGAGGGCCACGAAAAGCCCGTCGAAGGCCTCCGCTCCAAGCCGGAAGCCTCGATCGTGCTGTGCGTCGGCGCGGTGCGCGAGAAGAAGGCCGACGGCCTGATCGCGTTCGGGAACACCGGCGCCACGGTGGCGGCCGCCACGATGGGGCTGGGCATGCTGCCGGGCATCCGTCGTCCGGGGATTGCCGTCGTGCTGCACGGTCGCCAGGGGCCCTTCACCCTGCTCGACGCGGGCGCCAATCCCGCGCCGAAGCCCAATCACCTGTTCCAGTACGGGCTGATGGGCGCCTCCTTCGCCTCCGACGTGCTCGGCATCGAACAGCCGCGCGTGGCTCTGCTCAACATCGGCGGTGAAGCCGGCAAGGGCAGCCCCTTGCTGAAAGAGGCCTACGCGCTGCTGCAGGAAGCCCCGGTCCAGTTCAACGGCAACATCGAAGGCAACCACCTCTTCTTCGGCGAAGCCGATGTGGTGGTCGCGGACGGCTTCGCCGGCAACATGGTGCTGAAAGTCGTCGAGGGCTTCGCCGAATACCTCACGGGCCGTGCCACCGAGGCCTCCCGTGACGCAGGCGAAGGTCTGCGCAACACCATCCGCCAGCTGTTCGGCGCGGCGGACTACGCCGAAGTCGGCGGCGCCAGCCTGCTGGGGGTCAACGGAACCGTGCTGATCGGGCACGGTCGCTCCAAGGCCTCGGCGGTGCTGCCTGCGCTGCGCGCGGTCCGGAAAGACATCGAGAAGGGCGTCAACCGCCACATCACCGAACGCATCGCCGAGTCGCAAGGTAACTCGGCCTCGACCTCCGCATGACGCACAACCTTCCCGTCGGAATCGCTGGCCTGGGACACGCCGTCCCGGACCGCGTCCTGGACAACGACTGGTTCACTCAGTTCATCGACACCAGCGACGAGTGGATTCGCCAACGTACGGGGATCGTCGAGCGCCGCTGGCTCAGCGAGGATGAGACCACCTCGGATCTCTTCATTCGGGCCGGCCAGATGGCGCTGGACCGCGCGGGCGTGAAGCCGGAAGAGGTCGACCTGATCGTGGTCGGCACAGTCTCCGGCGACTACCTGGCCTGCCCGGCGAGCGCCTGCATCGTCCAGGACAAGCTGGGCTGCACCAACGCCGCGGCCTTCGACCTGGCGGCCGCCTGCACCGGCTTCCTGTACAGCCTGCAGGTCGCGCGTCAGTTCATCATGACGGGCACGCACAAGAACGTGCTGGTCATCGGCGGCGAAGGCCTCTCGCGCCTGCTCGACATGAACGATCGCAACTCGGTCGTCATCTTCGCCGACGGCGCCGGCGCGGCCGTGCTGCAGCCGCACGAGACCTGCCAGCAGGGCCTGATCGAGGACATCACCCTGGGCGCCGACGGCGCGGGCTATCACTTCATCATTCGCCCCAAGGGTGGCGCCAAGGAGCCGGTCACCCCGGAGATCCTCGCCGAAGGCACGCACCTGCTGCGTATGAAGGGGCGTGAGGTCTATCGCTTCGCGGTCGACCGCATGAGCGAGCTGATGGCCTGGGCCATGGAAGGCCAGGATGTCGAGGACGTCGGCTGGGTCTTCCCGCACCAGATGAACCGGCGCATCCTCGAGACCGCCAGCGGCAAGCTCAACATCCCGAACGAGAAGGTGTACATCAACATTCACCGCTTCGGGAACACCTCCGCGGGCACCGTGCCGATCTGCCTCTCCGAGGCCTACGGCAACGGCGAGCTCGAGAAGGGCAAGCTGCAGATCCTGGCCGCCTTCGGGGCCGGCCTCACCTGGGGCGCCGCGCGGGTGCGCTGGTAGTCCCGCTTGCTCCTCGGTTCCCATTCACGATCTCACGATGAAGTTCGGACTCCTGATGCCTGGCCAAGGCGCCCAAGCGGTGGGCATGGGCGCGGATTTCGCTGCCTGCAGCCCGGCGGCGCGCTCCCTGTTCGAGCAGGCGGATGAAGTGCTCGGACTCAGCCTGTCGAAGATCTGCTTTGAAGGCCCGATCGAGGAGCTGACCCGCACCGACATCGCCCAGCCGGCGATCTACACCTGCTCGCTCGCGGCGCTGGCCGCCTGGGAGGAGAAGCACGGCGCCATCGAGGCGACCGCGGCCGCGGGACTTTCGCTGGGCGAGTACACCGCTCTGGCCGCGACGGGCTCGCTTGAGTTCGCGGACGGCCTGCGCCTGGTGCGACTGCGTGGCGCCGCGATGCAGGAAGCCAGCGAGGCCAAGCCATCCGGCATGACCTCGGTCATGGGCCTGGATCAACCCGCGCTCGAGAGCCTCTGCGCTGCGGTCGCCGAGGAAAC
Source organism: Planctomycetota bacterium (assembly GCA_002705055.1). Taxonomy (GTDB): domain Bacteria; phylum Planctomycetota; class UBA1135; order UBA1135; family UBA1135. The sequence continues at coordinate 35,501 of PAHY01000050.1, forward strand.
CGGAGCGATCTGCCAGGTCGCCAACCTCAACTCGCCGGGCCAGATCGTGGTCTCGGGCGAGAACGCGGCGCTTGATGTCTTCGACGTCCGCGCCAAAGAGGCCGGGGCGCGGCGCGCCCTGCGTCTTCAGGTGGCCGGCGCCTTCCACTCGGAAGTGATGCGGCCTGCCGCGGACAAGCTGCAGGCGGCGCTCGACGAGGTCGAGTTCAAGTCCGCGCAGTGCCCGGTGTGGCAGAACGCCACCGCCACCGCATCCACCGAGCCGAGCGAACTCAAGGCCAACCTCGCCGCGCAGCTGACAGCGCCGGTGCGCTGGCAAGAGTCCTTTGCCGCGATGGCCGCGGAAGCAGGGGAGACCCCCTTCCTCGAACCGGCACCGGGCCGCGTCCTGGCCGGGCTGGCACGCAAGATCGCCGGCGAGGCCAAGGTGCTCAACCTCCACGAAGCGACCGCCCTCGACACCCTGCTGACCGAGTCCGAAGCATGAGCCTAGACCTGCAAGATCAACGCTTCCTGGTGACCGGTGCCTCGCGCGGCATCGGCCGCGAGATCGCCGTCGACCTCGCCCGCCGCGGCGCCAAGGTCGCGGGCCTCGCCACGCGGACCAGCAACCTCACCGAGACCCAGGCGGAGGTCGAGGCTGCCGGCGGCAGCTTCCTCGCCCTGGAGGGTGACGTTTCGAAGCCGGAAACCGCGCAGGCCGCCGTCGACGCGGTCGTCGCCGAGTGGGGGGGAATCGACGGCCTGGTCGCCAACGCCGGGATCACCCGCGACAACCTGCTGCTGCGGCTCAGCGCCGAGGACTTTGATCAGGTCATTCAGACCAACCTCTCGGGCGCCTTCCACCTGCTCAAGGCAGCCACCAAGCCGATGATGCGGGCCCGTGCCGGGCGCGTGGTCTTCATCGGCTCGGTCGTGGCCACGACCGGCAACCCCGGTCAGGCCAACTACTGCGCCGCCAAGGCCGGCCTGCACGGCCTGGCGCGCTCGGCCGCCCTCGAGCTGGGCAGCCGCGGGATCACGGTCAACGTGGTGGCCCCCGGCTTCATCCAGACGGACATGACCGACGCGCTCACCGACGAGCAGCGCGCCGCCATGGCCGACAAGATCGCGCTCGGCCGCCCTGGCAGCCCTGCGGATATTGCCGGCGCCGTGTCCTTTCTCCTTGGCCCGGCTGGCAGTTACGTCACCGGCCAGGTTTTGCTCGTCGACGGGGGGCTGTCGCTCGGCTGATTGGCGGCTCCTCAGCGGACGGGCCTTTTCCTGGCCCCTCCGTGTCCCTAGAATTCACACCCGGGCGCCGGGGAACCTCCCGCGCGCGCCCCTCTCATCTCCCTGCTAAGAGTCATGTCGGACATTCAAGAGAAGGTCTACGAGATCGTGTGCGAGCACATGGGTGCTTCCCGCGACAAGCTTGCACCCGAAACCAGCTTCATCAACGACCTCGGGGCGGACAGCCTCGACACCGTCGAGCTGGTGATGGAATTCGAAAGCGCTTTCGACATCACGATCCCGGACGAAGACGCTGAGAAGATCCAGACGGTCGGCAGCGCCATCGAGTACATCGAGTCCAAGCTCAACGGCTAGGCAAGCTCCCTTGAGTTCCGATCCGCAACGCAGGGTCGTGATCACCGGCCTGGGGAGCGTCAACTCCCTGGGCCTGGGTGCCAACGCCACCTTTGATCAGCTGTTGGCCGGCGAAAGCGGCGTGCGGGTGATCGAGCGCTGGGATACTTCCCAGCACGCCACGAAGATTGCCGCCGAAGTGCGCGACTGTGTTTACGTCGCAGAAGATCACTTCGAAAAGCGCGATCTTCGCCGGCTTGATCCCTTCACCCAGATCGGCCTGCTCGCCGCGCGCGAAGCCTGGGCCGATGCCGGACTGGCCGATCTCAGTTTCGACCCTGATCGCGCCGGCTCCATTCTGGGCACCGGCATTGGTGGCATCCAGACGATCCTCGACAACCAAGTGGTGCTCGAGACGTCGGGGCCGCGTCGCGTCACGCCGTACTTCATTCCCAACACGATGGCGAACGCCCTCGCGGCGAACGTCGCGATCGAGTTCGGGCTGCAGGGGGCGTGCTACCTCACCGCGTCCGCGTGTGCCTCATCGGGCCACGCGATCGGCATGGCACTGCGCGAGATTCGCGACGGCCGCGCCGACATCATGGTGACGGGCGGCGCCGAAACGACCACCAACCCTCTGTGCGTGGCGGGCTTCAACTCGCTCAAGGCGCTCAGCACCCGCAACGACGACCCACACGCCGCATCGCGCCCCTTCGATCGCGATCGTGACGGCTTCGTCATGGGTGAGGGCGCGGGCGCGCTGGTGCTCGAATCGCTCGAGCACGCACTGGCACGTGGCGCGAAGATCTACGCAGAGCTCGCTGGCTTCGGCCAAAGCGACGACGCGGGACACATCACCGCCCCGGACAGCACGGGCGTCCAGCCTGCTAAGGCCATGACCAACGCGATGCTCGACGGCGGCCTGAACGCCGACGAGATCGACTACGTCAACGCCCACGGCACCTCGACCCATCTCAACGACAAGGTCGAGACTGCGGCCATCAAGATCGCGCTCGGCGAGGAACAGGCCAAGAAGGCCTGGATCTCGTCGACGAAGTCGATGGTCGGGCATAACGTCGGCGCCGCTTCCGCCGTGGAAGCCGTCGTCTGCGCACTCTCGCTGCATCGCGGCGTCGTGCACCACACTCTCAACCTCGAGAATCCAGACGTCGAGAACGGCTGCGATCTCGATTACGTCCCGGGTGCGCCGCGCGAGAAGGCCATCCGCGCCGTGCTGTCGAACTCGCTCGGGTTCGGCGGTCACAACGTCTCTCTCGCTTTCCGCCGCTACGACGCGTCGTAGCCCCTGCCCCTGACATCCCCGTGAAGCAGAAGTTCGCTGAAGCACTCAAGGAGTACCGGAAAGAGGTTTTCAAGGTCGAGCACGATCACGACGAGCTCGAGAACCTGACGCAGGAAGCCCTGCACCTCACCGAGGACTCCCTGCAGAACGCCTACCACTATCACTTCCACAAGCTGCCCACCGCAGACCGTGCCGAAGTGATCAACATGATCAACAACTACACGCTCGAGGCGCTGCTGCCGCCGATCGTGGAGAAGATCACGCGTCGCCAGCTCATGATGGAGCGCAAGCTCGAGCTGCTCGTGCACCTGCTCGAGGAAGCGCTCGATCGCATCGGCGACGGAGACGAGTAGGTCTCCTGATTTCGCCCAACCGCTGAGTCCTCCGATGAGTCTGCGAACCGCTCTCGAAGAGCGCGGCATGGACGGGGTACTGTCCGTCGCGCGTCAAGCTGGCCCGGCCGCTGAAGCTGCGCTCAAGGCCGATCTTGAGAGCGTGGACTGGGCCATGCTGGACCGTCAGCGGCGTGCCCTGGAGAAGGGCGAGCCGAAGGGCGCCGGCAAGATCCAGCCGCCCGAAGTCAAGCCGGCTTCGACCTCGGGCGCGCCCGAGAACGCGGCCGCCGAGGAGGCCGGCTGGGCAGCCCTGCGCAAGGGTCGCGTCGCGATCGCGACTGTGGCGGGGGGACAGGCCTCACGGCTGGGTTTCCAAGGCCCGAAAGGGGCCTACCCGCTCGGCAGCGTGGGCGGTTCCAGCCTGTTCCAGATGATGGCTGGCCAGATCGCGCGGCTCCGCGCGCTGACCGGGGCTGCGCTGCCCTGGATCATCCAGACTGGCCCGGGCAACCACGAGGAGACCGTCGAGTATTTCGCGCGTCGGTCCTTCTATGGACTGGGCTCCCGCACGGTCCATTTTGCCTGCCAGGGCACGCTGCCCGCGCTCACCCCGGAAGGTCAGTTCCTGCTCGCTTCGCCGGGGGCGCTGTTCCGCAATCCGGATGGCCACGGTGGTTTCTATCGCGCCCTGCGCGAGGCACACCTCCCGGAGAAGCTGCGCGCCCAGGGCATTGACACGGTCTTCTACTGCCAGGTCGATAACCCGCTCGTGCGCATGGGGGATCCGATCTTTCTTGGTCACCACCTGCTCGAGAAGGCGCGGATGTCCGTCAAGGTCGTGGCCAAGGAAGATCCGCACGAGAAGGTCGGCCTGATCGTGCGCCGCGAGGACGGCCGCCTCGGCTGCATCGAGTACTCGGACCTGCCTGACGAACTCTCCGAAGCGCGAGAAGCGGACGGCACGCTCACCTATCGCGCCGGCAACATCGCGCTGCACGCCTTCGACCTGCGCTTCCTGGAAGAGATGGCCGAGGCGGCGCTGCCGCTGCACCAGGCCCGCAAGGACATCCTTGCGCTCAAAGGCAGCAGCCCCGAGCCGGTCAAGCAGGCCGGGGTCAAGTTCGAGACCTTCGTCTTCGATGCCTTGCCGCTGGCGGATGGCGCGATGGTGCAGCTCGCCGAACGCGCCGAGGAGTTCGCCCCGGTCAAGAACGCGAGCGGCAACGACTCGGTGGCGACCAGCCGCGAGGCGCTCAACGCGCGCACCCGTCGTTGGGCGAAGGAGGCCGGGCTGGCCTTGCCCGAGCACGGCGCGGTGGAGATTCAGAGCGGTCTTTGCTACGACAAAGGCGATCTGATCGCCCAAGCCCCCGGCCTACGCTTGGCTGCCGGGGGGCATCTGATCACGGGCTGATCAGCTGCAGGTTTCAGCAACCTGCGCAGGGGCATCGCCCCATAATTCGGTGTCGCCGGAGTGGCGGAATTGGCAGACGCGACGGATTCAAAATCCGTTTCCCGCAAGGGAGTGGGGGTTCGAGTCCCCCCTCCGGCACCATCTAACTCATTGTAATCAAAAGGCTTCGGCTTTCCTCCAGGATCGCCACTCCGCGCAGGCTGGACAGTTTGCCACGCGTTTGCCACGCTGGAGGGGTGGCATCCAGCCTCCCGAGCTTTCGAAACGCCCATCTCTGGAAGCACGAGAACGGCACCTACTACGTCGTCTGGCGCGAGGACTCGGGACCACGCCGGAGCTCGCTCCGGACCCGCCGCTACGCTGAGGCCCAAAGAAAACTCGCCGGGATCGTTGCGCGCGTCGGCGAGGCCGGAGAGGTGACCGGTCACGGCGACGGTGAGTGTGAGATCCCGGGCTCTTCATGCACTCGAGACAAAGTGGATTGCTCGTGGACCTACCAACTGAACATCACGATCTCCCAGGACCCCAATAAGACACAAGTTGACTACCTGAAGCATCGTGGCGGCACCATGACCGTCGGGTCGAAGACTGGGATAGTTCACAACCGTCCAGCAACTCGCCCATGTGAGGGATTTGTGGACATGAAGGTCAAGGGCTACGACTCGATGGACAATCTGCTGTTTGTCATCGATCTTGAAGATCTCGTCTGCGGCAACTGCGACGAGGATGGTTGATCGAGCGCACCTCGCGGGGTTCCTAGTTGTCGGAGCGGTAGTCACCTGGGTCCTATTCGGACTCGCTGGCGAAGATCAGGGCAACATAGGTCGAACTGAAGCCGAGCAGGAAGAGCCCGCTCGGACAGATCCGGGCCACGCAATTTCATCTACTTCGGATCGGTACGAGGTGGAAGTAGGTCAACTGGATACGACGGACCGTGTGCGGTGGTGGGAGGACAAGCAATCTGTAGAGCGCTTCCTCGCTGAATATCAGCGGGAGTTGCCAAGAGCGTTTGAGGACCAGATGGGGCATCGCTCTGCTCCGGCCGAGGTCCGCGAACGGCTTGCCTCAAATCTGGAGAAGACCATCCAGGCTGCTGAAGACAACCTGTTGTTCAACACGTTCAGCGCAGGTGAGTTCGACGGACTTGCATTTGATTCTTTGCGAAGCGGGACCAGTTGGCTTGCTGAGCAAACGCGCCGATATTCAGAATGGAAGGCGGGAATGGAGCGTGGGGACGGTTTTCTCCCATCGATTGACCATATGCGACAGGAGGTCAGGTATTTCCCACCGGAGATGATCCTGTCAGGCATGCTAGAACGGGACGCAACCACGCTCGAGTGGAGTAATGAACAGGTTGCCAGGGTATCGGCAGCCCGCAACTCTCTCTTGCGCGAGCTTGCGCTAATTGAGGCCCACATTTGGGAGGTCGCGCCCGCTGCAACCCGCGCAGCCGAGGCGTTGGGTTTCGAAACTGGTTTTGAGGTCGACTTCGCCGAGTTGATCCCGGAGTGGAAGGATTTCCACTCCATGATGGACGCAGAGGTGGGGAGATACCTCCTCGAGCTCGAACTGATTGCTGGTCAGTTCCCGCGTTAGGGCTACTCCGAACACCTGTCGGTGGTTGCCGTGGTCCATCTGTGGATCTGCGGATTGCCTGTCAATAGCATCGGGAAACCCTCGGGACCCGATCGCAATGGCCACCTTCCTATTCAACGAGTGGAAGCGCGCTTCCCTCCGCGCCGAGATTGACCTCGTCACTGACGACATCCGCGCTGCCCTCGTCATGTCCAACACCACGGCGGACACTGAGGACGACGCCAACACACTCTCGGGCTTCACCACCCTCGACGAATGCAACGGCGCCCATTACGTCCGCAAGGCGTTGACTGGCAAGAGCGTCGTCGAAGTCCCTGCCTCAGACAAGGCGGACTTCCAAGCTTGAGACATCGTGTGGACGGACTTGGGCGCAGGCGACCGCGACATCGTCGGCGTGCTGCTCTACAAGCACGTGACCGATGACACCGATTCGGTGCCCATCGCCTTCCTCGACGGAGGCGACTTTCCGCTCGCCCTCGGTAGCGGCACGAGCCAGGTGACGCTCAGCTTCGCCTCAGGCGTCGCACTCAGCCTCAGCTAGGTAGGCCGACGGGACCGTGGCCAACACGTTCCGGGTCACGACCTACGAGCTGAAGGACGACGCATCCGGCTTCACCGGAACGACCTTCACGCTCAGCCTGCGCCAGGACCTCGCAGAGCACTACTTCGTGCTCTTTGACGGGCAGGGCGCATTTGCCGGCGGCACGTCCTATTGCGGGCCAGACATCGGCGCCACACGAGTTTCGAAGGACCCCTTTGGCTCAGGCGACCTCGGCACGACCACCAACCCCGACGAGCTCGAGCTGACCCGGGCAACGGGGTCCGAGACCTGGGTCGGTACAGTCACAGTCGTCGAGTGCCTCGGGGACCATGACACGACCGGGTTCCGCCTGCGCACGGTGCTCGTGTCAGCCCTGACTGCAGCGCAGTCCTCACTGAGCACGGTCCTTCTGGCCGCCCAGGAGTGGAATGACATTGACCAGGTGGTCCCCTTTGGGGGCCTCACGGGCGGGGGAGCGGCCTCCACGCTCTCGAGTAGCGCCAACTGGCATGCTGTCGCGGCGCGGTTCCTTCCCAAGGTGACCGGCAGCATCCAATCGGTGGAGATCTCACGGGATCTCACCGCCGGAAACGGCGCGGCGGACTTCTGCTGCTACCTGGTCGAGTGGGGCAGCGAGTGGACCGTTCAGCGCGCGAGCCCCTCCGGGACAAGTGGCGGGAACGGGGTCAATTCCACCGGCGAGTACGACACCGCATCGATCTCGAGCGTGACGCGCGCGAACTCGTGGGTCTGGGGATGCGCCACGACGGCGGACAACGGCCTCGGGGACGGTGCGCATGGCGCGGTCTACACGCTGGGGGATGGGGTATCCCAGAATGCCTCGGAGACCACAGTCGCGCTCGGCTTGGAGTACTCCGACCAGAAGGACGCCGAGATCTACGTGCTCGAGCACAGCGCAGCGGCGGTGTACTACCGATTCGGGACGGACAACGGCACGGGCATCCCGACGGCGAGCGCCTCGGGGACGATGACGGTCGACGCTGCGGGCGGGAGCGAAGCCTACGGATCGTCTGGCTCGGCGATCGACTACACCGAGGGCACGCGCTTCCCCATCTTCACCAACACGAAGTTGGCGACGCGGTCAATCACGGTTCCGACCGCCTGACAGCTGCCGAGCGACCCCACGTTAAGCACAACGAACGCAAAGAGGCTACGTCCATCGGGAACCACAATCTGCTTGGCTCGGAGTGAGCGGAGTTCGCCGACGAGCTCTCGGACCTCCAGCTGGAGCTCGTGATGACGCTCCGTGTGGGCACGATCGATTTCGTCCATTCGCTCGGCGTGTTTCCCAAGCAGGGTCCCAATGAGGCCAAAAAAAAACCGCATTCTGGCCTAAATCCTGCCCCGATCGGCAGTCGTTCGCGGCCCCATCTCTCGATTCAAAATCCGTTTCCCGCAAGGGAGTGGGGGTTCGAGTCCCCCCTCCGGCACCATCGGCGAGCGGGCCCATCGGGGGCTCGCGCGAGGGCAGGCGGCTTATACAAGGGCAGAGGCGCGCTTCTAGCGCCAAGATGGGAGCGAATTCGCACCCCAGGTCGAGTCAAGAAGGGTCGAAAAGGGGCCGATTCAAAGGGTATTCTTCGGAACCCCGGGACAAATCGAGTGGTCCGATGTTTGAGGCCTCCCGGGCACAGCCTCCGATCACGATTCCCTCCCGCCCGATCCCCTAGATCATGCAGTTGAAATTCACCACCTTCGTCGCCGGCGTGGCTCTTGCCACAGTCGCTGGCGCCCAACAGGCCTCCAACGGCCAGATTCAGTTCGTTGAAATTGATGGCGAGCGCGAGTTCACCAATCAGATGATCGTGCGTCCGCTGCAAATGGCGGACCTCCTGGCTCAGGGCTACAGCCAGAGCCAAGCCGAGCTGCTGCGCCGCGCCGCTGCCGAGCGCCTGCACGGCCTCGTGCTCGAGCGCATCGAGCCGAACGACGAGTACGTCATCTCGCTGCCGAACGGCGTCGACGAGAACACCATGGCCGGCGACCTGATGGCTTCGGGCATGTACGAGTACGCCGAGCCGAACTGGATGCTCTATCCGCTCGACACCACTCCGAACGATCCGCAGTTCAATAGCCAGTGGTGGCACCAGAACATCAACTCGGAAGGTGGCTGGGACTACGGCACGGGTAGCACCAACGTCATCGCCGCGGTCTGCGACACCGGCGTCGACTCGAACCACCCGGACCTCCAGGCCCACCTGATCTCGGGTTACAACTCGGTCGACAACAAGACCGAAGCGCAGGGCGGCTCGACCGAAGACATCAACGGTCACGGCACCTGGGTCGCGGGCTGTGTCGGCGCGATCGGCAACAACAACAATCAGGTCGCCGGTGTGGCTTGGGACGTCAGCATCATGCCGGTGCGCGTCTCGAACAGCTCGGGTGGCGGCGCCTACCTGTCCGACCTCACTGGCGGCGCCCTGTGGGCTGGCCAGAACGGTGCGGGCTCGGCTTCGGTCTCGTACTCGGGCGTTGAGTCGAGCTCGGTCGGCACGACCGGCACGACGCTGAAGAACCAGTACGACTGCCTCATGCTGTGGGCTGCTGGTAACTCCAACCGTTCGCTGAACAGCGCCTACGACCACGCCAACGTGATCGTCGTCGGTGCCACCGATCAGAACAACAACCGCGCTTCGTTCTCGAACTACGGCGCGCCGATCGATGTGGTGGCCCCGGGCGTCAGCATCCTGTCGACCTCGATGGGCGGCGGCACCAGCTCGCCGAGCGGCACCAGCTTCTCGACCCCGATCACCAACGGCCTGTGCGCTCTGCTGCGCGCGACCAACCCGGCTCTGTCGGCGCAGGAAATCGAAGACCTGGTCTTCGACCACGCCCAGAACATCGGTCTGGCCAGCCGCTTCGGCAACGGCCTGATCGACGTCGAAGCGTCGATGATGAACGCCGGTGGCGGCGGTGGTTACCCGCTGACCCTCGACTACGGCGGAAGCCTGGTCGGTGGCACGACCGTGAGCTGGACCGTGACCGGTTCGGTGTGGCTGAACAAGGTCTACATCTACAACGGCTCGGGCGCTGGCTCGACGACGATCCCGGGCATCGGCGTTCTTGAGATCGCCAACGGCCGCAAGGTCTCGCAGGCCACCGCAAACGCGGCCGGCACCGCGTCGGCTTCGCGCTTCCTGCCCGCGCGCCTCAGTGGCCGCACCGTCAACCTGCAGGCGATCGACGACTTCGGTTCGCTTTCGGCGGTCAGCACCACCACGATCCTGTAATCCAAAGCAGTTTCGTTTCGCCGCCCCGCGTCCTCAGGGATGCGGGGCGGCTTTCGTTTGCCCGCGCGCTGGGATCGCAGCGGGCTGCGCGCTAGACTCGCGCCCATGCGCCTGCCCCTCGAGCAACTTCCCGCCAGCACGCTGCGCCCCTTGGCGGACCGGGCGCACCGCGCGCACCTGCATCGCCTGAACGGCACCGTCCAGCTGCTGGTGGGCTGGGCCGGGCTCGGCCTAGCAGGGGAGGAGGATCAGGCCCGCTACGAAGCCACCGTCCCCGAGACGACCGGGCTGACGCGCGCCTTGCACGCGCTGTGGAATCGCGGCACCGGGATCACCCCGGAGCTCGCGCTCTCGAACGATTGGCCGCAGCGCCTGCTCCACGCCGCGCTGCGGGACGGAACCCCAGAAGAAGCGGAGGCGCCGCTCCCGGTCGGCGGCGGGGTCGCGCTTGCTGCCGCACTCTGGGTGGAAGCGGTGGCGGGGGGGGCCGAGCACCTGAAGAGCGCGTGGGCCACGTCCGAGGAGGGTTGCCTCGAGCTTCGGCTCGAAGCCCACCCGCTGCGCACCGCGCCGGCCGACCTGATGCAAGCGCTCCGCGGCTGGATCGAAGAGCTGCCGACGGCGGCGGGGGAAGCGCCGCTTCCGGTGCGCCTGCGCCTTATTCCTCGGCCTGCAGAGAATCCAGCAGAGGCGAACGAAGCGCCGCCGGCAGCAGAGCCGGCCCGCGACTGAGCACCTCCGCGGTAGGTGCGCCGGGCGATGCGCGCAGCTCGGCCGCGCCCTGCGCCTGCAGCATGACGCCCCAGAGGAGCAGCCAGGCCAGGGCCGCGTAGACCAGCCCAGAGACCGCACCCAGCAGCGCGTCGGCCAGCGTGCGCGCCGCCCCGCTGCTGCCGAACAGCAGTCGGCGCAAGGCGCCCAGCGCGAGCACCGCAGCCAGGATCACGGCCAACTGGAACCAGGCATCCCAACGCAGCTGCGCCGCGGCATCGTCTTGAAACTGGGTGGCAAGCCAGGCCGTCGCGCCCTGGGCCAGGCCACCGACGAGCGCCGCGAGGACCCAAACGGCCGAGCGGCTAAACTGTTGGGTCAGGCCCCGCACCGCACCTGCAACCAGACCGTAGGCAGCCAAGGCGAGGCCCACCCAATCGATCCAGAGCAGTGATTCCAACGGCATGGCTCGATTCTAGTCCTGCGCCCATGCAGCGTTCCGCAACGATCGCCGACATCCTCTCCCTGCTCGATGAACTCGAGGGGAAGGTCCATCAGGATTCCCGCCTCGAAGCCGAGTGGGAGGCCGCCCTCAGCGAGCAGCCCACCGCTGCGGTGCGATCGGACGAGGCTGCTCGGTTTCGCGAGTGGTTCCTGCTTGAACGTGACTCGGAACACTTGGGGGCACCGCCGGTCCAGGCATTCGCTCCGCAGGAAATCGAGGACGACAGCAGCTGGGCGCGCCTGCTCGACAACTTCCTCGGCATCTTCCGACTGGAAGGGACGCGCCGGGTCGAGGGACGCGAGGTCCTGGACGTCGCCGATCTGTGGAGCGGACGAACGGCCCATCTGCCGCTCGATATCCTGAGCGGAGCCAGCATCGATTCCGAGGATCTGCTGCTGGTCGGAAGGCTCGTGCTCGCTGACGACGAGATTCACTTGCCCTTGCCGGGGCTGCGCCTGGCGCATGCACCGGGCCTCGCCCGCGCGGTCGAAGCGGACCTCGCCCTGGCCCGGCACCACCAGCCGCGCC
>PAHY01000051.1 GCA_002705055.1 Planctomycetota bacterium
CGGCTCATCGCATCCTGGGGCTGGAGAAGGTCCCAAGGGTTTGGCTGTTCGCCAATTAAAGCGGTACGTGAGCTGGGTTCAGACCGTCGTGAGACAGGTCGGTCCCTATCTGGTGTGGCTGTTGGACGCTTGAAGAGGTCTTTCCTTAGTACGAGAGGATTGGGAAGGACGAAGCTCTGGTGTACCAGTTGTCTCGCTCGAGGCACCGCTGGGTAGCTAACTTCGGAACGGATAAGCGCTGAAAGCATCTAAGCGCGAAGCCTTCTCTAAAACTAGGCGTCCCCATTAGGGTCCTGGGAGACTACCAGGTCGATAGGCGGTAGCTGTAAGCACGGCAACGTGTTCAGGCGAGCCGTACTAATAACCCGAACGGCTTGGTTTCCCTTCAGTGCTGCTTTGCAGCCCGGAACGGTCTGCACGATCGAAGATCACACTTCTTGTCTTCCCCATCTGCCCGGTGCCCATGGGCTGTTGGTCACACCTGATCCCATCCCGAACTCAGTCGTTAAGCAGCAGCCGCCGATGATAGTGGTTCGTCCGTGAAAGTAGGTTCGTGCCGGGCTTTTGATCAAAGAGGCCGCTCACACCCCAGTGTGTGAGCGGCCTCTTTTTTTATGTCCCGACGGTATTGCGGGAACGGAGGCTAGGCCGAGTCGGGCCTGGCGTTGCCGGCAGTCTTCTTAGACGCGGCGAATGACGGCTCGTACGACGCCGCGCAGCTCGAGCTCTTGAGTGTTGACCTCGAGGGGGCTGTAGCGGGGGTTCTCCGGCAGAAGGAGAACGCGTCGGTCATTCAGGGGGTGCCAACGCTTGAGCGTGCACTCCTCTCGTCCGTCGCGCTGCAGGACGGCAACCACAATGTCATTGCGGTTGGCCTGGCCCTGGCGATCGATCATGACAAGGTCGCCGGGGTGAATGCCGGCGTTCTGCATGGAGTCTCCGGCGACTTCCAGGAGATAGTGATGCTCCTGGACGCGGAGATAGTCCGGTAGATCTACGTCAACCGGGTCTTCCAGCGTTTCGATGGGGCCGCCGGCCGCGATCCGGCCAAGCAGCTGCAGGCCGGGAGCCTGCTGAGGAAGGGATTGCCTGGGGCTCGCGCCCCCGGGTGCTTGACCGGTGGAATCGGGGATGGGGTTCAAGCGCGCCGAGGGCAGGTTGGACTGTCCGGCTTCGGTCAGATCCAAGCCGCGCGAGGCACCAGGCAGAAGGTTCTCGAGCATGCCCTTCTCGACGAGCGCCTGAATGTGGCCGTGAATCGTGGCGCGATTCAGGCCGAGCTCCTTCCCGAGTTCCTCCAGGGTGGGGGCGAGACCCTGTTCTTCTTGCAGTCGTGCAAAGCAGAGCAGGACCTCGTGTTGACGTCGGGTAAGGAGGGGGCGGCTCATCGGGAGGCTCGAGATCAGATGAAGAGGATGGCGAGCAGCAGGAGGCCGATCAAGGCGGCGGCTTCGATTTCCTGACTGCGAGAGGCCATGGGGCGAGTGTTGGATTTGGGATGCATGGGTTCTGTTTGGTTGCCCGGGGAATGTATGGGCTTTGTTAGGTTCGGCAAGTGTATGGGTCTTCTTGCCCGCAATCCGGGGAATGTTTGGGATTTGTTTGGTTCCCGTTTGCGGTGATGTGTATCTCTCGCCGGGGAAAGGGTTTCGGAGTGCCGTGGCGGTGTGGAAAGCCGGTGGGAAAGCGGGAGCTCGGCTAGAATCGGGGCAATGGAAAGCCCTCTCTTGCCCGGCTATCGGGCAGTTTCCCCACTCGAGCGCCTCGAGCGCAGCTCGCGGAGCCTTCCTCGCTACGCCTGTGATGTGCTCGTGGTGGGCTCCGGCTCAGCCGGCCTTTCGACGGCGCTGACCGCAGCGGAAGCGGGGCGCCATGTGATGGTGCTTTGCAAAGGCGCGCTCTCGAATACGAACACTTCTTGGGCGCAGGGCGGCATGGCGGCCGCCGTGGGTCGCGACGATTCGCCGGAGTTCCATGGCGGCGACACGCTGGAAGTCGGTTATGGGCTCTGCGAGCCGGCAGTGGTCGAGCGGTTCACGCGTGACGGCTCGTCTGCGGTGGATTGGTTGCTGCAATCCGGGATGCAGTTCGACCGGGCGCCCGAAGGTGGGGTCGCGCTGGGCCGCGAAGGTGGCCATCGGGTCCCGCGCGTCCTTCACAGCGGCGGGGCTGCGACCGGCAAGGAGCTGCAGCGCGTGCTGTCCGCCCGGGCGCGCAACCAGCGGGGGATAGATCTGTTTGAGCAGGTCCATGCGGTCGATCTTCTCCGGGATGAAGGAGGAAGGGTCGCCGGATTGCTCGCGTTGCGTCGGGCGCATTCCGGCGCGAATCCGGAGCCGGTGATCTTTCAGGCGCCGTCGGTGGTGCTCGCCACCGGGGGGGGCGGTCAGATTTTCCGAGAGACTACCAATCCTGCGCTGGCGACGGCGGACGGGGTCGGTATGGCGCTGCGCGCCGGCGCTGAGATCCAGGATCTGGAGTTCGTCCAGTTCCATCCCACCATCCTGTACTTGGCGGGTGCCGCGCGTTTCCTGATCAGCGAGATCACTCGCGGCGCCGGTGCGGTGCTTCGCGACCGCCGCGGAAAGGCTTTCATGGAAGGCATGCACCCAAGCCGGGATCTGGCGCCCCGCGATGTGGTGAGTCGCGCGATCTTCCGTCGGATGATCGAGAGTCGCGACACTCATGTGTATCTTGATCTCACCGGGGTCGAGAATGCAGCGGCGCGGTTCCCGGGACTCGCGCGGATCACGCGGCAGTTCGGCATGGACCTGGCCCGGGATCCCATCCCGGTGCGCCCCGCGGTGCATTACATGGTGGGGGGGATTCGCGCGGATATCGACGGGCGCACGACTTTGCCCGGCCTGTGGGCCGTGGGCGAGTGCGCTTCGACGGGCTTTCACGGCGCCAATCGTCTCGCTTCGAACAGTCTGCTCGAGGGCTTGGTCCATGGCCGTCTGGTCGGCCGTGACGCCGCCGAGGACGCCGAGGGTCGCCGACCGATCCGCATTGCGCACCCCGAGCGGGGCAGGTTGCCGAACCGGGAAGCGGAGCTCAACCTCACCGACATGACCTATTCGCTGAAGTCCCTGATGTGGCGCGAAGTGGGAATCGAGCGCGAGGCAAATGGGCTCGGAGAGGCCGCGCGGCGTCTCGAGGCCTGGGATGGCTACCTGGCGCGGCTTGGGCCGTTCTCGCCGGAAGGAGTCGAGGTCGTCAACATGGTGCAGGTCGGACTTGCGATGACTTTGGCTGCGGGTTTCCGCGAGGAGTCGCGTGGGACCCACTTCCGCCGCGACTTCCCCGAACAAGAGGCGAGCTGGCGCCGTCACACCATCGTGCGGGTGGATGCCGGCGGTTTCTATTGCGGGGTCCGTCCCGTGGCCGGCACAGCCGAGCCCGCGGACCCCACATCGACCGAGTCGGAGAGCAGAGCTTGAAAGGTTCCCTTCCCACCCGACCTCCTGCCGAGCGGGTGGTCGTCGCCGCGGTCCTTTCGCCCGACAGTGAAGCGGCGCAGGCTGCCGATCCGCTCGCGGAGATCGAAGGGCTCGCGGTTGCGGCGGGCGCGGAAGTCGTGGGTCGCGTGACCCAGCGCCGGCCCAAGCCGCATGTGCGGACTGCTTTCGGTCCGGGCAAGCTGGATGAAATCCGCGCGCTCTGTAAAGCGCGCGATGCTCAGGTGCTCGTGGTCGATCTCGACCTGTCTCCTAGCCAGGGGCGGAATCTCGAGAAGGAGCTCGATCTGCGGATCATTGACCGCACCGAACTGATTCTCGACATTTTCGCCACGCGTGCGCGCAGTCGTCAGGCCAAGCTGCAGGTCGAACTGGCCCAGCTACAGTATCTGCGCTCGCGCTTGCGCCGCATGTGGACCCACCTCGAACGAACCGGGGGCGGCATTGGTACGCGTGGTCCCGGCGAGACGCAGCTCGAGACGGACCGCCGCCTGATCGGCCAGAAAATCTCCGACCTGAAGCGACGCCTGGCCGATATCGAGGCGCGCAGCCGCCGGCGTGCGGAGGATCGCCTCGACCCGAACACCGTCTCGTTGGTGGGCTACACCAACGCCGGGAAGTCTTCCTTGCTGGTCAAGCTGACTGGCGCCGATGCGTATGTGGCGGATCAGCTTTTTGCCACGCTCGATACCCGGGTGCGGCACTGGAAGCTCGAAGACGGGCGCACCGTCATGCTCGCCGACACGGTGGGCTTTGTCCGGGAGTTGCCGCACCATCTCGTCGCCTCCTTCCACGCCACGCTAGAGGAGACTCTGCACGCAGATCTCCTGCTGCACGTCCTCGATGCATCCGATCCGGACCGCATGCTCAATCTGCGTGCGGTGCACAGCGTGCTCGGCGAGCTCGGCGCGGACGAGATTCCCACCTTGCTCATTCTGAACAAGGCGGATCTGCTCGACGACGCCGAGCGCATCGCCCTGCGAGCCGAGTTCCCCGAAGCAGTCCTGATTTCGGTCAAGAGCGGCGAGGGGCTCGATCTGCTCGACGCGGCGATCGCTCAGCAGCTCGACGCCTGGTCGCTGCACCTCGATGTGCGCGTGCCGTCGGGCGCGGGCAAGCTCATCGCCGATCTCAAGCGGGTCAGTCGACTGCAGGATGAGCGATACGAGGGCGCGGACTGGTGCGCCTCGGTGCGCATCGGCCCGCGGCATTGGGGCATGCTGCAGGGCGAACTGCGCCGTGCCGGCGCCAGCTTCGCCGCGGCTGCCTCAAGCGGCAGCGCGGCCTCGGCGAGCGAAGCAGGCTAGGGCTGCTTCGGGGCTGCGTAGCCCGAGACCTGCGGCAGCACCAAGATCATCCCCGGGCTCAAGCGACCTGGGTCGTCGAGGTCGCTCGCAACCGCGACCGCATCGATCAGCGCGTCATTCGCCTTGCCGTAGGCTCGCATCAGGATCGAATAGAGAGTGTCGCCTTCCTTGACGGTGTAGCGCAGGCCGGCGATCTCTTCATCGACCGGCGGAGCCGGCGGGGTCGATTCGGGCTGCGTGGCCGGAGCAGAGGGCTGCGCCGGGGGCGGGGCCGGCTCGGAGGGCTCCTTGTCTTGACCACTTCTTGGCTGATTCTGCTCGCCACCGAGCGGGGCCGGATCCTGTCCCGAGGTCTCGGGAGTGTCGGCGGCCGGCAGGCTGCCCGGATTCTCGGTCGCGCCCGAGCCTGGGTTGCCGCTGGCCGGCTGGGTGGGCGGAGTCTCGCCGTCTTCCGGCAGCACGCCCAGGGTGACCCGGCCGGTGTTCTTATCCGGCTCCTGGCCGGCCTCGACCTGGTTGGAGATCTTCCAGGCAATCGCCAGGACGATCAGAACGAGGACGCCGCCGAGGGTCGCGAGGGAGCGCATATCCGCAGCATAGCGCGCAGGCGACCGCAAAAAAAGCGCGGCGCACCTTGGAGTAGGTGCGCCGCGTAGGAGGCCGGATTTGGCCTGGGCCGGACTAGGCCGTCTTCGCTGCAGCAGCCGGCGGCGAGCCGCCGCCGTCCTCGGGGAGACGCTTGTTGCGCGCCCAGCGGTCGAGGAAGAGTAGGGCCGGGCTGGCCACGAACATCGAGGAGTAGGTACCCACGACGACGCCGATCAGCATCGCGAAGGAGAAGCCCTCGAGCACGTTGTGCATCGGCCGGTTCATGATGAACAGCACCGCGACCACGAAGAAGGTGGTGAGCGAGGTGAGGATCGTCCGGCTGAGCGACTGGTTGATCGACAGGTCGATGACCTCCGGATACGAGCCCTTCTGACGAGGCAGGTTCTCGCGGATGCGGTCGAACACGACGATCGTGTCGTTCAGCGAGTAGCCGATGATCGTCAGGAAGGCCGCGACCATCTCGAGGTTGAGCTCGACCTGGACCAGACCCAGGTAGGAGAACAGCGCGAGCAGACCAAGCGTGACCAGCACATCGTGGAACACCGCGATGACGGCGGCGATGCCGTAGCGGTACTCCTTGAAGCGGAAGTTCATGTAGATCACGATGCTCAGCAGCGAGAGCAGCATGGCCAAAGAAGCCTTCTGCTGGATCTCGCCCGAGACGCGCGGGCTGACCGTGGACAGTTCCGGGAAGGGGTCGTTGGCGTCGAGCGAGTCACCGAAGATGCTGACGAGCTCGGCCTGGAAGGAGGCCTGCAGGTCCTGGCCTTCGGTCTCTCCGCTCATGTAGGCGGCGCGTTCCTCGGGAGTGAGGGTGCGCTCCACCATGAACTGCTTCGAGGCTTCGCCGGTTGCGCCGTCTTCGTCCTTGACGAGCACCACTTCGTAGTTGCCGCCGCTGGCGTTGAGCGCCTCGCGCACCTCGGTGGTGGACTTGGCCTCATTGAAGTGGATGCGCGCCGAAGATCCGCCCGCAAAGTCGATGCCCTGCATGTTCTCGAACTGCATCGAGAGCATGCCGAGTCCGCCCAGGATGAGCGCCGCCGACAGCGCCGCCGCGCCCTTGCGCATGCCAGTGAACTTGATGTGCTTATCGGCCCACAGTGCGCGCGCCATCTTGACGTCGCTGATCGTACGCTTCTCGAAAACGAGGAAGTGCATGATCACCTTCGAGAACACCAGCGCCGAGAACATCGACGCGACGATGCCCAAAGACAGGGTCGCTGCAAAGCCTGCCACCGGACCCGTGCCGACGCGGAACAGAATGATGCCTGTGATCAGCGTGGTGAGGTTGGCGTCGACGATGGTGGAGAAGGCGTTCTCGTAGCCGTTCTTGTACGACTGCATCACCTCTCGACCGCGCGTTCGTTCTTCGCGGATGCGCTCGAAGATCAGGATGTTGGCGTCGACCGCCATGCCGATCGTCAGCACCAGACCGGCCAGACCCGGCAGGGTCAGCGTGGCCTGCGTGAAGTACAGCGCACCAATCAGGATGAAGGCGTTGAAGGCCAGCGCCAGGCAGGCCACCACGCCGTTCGTCCAGTAGTAGAGCAGCATGAAGGCGAAAATCGCCACCAGGCCGATCGTCGCCGAGGTCACGCCGGTCGAGATCGAGTCCTTACCGAGCGACGGGCCGACGAAGCTCTCGCTATCGAGGACGGGCACCACCGGCAGCGAACCGGTACGCAGCACCGTGATGAACTCGGTGACCTCATCGATCGAGAAGCCGCTCAGACCGCCGGTGATGATGCCCTGGCCCGGGATGCGCCCTTCGATCTCGGGCGCGGAGTAGACCTCGCCCGAGAGGATGATGGCCATCGCCCGACCCTTGAAGTTCTCGGTGAAGTCAGCGTACGCGGTGCCGCGTGCGCTCTTCATCTTGTAGCCCACGGCGGGGCGCGCGGCGCGGTCCTGCGAGGGGAAGACCGCCTCGATGTCGGCGCCGGTGAAGTCCCAGGAGTCAGGGGCGTCCGGCGAAGTGTTGCGGATCACACCCTCATTGCGCACCGGCACGGCGTCCAGGCCTTGCGGCGCCGCGGTGGGGCGGGCGTTCTCGCTGAGGCCGTACCACAGCACGCCTGCGCGCGGGCCGCCTTCGGCCTCGGCGACACGGTTGAAGTCGGTTGAGTCCGCGTCCGGGTTGCCTTCGCGCCAGCTGCGGTACTTCTCGATCTCCGTCGCGTAGCCCAGATCGTCGGTGGCGTTCAGCACGATGCGGAACGACAGCGAGCCCTGGTTGACGATGATGCTCTTGATCTGCTCGATTTCCTCCTTGGTGCGGTCGGGCAGCTCGACCACGATCTGGTCCTCGCCTTGCGGATAGATCGGGATATCGGTCATCCCGGCGCTATCC
Organism: Planctomycetota bacterium; assembly: GCA_002705055.1. Classification (GTDB taxonomy): domain Bacteria; phylum Planctomycetota; class UBA1135; order UBA1135; family UBA1135. The sequence continues at coordinate 7,728 of PAHY01000051.1, forward strand.
AGACGACGCTGGAACACCGAGGCCACCTGCTGCAGCACGACGCGGCGGTCTTCATTGACGCCGATCTGCTGCTTCTCGATCGCTTCCTCGAAATCGACTTTGTAGACGATGCGCGAACCACCCGACAGGTCGAGACCCAGGTGGATGTTGAACGCGACCATCGACCAGATGGCCAAGACCGACACCAGGACGATGCCGAAGATCTTGCGGGGTAGGTTGGGGACCATGAGACGGTCAGGTTGAAACGGGAATCACGCGTGGGCGCCGGAACGGCGGAAGCGTCACGCGGCGCCGGCGAGCCTAGACAGCTCGCGCCGGCGCCGCGGAGTACAAAGCTCTACAGCTGGGCCGACTTGCCGGTGCGGCCGCGCAGGAAGAACAGCTTGGCGCGACGCGGCTTGCGGTTCGGGCCGCGGTCGACCTTGACGTTCACAACGCGCGGGCTGTGGAGCGGGAAGGTCCGCTCGACGCCCTCGCCCTGCACGATGCGGCGCACTGTGAAGGTCTTCCGGGCGCCGTGACCGGCGAAGCGGATGACTTGGCCCAGGAAGGGCTGCACGCGCTCGTTCTTGCCCTCTTTGATGAGGTACTCGACGCGAACGAAGTCGCCGACCGTGAAGGTGGGGGCGTCTTCTTTGAGTTGCGCCTTTTCGAGTTCGAGGATGATGTTGTCCATGGGAAGCACCGCGCCGAAGCGCGGGAGATCAGTCGTTTTCGGTGGGAGGCAGGAGGTCGGGGCGACGCACGCGCGTGCGCTCGACCGCCTGCTCGTGTCGCCAGGCCGCGATGGCCTGGTGGTTGCCGCTGAGCAGCACCGGAGGAGTGGACATGCCGCGAAACACCTCGGGTCGGGTGTAGTGCGGATGGTCCAGCAGGTTCGGATCGGTGAAGGACTCGTGGATGGCGGACTCATCGTGGCCCAGAACGCCTGGGATCAGGCGCGCCGTGGCTTCGATGACGCACAGTGCCGGCAGCTCGCCGCCGGCGAGCACGAAGTCGCCGACCGAGAGCTCGGTCCAGTCGAAGGCCTGCCGAATCCGCTCGTCGAAGCCTTCGTAGCGACCGCACAACAGAAGCAAACGCTCCTCTTGTGCCAGGACACCGGCTTGGGCTTGGCGGAAAGGCTGACCGTCGGGGCTGAGCAGCACTTTGCGGCAGCTGCCGTATTGCTGTTCAACCCATTCGATCGCGGAAAAGATCGGCCCACACATGAGGACCATGCCGGGGCCACCCCCGAACGGCCGATCATCCACCGTGTGGTGCCGATCCGTCGTAAACCGACGGAAATCGTGCACGTACACCCGGAGGTGGCCGGCCCTGCTGGCCCGCCCCAAGATCGAGGCGTCCAGGTAGGGCTGGACCGCCTCAGGGAAGAGCGTGAGCAGATGAACCTCAAGCATCCCGGAGCTCCGGGAAAATGGCCGCATAGAATACGCCAAGCGGCCAATCGCGGCAAGCTTCGAGGGGCTCTTGTTCCCTATCTCGCCAAGGCTTACCGTAGCCCCCGATGTTCACGGGCCTCGTCCAGCATCTCGCCCCGGTGACCCGCCGGGAATCGCAGCCTGAAGGCCTCCGGCTGTGGCTGGATCTGGGGCCGGTGGCCGTGGGGCAAGCGCTGGGGGCCTCGATCGCCGTTTCCGGCTGCTGTCTCACCGTCGTCGTCTTCGAAGGAACCGAAGCCGCGTTCGACCTTTCGCCGGAAACCCTTTCCAGGACGAAGCTTGGGGAGATTCAGGTGGGGGAGGTGGTAAATATCGAGGCGGCGCTGCGGGCAGGCGATCCGCTGGGCGGCCACTTTGTCAGCGGCCACGTCGATGGTTTGGGGCGATTCCTGGGCCGCGAGACCCAGGGCGACTACGAGCTGCAGCATTTTGAGGCCCCGGCGAGCCTGGGCGCGCTGCTCGTCCCGAAAGGCAGCGTCACGATCGATGGCGTCAGCCTGACGATCGCCGCACTCGAAGGCGAGAATCGGTTCTCAGTCGCGCTGATTCCCGAGACCCTGGCTCGCACCACCCTCGGGCGTCACACGGAGGGCAGCCCCGTCCACATGGAAGGCGATCTGCTCGGGAAGTTTGTCCACGCATACCTTGAGCGGCGCGAAGACGTTCGCAACACTAGTCCCTGAGTCTTTGCTCCCCCCGGGGGGCCACAACCATGAAGATCCCGCAACTCCTCGCTCTGGCGCTCCTTGCGGGCGCCGCTCAGCCTGCGGTCGCCCAACAGGCGGAGGTCCCGGCCACCGCTCCCGAGGTTGACAGCCTGAAGATCTCCGGCACCTTCCGTCTCCGCGGCGAAGGTCGTTCGCCGGATATGAGCGCCAGCCAGCGTGACTACCTGGCGCGCGTCCGCCTCAACTTCGATATTCAGGTCGACGACTTCATCGGCGCGTTCATCGAGTTCCAGAACGCCACCACGGCAGGTGCGGAGAGCGACCAGGATCTGCACCAGGCCTATGCCACCCTCAGCGACCTGTTCAACCTGGTCGACATGCAGGTGGGCCGCTTCGAGATGAAGTACGGCAACCAGCGCATGGTCTCGCCGCTCGATTGGTCCAACACCGGCCGGGCCTGGGATGGTGCGCGCTTCCAGCACAACTCCACCGATTACACCTTCGACTTCTTCCTCACCAAGCCGGTCGAAGGCCAGGGTGGCTCGGCCAATGGCAATCGCAACTTCACTGGCCTCTACTACGAGCGCAAACTGGGCGAGATCGACACCGACTGGTATCTGTTCTCGCGCCAGGACGGTGGCCGGGACGACTACACCCTCGGTTTCCTGCTCGAAGGCGAAGTCGAGGGCTACAGCTGGGATGCCGAACTCGCGGCCCAATTCGGCGATGCCGATGTCGGAGTCGATGCGGGTGGTCTGGCCCTGGCTCTGCGCGCAGACACCAAGGTCGCGGGCGATTGGAAGATCGGCGTCGGCTACGAGTACGCCTCGGGCGATACCAACACCGCCGACGGCAGCGACGACGGCTTCGCGCCGCTGTTCGACTTTGGACATGCCTATCACGGCAATCAGGATCTGCTGATCTGGAACAACCTGTCGGACTTCGTCATCCGCACCGCGGCTCCGATCGACGACAACTGGAACTGGTACGGCGATCTGCACATCTTCTACCAGGCGGAAGAAGAGGTGTCGTCCGGCGAAGACTATCTCGGCCTCGAACTGGACCTCGGTCTCAAAGGCTACGTCGGTCAGAACGTGCTGTTCTGGGGCGGCCTTTCGCAGTTCATCGCCGGCGATACTGATCAGCGCAACGGCGCCCTGAACGAAGACGAGACCTGGATCTTCGCCCAGGTCGGTCTGCGTTTCTAATCGCGAACGATGCCCGCGCGCTTGCCGCGCTTCCTGGCCGTCGACTGGAACGGCACGGTCGTCCCCTGGTTTGGCGAGTCGCCTTATCCGGGGGCGATCGAGACACTGCATGCGCTCCGCGCGCAGGGGGTCTACGTCGTGATCGTGTCGCACGCCACGCCGCAGCAGATCCAATGCGATGTGGCGCGCGTCGGCTGCGAAGCCGACGAAGTCCACGGCGTCGGCGCCAAGACGCCCACCCTGGTGCAGCTCGCGGATCGCTACGGGGACGGCGTCATGGTGGGGGATTCGCCGCAGGATGCGCGCGCCGCCCAGGCAGCCGGCCTCCCCTTCATCCAGGTCTGTTTCGAAGGCATGTCCTTTCTCGGCGGCGGGTTGGGCCCGCTCCGTGACTGGGCCGAGTTGGACCTGCTGCTGGCCGGGCGGCCGGATCGCTCGGTCTGAGCCTGCTTGACCGGGCTTCGGCCCGGGATACAATGCGGGGCCGGTTTTCCCGGAACACCCATGGAACTTACTCTTCCTCAGCGCCTCCAGCGGTTCGTCAACGGTTCCTTCAGCCGTACGGTCTTGCTGCAGAAGCGGGTGCGCCAGCTCGTGCGTGGCGACGCTCCGCTGTTCGACGCCGAACTCGAGCACATCGACAGCCCGGTCGAGATCGCCCTCATCGAGATTGAGCGCGGCCTGATCGAGCTCAAGGAAGAGGTCGAAGAAGAAAAGCCGACGCTGGCCTAAGGCAGGCCTCCGGCTGATTCTCAGCTCTGCTCGCCGCGCTCCGCGCCGGCCAGCAGTTCGCGCAGGCATTCCTGCAGGCTCTCGCGCAGATTGGTGAAGCCCTCATAGTGGCAGGTCAGGCAGGGCTTGGCGCCGCCGCTGTCACAGATCTCGCGCGCCTTGCGGGTGAAGGTGGTCCGGTTCCAGTGCAGGATGATCAGCGCGTCGAAGCGATCCTGCATATCCCGCCGCAGCCCGTCCAGGGCGCGATGCCAGGCCTGATACTCCGCCATGCGCCAGTGCGCCTGGAAGCCCATGACCTCCGCGTATTCCACCAGCTTGTCCTGATGTCGGTGCTGCGGCTGGCCACCGCCCACCACGAGCACGCGAAAGGCCGGGCCGCCGGCAGCCTTCCGTTCTTCAAGCGCGGCTGCCAGTTCCGTTTCAAGCTGGGTGAGCGGGCGGTCGCGGAAGGAGGGGATCTCCTCGTCAGGCAGCTCGTCGAAGCGGTCGTGGTCGGCCAGGACTCCGCGCAGGTCATCGCGCTCTTCTTCAAGCCACTGGACCTTCTGGCCCAGGATGTGAACCTGCTGGCGGAGCTCGCGCATCTCCGCCTCGAGCGCGTTCTCGCGATCACTCGCTGAGTTGCTGGCCGCCAGCTGCTGCTTCAGCTCGGTGGCGCGCTGGCGCTCCGCCTCGGCGGCGGCCCGCGCTGCGCTTCGCTCTTGGTCCTCCGCCTGCCGCTTGCGCCGCTCCTGACCCAGCTCTTCCTGCAGCGCCGCCGCCTCCTGACGCGCGGCCTTCAGCTGCTCCTGCAGGCTTTGAATGCGCGCCTGACGGCCGGTCGGGGCGGGCGCCGCAGGCGCGTCGGCCTCGGCAGCCTGCTGGAGAGCGGCCGCGCCCGATTGCTGAGCCTTCTGCGTGGCGCGCGCTGGCTTGGGAGCGGCCGGCCAGCACCACTCAGGGTCTTCCATCCGAGCCAGCGCGGCTTCCCAATCACTCAGCTCGGGGCCGCGCAGCTCGCGGGCCAGTTCCGCCCAGGGGGAATCGGAATCGTCCGCCTCGGGCAGGGCCTTCTGTACGCCGGCGGCGACTTGCGCCCGCAGCTTGTGGTGTACTGCGATGACTTCGGCAAGCTGCAGAGCCGGCTGCGGCCGACCCGCACGACGCTTGCCGCTGGCCTGGGCCCAGGCCTGAATCTGCTCGCGGGGCAGCAGCGCTTCGAACAGCGCGGCCAGCTGCTTGGGCTCACGACTGAGCAGCAGCAAGGCCGAATCAAGAGCGCGTTCGGGCGGTTCCGGGGCTTTGGCCATGCGAGGTCCGTATCATAGACGGCGAGCGTGATGGCTTCGCCCACCTCATCGATTCAAGCCGCTCTGGCTGCGGTCTGCCTGATTCTGAGCGCGTGTGGCTCTGAGAAGCCTCAGGCGGTCGAGCGTCCCCATGTGCTGCTCATCGTGGTGGACACGCTGCGCGCCGACGCGCTGCCTGCGTACGGCGGGGCGCGGCCGGTCCCTGGCATCGATCGGCTTGCGGCCGAAGGTGTCACCGTCGACGGCTTGGTGGCCTGCACTTCCTGGACAGTGCCCAGCATGGCGACCCTCTTCACCGGGCTGAGTCCGGCCGAGCACCGGGTCATGCGCATGGTCGGGGCGGGTTCCAACCTGCTCGAGACGCGCACCTTGGCCAGCGCCTTCCGCGACCAGGGCTACGCGACCGGCTGCATCATGTCGAACTTCCTGCTGGCCCAGGGCAAGGGCTTTGAGGAGGGTTACGACTTCTACGACGATCGCCTCGCTCGGCGTCCCGATCCGCATCGCGGCATCACTTCCCCTGAGGTGACCGATCGCGGGCTGGCCTGGCTGGATCAGGTGCCCGCGGATCAGCCCTGGTTTCTGACGCTGCACTACTTCGATCCGCACACCAGCTACGAGGACCACCCTGAGGTCGATTACCTCGACCCGGCCTACACCGGTTGGGTGCGGGGCGGCTTAAGCGACCCGGAATACAAGGCCCAGCAGGCGCTCGCGACGGCGGCCGATCAGGCGCAGCTGCGCGCCCTCTACGACGAGGAGGTGTGGGCCGTGGGGCACGCCATCGAGCGGGTCTTGCAGGCGCTCGAGGACCGCGGCGCGCTCAAGAACACGCTGGTGGTGTTCACCGCGGATCACGGCGAAGAGCTGGCTGAGCGGGGCTACATCGGTCACACCCGCACCCTGCATTTTGAGCAGATCGAGCTGCCGTTGATCGTGCGCTTCCCCGATGGAAGCGCGGCGGGCGAGCGCCGCGCCGGCGCCATGGCCCAGCAGGACGTCTACGCGACGGTGCTGGGGCTAGCTGGCTTGGGCGGGGTCGAGGAGCGCGGCGTCTCGCGCGCCGCGTGGATTCGGACGGAGGCCGATTCCCCGGCAGCCGGGCTGCTCTTCGCCGAAGTGGACTTCGTTCCGGTCAAGGATGATCCGGCCCGCCGCATCCTCAAGCGCAGCGTGGAGAAGCGCGACGCCACGGGAGCGCGCATCGGCAAGCTCGTGCTGGATCGCAAGTCCGGCGAAGAGTCGCTCTGGGTGGACGCGGGCGAACGCGTCAATCGGCTGGTGGACCCCCAGCACGCCGCGCTGCTGACCGAACTGCGTGAGGCCCTGGCGGCCCACATCTGGTACTCACCCTGAACGCTGCCGCTCTGCTCGACGGCCCGCTGGGGCTGCTGCTCGCCCCGCTCGGCTGGTTGTACGGCGGGGTGGCCCGCGCGCGCGTGCATGCCTATCAGCGAGGCTGGCTGCAGTCCAAGCGCCCGCCGATGCCCACCTTGTCGATCGGCAACCTCTCGGCGGGCGGAACCGGCAAGACGCCGCTCCTGCTTCATGCCGTCGAGTGGCTGCAGCGACATGACGCTCGGGTCGGCGTCCTGTCGCGCGGCTACGGCGGCGACGAGGGGCGAATTCTCGAGGAACGTCACCCCGAAGCGCAGCTGGTCGAGAACCCGGATCGCCGGGCCGGCCTGCGCCAGCTGCAGCAGCAGGGAGGCGCCGAGGTGCTGTTGCTGGATGACGGCTTTCAGCACCTCCGCCTGCAGCGCGACCTGGACGTGGTGCTGCTCGACGCCACTCGCCCCTTTGGCCGCTGCCTTCCGGCCGGCCTGCTCCGCGAGAGTCCGCGCGCCCTGCGGCGCGCCCACGCGATCGTCCTTTCGCGGACCGAGCTGGTCAGCAAGGATGAAGTGGAACGAATCTGGGCGGAGGTGGACCGGATCCGGGCCGGGTGCCCGAGCCTGCCCCGACTCGAGGGCGGCATGCAGGCCAAAGATCTGCGTCGCTTGCACGATGGCCGACTCCAGCCCGTCTCGGCCTTCGCCGACCGGTCGGTCCGGCTGGCCAGTGGGATCGGCAATCCGGGTTCCTTTGAGGCGCTGGTGCGCAGCCTCGGCATCGCGGTGCTGGATCACCAGCTCGCCGGCGACCATCATGCCTGGAAGCCGGAGGACTGCGCGAGCTGGGATGGGGAGCATCCGGTGCTCGTGACCGAGAAGGATGGCGTCAAGCTGCGCCCCTTCGCACCGCAGAACGTCTGGGAGCTGCGTGCCGACTGGGTATTTCATCGCGGCCAGGACGAGTGGGAGGACCTGCTCAATCGCTTCTATCTGCCAGTGCGGGCGGCTCGCATCGAACCGCTCTGGTCGGCGCACGACCCCGACGGGAGGGCGGTCGAGTGAGCGCCAAGCAGAAGGGGCCATGGAAGCGGCTGCGCGAGGCCGCCCGCCGACGCTGGCGCCACAAGCCGGGGCCGGTGCCCTGGCTGCGTGCGATCCCGGCGCGGCTGACGCTGCGTCTGCTGCGCATCGTTCCGCTGCGCTTCTCGCTGTTCCTGGGCGACCGGATCGGGCGCCTGGCTTGGCTGTCGGCCAAGCGACGCGGCTATGGCCGGGCGCAGCTTGGGCAGGCACTGCCCGGGCTCTCCGCGCAGGAGGCCGACCGGATTCTGCGCAGGTCCTGCGGCAGTCTGGGGCGTTCGGCCGTCGAGACGCTGGTGGTCTGCCAGAAGTATCGCAAGACGGGAATGGCGCACTGCTTCGAGTACGAGCCCGGCGCGCGCGAGCTGCTGCAGTCGATGCGAGACCAGTCGGCCGTGCTGGTCGAGGCACACTTCGGCGCTTTTGAAGCCTTCGGCGCGGCCATCGCCGAGATGGACCTGCGGCCGGGCTTCACGATGCGCCCGCCGAGCAACTACTACGTCGCCCGCGACGTGGTGGCCAGCCGAGACGGCTGGGGGATCGCACTTTTCCCGCGCCACGGCGCCGTACGCAAGATGCTGGCCCACATGAAGACCGGCGGTTCGGTGATTTTGGCGACCGACCAAGATGCCCATCACGCGCCGATCTTCGTGCCGTGGTTCGGCAAGCTCGCCGCCACCGAACGGGCGGCCTCCGCGATCGCGCTGCGGAATGGCGCCCCGGTCGTCGCCTGCTGGTGTGTGCGTCTGCCGGGGGTGGCGCGCTTTCGGATCGGCGCCGAGCTGATTCGCCCTGCTGGTAAGCGCGAGAAAGTCACCGACGCGGCCGCCATCGAGCTCACCACGCAGATTCACCATGCCCTCGAGGCTGTGATCCGCGCCCACCCCGAGCAATACTTGTGGGTGCACAACCGCTACAAGACCCGCCCGCCGGAAGAATGAGCGAACGAGAACTGATCCCGCTACTCCAGGAGCTTGGCGCGCCGCGCGTGGCCGTCGTCGGCGACTTCATGCTCGACCGCTACGTCTGGGGAGACGCCGGGCGCGTCTCGCCCGAGGCGCCCGTGCCGGTGGTGCATGCGCACCGCGAGGATCATCGCCTGGGCGGAGCCGGCAACGTGGTGGCCAACATCGCCGAGCTCGGCGGGTCCACCCTCTGCTTCGGTCTGCTCGGCGAAGACGAAGCGGCGCGTGAGATGATCGAAGGTCTGCAGGAGCTCGGCGCCCAGACCGAGGGCCTACTGCGCGACGCCGAGCGGCCGACGATTCAGAAGATCCGCGTCATGGCGCGCAACCAGCAGATGCTGCGCGTCGACCGCGAGCAGGCGGCTGACCTTGACGAGGCCGCCGCTGCGCAGCTCGTGGCAGCGCTGGCGGCCGCGGAATGGGATGCGCTGGTGCTGTCGGACTACGGCAAGGGCGTGCTCTCGCCGCAGGTCATCGAAGGTGCGTTGGCCGAGGCGCGCCGCCGCGGGGTTCCCAGCGTGGTGGACCCGAAGCACCGGGACCTCGGGCGTTATCGCGGCGCCGGGGTCGTGACCCCGAACCGCGCCGAGGCCGAAGCGGCGGCAGGCACCGCGCTGCGCGATCTTGCTTCCCTGCAGGAGCGCGGCGAAGCGATGCGCCAAGAGGCCGGCCTCGAGGCGCTGCTGATCACGCTGGGGCCGGAAGGCATGTATCTGCTCGACGGCGGAGCCCCGGGCATGCGCTTGCCCACCGCGGCGCGTCAGGTCTACGACGTCACGGGCGCCGGCGACACGGTGGTTGCGATGCTCGCCGTCGCGCGGGGTGCCGGCCTGGGTCTGGAACATTCGGTCCGCCTGGCCAACGCGGCGGCCGGGCTCGCGGTGGCGAAGGTCGGCACCACGGCGGTGGGGCGTCAGGAGCTGCTGCACGATCTGCGCGCGGCAGCGGGCATGGATCGCGTGGTGCTGGCCGGCGAGAGCGCCGGCCTCGAAGACGCCTTGGCGAGCTTCCGTCGAGAGGGCCGGCCGATCGTCTTCACCAACGGCTGCTTCGACATCCTCCATGCGGGACACGTGCGCTATCTGCGCGAGGCGGCCCGGCTCGGCGGCGCTCTGGTCGTCGGCCTCAACTCGGATGCTTCGGTGCGCCGCTTGAAAGGGCCGGAGCGCCCGATCAACCCGGTTGAGGATCGGGCCGAGGTCCTCGCCGGCCTGGCCTGCGTCGATCTGGTCGCGGTCTTCGAGCAGGACACCCCGGAAGAGCTCATCCGGGCGGTCTGTCCCGATGTCCTGGTCAAGGGGGCAGATTGGAAGGACAAGGGCGTGGTGGGCGCCGAGTTCGTCGAGTCACGCGGGGGCGAGGTCAAGCTGATCGAGCTCGTGCCCGGTCGCAGCACCACGGCCATCGTGTCCCGGATCAAGGAGCGCTAGGGACTCGCCGATGGCACGCTCGGCCGCGCGCGCGCTCCCGCCCTGGCTGGGCGGAATCGCCGGGGTGCTTTCGGGCTTGCTGGGCATCGGCGGGGGGCTGGTCATCAGCCCGGCTCTGGCCTGGCGCGGACTGCCGCTGCCGCGTGCCACCGGCACCGCGCTCGCGGTGGTGGTCCCGGTCGCCTGCGTCGCGGTGCTGACCGAACTTGCGCAGGCGCCGCAGCAGATTCACCTGCTGTTCGCCCTGGGCATCGCCGTCGGCGGCCAGGGGGGCGCCCGGCTCGGTGCTCTCATTCTGCGTCGCCTGCCCGCGCAGGGGCTGCGGCTGGCCTTCATCGCCTTGCTGCTCTACGCGGCCGCCCGCAACGCCGGTCTGCTCGGCGAGCTGCCGGCTGCGGCGCCCGGTTCCAGCCCGGTGCTGTCCGGGTGGACGGTGCTGCTCGTCCTCGGGCTGGGGGCTGCAGCAGGGGTCTGCGCCGTCCTGTTTGGCGTCGGCGGGGGAGTCGTCGTGGTCCCCGGGCTCGTCCTGCTGGTGCAGGGCTTCCCGCTGCGCGACGCGATGGCGACTAGCCTGCTCGCGATGATCCCCACCGCTGCGATGGGCCTGGTCATCGCGGCGCGCGAGCAGCGCGTGGAGCGCGGCGTCCTGCCGCGCCTCGTCGTGCCCGCGCTCGGCGGCGCCATCGTGGGCGTCCTCTTGCGCAACCTTGCGCTCCCCACGGAACAGCTGGCCCAGGCCTTCGCGGCCTTCCTGCTGTTCGTCGCCTGGCGACTGCTGCGGCCGCAGCGGGCCTAGGCCCGGCGGCGTTCCGGATCTGCGCTCGCGACGTAGATCTTGACGCGATTGCGGCCGGCTTCCTTGGCCCAGTAGAGCGCCCGGTCTGCCTGGCTGACCAGCTCCATCACGTCCGGGCGCGCGACGCCATCGGCGGAGGCCACGCCGAAGGACGCGGAGACCCGCAGCATGCGGCCATCTTCCGCCTGAACCTGCTGGCGGGTGAGCAGGGCGCGGCAACGCTCCGCCACCTCTGCGGCCTGAATGAGGTCGGTGTTGGGCAGCAGCATCAGGAACTCCTCGCCGCCCCAACGTCCGACGTGGTCGCCGGAGCGCACGCCGGCGCGCAGCGCATCAGACACCACCTTCAGGACCTGGTCCCCGGTGTTGTGACCGAAGTCGTCATTCACGGCTTTGAAACGGTCGACGTCGGTCAGGATGACCGACAGCGGCTGGCGGCCACGGAGCGCGCGATCCTCGTCCACGCGGAGCAGTTCCAGCAGCGCGCGGCGGTTATTGAGCCCGGTCAGCGCATCGGTGAGCGCCTGCTGCTCACTCAGGCGGCGCGCCTGCTCGAGTTCACGAGCGAGCTTCTGATTGGAGATGCCGACTCGGATCCGCGCGATCAGCTCGATCGGCTGGAACGGCTTGGAGATGAACTCGCTGGCGCCCTGGTCGAAGCCGGCCTTGAGGTCGGCCGTCTCGTTCTTCGCCGTCAGCATGAGGATGTACGGCTTCAGGGTTCGCTCGGCGTTGGCCGCGCAGATCCGCTCGACAAGCTCCAGGCCGTCGATGCCAGGCATCAGCCAGTCCGTCACAATGAGCTCCGGACGCTCGCGCTGATAGATCTCCCAGGCTTCCTGCCCGTCCTCGGCGACCAGGACCTGCTGGTCCAACTCGCTCAAGGTGCGCAGAATGAGCTTGCGCGTGATCGGGTCATCCTCGGCGACGAGAATCCTCATCGCGGATGCTTCGAACGGAGTCGGTTGGGACATAGGTCTAGGGGAGGAAGAGCATTAGGCGCGGCGGCGGCGCAGCGCTTTGGTCTGCCAGCGGCGCAGTGCTTCAGACAGATCGGCACGGCGCAGGGGTTTGGTGAAGTAGTCGTTCATTCCGGCTTCCAGGCACTGCTCGCGGTAGCCCTTCATGGCATGCGCGGTCAACGCGATGATCGGAATGTCGGCGCCCCCTTCCAGCTTGCGGATTTCCTGGGTCGCGGCCATGCCGTCGAGTTCGGGCATCTGCACGTCCATGAAAATCAGATGAGGGGGGCGCTCCAGGAAGGCCTCGACGGCTTCGCGGCCATTGCGCGCAATGCGCACTTCCATGCCGAAGCTGGTCAGCATGCGCTCCGCGATCCGGGCATTCGTGGGGTTGTCCTCGGCGACCAGGACTTCCATCGTCGTTGGCTCCGGTCCGGCCTCGGCGAGTTCGGAAGCGGAGTCGGCCGTGGTGGCGCCAGGCAGGAAGATCTTGCGCAGGGCGCAGATCTTGAACGGGCGCCGGAGCACCGCGGCTTCGTCCTCTTGGGCGACGCCGGTCAGGACGGGGTCGATCAGTCGAATGAGCCGCGCGTCCAGCGCATGCTCAAGCTGCTCGATCTCGCGCTCGGTCGCCGCGCGACGGTCGACAAGGAGCCAGTCAGCGTGCTGCCCATCCGCGGGAAGATCGCTCGCCCGCTGCAGCGTCTGCACTTTGAGGCCACTGCTTTCGAGGCGTGCGGCGAGTCGGCGCGTCCCCTCCGTGGGAGGGGCCAGCAGCACTGCGCTGCCAGGCGTGGCCAGGGCGCGCGGGCGGCCTTGGACTTCGACCGGCACCTTGACGACGAAGCGACTGCCCTTGCCGAGCTCCGATTCGATCTCGATCGTGCCACCCATCAGTTCGATGACGCGGCGCGCGATCGTCAGGCCGAGGCCAGCTCCGCCATGCTTGCGCGTCGCCGAGCCGTCCACCTGAGTGAAGCTCTCGAACACCGACTCGATCTGGTCGGCCGGAATACCGTGGCCTTGGTCCTGGATGGTCGCTTCGAGGGTCGTGCCATCGGGGCCTCCCTGCAGCGCACGAACTTGAAACAGCACCACACCGCGATCGGTGAACTTCACCGCGTTGTCCAGCAGGCTGTGCAGCGACTGACGGATGCGGCTGGCATCCCCGAGGATCGTGTCCGGAAGCTCGATCGATGCGTCGTAGACGAACTCCAGCCCTTTCTCTTCGGCTTCGACGGCGTGGCGGCCGGCAAGCTCGTCGAGCAGCTGCGGCAGCTCGAAGGGTTCCTGCACGAAGTCGTAGCGGTCGCCCTCGATCTTGGAGAGGTCGAGGACGTCGTCGAGGATCGAGAGCAGGTCGCGCCCGCTGCTCTGCAGGATCGCCAGCATCTCGCGCTGGTCCGGGCGGAGTTCGCTCTGGCCCAGCAGTTCCGCCATGCCCAGCACGCCGTTCATCGGCGTCCGCACCTCGTGGCTCATGTTGGCGAGGAATTCACTCTTCGCCTTATTCGCCGTTTCCGAACGCTGCAGCGCTTCGGACATGCTCTTCTTGGCAACGGCGAGGTCGTGCACCATCTGCTCGTTGCGGTAGCGCTGCAGCAGAGTGCCGAGGGTGAGGCTGCGCGCCTTGAGGCAGCTCACGAAGCCGAATCCCAGCGACACCACACCCAGTCCAGCCAGGGTGCGCTCGGTCGCCGAACCGCGCACCGCCAGGGAGAGCACCGCGGGGACCATCATCGCCGAGGCGAAGAAGGCGAAGCTCGAGACCCGGGCGGAGAGCGTCACCACGGCGGCGCTGGAGAGGCCGGCCAGAATCAGGATGACGATCGCGCGCGACAGCACTTCAAGCTGCGGCATGACCAGCACGAATCCCAGACTCCAGGCCAGGCCGCAGGCGAGAATGCTCGCCGAGTGCAGCCACTGATCGCGCATCGCGACCCGGGCGGGCTCGATCCGCGAGAAGCGCCAGCTGTTCCAGGCTCGGAAGCCGCAGGCGAGCAGGATGCCCCCGACCCAGGCGGCCAGGTGCGCGGTCTCCAGCTCGTCGTGCAGCATCAGCGCCAGCAGCGCCGCCACCGCGACGTGCCCACCGACCGCGCTCCGCTCCTGCAGGTGCAGAGCGGTCGTCAGGTCGCGTTCGAGACGGGCCCGGTAGGGCTGTAGAGCGCGGAGGAGCTTGGACACGTTGGAGGGTTCCGGCTGGACGGAACAAAGGCCACCGTCTATCGGCGCGTTACCCTGGATTCCTGAAGCCCTACAGCGATCATGTTCTTGAGCTCCCTTTCCCTCGCCTTCCTTGCCCTATTTCAGGGTTCTGAGCAGTTTCCAGATCTACCTTCCGGGCTGCCGCTTCCGACGCTGCGGCCTCCGGGCGAACTGCTCCAGGAGCTCCATGAGGAAATGGACGAGGTCCCGGGCGCGCGGCTCTGGCACGCGGCACGGCCTCATTCTCTCCTTCTCGGCACGGAGACCTGGGATCATGAGCGCGCTCGGCAGGAGCGCGGCGAGGCGCTCGCCGAGCTGAACGGCTGGACCGACGAAGAGCGCGACTCCTGGCTCGCCGCGACGGCGCCAGCGCCGGTGCAGCTGCGCTTTGAGCTGCTGCGCGACGGCCGCCGCGTCGCTGGAGGCGAGCGACCGGTGCTGCCGGGCGACGCCGTGACCTTGGGCCGCAGCGCCTGGATGCCGGTCGTGCACGACTTCAACATCGAGATCGCGCAGACGGCCAGCATCGCCGATCCGGAGATCCGCCCTTCCTTCACGGGGGCGCAATGCGGCGCAGTCATCCTCCCGGTGGCGGATCGCGGCTGGTGGATGGAGCTGGCTTTCGCGATGTCGACTCCAGATCCCAGCGACGCAGCCTTGGACCTGGGCTCGCCCGGGATGCAGGGCAAGCGGCGGGATGCGCGACAGATCCTCGAGTTCAGCGGCTCCCTGCTGCTGACGCCCGGCCAGGCCTCGGAGGTGCAGCTGCCCGATGATTACCTGCTGCGCATGCAGATCGACGCTTCTCCGGGAGTGGGGCAGCAGGCGGCCGGCCGCGCGATTCGCGTCGATGCTCCCACGCTTGGCCTGGACCCCGGCATGCAGGGATTGCTGGAGAACTTCTCCGGCGCGGTGCTGTGGGCCGATCCGACGGGCCTTCTGCTGCTCGACGCCGATACCGGCGGTCGCGCTGCCGCCGAGATCCTGCGCGCTGCCGCCGCCGTTCCCCAGCTCGAGATTCAGCTGCGCCAGGCGGAGGGCGATGCCGCCGGCGAAGCCCTGCTGGGGCTGCGCGGCATCTCGGGGCGCTCCTATCACTTCGCGACCGGATTGGCCCTCGACGCCGTCGTCGACTGGGAGGTGGAAGTCGCTTCGTCGTCGCGCGCCGCGGATCCGATGTTCGAGCGGCTGTTCGCCGGCTGGTCCGGCTCCGTCGAGGCGCGGGTCTTCCTGGGCGAGGTGGCCGCCTCCAAGTGCAGGCTGCTCTACACCGAGCTGGATGTGCAACATGGAGAGGAGCTGGTATTGGCCGAGGGGATCCCGGCTGCGGGCGACCGACTTGCCCTGCCGGCAGTCTCCGGACGGCTCGACCAGATCCGCCGGCTCGCGCAGCCCTTTGAGTTCATGGGGGCGCTCGCGGACTTCCGCATCAGCAACCAGGCAAGCGGCGCCGACGGGGCCGCTCGAAGCGTCGAAATGACGGTCCTGACTGTGGCCGAGTAGCCGCCCCCGGGAGCGGGGCGCGCGTATGCTGGCCACGGCATGTACGTGTTCCGCTCCCTGCTGTTCCTGCCTCCTGCTCTGGCCGCATGCGCCGGAGCGACTCCGGCCACTCCGTCGGTTGCGACGGTCGAGATCGCGACGCCTGCGGTGCAGCAGGCCGAGCTCCCGCCCGAGCACCTGGTCCCGCGCCGCCCCGCGCTGTCTCCGGATGGTGCCCACGTCGCGTACAGCCACGGGGGTGACCTGTGGGTGGCCGCGACCTCGAACGGGGTCGCCCGCCGCCTGACGGCCCACCCGGAGTACGACACCGCGCCCAAGTGGTCGCCAGACGGCGATCACATCGCCTTCGCGGGTAGTCGTCACGGCAACTTCGACCTCTTCGTGATCGCCGCCAGTGGCGGGACCCCGAAGCGTCTGACCTGGCACTCCGAGAATGAGAACCTGGGCGGCTGGATGCCGGATGGTTCCCTGCTCTTCGGCGCGACCCGTGACCGCTGGTACAACCGCTACGGTCGTGGCGCAGGCCTGTGGAGCGTCGATGCCGAGGGCCGCACGCCGCAGCGCGTGGGTGACTTCCCCGCCGGCCGCGCTTCGGTGTCGCCGGACGGCGCGTGGATCTGCTACGAGCGTGGCTCGGGCGATATGCGCCGGCGCGCTTATCGGGGCTCCGCTTCGAATGCGCTCTGGCTCTACAACCGCAGCACCGGCGAGCATCGCGAGCTGACCCGCTTCGACGGCAACGACCTCGACCCGCAGTGGTCGGGCGATGGTCAGACCGTCTACTTCCTCAGCGACCGGGAGGCCACGGGCAACTCGGAAGGACGCAACCTCGGCCTGTGGAAGGTCGCGGTTTCGGGCGGCAACCCGGAGCTGGTCTATCACCCGGGTGAGGGCCGCACGCTGCGCTACCTGTCGATCGCGCAGGAAGCCGGCAAGCTGGTTTCCGAACTGGACGCGGGCCTCGTCATGATCGACGCCGCGACCGGCGCGGCCGAGATGCTGCCGGTCTACGGCGGTGCCGACCCGATCATTCCGGAGGAGGTCGATGTGACCGTCTCCGGCGGTGCCAGCGATCTGGCACTCTCGCCCGACGGCGAGTCGATCGCCTTCGTTGCGCGCGGTGACGTCTACGTCTTGCGCAAGCATGACAAGATCCGCCGCGCCGCCCGCGTCACCTCGCACCCCGCTGGGGACAGCAACCCGGTCTGGGTGGAGGAGGGCAAGGCGCTGCTGTTTGTGTCCGAACGGGACGGCAACGCCGAGGTCTATCGGGTCCGTCCGGCCGACGAGGACACGCCCTTCTACGCGGCGCGCGACTTCGTGACCGAGCGCGTGACCAACAACGAGGCCGATGACTACGACCTCAAGATCTCTCCGGACGGCGAGCGCCTGGCCTGGATTCAGGGCAATGGCTCGCTGGTGATCGGCGACCCGGCCACTCTCGCCGTCGAGCGCGTCATCTATGCCGGCTTCGAAGGCCCCGAGTTTGACTGGTCGCCGGATTCGGAGTGGCTCTGCTTCGCTGCGAGCGACAACGACTTCAACTACGACATCCACCTCGCGCGCGTCAACGTCGAAGGGCTCGACCCCGCCACCCCAGGGGTGACGCCCTTTAACCTGACCATGCACCCGGACGACGACACCTCGCCGCGCTGGTCGCCGGATGGACGCAAGATCAGCTTCACGTCGAAGCGTCGGATGCTCGATGAGACCGACGTCTGGGTCGCCTACCTGCGGGCTGAAGACCTGGAGCGCAACGAGCGCGAGCGCCTCGAAGCCGAAGAAGCCGCCAAGAAGGCCAAGAAGGACAAGCCGAAGAAGGACGAGCCGAAGGCCGAGGAGCCGAAGGCGGATGAACCCTCCGAAGAGGCCGCCGAAGGCGAGCAGGCGGAAGGCGAGGAACAGGAAGAAGCCGAGGAAGAGAAGGAGTTGATCGAGATCGACTTCGACGGCATCCGCGATCGCCTGCGCCAGATGACGCGTTCTGAGGGCAATGAGCGCGCGCTCGGCTGGAACGGCGACTCGGACAAGATCTACTTCACCGTCGGCACCGGCACCCGTCTGACCAGCGGCACTTCACGCGGCGAATCGGGCACCTACACCGTCGAGATCTGGGAGCGAGACACCGATCAGGTCGAATCGAGCGGCATCGGTTCCTTCGTCGGCGGAGGCAAGGAAGTGCTCTACACCCGTCGCGGCAGCATCGTCGCCCGAGGCGGCAAGGCGACGGAGTATCCGTTCTCGGTCCGCATTCGGGAGGACCGTCGCGCGCTGCGCAAGGAGGTCATGGAGGAAGCCTGGCGCGTCCTCGACCGCTGGTTCTATGACGGCGACTTCCACGGCATTGACTGGCGGGCCACGCTCGAGCGCTGGGAGCCCGTGCTGCTTGCTGCCTCGACTCCCGAGGACTTCGAGGACCTCATGAACTGGCTGCTCGGTGAGCTCAACGCCAGTCACATGGGCTTCCGGGGTGCCGGCGAGCTGGAAGCAGCCGAGATCGATGCGACCCGCACCGGCGTGCTCGGCGTGCTGTGGGACGAGAGCTTCGCCGGTCCGGGTCGTCGGGTCGCCGAAGTCATCGCCGACATGCCGGCGGCGCGCCTGCACAGCCGCCTCGAGGCGGGTGATGTCATCACCGCGGTCGATGGTCAGCTGGTCGACGCGAACAGCAACTGGGATCGCATGATGGCGGGAACCTCCGGCCAGGAGATCGTGCTGGACGTCACCAGTTCCGCGGGCGAGTCGCGCGAAGTGGTGATTCGCCCGGCCAGCACCGGCGCGTTCACTTCGGCGCTTTACGAGCGTCGCGAGCAGATGCTGCGCTCGCAGACCGAGCGTGATTCGAATGATCGCCTGGGCTACATCCACATCCAGGCCATGGGCACGCCGAGCCTGCTTGAGTTTGAGCGCGAGCTTTACGCCGCAGGTCATGACAAGGACGCGCTGATCATCGACGTCCGCGACAACGGCGGCGGCTGGACCACGGACATGGTGCTGACCATGCTCATGGTCAATGACCACGCCTTCACCATCCCGCGTGGCGGGGGTAAGGGCTATCCCCAAGGGCGACGCATCTTCGCGACCTGGAACAAGCCGGTGGTGGTTCTTTGCAACGAGAACAGCTACTCCAACGCCGAGATCTTCTCGTGGTCGATCAAGACCTTGGGGCGCGGGCCGCTGGTGGGCAAGCCCACCTTCGGCGCGGTGATCTCGACGGGCGGAGCCGGCCTGCTGGACGGCAGCTTCATTCGGATGCCTTTCCGAGGCTGGTACGTGAACGACGAGAACAGCACCAACATGGAGCTGAACGGCTGCCCGGTCGACTATGAGGTCGATTACCTGCCGGGTGACTATGCCGAAGGGCGCGACCGCCAGCTGGAAAAGGCCATCGAAGTGGGGCTTTCGCTCGTAGATTGATTCGGGGGATTCCCCGCATCATGTTGCCGATCCTGCAAGAAAGCGCCTCGGGTCAGGGCTTCCTGGAGCAACTCCAGGAAGCCTTCACCCCCGATCTGTTCACTTCCTGGGAGTTCTGGGCCATCCTGTCCGCAGTCCTCCTGATCGGCGAAGTGCTGACAGCCAGCTTCCTGCTGGGGGCGTTTCTGCCCGGCACTCTGCTCGCCGCGCTGATGGCGGGCTTTGGCTGGAGCATGGAGTATCAGTTGGCCGGATTTACGCTGGGCACGCTGGTGGGCCTGGGGCTGCTGCGGCCTCTCTTTCTGCGCCGACTTGAAGCCCGCGCGGTGGCAAGTAACGTCGACGCCTTGATCGGTCAGCAGGGCCGCATCACCGAGGCCGTGACCTCCGGCGAAGTGGGGCGCGTCAAAGTGCAGAATGAAGAATGGCGTGCGCGCTGCGCACAGGATCTGCCCGTCGGCGCCGAGGTCGAAGTGGTTTCGGTGTCGGGGAACACTCTCGAACTCCGTCCTCTTTCCCGCTAGACGATCATGACTCCCATTCTCGTTGGCCTCGCCGTCTTTGCCGTTGTCTTCGCTTCGTTCGGCCTCAAGGTCGTGCAGCAGGCAGAGGTCATGGTGGTCGAGCGACTCGGTCGCTATCACCGCACTCTGCAACCGGGGATCAACTTCATCGTTCCTCTGGTCGACAAGGCGCGCCGCATCACCTGGCGTGTGCCGGTCACCGGCGCGAAAGGGAACATCGTGATTCGCGAGACGGTCTCGCCGCGCGTCGATCTGCGCGAGCAGGTCTTCGACTTCCCGAAGCAGTCGGTGATTACTGCCGACAACGTGGTCATCGAGATCAATGGTCTGCTCTACTACCAGATCACGGATCCCAAGCGCGCGGTTTACGAGGTCGCCAACCTGCCGAATGCGATCGAGAAGCTGGCGCAGACCACGCTGCGTAACATCATCGGCGACCTCGGTCTGGATCAGACGCTCTCGAGCCGGGACGATATCAACCTGAAGATGCGCGCGGTCCTCGACGAAGCCACCGACAAGTGGGGGGTCAAAGTCAACCGCGTCGAGATTCAGGACATTGATCCGCCCGTCACGGTGCGGGATGCCATGGAGATGCAGATGAAGGCCGAGCGCGAGCGCCGGGCCACCATTCTGGAAGCCGAGGGTTTCAAGAAGGCCAAGATTCTGCGCGCCGAGGGCGAGCGGGACGCCGCCATCGCCGAGGGCGAAGGCGATCGGCAGTCGAATATTCTGCGCGCGGAAGGCGAGGCCGAGTCGCTACGGCTGGTTTCCGAGGCCCTGCTCGACGGCAACATGAATCCTTCGCAGTATCTGATCGCGGTCAAGTATCTGACCACGCTGGGGCAGATCGGCGGCTCGGAGAATGCCGGCG
Organism: Planctomycetota bacterium; assembly: GCA_002705055.1. Classification (GTDB taxonomy): domain Bacteria; phylum Planctomycetota; class UBA1135; order UBA1135; family UBA1135. The sequence continues at coordinate 28,160 of PAHY01000051.1, forward strand.
ACAAGACGGTCTTCATGCCCTTCGAGGCCAGCGCCGCCCTGGGGAGCGTCGGCAGTCTGAAGGAGATGTTCCTGGCTGCGGGCGACGGCAACAGCGCTTCTGCCTCGCGCGGGCCGCGTCCGCCCAAGCCGCCGCTCGACTAGCGCGAGTTCAGCGCCAGTTCGGCCAGCCCGGCAAGGTCGTCCGCCGCCCAGCGGATGTTCAGATCCTCCGGTGCCTGCAGCCCGTAGCGGCCCACAAAGCCGAGCGAGAAGCCCATGCTGGCCGCCTGATCCAGGTCGTATGCGCGCGCGAAGGAGACGTGCAGGATCTCCTCCGGGCGAAGTCCGCTCCGCTCAAGCAACTGCTCCCAATGCGCAGGGGCTGGTTTGTAGCTCCGAACCGACTCGGCAGAGACGAACCACTCGATCGGAGCGCCGAGGTGCTTCCGCGCCGCAAGTTCGAGGACCTCGGCGTCGCAGTTGGAGAGCAGCGCGATGGGGTAGCGGGCAGCGATCCGGGCGAGAGCGCCTGGGGAGTCGGGGAAGGCCGGCCAGCCCAGCTGCCCCGCGGCAAAGGCGGCCGCTTCGCGCGGGCTCATCTCCACTCCCGCCACGCTTTGGCATGCCTCGGCCACCGATCGCGCCAGAACTTCGTGATACGGCATCCACGGCTCGGCCTCGAGGCGCTGCTCGACTTCTTCGCGGCGGACCGCGATTTCCTGCAGCCGGTCGCCGCACTCTCGCAGCGAGGGGAGCTGGCGCAGGACGCGTTCCTGTCCGAATCGCCAGTCAATCAAGGTCCCAAAGCAGTCGAAGCTGAGGGCACGAATCGGCGCGGGCATGGCCGAATCCTAGCGGCGCGAGAAAGGATGTCAGCTTGACGAGCCGGAAGGCTACAAGGCTGCATGGCGCGGTCCGCATGGTGGTTCTCCCTCCTCCTTCTGGGGCCGTTCGGGCTCGCGTCCCTTGCTTCGGCCGCCGTGCAGGCGAGTACGCAGCGGGTCAGCCTAGCCGACGATGGATCCGAGGCTGCAGGGGCCTCCGAGTTCACTTGGATCAGCGCAGATGGTCGCTACGTCGTCTTTTCCTGCGCTGCCGATGGGCTCGTGCCGGGGGACCAGAATGGGCTCCCGGACACCTATCTGCGCGATCGCGTGGCCGGGACGACGACGCGGATCAGTGAGGGGCTGGGCGGAGCGGAATCTCAGGACTTGAGTTTCTCCGGTTCCATTTCTGACTGCGGGCGTTGGATTGCCTTCGCCTCCAACGCCGAGAATCTCGTCCCGGGAGACTCCAATCGTGCGCGGGACATCTTCGTTCGGGACCTGCAGCTTGGGGTCACGACGCGAGTCAGCGTGAGTTCAGCGGGAGACCAAGCAAATGGCTTCAGTTTCTCGCCGCGGATCTCGCCAGATGGCCGTTTCGTCGTGTTCAAGAGTCTGGCCAGCGATCTGGTTGCTGGAGACAGCAATGGCAAGAACGACTTGTTCCTGCACGATCGCAACACCGGGCAGACCGATTGTCTTAGCCTCAGTCCAAGCGGTCAGATTGCGAACGCGGCCAGCGCACGCCCCGATCTCAGCGCCGATGGTCGTTACGTGATCTTCAAGAGCTTCGCGTCCAACTTGGTCGCTGGTGACACCAACGGCAAGTGGGACGCCTTTCTCTTTGACCGTGAACAGGGCGCGCTGCGACGCGTTCCGGAATCCGTGCAGGGGAACGGCCATACGATTCGCCCGGTGATCTCGGCGGACGGTCAGTGGGTGGCATTCGAGAGCGAGGCCAGTAACCTCGTGCCGGGCGATACCCAGGGTCATGCGGACATCTTTCTGGTGGCGCTCGCCAGTGGAGTCATCACGCGCGTGAGCTTGGGGCAGAACGGCGCCGAGGCGAATGGCCCGAGCGGCTTCCCCGCGATCTCTGCTGATGGCCGCTGGATCGCATTCCAGAGTGAGGCCACCAATCTGGTGGCAGGCGACACGAATGCGGCTGCCGACATCTTTCTTCACGATCGGATCCGAGCGGAGACGATTCGGGTTTCCATCGCGGACGGGGGGGCGGAGGCGAATGGGGCCAGCGCCAGCCCTTGGATCTCAGAAGACGGGTTGTCCGTGGTTTTCACCAGCCTGGCCAGCAATCTGGTCGCGGCGGACACCAACCAGGAGCAGGACATTTTCGTTCGCGAGTGGGAGCCATCGCTCAGCATCCGGCTGGAGCCGGCCGTGGCGGGGGTCACCAATGACCTCACCGTGAGCGGGGCGACCCCGGGGGCCTCCGTCCACGTGGGCTGGTCCTTGGAGCTCGGCTCCCGGGACATCCCCGGCTGTCCCGGATGGACCGCGGTCCTCGATCGGCCCAAGCAGCTCTCCGGTCTGGCGGACGCCACGGGCACGCTGGTCCTCAGCCGCGCGGTCGCCGCCTCGACGGCGGGCCTCTGTGTCTATCTCCAGGCGGTGGAACCGGCAAGCTGTCGCGTCGGCGAGCTGCTCGCTGTCCGCCTGCAGTAGGCCCTCTCGAGGCTCGGGTCGCAGTTACCCACTTTCTTCGCAAGCTCTCCGCGAAGAAAGGTTTGCGGTTCATGGGGTGACATGCGTACAAGATGGTGATGACCGATGCTCCCGCGGTACTCACCGAAGGACTCCGGGTTCGGCTC
>PAHY01000052.1 GCA_002705055.1 Planctomycetota bacterium
CGCCGCTTCGTCCGAATGGCGCAGGTCGCCCGGGACTTTCACCTCGCTCGCCTCCAGGAGTGCACAGAGGCCGGTGGCATCGACGGCACCTTCCAGCTCGACGAGCTCGAGACCTTCGAGCATCACCGCAAGCTGAAGCCAGTCACGATGGCGGTTCTAATCGAGCGCAAGAGTTACTTCATCGTGCACACGCGCGCGGGGCAGCTTGCGGCACGGGGTCGCCAGACGGAAGCTCAGCAAGAGCGCCTCGAGGAGATCCAAAGGAAAGAGGGCAAGCGGCGCTCCGCTTCACGCGCCTGCGTGCGGGAGTGCTTCGAGGCACTCGGGAACGTGCTCGCTGCAGATCTTCCGATCCGGCTGCAGACGGACAAGAAGCGCACCTATCCCACCGAGTGCAAGCGAGCCAACTTCCCTCGTGCGCTCTATCACCGGACGACCGACAGCCGTAGGCGCCGCGACTATCGCAACTTGCTCTTCCCGATCAACCACACCCTCGCGATGATGCGGGATGGGATGTCCTGCCTCGTGCGGCGCAGCTGGGGCGCCGCCAAGAAGATCAAGGGGCTCCAGCGCCACGCCTGGCTGTGGACGGCCTACAGGAACTACGTCCGCGGCGTGACGGTAAAAACGAGAACGACCCCTGCCCAGTCGGCAGGGGTCTGTGATCAGCGCTGGCAGCTGAAGGAGGTCCTGAGGTGGCGCTGGCCGTTGCGGATGGCGCAGCAATGAGCCCACTCAAGGGGGTCAGACTCCCTCGGGTGATTCAAAGGCTGTCGGATCCGGAGTAACGCCCGGCTGAATCTCAAGGACCTGCTGAATCGCGCGCCCCGTAGCCTGATTGATGACCTCAGTCCGGAAGGGGACCTTCACGCCGTCCACCATGCGATAGTCGCCCATCCGAATTCGGATCGACATGAAGCCGGCGCCATCCAGATCGACGTGGGCGTCGAGGCGGATCAGCTCGCCTTTCTCGCAGTCGAACCACATCTTGGCCGGCGGGCGGTCGCCTTTCTTGCCGATCAGCACCCAGCACTCCTGGTCGCGGAAGGTGGCCTTGCCGTCGAGCAGGACCTCGTCGTAGACCGTGCGGAAGTCGCCGACGGCGAGCGCCATGCCGCTGTTCTCCATGGCCTCGGTGACCTCCTGCTCATTGAGCACCTTGAAGGGCTCAAAGTCGGACTGCACCCATCCGCTGTCCAGGGTCAGAGCCGACTTGGTCATGCCGAAGGGGCCGAAGTCGAGCGTCATGATCGAGCGGCCTTCGGCATCGGCCGCGACGGTCATCTCGCCGCGGACGCCGGACTGCTGCACGAGCATCTCGAGTTTGGCGGTGTAGCCGCCCCACGCTGCATAGGCCGCGCCGCGGCCGGCCGGGTCGAGCAGCTCGTAGACCTCCGCGAGAGTCGGCAGGCCGTCTTCGGGGCCGGCGACGAACTCGAGGTAAAGCTCGGTGCCCTTCTCCATGTGTTGCATGCCCTGCGGCACGCCGGTGGGGTCGAGCTGGAAGCGCGTGGCCATGTCCTCGACCGCGCGCCACGCACGCCAACCTTCTTCATCGGGGGCATGCAGCTCGAAGGCCATCTGGTTAGGCACGTCGACCGCAAGGCGGTTGTTGCGCAGGCGGACCGTCCAGATTTCGTCCTTTTCCGCGAGGCGATAGGTGCCCAGATAGGGGCGCAGCTCGTTGAGCGGCACCTCGATCGGGACCTCGTAGCCTTCGCGCGGCATCTCGAGCTTGGCGCCGCCCTGATGCAGCACCATTGTGTGGACGCCATGCTCCTCGTCCTGCTGGAAGGACATCTTGATGGTGTCGGTCAGCACCCAGGCCCACATGCCTTCGTCATCCGGCATCTTCAGCTCGAAGGTGCCCTGGCCCGGCACGATCACGGCCAGCGCGCCATCCTTGTCGACAGTCTCAAGCGACTCGCCGTTGAAGGGCGGAAAGTCGGCCACGAACTTGCCCAGGTAGGGGCTGAGGTCGAGCGCTTCGGCCTCGACCGCCGTGTCGTCCTCGCCGGGCAGCGGCCCGAGCAGCGCCTCCCAAACGATCGGGTCGATGCGGCCCTGGATGCCCGCACCATTCAGATTGCACAGCATCACGAAGCCGTAGCCCGCGTCCGGCAGCATGCCGACCTTGGCCGAGTAGCCATCGATGTTGCCGCCGTGCTCGATCCAGCGTTGGCCCTGCCAGTCATGAAGCATCCAGCCCATGCCGTAGCCGACCTCCGGAGCGATGTCGATATTCGACTTCCAGCACTCTTCGATGCTCTCAGCGGAGACGATCTGCTCGCCCTGCCAGTTGCCCATGTTGAGCTGGAACTGCACCCAGCGCGCCATGTCGGCGGCGTTCGAGTAGATCGAGCCAGCCGGGCCGACGTTGGAAATATTGCGCGGCGGCAGTGCCTCGTGCGCCTCGTCGTCGCGGTCCCAGCGGTAGCCGGTCGCGCGGCGCGCGTCGTGGGTCGCGCGCGCGAAGCTGGTGGTAGTGCTGGCCATGCCGAGCGGATCAAAGAAGCGCGTTTCCAGCAGCGCATTCCAGCTGGCATCGGCCACGTTAGCCGCCGCCGTTCCGGCGGCGAGGTACTGGATGTTGTTGTAGAGGAAGGTCTCGTGATAGCCGCGGAAGGGGCGCGCGCCGGCGGCCGTCTCGAGGATCAGCTCCGAGGGCGCCTTGCCCGAGGCAAACAGCAGCCCCATGCGCGGGTAGCCGGTGCGGTGGGACAGCAGGTCGCGCAGCGTGATCGTCTCGCCCTCGCTGCCTTCGAGGGTCCACTGCGGGACGACCTCGACCGCCGGGACGTCCCAGCTGATTCGGCCCTCATCGACTAGGTCGCCGATCAGGGTCGATGTGAAGGCCTTGGTGGTCGAGCCGATGGCGTACAGCGTCCGCTCGTTGGCGGCGCGGCCGGACTCGAGATCGGCGGCGCCGAAGCCGCCGGCCCAGAGCACGCCGTCGCGGTTGACCAGCGCGAAGCCGACGCTGGGGACATGAAACTCGACGCGGGCTTCCTCGATGCGCTGCTGGAGCAGGGCGAGGCGATCGGTGAGTTGATCGGGTTCCTGGACGGCGATCGCCCAGGGGGAGCACAGCAGAAGGGGGATGAACATCTCAGACGGAGAAAACAGCCGAGAGCAGTACGGTGATGAGCAGGACCGCGGAGGAGAAGATCTGCCAGAATCCGAGCAGGATCATCTTGATCACGGTGATCGCCCAGTGCTGATCGTAGACCCGCCGCAGCGCCAGGAAGAGGTGGACGGGCAGGTAAACCGCGTGCCCGGCGATCCACAGCCAGGCCTCATTGATCAGAATGCTGGGTCCCAGCACCAGCAGCCACGCCGAGTAGAAGTGCGTGGCGAAGATGAAGTGGTCGAAGAAGTAGCGCCGGCGCAGCAGGTAGAAGAATTTGAGTCCCAGCGCGAACAGCGGCACCGCGACCAGCAGCGTGGTCGGGATGGATCCGATCATCCCCCGGTAGATCGCGAAGTCGCGCATCTCCGGGCTCATCTCATTGAGCTTCTCGATCTTGGCGGTCAGCCGCTCATTGACCCAATTGGTCAGCAGAGTGCCATCGGGAAACAGCTCGATCTCGTCGATCGGGATCGTGCTGTCTTCCTGCCCCTCACTGTTCGTGACCTTGAAGAGCGAGCCGGCCCGTTCGGGCAGCACGAACGAGAGCGAAGCAAAGAACAGCAGTGAGATCACCAGGTACAGCCGCAGCGGCGGCACGTACTTGACCCAGCGCTCCCTCAGGTTCTCCTTCGTCACCCAGCCCGGCTTGGTCATCAGCGGGACCAGCGTCTGCCAGAGCCGGCTGTCGTAGGCGAAGCTGTGGGCGAAGAAGTCGGCGACCACCATCCAGAAGGTGAGTCTGCGGATCTTGGTCGATTGCCCGCAGGCGCTGCAGTAGGGCGTCGAGACCGGGGCGTCGCAGTTCAGGCAGCGAGACGGTGGGGCCGGGGGAGTCGCGTCCACAGCGGTACAGTATCCGCATGCCGCGCCTCCTGATCGCCGCTCTCTGCCTGCTGCTGGGCACGGTCGCATGCAGCACCCCCGCGAAGAAGCAGCGCCCCGCGCCGCCGATGCTGGAGTTCCGCATCGAGGCCGATCCGGGCGAGGTCGAGGCCGCCGGGGTCTCGCTGCTGCAGATTCACGGCGAGAACGTGCATCTGCTGCCCGGCAAGCGCTTCCTGATCGAGCACGCGACCGTCGAGGACATCGGCTCGGGGCGCAACGGGGTGCACTTCTACGTCTATCCCGAACAGCGCGATGACTTCCGCCGCTGGACCGGCCAGTACGTCGGCCGGCGCATGGCGGTGCTTCACAAGGGGCGCCCGCTTTCGCTGGCCAAGCTGATGGTCGCGCTGCCCGGAGAGGGGGTCATCGCCGGCGGGCGAGCCGGCCTGTCCAAGACCGAGGCCGAGCGTCTGGCCGCCGACCTCAGCCGCTACTAGGCAGCGGAAATGCCATCGTCGTCCTCGTCCTCGGCGCCGAGGTAGAAGGACCAGTCCTCTTCTTCGGTGGCGCGCTCGACGACTTCCTCAAACTGCAGGAAGCGCTCCCATGCGTGGCCGGACATCGGCCGTTCGCCGTAGCGGCGAGCGTAGAGCATCTGCGTGATCGGCAGCAGCGTGCGAAAGCGTGCGCCGAAGCGCTCAATGAAGCGGCGCGAGAACTCGAGCGGAGTGCGCAGGCCGCCCGGCCGGAACCCCAGTCGCTGCAGCAGGCCGACGACGCGGCGGTAGTCATCGTCGAAGCTCAGCATCTCGGGGAGCGGGGCGCTGCCTGCCACGCCGCCGGTGCCCGGCTGGGGGACCCGATCGATCTCGTCCGGATCCTGCGACTTCATCAGGCCGCGCATCGTGATGACGATGAGCAGCACGATCAGGAAGTAGAGGAAGTACTCGTCCAGTCTTGAGCGCGGCTCCTCTTCGGTCGCGAGCTCTTCGGCGGCGGCCTCCGGATCGAGACTCGGGTCATCGAGCGCGGGATCGGCCGCATCGTTCAGCGCGGACTCCGAACTCGGGTCGGCGAGCGGGTCATTCGCTTCGGTGGCCGCGGCCTCCTCTTCGGCCAGGGCCGCAGCGGCGCGCTCGGCGGCTTCCTGGCGACGCAGCTCCTGGGTACGCAGCGCGACCGCTTCCTGGAGGCCGAGCGTGGGGGTGGGGTCGATCGGCACCCATCCCTCGCCGACCAGGCGCACCTCGACCCAGGCATGGGCGGCCTGGTCGCCGGCGACGTAAGCCCCGCGCTCCGGGTCCCATTCGGTGACGCGATAACCCGCGGCGACCCGGGCGGGGACGTCGAGCATCCGCAGCATGAGCATGGCCGAGGTCGCAAAATAGGTGCAGTAGCCTTCGCGTTGCGCGAGGAAGCTGGCGAGCCCTTCCAGGCCGGGGTCGGGGGCGCTCAGCGAATAGGAGTAGCCGCGTTTGAAGTGGCCCAGGACCGCGCGCAGCACTTCCTCGCCCGCGTCGAGTTCATCTATCTGGGTGCGCAGCGCCTCGATGGTCGGCCGCCAGGCGGAGTCCGAGGGCAGCCGCAGAAAGCGTCGATCCGAGCGATCAAAGACCGGGCGGCGCAGGGACAGCACATCGCCGAAGGGCAGGCGCGTTCGGAAGGTGAACTCCTGAATCGGCTTGCCGTCATCCGGGACCGTCACCATGCCGGCCGCGCGGTGCTCCAGTTCGGCGCGCCGTGCCGCGATCATCGGTTCGATTCGCGGGATGGTCAGGCGCGGCGAGCCGGAGCCGGGGGCGCGCAGCGCGCTGACCGCCACCTGGAGGTCGACCTGCACGCCGCGCAGCGGATCGGTGACGACCTGTGTCCAGCCGTCGCGCGCGCCGTCGTCAGCGTCGCCGTAGCGCCGGCGCGGGTCGTAGCGTGCCGGCAGCAGACCCTCCGGGCCGAAGCCGTCGTAGGTCGTCGTCATCAGGTAGGCCGGTGCAGCGCGGCTGAAGCGGCGCTGCTGCGCGCGCGGCGAGACGACTCGCAGCTCAAGGCGCTTGCTCTGTTCGCCGCGGACCATGCTGGACGCCCCCAGAAAGTCGAGGGAGTCGGGGAAGCGACGGATCACGCGCGGCGGCTGGCTGGAGTCCGCCTCGTTCCCGGCGGCCGACACGCTGCCCGAGCTGCCTGCGCTGCCGCTGCGACCCGAACCCGAGGAGGAATCGGAGCTCTGCGCGCTGCCGGAGTCGCCTTCGTCCTCGGAGACCACGCTGCCCCACTCGCCGCTGCCGCCGTCGCCGGCGAACCACTGCGCATAGCTCTCCTGCGCCATCGTGCTGGCGCGGAAGCTGGCCGGGACGAGCAGCAGCAGGAGCACACCCATGGCGCAGCCGATCAGCGCGCGCCCGCGCAGCCCGCGCTCACTCTCTTCGGGCTGCAGGTGCGCGCCGCGTCGGACCTGGCGCCGCGCATGTCGCGCCTGCACCCAGAGGATTCCGGTCGCGGCCAGGCACAGGTTGGGGGCGGCGATCAGCGCCGCCACCGAACCCGACCAGTGCGCCGCGACGCCGCCCGCCGCGAGCGCCGACAGCACGAAGCTGGCGATGGCGAGGTCGTCGGAGCGCGCGTGGCGCTGGAACAGAATCGCCAGCACGGTGAGCAGCAGCGGGAAGAACAGCGCGCTGCTGATGCCGACGAAGGGAATCAGGCCCAGCGCCAGCGCGCGCAGCACGATATCCAGGTACTGGCCTTCGCGCCCCAGCCGCTGGATCACCCGTCCCGGCCAGGGCAAGGCGAGGCACAGGATCGGCAGCAGCGTGTGCGTCGGGTCGACGTAGAGCGCGCCGGCGATCGTCGCGGTCGCGAACAGCGCGGCCAGCACGCTCAGCCAGTGGATCCACACGTCCATTTCGCAGGGACCGTGCACGCCGAATAGGCGTTCGCGCAGACGCGGGCGGGTGGCGGACGGATCCACGTTCATGCGCGGCGCAGGATGCGGGTGCGGGCGGGCATCGCGCGAGCCTCGCGGAAGTAGGCGCGCAGCCGTCGCTGATCCCGTGCGTCGAGCACGCTGCGCTTGGGGTGGGGATGGGGGGCCGGATCGAGTCCGCCCGAGTGCACCAGGACGACGGCGCCGCCGTCGAGCAGCCCGGGTGGAATGCGGGCGGGTGCGTTGGAGTCGGCTTCGACCTCTGCGAGCGCAATGAGCACCTGGTTCAGGCCATCGCGCCCGGGGCGCGGCCGCCAGCTGCGCACGCTCGAACCCACCAGCGTCACCCGCACCGGCTGGCGGCGTCGCATCAGCGACTCGACCAGCGTGGCGGCCAGACTGATCGACCGCTCGAAGGCGAAGCGATTCCGTCGCCGCGCCGCCGTCCCGAGGTGCAGGATCACGTGCATCGCCGGCCGCTGGATGAACTGGTTCTGTCGGACCAGCAGCTCGCCGCGCCGCGCGCTGGCCTTCCAGGCGATCTGCCGCTGCGGCAGACCCGGGCGCCATTCCTGCAGCGCGAAGAACTCGCCAGGCCGCCAGGTGCCGCGCGGCCGCTGACGATCGGGTTGCAGCTCGTCGGGCAGGACGCGTTCAGTTTGGCGCAGTTCGCCCAGTCGAGGCAGCCCCAGCAGATCGACCCGAATCTCAAACTGACGCCGCCAGCGCAGCAGCCCAAAGGGAAAGCTGGACGAGACCTCGACGCGGTACTGCGTATGCCGACCGCGGCGCGGAACGCGCAGCAGCGGTTCCAGCCGGGTCTCGACGCCGGCGCCGAGGCGCGGCCGATAGCCCGAAATCCGACGCACCCGCTCGGAGCTCAGCACGTGGCCGACCAGCAGATCGCGGGCGGCCCAGCTCTGCGAGTGGTTGCGCAGACGCAGGTCAACCGGCACCGCTTCCCAGGCAAAAGCGGAAGCCGGCAGCTCGGCGCCCACGTCGATGGCGCGCAGATTCCAGCGGCCGAACACCCAAGAGCCTCCGAGCAGCACCACCCAGATCGAAATCAGCAGCGGCAGCAGTTCCGGCGCGACCCAAGGAATCGGGATCGCCGTCGACAGCAGTGGCCCCAGCATCGCCGAGGCTTTCACCTCGGGGCGCGAAGGGGTCGCGTCGAAGTTCATGCCGGCACCTTGACCTGATCGAGGATCTCCTCGAGCACGTCGGAGGTGTCGAGGTCGGTCTCGCGGAGCGGTGCCAGCAGCACGCGGTGTGCGACGACCGGCACGAACAGCTCCTTGAGATCGTCCGGGATCACGTAGTTGCGTCCGCTGAGCAGCGCCTGCGCCTGCGAGGCGCGCCGCAGGTCGATCGCCGCGCGCATGCTGGCGCCGAGCGCCAGCTGACGCGAGCGCCGCGTCGCCTCGACCAGGTCGAGCAGATAGCCCGTGAGGCTGTCATCGAAGGCGATCTTCGGCACGGCGCGCATGAAGCCCTGCAGCGCCTCCAGATCGAGCACCGGCTTGAGCTCGGTGATGCGCCGACCCAGGTGCGGGTCTTCCAGAATGCGCTGCGAGGCCTCGCGGTCCGGGTACCCGATGGACAGCCGCATCAGAAAGCGGTCGAGCTGCGACTCGGGCAAGGGATAGGTGCCCTCAAAGTCGACCGGGTTCTGCGTGGCGATGACGAAGAAGGGCTTGGGCAGCTCGTGGGTCGTGCCGTCCACCGACACCCGCCCCTCGGCCATCGCTTCCAGCAGACAGGATTGGGTGCGCGGCGAGGTGCGGTTCAGTTCGTCGGCCAGCACCACGTTGTGGAACACCGGCCCGGCGTGAAACTGAAAGCTCTCGCGCTTCATCGAGTAGAGGTTCACGCCCAGCACATCGCTGGGCAGCAGATCAGCCGTGAACTGCACGCGCTGAAAGCTGCCGCCGATCGAGCGCGCGAGCGCCCGCGCCAGCGAAGTCTTGCCGGTGCCGGGGACATCCTCGAGCAGCACGTGGCCGCCCGCGAGCAGCGTCGTGATGGCGCGCCGGACCGTTTGCGGCTTGCCGAAGATGACGCTTTCGACCTGTTCGACGAGATCCTGCAGGGTCGAGGCTTGGAGACGGGGACGCTCGCTCATAGGAGGCGCGCCCACTTGCGGCGCGTCCCCGTTTTACCAGAGCCCGGGCGCGGGGCTTACAATCGAGGCATGGCGGAGAGCAGCGTGTTGCGGGCAGTCGTGCAGATCGGCCTGGTCGTTTGGCTGGCTGGCGCGGGTGCCTGCGCGGGGCCGACGGTGCAGGGCGACGCGGCCGCGGAAGCCGCGGCGAGCTCGGATCAGCTGACGCGCGCGCAGGTCATCGAGCACGCCCGCGCCTTCGCGGAGCATCGCTGGTCGGCTTCCGAGGCGAACGTCTTCCATGGTGAAGATCGCTTCGGCAATCGCATCGACACGCCGGATCGCCCGGGCTCGGGCCTGGACACCGGCTGGTCCACCGATGGCGAGCCCAATCAAGGGGTGGCTTACCAGTGGGGTGGCTTCTCGACGATCGCCGAGTTCGAGGCCGGAGTCGCGGCGGGCAAGTGGGCCGGGCATCTCCCCACCGATGGCGCGTCCTTCTTCACGCCCGAAGCCGTGGGGGTGGATTGTTCCGGGCTGGTGTCGCGGGTCTGGCGGCTGCCGCGCAAGGAGTCGACCCGCAGCCTGCCGCGCATCTGCCGGCGGCTTGACGATTGGGACGAGCTGCTGCCCGGAGATGTGCTCAACCGCGTGGATCGGCACACCATGATCTTCGTCGAGTGGGCGAATCCGGCCCGGACGGAGCTGCGCGTGATCGAGGCGACCACCCGCGAGGGCCGGGTCCACGAATCCGTGCACGAACGGCAGGAACTGCAACGGCGCGGTTACCAGGCCTTGCGCTACCCGCCATTGGCCACGCGCTAGTCGCGCTTCGCACCGCCGCGCGATGAGCCCCCTGCCCGCCTGCTGAAATCACGACGATGGAAGCAGCGTCTCCGCTTGTCGATCTCCCGCGCCGGCCGTGGCTGCGGTGGGTCTGGTGGGCCGGCTTTTGGGTAGGCATCGGGCTGCTGACCGCGCTGCAGTTCTACTTCGCCTGGAAGGCGGAGTACGGCACCGACGGCGAGCCGCTCAGCTTCCAGTCCGCCCTGGTCCGCCGCATGCCCGGCTGGCTGGTGTGGGGCGTGTTCTCGATCGGCATCGCCCGGCTGGCCCGGCGCTTTCCGCTGGGGCGCCGGCGCGGGCACAGCTTCTGGCTGCACGCGGCCATGAGCCTCGGGGTCGCCGTCGTCCACGCGGCGATTCGCATTCCGATCGAGTTCATGCCCTTCGCCCTCGAGGGGATCCAGCAGGAGAACCCGGGCGCGGAGTACTTCGACGTCTATTGGGTGGCGATCCTGTGGTACCTGCCGCCGGGCATCGTCATGTACTGGGCGATTCTGGCGGTCTGCTCGGCGCTGCATTACCGGCAGCGGCTGAGCGAGAAGGAGGTGCAGGCCGCGACGCTCGAGTCGCAGCTGTCGGAAGCGCGGCTCAACGCGCTCAAGATGCAGCTGCAGCCCCACTTCCTGTTCAACACGTTGCACTCGATCGGCGCGCTGGCGCGCACCGGGCGCGGCGAAGAGGTGGTGCGGGTGGTGACCGGACTTTCGGATCTGCTGCGCCGCGTGCTGACGGCCGGCGGCGGTCAGCTGGTCCTGCTCGAGGAGGAGCTCGACTTTGTCGACCGCTACCTCGAGATCGAGGGGCTGCGCTTCCAGGATCGGCTGCGCGTGACGCGCGAGATCGCGCCGGATGTGCTCGACGCCCAGGTGCCCAACCTGATCCTGCAGCCGCTGGTCGAAAACGCAATCCGCCACGGCATCTCGGTGCTGCCAAAGTCGGGGCGGGTCGAGCTGCGCGCCAGCCGCCGCGGCGAGCAGCTGGTGATCGAAGTGCGCGATGATGGCCCCGGCCCGGGTGGCCCTCCGATGGGCGGGGGCATCGGCCTGGCCAATGTGCGGGGTCGCCTCGAAGAGCTCTACGGCTCGCGCGCGCAGCTCGAACTGGTCCATGACACCTGGGGAGAGACAGGAGGGACCGGGACCTGCGCACGCCTGAGCTTGCCGCTGACCGCCTCCGACTCCGCAGCAGGAGAAAGCAGATGAAGGTGCTGATCGTCGACGACGAACCCCTGGCCCGCGAGGTGATCGCCGGCCTGCTCGCGCGCCACGAAGACATGGAAGTCGTCGGCCAGGCGGGCAGCGGCGAGGACGCCATCGAGCTGATTCGTGCCAAGCAGCCCGATTTGGTCTTCCTCGACGTGCAGATGCCGGGCTGCGACGGCTTCGAGGTCGTGCGTGCGCTCGAGCTCGATCCGATGCCGCAGATCGTGTTCGCGACCGCCTTCGACGAGCACGCGCTGCGCGCTTTCGAGGTGCACGCCGTTGACTATCTGCTGAAGCCCTTCAGCGATGAGCGCTTTGAACAGAGCCTCGCCCGCGCGCGCGCCGTCCACGCTGCGAGCAAGCGTTCCGAGCTCGCCGAGCGGCTGATGGAGCTGGTGGCGAGTTCGGACGTCGGGCGGCCGCGGGAGCAGCGCTTCGCGATCAAGTCCGGCGGCGCGGTCTACTTCCTGGATGCCGAGGAGATCGACTGGATCGAGGCGGCGAACAACTCGGTGCGCTTTCACGCCGGCGGCAAACGCCATCTGATGCGAGCGACCATCCGATCGGTCGAAGAGCAGCTCGATGAGCAGGCCTTTGCCCGGATCCATCGCTCGACGATCGTGCGCCTGGATCGAATCCGGAAACTCGTGCCGCAGGAACACGGGGATTACCTTGTGGTTCTGCGCGATGGCACCGAACTTCGGATGAGTCGCCGGCGGCGCGAGGAGCTGCGCGCGCGTCTTCCCTGCTAGGATCGGGGGATGCCCCGGATTTGGTTGCCCATTCTGCTGATTCTCGCGGTCGGCGCGGGAGTTGTCTTCTGGCCGACCGAGCAGCCGGAGGGCCCGCTGACCGCATCGGCCGCGGCGGCCGAGGACGAGGAGGAGCGCGACTTCGCCGAGGTCGGCGAGCTGCCGCAGGATCCCCTTCCCTCTCCGCTCGGCGCGCCGCTCGACCTGTCCGGCGGGGGCGCCGCGCAGCGCGAAGGCGGGGACGTCCTGGCCACCCGCGACCCGGATGAGGTCGACGCCGAGGCCACCGTGACGGTGCGAGTGATCAACCAGGACGGCGCGCCCATCGAAGGGGCCACCGTCGGGGTGCTCCAGGTGCCGGACATGGAAGGCGAGGCGGGGCTGCGCAGCCTGCAGCCGGTCCTGTTCGCCGTGCAGGGAGCGCCGGTCGAGAACAAGGACTTCGCGATCACCGAGGTGCTCAGCGATCTCGAAGGTCGCGCCAGCCTGCCGGCGCCGAGCGAGGTGCAGTTCGTGGTCTACGCCCGTCTGCCGCGGCACCTGATCTCCTTCAAGCTGGGCGAGGGCCTGAGTGACGGCGAGCAGCACGATCTGGGTGATCTGCGCGTCGCGCCGGGCGGCTACCTCGAGGTCGACGTGGTCGATGACTACGGCGCGCCGATCGAAGACGCCGCCGTCGTCATGGTGCTCAACAACGGCGGCAACTTCGCGGAAGAGCTGCCGATTCAGTTCCTGCGAACCAACGCAGCGGGCCGCGCGGTCTTCGAGCACCTGTCCTTCAAGGACTACAAGCTCGAGGTGGCCAAGCGGGGTTATCAGCACTATCGCGAGGAGCCGGTCTCGATCACCGAGCGCGGCGACGGCCGCATGGAGGTCAGCCTGTCGCGCGGCGCTGCGCTGGCGGGCACTGTGGTCGACGCCTGGGGCCAGGCGGCCGAGGGCGTGGTCGTCACCGCGCGGGCGCGGCGCGGCGAGTTTCGCCTCGAGGGGCTGACGGACGGGCTGCTGGGCCCGGCCGCGCCGGTGGTCACCGACGCCGCGGGTCAGTTCCGCTTTGAGGGGATGTTCGCGGACGCCGAATACGACCTGCGCGCCAACCCGGATCCGGGCCTGTCGGCCTTCGCGCGCGAGCGTCCGGCCGAGGGCATCACCATCTCCCTCCCGGAGACCGCCTTCGCGAGCGGTCGCGTGATCGACGCCAACGGCAAGCCGGCGGTCAACGCTCAGGTCAGCTTCCTGCAGGATGTCGGCAACGAGCGACGCCGCGTGCGTCCGCGCAGCGTGCGGACCAACGACGACGGCGCCTTTCTCGCCGAGCTGACCCCCGGCCTCTACGAATGGAGCGCGCGCCACGCGCGCGGCGAGGTCTACAGCACCAACGCCATGGACCTGCGCGGCGAAGTGCTGCTGGGCGATTTGCAGCTCATGCCGGGTGGCCGCGCCGAACTGCGCTTCTTCGACGCAGCCGGCGAGCGCACCACGCAGGTTTCGTTCTACTCGCTGCGGCGCGTCGACGGCGGCCAGGAGGTCGAGCCCGCTTCGCTCATCCGCGACCGGCGGCCCTCCAACGGCCGCGAGACCAATCCAATGCGCTTCGACGGTCTCGCGCCCGGGACCTACGCCATGCGCTTTGGCAGTTCGGCCGGACTTGCCCCGGTCGCCCGCTTCGATGTGCGCGCCGATCAGACCACCGAGGTCGAGGTCCAGCTCGGCGCCGCGGCGACGGTTGTCTTGGAGTTCGCTCGAGCCGACGGCAGCCCCGCCGGCGGCCGCTTCCGCCTGGATCGCGTCGGGCCGATGCCGCCGGAGTGGACCCATCTGCGGGATGACCATCGCATCCGTGCCCGCGAGGGGCGCGACACCACGGTCTCGGGCATCGTGCCGGGCTCGTACATCCTGCGCGAGGACCGTCGCGGTGGGGCAGAGTTGGGTGAGTTCAGCTTCGGGCCGGGCGAACACCGGCATCGCGTCGTCATCCCGAACTAGCGCGCCGCGTCCAGCTCCGCTTCCAGTTCGGCCTTGCGCTCGGCGGGGAGCCGGTTCCACATCTTGCCGGTCAGCGCGCCTTCCATCGCCCACAGCAGATTGCGGCTCGGGGCGTGGCCCAGCTGCTCGACGGCGCGGTAAGCCGCGACCGGACCGATCTTGCGCAGCTCGGTGGGCGTGCGGATTCCGGCGTCCATGAGCATGGCCGCGGAGGCCTTGCCCAGCCCGCGCATCCGCGCCAGCGCCGAGCCGTCCGCCTCCTTGTTCAGCCGGGCGATGCGCAGCGCGCGATCGGCCCAAGCCGCCAGCCGCCGCGCGTCGTCAAGCACGGCGGGCGGCACCCAGGCGTAGGGCATCGTCGCCTCGCCCTCGCCCGGGCGGAGCAGCGCGGATCCCACCGCCTCGCGCTCGTCGGACATCGTCGCGTCACTGCGCAGGTAGAGCCGGCCATCCTTCGGGTCGAAGATCGCGAAGAAGAGCCCGTCCAGGTAGAAGCCATAGGCGCCGAACATCCGCTTCTCGACGACCTCGCCCAGGAAGGCGAGGCGCTCGAGCGCTTCGATCAGAAGCCGGTGCGGCATCCCGCCATCGTACTGCTACGCTTTGCGCGTGTTGCAAGCGCGGGGGCACGCTCGATGAGCTACCACGGCTGGATTTCGCTGGTCGTGCTGGTGGTCGCGGCCGTGCTCTTTCTCACGCGCTGGATCCGGCTTGAGCTCGTCGCGCTGTCGATCCCGGTGCTGCTGTTCGTGACCGGTGCCGTCCCCGAGCCCGAAGACGCGCTGGCCGGCTTCGGCAACCAGGCAGTCATCGCGATCGCGGCGGTCTTCGTGTTGGGAGCGGGCCTTCAGGAAAGCGGGGTGGCCGCGGCGCTGGCCCGCCGGGTCGAGCGCGCTGCGGGCAAGAGCGAGCCGCGCATCCTCACCCTGGTCTGCGGGGCGGTCATCATCCTGTCCGCCTTCATGAGCAACGCCGCGACGGTCGCGGTGCTGCTGCCGGTGGTGGTCGCGCTGGCGCGGCGCGCCCAGCTTCCGCCCTCGCGGCTGCTTATGCCGCTGGGCTACGCGGCCATCCTGGGGGGCAATCTGACGCTGATCGGATCCTCCTCAAACCTGCTGGTCAGTGATTTCCTGCGCCGCACCACCGGCAGCGGGCTGGGCATGTTCGAGTTCGCGGTCATCGGCGCGCCGATCTGCATCGCGGGTGTGCTCTACCTGCTGCTGGTCGGCCGACGATTCCTGCCCGACCGTGATGGGCGCGGGCCGGGCGCTTCGCATGCCCACTCCGAGAAGCTGGTGGCGGACTACGGTCTGGCGCAGTCGATCACGCGGGTGCGCGTCGGTCAGGCTTCTGCGCTGCGCGGCAGCACCCTCGCCGAGACCGGTATCGGACGCGACTACGCCGTTTCGGTGCTGGCCGTGACCCGGCGTGGTTCCTTCGGCGAGCGCTGGGTACACCCGGGGCCCAACTTCCGCTTTGAGCGCGGCGATGACGTCTATCTCGAGGGGCCGGACACGGAAGTGTGGCGTCTCGCCGAAGAGACGCATTCGCGCATGGGGCTGCCCGGCGAGCATGCGGTCGAGCGGGTGCTCGATCACGGCGTGGGGATCGTCGAGGCCAGCGTGCCACCCCGCTCCGGCTTTCTCGGCCGCACTCTGCAGGAGGTCGAGTTCCGTTCGCGCTACGGCCTGAACGTGCTGTCCCTGTGGCGCAATGATGGCCCGGTACAGCAGGACTTCGCGCGTCTGCCGCTGGCCGCCGGCGACGCCATGCTGCTGGCCGGCCCGACCGATCATCTGCGGCGGCTGCGCGGATCCCAGGATCTGGTCTTGCTCTCCGAGCCCGACGACGTCCGCGACTTCAGCAAAGCACCGCTCGCGCTGCTCTGCCTGGGTGTGGCGCTGCTGCCGCCGTTGCTTGGCCTGGCTCCGCTCGCGATGAGCGCGCTGGCCGGAGCTCTGCTCATGGTGCTGACCGGCTGCCTGCCTGCTGACCAGGCCGGGCGTTTTGTCGAGTGGCGAGTCCTCGCTCTGATCATCGGCACGATCCCGCTGGGCACCGCGCTCGAGAACCACGGCGTCGCGGATCTGGTCGCCGACACCATGGTGGGGGCTTCCTCCTGGGCGGGCGCACCGGCCGTGCTGGCCGGGCTCTTCCTGCTCGCCGCGCTGATCAGCGTGACCAGCAGCAACGCGGCCGCGGCGGTCATCCTGTCGCCGGTCGCGGTGCGCGCCGCCGAACCGCTGGGCCTGACACCTTCGGCCGCGCTGCTGACCGTCGCCTACGGCTGCAGCTGCGCCTTCGTCGTACCCTTCGCCCATCAGTGCAATCTGATGGTGGCCAAGCCGGGGGGCTACACCACGCGCGACTTCGTGGTGGTCGGCTCCGGACTGAGCGTGGTCGTGGCGGTGGTCGCCGTCACGATGTCGACGCTGCTCGGCAGCTAGTCGCTGTCGGCTTCGGCGGTCTCGCCGTTCACCCAGGCGATCCAGGCCTCTTCCAGCTGAATCGGTGTCCATGACCACAGCTCGCGGAACTGATCGCGCTGCAGCGCGCCCAGCTTGCGACCGGTCGGATAACCCTGTTCGTCGAGCTGCGCTTTGACGGCCCCGATCAGCTTGGCGTATGCGTCGGGGTGCTGCTCGATCAGGAAGCTCGTGATCGACCAGGCGGTCACGTTCGCGGCGCGGTCCAGATCCGCCGGCCCGCGCGCCGCCAGCAGCTTGATCATGCTGGTGTGGTCCTTCTTGCGCACCAGCTTGCGCGCGTCCTCGGCCCAATCCTTGGAGCGGTCCGGCTCGAAGAACACGCCTTCGCCGCCATCGCGCGTCCACGACTCGGGCTCGATGCGCTTCTCAAACCACAGCGCTAGGCCTTCGGCCATCCACAGCGGAGGGTCGTAGGCGAAGAACTTGTAGCCGTCCAGCAGCATGTGCGCCATGTTGTGCGCGAGGTGCGGCCACAGCCAGCGGTCCTGGCGCAGGTCACCATCGACGCAGGGCATCGACACGATCAGCTTGCTGGGCTCGCGGTTGTGCCAGCGCACGGTGTCGTTGGCGCGGATCCCGCGCTGCCACTCGGTGAAATCCATGTGGTCGAGCCGGTCGGCGTGCAGCACGACTTCAAACTTCTCCCGCTCACCCAGATACGGGCCATCGCCCATGTACGCGCCCTGACCCTTCTGCGCCGCGCGCGACTCGGGGAAGTCCGCGTCGGTCACCTGGGCGATCGCCTGAAACTCGCTGTACAGCTTTTCGAGGCGCATCCCGGTCAGCACGATGTAGACCTCGGGCGGCAGCGAGCTGGGCTTCATGCCCAGCGATGGGAAGTAGGGCGCGAGCGCCTCCAGCTCCGGCGCCAGCCGCTTCTTGTCCTTGTTCGAGAGCTTCATCTTCTCGAGCGAGCTGGCAATCCGGAAGTGCGTCGTCTCCAGGTAATGCCACTCTTCGTCCGGGAAGCGCTCGGCGAAGTTGCCCAGCGCCGGATCACCGATCGGCTGCGGGTCCTGGCTTACGACGCCCATCTCGCTGAGCGGGCGCGGCTCTTCCTTCTTCTTTCGCTGCGCCGCCGTCGCGTCCGGAGTCGCCACGAGGATCGCGCACAGCACGGGCAGGAGGAGGCCGAGCGGGGAGCGTGCCATGCCCTCCAGCCTAACGGCCGGGATTCCCTTGCGGGATCCGCGCGGCGTCCGTCAAAGTGGAGGGATGGCCCCGACGCTGGTTCTTGCCTGCCTGGCGCTGGCCCAACAGCCTGCCGCCGCCCCGCCGACCGATGTCTTTGCGATGACGCGGTCCGGGGTACAGGTCGAAGTCAGCGAGCGTCCGGCGCGCGGTGCGCTGGACCTGGTCACCCCTTTCGGGGTCTATCACACGCCGACCGACCCGGTCGAGACGGTGCTGGAGCGGGTCCGCGACCGCAAGTGGCGCGGGCAGCTGCGCACGACCCCGGCGGCGAGCCTGGTGCCGATCATCGAGACCTACGCCGACAACGGCCAGATCTCGGCGCTGCTCGAGCTGACCGAGGCGGTGCTGCAGCGCGGCCGCAGCCACGAGCTGCGCGCGGCGCTCACCGCGCTCGAGGCCTGGGGCGCGCGCTTCGATCCGGTCGAGCTCGGCCTGAGCCCCGACGAACGGGTCGAGTGGCTGTGGGAAGAAGTGCAGAAGACGGAAGGGCTGCGCCGCCTGCTGCTGGGCGCCCGGCTGGCGGCCGAAGTCGCGCCGGGCCGCAACGGCGAAGGGGACCGGCAGCTCACGCTGACCACCCTGAGCCGCGCCTTTGAGGACAGCGACCCGCTGATGCAGCGCGTCGTCCTGCTGGTGACGCGCCGGCAGCTGATGGACGAGCCGTACTTTGGGGCACGGGTGCAGCACGCCAGCCTCTACGCTTCGGCGGCCGTGCGTGATTTGGCCGGTGCCACGGCGGTGCGGCTGCGACCGACGGCCGCCCGCGAGTACTGGGTCAAGGCACTGCTGCGCGCTGAAGACGCGCTGCGTCTGCATGCCGCCGAGCAGCTGGCGCAGCATCTGCCGGATTACGCGCCCAAGCCCTTCGTGCTGCTGATCGCGATCGAAGACCGACGCGCGCCCAGCAAGTTCAGTTTCCTCGACCACGCGGTGCAGGTGGTCGTCGATCGCGACGAGCCGCTCGCCCTGCGCCAGTTGCAGTTCGCCTTCTCGCGCGGCGGCAACGAGCGCAATGAGTACCTTGAGAATGCCTCGACGATCAAAGCAGTGCGTCTCGAGGACGAGCTTCAGAGTCTGCTCAAGCACCTCCTGCAGGGCCTCGCCGGCGATGACGTCGAACGCACGCCGGCGCAGTGGATGGAGTGGTACGAGAAGCGTCAGGTCAAGCCCTAGCGCTTCTGCTTGTCAGCCGCTGAGGGCGCTGCCAAGGTGCAGTCATGACCGCGTCTCTGCGTTCCCTGCTCATTCTGGGTGGTTTGGCTGCCTGTTCGGCGCCGCCGTCCGAAGACCAGGCGGAAGCGAGCATCTTTGATGCCGCTTTTGCCGCCGGGGATTCCTGGCAATGCAGCTCGCGCGTCGAGCTTTCCAGCCTGTGGGCCGAGGTGCGCGATCGCCACGACCACAACGGGGATGGCCAGGTGACCCTGGCCGAGTACGACCGCGGCGAGGTGCGCTTTCGTAACTACGATCGCAACGAGGACGGCCTGCTCGACAGCAGCGACTTCCCCGAAGATGCCCACTTCAACGGCTTCAACCCGATGATTCTGGGGCACGCCGACAGCGACGGGGATCAGCAGGTGACCCGCGCCGAATGGAGCGCCTTCCAGGCCTCGCTCGACGCCGATGGCGACGGCCGCGTGGTCAAGGAAGAGGTGCAGCAGGGGATCGGCGGGTGGACCTCCGACTGGCCGCTCTTTCTGCTCAGCTTTGACCAGGACGGCGACCAGGACTTCGACGAGGCCGACCTGGAGATGACCTTCCGCGACCAGGACTACAACGGGGACGGCGTCCTGGCGGGCGCCGAGATGGCCGGCTGGCAGCCGACGGTGCAGTACGAGCGCATCGAGCCGCCGGCGCCGGGCGAGATCGCCCCGGACTTCGAGCTGGCCTATGCCGCCGACCCAGCGCGCAGCTTCCGCCTGCATGATCCCGCGCGCACCCGGCCGGTCGCGCTGATCTTCGGCAGCTACACCTGACCGCCTTTCCGCAAGTCAGCCGGTCGGCTGAACGAGCTCTATGCGGCGCACGGGGATGCGGTCGAGTTTGTGGTGATCTACATCCGCGAGGCGCATGCCATGGATTCGCGCCTGCCGATGATGTTCGGCAACATCGAGGATCCGGTCACCTACGAAGAGCGCCGCGTCATGGCGAACTTCAGCTCGAAGGAGCTGGGCATGGAGATTCCCGCCGTCGTCGACGAACTCGACGACGCCGTGTCGATGGCCTACCAGGGCTGGCCCGAGCGTCTGTACCTGATCGCGCCGGATGGCGAGGTGCTGTACCGCTGCGGCCCCGGTCCCTTTGGCTTCGACCCGGACGGTCTCGAACAGGCCATCCTGGATCTGCGCTGATGAGTCAGCCCGAGCTGATTCTCTATCAGTATCCGGGGCTCAGCCGCGGGGCCACGCTGTCGCCGCCCTGCGGCAAGGTGCAGATGGCGTTGCGCTACAAGGGGCTGAATTTCGAAGTGCACAATCTTCGAACGCCGGGCCAGGTGCGCAAGGTCAACCTGCGCGGACGGGTTCCGGCGCTGAAGATCGGCGACGAGCTGATCGCCGACAGCACCGACATCCTCCACGCGCTGGAGCAGCGCTTCCCCGATCCACCGCTCGATCCGGCCGACCCGCAGCTGCGCCTCGAAGCGCTGCTGTGGGAGGACTGGGCCGATGAGTGCCTCTACTTCTACGCGGTCTATCTGCGCTGGATGCTGGAGGAGTCCTTCGAGGAGATGCGCCGCAAGGTCTTCTCTCGTCAGCCCTGGCCGCTGCGCGCGATCATCCCGGGGATCGCCAAGCGGCTGGTGCGGCGGCGGCTGGTCGGGCAGGGGACCGGAGACAAGCCGCGCGAAGTCGTCTGGCGCGAGTTCCGCGACGCGCTCGATCGCATCGACGCACGCCTCGAGGGCCGCTCCTTTCTGGTCGGCGATGCCCTGAGCCGCGCCGACTTGGCCGTCGCCTGCATCCTGGACCAGCTTGTGTCCGAAGTCCTTCCGCCCGGCCTGCACGCCGAACTCGAACCACGCCCGCAGCTGCGCGCCTGGCTCGAGCGCGTGCACGAGCAGGTGCCGACGGCTGCGGGTTAGCGGCGCGACCTACGCGCCCATCACGCGATCCATCCGGCTCGCGATTTCGGCGAGTCGCTCGCGGCCGCCGCCGCCGACTTCGGCGGTGAACCAGCCGGCGTAGCCAATCTCGCGCAGCGCCTTCGTGACCTCGGGCCAGTCGCAGTCGTCATCGCCGATGCCGACCTGGAAGCCCTTCCACAGGCCTTCCTCGTTCTGCTTCTTGCGGCTGTAGCCCTTGACGTCGATCTTCATGATCCGCCGCCCCAGCGCCTCGACCCAGTGCTGCGGCCAGGCGTAACGCACTAGGTTGCCGACATCCAGATAGGCGCCCACGTGCGGGCTGCCGAAGCCGTCGATGTACTGCGCCATCTCAAGCGGCGACAACAGAAAGTTGTTCCAGACGTTCTCGAAGGCGATGTTCAGGCCCAGCTCTTCGGCGAGCGGCACCATGCGCATGATCTCGGCGCGCGAGCGCACCCAGGCATCGCGATAGCTGATGCCCTGGTTGACCACCGCCGGCACGACCAGCACCGTGTCGCCGCCGTAGGCCTTGCAGTCCTGCAGCGCCGTCTCGAGCGCGCGCACCCCTTCGGCGCGCACCTTCGGATCCGGGTGCGAGAAGGGCTTGCTCCAGTGCACGCTGTCGACCACGCCGTGAATCGGCAGCCCGGTCTGATCGCGCGCGTCCAGCACCTCCTGCCGATCCAGGCCATTCGGGCTGTCCAGCTCGATGCCGTCAAAGCCCAGCTCCTGCACCAGCTGGAACTTCTCCAGCACGCTCGAGCCGGCACCGACCATGCCGTACTTGACCGCCTTGCGCCAGGGCTTGCCGGCGGCGTCCTGGGGGCGCGCCCGCGCAGAGAGGGGAGCGGCGGCCGCGACCGCGGCTCCGGCGGCGAGAAAACCACGACGGGTGATCCGGTTCGACATGCGCGGATCCTAGCAACGAAAACGGGACTGCGCGCCGAAGCGAGCAGCCCCTAGGGAGAAAGGCCGGGAGAGAGGCCCGGCCCCGTGCGTCCTACTTGCGCGAGTAACGCGCGCGGTACAGGCCTTCGATGGTCGTGCCGCTCTCGGTGTAGTAGCGGTCGAGCCAGACGCTGTAGCCCGCGGAGTCGATCTCGGTGAAGTACAGGCGGTCGCGGAAGGCGCCGTACTGATCTTCGCCGCCGGAGATCTCAACGACCTTGCCGTTTTCGAGCGCGGCCTTGGAATCGACCGAGACCTGGCCGTCCGCCGAAGTCCAGTTGACCAGGATGCGGCCGCTCTCCGGGTCGAGCGAACGCGTGGTGACGCCTTCCCAGACCGTGCCGTCTTCCTGGGTGAGCTTCTGCTTCTCGACGATGGCGCCGTTATCCATGCGCTTCGCCGAGCAGCTGCCCTTGCCGGCAACCCACGACTGATCGGGCATCATCGCCTTGTACTCGACGCTGAACTCGCCTAGCAGGAACTCGTAGCGCTCAATGCCTGCGGCGCTGGCCGAGGCTTCCTGGGCGGCACCCTTGCGCCAGCATTCCATGGTCGCTTCGGTGGTCCAGGTCTTGCCGTTGTCGCGGGACAGCTCCCACTTGGTGGCGAAATAGTTCTTGTGGATGTCGTGCAGGGTCCAGCGGCCGATCGCGCCCGCTTCCTCGCGCACGACCTTCTGGTGCATGACCATGGCGTCGCCTTCGCGCGCGCCGACCAGCACGTCGTGGTGGCCTTCGGTGCTCATCCAGGTCATGTGCCACTTGCCGGTTGTCGGCTCGAAGTTGACGACGGTCATCGAGTAGGGGCCCGACTGGCGGATCACTTTGCCGTCGAGCTCTTTGGCGACTTTCCATTCCGTGACGAAGTCACCGTTCATCGCCACGTCCCATTCGCCGAGCCAGAAATCGAACTGCTGTTCGACCGGCACGCTGGCCAGGGCGACAGTGCGGCCGCGCTTCTTCAGGGCCGCGGCTTCTGCGGCTTCCGTGGGCTCGGCTTCGGTCCATTCCTGGCTTTCGAAAGCCGGCTCGCCGACCTCGAGGCCCTGCAGCTTGCGGCCCAGCGCCACCCAGCGCGGGTCGCTGTGCAGCGAGCGGAGGTCCGCATCCGATCCGTACTGGTTCGGGTCATTGAAGCCGGCCTCCACGGCCTGCTCGAGGAAGGCGAAGGCCTCGTCGGCCCGACCCTGGAGGGCGTGGACGCAGGCGATGTTGTAAAGCGCGATGGGGCGCACCGCATCGAAGGTCGCGGCCTTCGTGTGCACACGCAGCGCGCGATCCAGGTCGCCGCTCATGTGCAGGCTGTAGCCGAGCATCTGCCAGGCCTGGGCGTTCTCGGGCTGCGCAAGCACGATCTTGGCGTAGGCCACCGAGGCCGCCTGCAGATCGCCCTGCTGCAATAGAGCGCCCGCCTCTTGCAAGGTCGGCACTTCGGCGGCCGGCTGCGGGGCGGGCGGGGTGTCCTGCTGGGCGGTGGCGGTGGGGGCCACGAGGCTGGCTGTGCCGAGCAGAAGAAGAGTGAAGAGAGAGGGACGTCGGGACATCGTGAAGGGAGGCGCGCGGCGGGGTTGCGCCGAGCACCTTCTTTGTACGCACTGATTGGGGAAAGGTCCCCCGAAGTTGCGAAGGGCCGCAGGATCGGGGCGAGCGGCGAAGTCTCGAGGCTCTCCCCCGTGAATTCGCGGCGTACAGCTTGACGTGGCCGCAGAGCCGCCGCAAACAGAGGGGGGGCTTGGCGGATTTCGGGTAAGGTGGAGGAGATGCAGAAGTCGTTCTCGACGCTTTTGGTCGTGGGCGCGCTCGGCTTGCTGGGCGGCGCCTGTTCCTCCGGTTCCGTGTACGAGGGGCCGGCACCCCAGTACGTCCCCGTGCCCATGGGCGTGGCCAATGGCTATTGGGTGGCCGTGGACGAGAACCGCAACGGGGTCTACGACGAAGGCGATGGCGACATCGAGGCCTCGGTGCCGCTTTATCTCGACGAGTACGTCGGCGATTACTACGGCGAGACCTACACCGACGGCTACGTCAGCTACTACTACTCCACCTGGGATCCATGGTGGAGCCCGTGGTGGGATCCCTACTGGCGTCCCGGCTACGGCTGGTACGGCCCGTGGCCCTGGTGGTACTGGTATCTGCACTGTGACCACGGTCACCACCATCACCACAACGATGGCGGATCGAGCGGTGGCTCGAACGGCGGCGGCAACGGGGGTGGAAATGGCGGCGGCAACGGCGGCGGGGCGCCCAGCCCCTTCATCGCGGACGCCTTCGTGATCGACGGCGATGGTGTCGGCGGATTCATCGACAACGGCAGCGGCTCGACCGGCGACGGCGGGGCTTATGCCGGTGGTTCGGTCGGCGGCTCCGACGGCCAGGCCGGCGGTTGGGGCAACGGCGAGAACGAAGACGACGACGCGCCGCTGATCGTGGTCTTCAGCGATGGGTACAGCACCGAGCTGGCCGCCGACGGCGACACGCCGGGTGGGGGTGCAGTCGGAGGCGGAGCGACCGGTGGCTCGAACGGCGGCAATGCGGGCGGCGTGCCCGTGCCCGGCGGCGGCCTAGGAGGCCGCACCTTCAACACCTACAACCCCACGGCGTCGGCCCGTCTGGGCGATCCGGTCAATGGCTACGGCCTGAACGGCACGGCCCGCAAGGACCCGTCGCCGCCGCGTCCGAGCGAACGCAATGCCGGGCGCTGGGGCGGGGACTCCGGCGGGGGTGGGGGCATCGAGCCCAACCCGCGCGGCAACAACGGCGTGGCGACTGGCAACGGGGGCAGCTCCTCGCGTTCGACCGGCAGCCAGCCCGGCCGGGTTCTGCCGCCGCGCCCCAGCGGTTCGGCCAGCAACCGCCTGGGCAATGGCACCACGGGCTACGGCCTGAACGGCAGCGCCCGCAAGGATCCTGCGCCGGCGCGTCCCAGCGAGAAGAATTCCTCGCGCTGGGATTCCTCGCGCAACGGCTCGCAGCCTCAGCCTCGCAGCCAGCCGAACACGCGGCCCAGCACGCAACCGCGGGCGCAGCCGGTGCGCCCCAGCCAGCAGCCGCGCTCGAAGCCGAGCACGCGCCCGAGTCAGCAGCCGCGCAGCCAGCCCAACCGCACCAGCACCAAGCCGCGGTCGAGCGCCAGCAGTCGCGCGCAGTCGCGGCCCAGCAACTCCAGCTCGCGCCCGAAGTCGAGCTCGGGTAGCTCGGCCCGGCCCAAGTCGAGCTCGGGCAGCAGTGCGCGCCCGAAGTCGAGCAGCGCTCGACCCAGCCAGTCGCGCCCGAAGAGTTCGGGTGCGAGCCGTCGTCCGCGCTGATCCGACTGCGGATCGGTACCGCGAGGTTATCCTTCTGGGATGACGGGGGGGGGAGTCGCCGGGATTGCGCTTTGGGTGTGCCTTGGATGGGCCCAGGAACCGGCGCCGGAGCCAAACTGGCTCAAGAACCCAGGCTTCGAAGCGCCCGCCGCGCGCGTCCATGAAGTCGTCGGCTGGCAGACCCAGGCCGGCGCTTGGCACAGCATGGCCAGCGAGGACGCCCCCGAAGGCGAGCGCATGCTCGCCTGGCAAAGTGGGCAGCTCGCGCGCACGCGGCAGGTCCTGCAGCGGCGCTTTGCGCAGCCGCAGTGGGTCGAGCTGCGCGCCATGGTGCGGGGCAGCGGCCCGGGTGAGCTGCGCCTCGCCGCGCGGGCGCTCGGCAAGCCGGGTGTGCAGCGCGCCGTCAGGCTGGTCGCGCCGAGCGAAGGCTGGGAACCGATCTCGCTTGTCCTGGCCGTCCCTGCAGGAACCGATCGCCTCGACGTCGAGTTGATCGCGAGCGGCCCCTTCGAGCTGGATCAGCTGCGGCTGGCGGAGAGCTCGAAGGAGCAGCTTCAAGCGGTCTCCGCCGCAGCCGAAGTCCAGTCCTTGAGCGACGAGATCTTCGCGAGCGCCCCGGGGCTGGAGCGTGAGCAGCTCCTGGTCGACTGGGCCGTGCATCCCGAGGCCCATGCGATTCTGCTTGGCTCGGGTTTCGATCAGACCACCGCCGAGCTGGGCGCAGAGTTCGACCGAGAGCTCTGGCGCGCGATGGGCCGGGTGCAGTCGCCGCAGCTGCTCAAGGAGCCTCCTCAGGCTCTGGTTCAGCCCCGGACCGAAGCGGACGCGCTCGCCCTCGAGCGGGTCGCGCGCGAGTATCCGCTGCGAGCGGTCTACGCCAAGCTGCTCGCTCCGCAGCTCCAGCGCGGCGCGCTGCCGGCCGCGCAGGACGCCGCGATGCGGGTTCTGGCGGATGCCGGCGATGCGCGCTTCTTCGCCGCTTTTGAGTCGGTCTATCTTGGGGCGGCGCTCGAGCGTCGGGCTGCGCTGCTCGATGCGGCAGCGTCGATCCGCGACACCCAGGCCCTCGAGACTCTGGCCAAGCGGGTGCGTTCGGCGCGGGGGCTCGAGCGCGAGCTCGCCGAGAGGGCCTTCTTGCACGCGGCCCGGTCCGCGTCCGATCTGGAAGGGCGCGCCTGGCTGCTCGACACCGGGCTCGCCCATCGCGATTCCTATGTGCGGCGCGCCAGTCTGCTGGCGCTGGGCCAGGAGCTGGAGCCGGTCGAGATCTCGGCGATTCTGCGCCTCACCCGCGACTCCGACCCTGAAGTCCTGCGCACCCTGATCCCGGTGCTCGCGGCGCATCCCTCGGATGCCTCCAGCCGCGCGCTGCAGGACCTGGTCGGTCACCGTCGCCCGGAGGTCGCCGCCGATGCGCTGCGCGGACTTTGGGCCCAGCGTTCCGGAGACTCCGGAGTCCGCTCCTTCGCCCGCGGGGTGATCGTCGGCGAGGGGCAATGGGCCGTGCAGCAGGCAGCGATCGAGCTGCTGGCACGCGACGAGCGCAACCTGCCGCCGCAGCGCCTGCGTCAGCTTGCCGTGTCGAGCGCAGACTGGCGCGTGGCACGCGCTGCGACCCGCGTGCTGATCGCGCGCGGCGAGCAGGCACCCGAGGGCGCGCGCACCGCCCCCGAACAGGGTCAGACTCTGGTCGTCATCGCGCTTGATCGCGAGGCGATCGCCGCCGGGGATCCCACCGCGGTCGCGCCTTGGCTGCAGCTGCGTGAATGGCTGACCCAGGACGCGCTCCAGGCCAAACTCTGGCTCGCTGGTGTTCCGCCGCAGGCCTGGCGCGAGTCGGGCTTCGCCTCCGGCGCCGAGCGGCTGACGGCTTTCGATCGCTGGTTCGCCGAACGCCCTGTCCCGGTGGGGATCGGCAGCATGGGCGGCCTCCGCGAGGCCCTACGCAAGGCCTGCGCCGAGCAGGATGGGGTCGAGCTGGTGCTGGCGATCGACGCCGATCTGCGCGATGGCGAGCTGGAAGACTGGCTCGATCTCGCGGCGGACTTCCGGCGCTGGAATGCGCATCAGCAGCTCAAGCTGCGTGTGCTGACTGCCCCCGACGGCGGCCGGCTGAGCCTGGCGCTCAGCGAGTTCGCCGCCGACTAGCTGCTAGCCTGCGCCCAGCTGCAGCCCGCAGCCCGGGCAGCGGCCGCCCGATTCCTGCAGAGCCTGCGGCGAGAACTCGTCCCCGCAGGCCGGGCAGCTGGCCGACTCGGCATCGAGGTCGATGGCATCCGAGTGATCTTCGGCGGCCATCGCTTCTTCCTGCGCCATCTTGATGAAGCGGATGGCCCAAGGGGCGTCTTGGCTCGCGACCGCGAGCTGCATCCGACCGCCGCCTCAGTGGTTGGGGTTGGAGCCCGGCTTCAGTACGATCCGCGCCTGGATGCCGCGCCCGGCCAGAAGCTCGACCCAGGGCGCCAGGGCTTCCGCATTGCCCTCGGCAAGCACCGTCTCGGCTGGCGTTTTCTCGTCCACGCGTCCATCCTACCTCCGGGCCCCCTCCTTCCCCTGCCGATGCCCGCCCCTTCCCTGGAAGTCCATCCGGACGCCCGCACCGCCTCTCGCGTGCTCGCCGAGCAGCTGGTGGCCCGCGTGCAGGCCGAGCCCGAACTCGTCCTTGGTCTGCCCACGGGCGGGACGCCGATCGAGCTGTACGCCGCCATGGTCGAAGCGCACCAAGAGGGGCGTGTCGATTGGTCGCAGGTCCGCAGCTTCAATCTCGACGAGTACTGGCCGATGGCGCCGGCTCACCCGCAGTCCTTCGCGCACTTCATGCGCGAACAGCTGTTCGAGCCGGCCGGCTTCGATCCGACGCGGACGCACATCCCTTCCGGCGAGGTCGCGCCGGAGTCGATCGCGCTGCACTGCGCCGCCTACGAAACGGCGATTCGAGCTGCCGGCGGCATCGCGGTGCAGGTGCTGGGGATTGGGCTGAACGGCCACCTGGGCTTCAACGAACCCGGCGCGCCGCGGGACGGCCGCACGGACCTAGTGGACCTCGCGCCCAGCACGCGCGAGCGCGCTGCGGCAGCCTTCGCTCCCGAAAAGGTGCCCGCGCGCGGCATCACGATGGGGCTCGGCACGATCCTGGAAGCCAAGCAGATCGTGGTGCTGGCCTTCGGCACCGAGAAAGCCGAAGCGGTGGCGCGCTCCATCCAGGGCCCGGTTGACGAGGCCTGTCCGGGCAGCCTGCTGCAGGAGCATGCCCAGGTGCATTGGCTGCTCGACGAAGCGGCGGCGAGTCAGCTGCGCTAGCCGATCTCGCTGACCTTGACCGGACGCCCTTCGGCGGCCGAACGATCGGCGGCGAACATCACGCGGTGCGTCTCGAGCGCGGTCGCGTAATCGGTGCGCGCCATCGGCCGCCCTTCCTTGCAGGCGTCGGCGAACTCCTGGAACTGCGGCTCGTAGGGGTGATCGGCGACGTCACCCGAGTCGATCAGCGCGGTGTGCAGGGTCGACCACTGATCCTTGACCAGCCCGTCGAACTTCTCGCTGTAGAACTTGTTGTCGAGGATGCTGCCCTCGGAGCCGCACAGGTGCAGGTGGAAGTAGTAGGGCTGCAGGCAGTCGACGATCGCCGCGCACTTGGCGATGCGGCCGTCTTCAAAGCGCAGGATGGTCGTGCTCGAAGTGTCGTACTCGTAGGGCTCGAAGATCTTCGACTTGGAGCGGGTCGAGTAGCTGGTCACTTCCTCGACCTTGCCGCCCATGAAGAACAGCAGCGCGTCCAGCGCGTGGCAGCCCGCGGTGAGCAGCGCCGAGCCGCCGTGCTCCTTCTTGACGTTCCACGGGAACTGGCCGTACCACGGGCCGATGCCGTGGTAGTAATCGACCTCGGCGTAGTGCAGCTCGCCGAACACGCCCTGGTCGATCATCGAACGGACCAGGCCGAAGTGCTTGGAGAAGCGGCACTCGAAGCAGACCCCGCCCTGGACCCCGTTGCGGCGCAGCGCCTCGTCGACGCGCTGGCAGTCCTCGAAGCTCATCGCGATCGGCTTCTCGATCAGGACGTGCTTGCCGGCATCGGCGGCCGCGATGGCCAGATCGGCGTGCAGCGAGGGGGGCGTGCAGATGTCGATCGCGGTGACTTCCGGGTCGGCGAGCATCGCCTGGAAGTCGGTGTAGGCGCGCAGCGGCAGGCCGTGCCGGGCCTCGAGTTCGGCGGGGTCATGCTCGCGGCGCGAGCAGATGGCCGTGACGGTCGCCCCGTTGACCGCTTTGAATGCCTCGATGTGGGCGCTGGCCGCCCAACCGTATCCGACGATGCCGACTTTGAGTTCGCTCATGATGCTGCCCGCCTGCGACGGGAACGGGCAGCTTAGCGGCCCGGCTACTCGGCCGGGGAGTTGAGTTCGACGGTGTTGGCCGCGTGCTGGGGAGCGGTCGGCAGGTCGATGACCCAGCTCGCCAGGGCGCAGAAGGCCAGGATGGCGGGCCAGATGTACGGACTCGAACGTCGTTCGTGTCGCATGGGATGTTTTCCGTGGGTTCCGAGGGGATGGCAACCGGGGGTCACCTTGGAAACGCGAACCATGTTGATTGCGTCCCACGGAATCGGGAAAAAAGCGCGGTGAAGCTCCTGCGAAGCGAAAATCGCCGCATCGGCCCCGCGCTGGCCGGGGTCAGCCCGTGTTGACCCGCGTCCGACTGCGCTAGTCGGTCAGGAGGCGCTCCAGCCGAGCGCCGGGAAGGAGCAGGAACTCCTCGCCGTAGGGCTCGCCGAGCAGGAACAGCTGATAGCGGCCGGCCGGGAGGCTGCTGTGGCTCGCCTGGGCTTTCGCATCCAGCGCAAGCGAGAACCAACTGCGCGTCTCGAGATGGAGCACGTCGCAGGCGCCGAGCTCGCCCGAGCCGGCGGCATCCACGACCGGGCCGCGCCATGCGGGCGGCATCTGGAACTGAAGCTGAGCCGGCCTCTCCAGCGCCAGCTCGCCCAGATCGAGCTCGCGCGGGCTGCCGAGAGGCAGCTCGATGTGCAGCGACTCGTGCGGCTGCGGGCCGGCGCCGCTCAGCCGCAGCCGCCACGCGCCCGGCGGCACGAAGGGGAAGCGGAAACTGCCGTCCGCGGCGATCTCGGCGGATGCCGGGCGGTCGAGCCAGCGTCGGGCATCGGTGCCCCGCTCTGCCACTTCCGGCAGGCGCGGCAGCAGCTCGACGCGCCGCCCGCTCTCCTCGCTCGCGAACTCCGCAGGGAGGCGACCGAGCAGCGATCCGCCGCCCGGGTTCCAGCGCAGCTCGCGCGTCTCCGCGGTGACCCGAACCCGAGTGATCCAGGCAGGCCGCTCGGCGGTGGCGGGAAGGCTGAGCCAGTAGTCCCCGGTCGGCAGCTGCTCCACCTGGCAGCGACCGTGCTCGTCCAAGCTCCAGGGCGCCTTCGTTTCGCCGTGGATCCGGCCAGCCTGGGCCGCGCTACGCACCGGTTCCAGCACGAAGTTGCTGGCTTCCGTCGCGTCGCCCAAGAGCGGGGCGACGACCTCCAGGTCCACCAGCCCGGGCACGGCGACCCGCAGCACTTCTTGCGGATCGGCGGGCAGCGTAAAGCTCTCACTGGCAGCGCGGCAGCTCGATCCACGCGTGATCTCGGGCGCACGCACATCCAGCCGCAGCGCGCCGTGGACGGCGTTCTCGAAATGAACGTGTCCGGTAGCGTCAGTGCGGCCGCCCTGGATGCGGCGCCCGTCTGCAGTAGAGAGCTGCACGCTTCGATCTGCGATCGGCCGCCCCCGCGTATCCACCACTTTCACCGTGCACGGGCGCGCGGGTTGGACCAGGAGCTCGACCTGCGCGGGGCGGACGCCGTCGAGTGAAATTGGCTCCGGGGCGATGCAGACCTTGCCCGACTCCTCCATCAGTTCGAGCGACAAAGTGCAGGGCGGCAGCTGCAGCGCGGCGCGGCCTTCTGCGTCCGTCATGAACTGGAAGTAGAGCGCGCGCGTGGACCGGCCGACGCGAAACTCGGCCGTGGCAAAGGCGGTGAAGTTCGCGACGGGGCGCGCTTCCTGGTCCTGAACCAGGAGCTCCACGAGGGAGCCGGTCTCCAGGTCGATCTGCAAGGGTCGCCCCAGCTGGCCGAGGGCGACGGAGGGAAGAAAAGCCGTGCCCTGCTCATGCAGGACGCGCACCGCAAACTGCGTCTCGGGCTCGCAGGGCAGCGCGAACTCCGCCACGCCGTTCTCGAGCTTTCCTCGTCTCGTCAGCGAGCCCTTCGGGTCCTCGAGGTTCCATTCGACCAGGATCGTGCCGCCTGAGACGGGCTGGCCCTGGCTGCGGACCTCAATCGTGGTCTCGAGCAGGAAGGCCTCCAGCGCGACCGTCGGCTGGCTGAGCAACTGAGACGCAGGGACCAGCTGATCGAGGTACCCCTCTGCTCGGACCACGATGAAGTCCTCGGGCCCGGTGCCGGCGTGCGCAAGCTGGGCCACGCCATCACGGCTCGAGACCGGATACAGCTCGACGCCCGGCGGAACGGGGTAGCGACGCAGCTGTTCCCTGACTTCGCGGCCGATGACGGCGAAGGCCTCGGCGTCTCGCACCGGCTTGCCGCTCTCTGCATCGACGACATGTACCTCCAGGGTGCTGCCGGGCCGGGTCACGAGCTGATACTCGCCGGACTGCGCAGGGCCGACCTCCACCTGATCCCAGAAGGTGCTGGTTCCCGCGCCGTGGACCCGCACCTCGTAGCGACCTGCCTTCAGGCCGAGCATCCGAAAGCGACCGTTCTCGTCGCTGACCTGATCGAAGGCGGGCCAGCTGTAGGCGTTGCTGCCCTCGGACTGAAGATGGAAGGCCACGTGGACACCGGGGGCGGCCTTCCCGCTGGGGTCGAGCACCTGGCCGGCAAGTTGGAAGCCCGGTTCGAGCTGGAGAATCAGCTCGGATTCCTCCGTCGACGAGCTGTCCAGGAGTCCCCGGCGGGTGATCACAAACTCGGGGTCCGCCGACACCGCGGCGATGCGTTCACCGAGCGGCACCTCGATCCGAAGCAGGCCGTCCTCGTCGGTCATGCCGGCGAGATAGTCCGGGTGCGGCTTTCCATCCTCCGCGAAGTAACGCGAGTTGGGATGGGGGTTTCCGACGCTCAGCCCGATCGGGATCTCAGCAAGCGGGCGGCCCTGCTGATCTTCGGCCCGGATGCGGAGCGGGCGGCTCGCCGCCTTGGTGGCGGGCTCCGGGGCGGCGTCGAGTCGAAAACGCTGGTCCACCGGCACTTCGGGGAGCCCTCGTGCGGCGCCGCCCGCGAGACTCGCCTCGACCGCGGCAGGCGTGGGGGAGCCCGCCGCCTGCAGTCCCGCGTCCGGCAGGAAGGGGAGCGCCGCCAGGGTCAGTCCCGCAGCTGCAGCCCAGGCCACGGTGCTCGGCTTGATCAGCTGGCCCAGCTTGTCCGGGCCGGCCAGCAGGGTCGGATCGATGGTCGGCATCGGAGCCGGGATGCCCTGGATGACCGCGAGGCAGGACAGCTCCCAGCCTTTGCCATAGCGCTGCTCCCAGCGCTGGCGGCAGGACTGCAGGGCGCGCGCCAGACGCCGCTCCACCGCCTTGGTCGAGATGCCCAGGTCCTGCGCGATCTTCGCCTGCGGACGCTGCATGGCGTAGGCCTGCACGATGAGCGTGCTCTGCTCCTTGGGCAGCTCGTGCACGATCTCGAGCATGAACTGGATGTTCTCGGTCTGCGCCGCCGCTTCCTGCGGCGTCGGTCCGTCCGCAGATTCGGCGCGGTAGCTGGCAGGCGCCACGGTGCGCACCAGCTCCTCGCGACGCTTGCGCTGGCGTCCATCGCTCGCTGCGAGGTTGGCCATGACCCGCGCGAGCCATCCCGGCAGATTCTTTTCGTGCTCCGGCGGGCTCTCGAGCGCCCGCTGCGCGGCCTCCTGAGCCAGGTCCTCCGCCCGCTGCTCGCCGACGATCGCGGTCGCAAGCGCTTTCATCCACCCGAGATCGGTGATCAGGGCTTCCAGGCTGGGGGACGGCGGCAAAGGAGGGGGAGGCGTCACGGCAATCGGGGGACCGTGGGACAACGCGGGAAACAGTGGCTTCCCCCTCGATTCTGACGCGATCATTCGCGCCTGGAAAGAGGGGTTTTTGTCAGAAAGCAGATTCATAAGGGATACTTAAGATGCCCCTTCCCTCCAAACTCTCATTCTCAGAGAAAGCAATGCGAATTCAGAACGTTGCTTTCCTCCCCCTGGTGCTGGCAACCTCCGTTTCTGCCATGCACGAGTGGGGTTGGAAGGCCCCCCAGAACGCTTCTGTGCAGCTCCTCGACACCGCCGCGATGGCGGACGATGTCCTGGTCTGCGCAATCGACATCCACTGCGGCGATCTCAACGCCGCCTTGCGCATCATCAAGAACGATGACGAGACCAAGTTGGTCTTGCTGACGCCGACCGATCGCAAGGTCCTCAAGTTCCCCAAGGGCGAATCGACGACCGCCGAGTTCACCTTTGAGTGCGACGGACAACCGATCACGCTCAGCATCTCGCCCGAGGCCGGCAAGAGCTGGGATGAGGTCGAGTCCTGCTCGGAGATTCAGTACTGATGGCACGTCCCTCTCGTCAATCGGGCGCGGCGGGCCTGCTCTGGGTCGCCGGTGCCGCTCTGGCCAGCCTCGCGCTGCTCGGTTCGGGTGCGAAGCACGCGAACGCGGCGGACAGCTGGCCGCTTGAAGAAGCTGCGGACCTCAGCGTGCTGCGCGCCGAGGCCGAGTTCGAAAGCGGTGCCCGCGTCGTGCGGGTTCAGGTGCTGCGCGGGCTGCCGGGTCAGGTCGTGGTCGAGGTCGAAGACTTCGTCGTTGGCACCGACACGCTGCTGGCTTCCGGACAGATGCTCTACACCCGGGATGCCGACTCGCGTGAGCCGCTGATGGTCCCGCTGTCGATGGACCAGCGTTTCGTGGTCGTGCAGCCCCACGCCGAGTGGGGGCGCGTGCACCGCGACACCGGCCTCGGCATCGCGATGCATCTCACCGACTAGCGCCGCGGGCTAGCGTCCCGCCGCCCACAGCACCCCTTCAATCAGGTGCTGTGCGTAGGCGGGATGTGTCCAGACATCCGCGCGGTGGCCGAGCGAGCTGTAGAACACGCGGCCCTTGCCCTGCTTGCGCGTCCAGGCGATCGCAAAATCACCGTCGGTGCGCTTGATGCCGCCGACGTTCATGGGGCTCGCCTTGGTATCGAGGCTGAGCAGGATGTGCTGCCGCTCGCGCGAGTAGGGATCCTTGAACTGGTAGATTTCGTCGGTGATCGTGAACTTGTCGCCGAGGTGCTCACACGCGCGGTGGTTCGGATCCTCGACCGTGACGCCGACCGTCGCATTGGCGTTCCACGGGTGGCCGTCGAAGTAGCCGCCGATCATGTTGCCGTACCACTCCCACTCGTAGTAGGTGTCGGTCGCGCAGTGCGCTCCCGAGAAGCCGCCGCCGTTCTCGACCCAGGCCTGCAGCGCCTGCTTGCCCTCTTCGGGGATCGGCAGTTCGCCGGTGGTGTAGAAAAAGACGGCGTCGACCTTGGCCAGATTCTCGCGCGTGAACCAGGCCGGATTGCGGTCGATGATCACCTCAAAACGCGGATCCTGAGCGGCCCAGGATTCCCACTGCTTCTCGAGCAGGGACTTGCCGCTCTCATCGGCGCGCGCGACGGCGTGCTCATAGCCCGCGCTGTGCACGAAGATCATGACGCGGGTCGGTTCGCGCTTGCTGTCGAGGTACGCGACCAGGTCACGCAGCGGGCGCGGCCCCAGCGTGTCGGCCAGGTTCGGCAGCATGGCCGAAATCGGCAGCAGCTTGCCGTCCGCATCGTAGAACTCGAAGCCAGGCGCGATCTCGGAGGCGGGATCGACCATCGAGCGCAGCAGCTCTTCGCGCGTCCGCGCCAGGCCGATGCCTTCCAGCGCCGGACCGACTTCGGCCGGCATCTCTTCACTGCTGTCGCCGTGGACGTAGTGGCAGCGCTGACAGCTGGCGACCGGATCGTTGAAGAAGATGTCCTTGCCGCGCTGCGGGTCGCCGCCTTCCAGCGCGATGCGGTAGGGGGCCAGCTTGTCGTCGGCGTCGAAGCCGGCGCGCCAGGCCTCGAGCGCGGCGGCGAGCCCGGCCGAGCCTTCGTTCGCGCGGCGGGTCGCGGCCTCGTAGAGCTCCAGCTGAGAAGCGCCCGGCACCTCGCCGGCACCCAGTCGATTGACCCAGGCGACCAGCAGCGCATCCGCCTGCGGGTTGGCGAGATCGGCCAGGGCACCGAAGGCCGCGGCCTGTTCAGCGGCCTCGGCGCGCGGCAGGACGTCGGCCAGAATGGGCAGCGCCTCGACCGGATCCCACTTGGCCAGCAGGCGCATCGCGCGGGCGCGCAGCTTGGCGCTGTCGCTCTGGCCGGCGGCGCGGAGGCCTTCGCCCAGCTGCTCGGCGCCGAAGTCAGAGAGCGTGTTCAGAGCCGCGATGCGGACCTCTTCATTGCCGTCACCTTGGACGGTGGTCAGCAGTTCGGGGGCGATCTCGGCCATCTCGGCGGCGCGCGCAGCGCGGATCGCCGCCTGCTGCACCGCGGCGTCGGGGTGCGCCATCATCGCAGCGAAGGACGACGCCAGCTTGGCGTGCGCCGCCTCGGCATCGCGTGCGCCGTAGACGCGCGACTCATTGCGGACGCGGTCGAACTCCTGGGGAGCGGTCCACGACGCAATCAGATTCGCAGCCTCGCCGCGCAGGCGGTCACTCTCGGCCCCGCTAGCCAGCACGAAGCGGTCGAGCACCGCGGCGTAGCGCGCGGCGCCACCAAGGCGATTGGCCGCGTGCATCGCGCGCCGCGCCATCGCAAAGGGCAGGCTGCGCTTCTGGCCCAGGACATCCGCGAGCGCGGGCAGCGCCGCGTCGATCGGCTTGTCGTAGATCGCGATCGCCGCCTCGGTCGCGACAAAGAGATCCTGATCCCTCAGGAAACGCGCGATCGAAGGGTGCTGCATCCGCCGCAGCGCCAGCACGGCGCCGAGGCGCACGGCCGGCGAGGCGTGGTTGCTCGCCGCCGTGAGCTGATCCAGATCGCCGATGCCACCCAGCGCCCAGCTGGCGGCGTGACGCAGGAAGCGATCGGTGTCGTTGTTCTCGGCGAGCAGGGCAAACAGCGCCGCAACCTGATCGGGGCCGCCCACCTTGCCGAGCGACTGCGCGGCGAAGTAGCGCACGCGCGCCGAAGGATCCTGCAGGGCTTCGGCCAGGGCCGGCGCGGCATCGAATCCGCTGTCGCCCACCCCGCGTGCAGCCTGGGCGCGCACTTCCGCGTCGCTGTCCTGCAGCAGCTCGGCCAGCACGCCGCCGGCGCCGAGGCGCGTCAACGCCCAGATCGCATGCACTCGCGGCAGCGTCGGCAGCGCGCGGTCGCGGGCGGCGGAGATCAGGCCCGGCACGCTGGCTTCACCGCGCGCCATCAGCTCCAGCTGCGCCTCCATGCGCACCCGCCGGTCGACGTGACCGAGCAGCTCGAGCAGCCGGTCGCCGTCCATCTGGTCGTACTCCGCCGCGAGCAGGCGGGCGTTGGCCGCCATCGCGTTGCGGTCGATGCCGCTCGGCGGATCCAGCCGGTACATCCGGCCTTTGCCGGCGCCGTTCCAGCCTTGCACCCAGTCGCTCGCCCAGAGGGAACCGTCCGGGCCGAAGTCGACGTCGGTGGCCAGGATCTTCCACCAGAACTGCTCCTGCTCATCGACCTCGAAGCCGGCACCGTGCGGGTCGAGGGTGAAACGCCAGATGCCGCTGCCGCCGGCGCCGCCGCGGAAGTCGACCAGGAAGAACGAGTCGGCGTACTGTTCTGGCAGACCGAAGCCGGGGTAGTGCGTGAAACCCGACGGCCCCGCGCCCAGGTTCTTGATCGGTGGGTTGAGGAAGGCCGGCTGGCCGTCAAAGCGCGGCTTCCACCAGCTCTCGGACATCCACGGGCCGCGATCGTTCAGGTACTGGAAGTTCATGCTCCAGCCGCAGTCGCCGCCTTCCATCACGTAGACGAGGCGCGCCTGGTCGCCGGCGTCGCAGTTGTTGTCGCCGGTGAACAGATTGCCGTAGTCGTCGAAGGCCAGCTCCTGCGGGTTGCGCAGGCCGGTCGCGAACACTTCTAGGTTGGAGCCGTCCAGCTCGCAGCGGAAGACCGCGCCGCTGTTCGGGGCGGCGAGCCGCTCGCCCTCCTGATTGACGACGTTGTAGCCGCGGTCGCCGATCGAGAAGTACAGCCGTCCATCCGGGCCCAGCACCAGGCCGTGCATATCGTGGCCGCGGAAGGCGACGCGCACCCCGTATCCGTGGTGCAGGGCCTCCCGGCGATCGGCGCGGCCGTCGTCGTTGTCATCCGTCAGCTTCCACAGCTTCGGGATGTTGGTGTACCAGGCCTCCTTGCCGCGCACGTAGACCCCGGCGCCGGTGCCATCGAGCAGATCGCCGAAGCCGGTCGCGAAGATCACGCTGCGGTCGGCCTTGCCGTCCTCGTCGAGGTCCTCGAGCAGTCGAATCCGATCGTTGCGGTCGGTCCACTCCTCGGCGTACTCGGGGTGGTACTTCAGGTACATCTCGCCGCGCTCCTCGACCGTCTGCAAGCGCAGGTCGTCCTCCAGCCAGTAGCGGTGCGAGCGGTTGTCCGGCACGCCGTCGACTTCCTGGCGGAAGGTCTCGCAGACGAACACTCGGCCGCGGTAGTCGATGTAGAAGGCGACCGGATTGGCGAGGTCCGGCTCGGAGGCCCACAGCATGGGCCGGAAGCCTTCCGGCACCTTGAAGTTCTCAAGCTGGCGCTCGGCTTCATCCGAGCGGGGTTGGATGCCGAGCTCGGCGTCCGATTTGGGCTGCTGGGCAGCGCCCGGGGTGGCGCCGGCGCAGAAAGCGAGCAGCGCGAGGGGAAGCAGGGTCTTGGAGGGAGTCAGCACGGCGTGACGTCGCGGGGGCCCTCCAAGATAACGGGCCTGCACGGATCAGCGAGGCGGCTTGTAGCGCAGCACCGCGCGGAGCGGGGCATGGTCGGAGGCGACCGGCTCGTGGATCGTGTGCACCTCCAGCACCTCCCAGCAATCCGCCGGGGTGTAGAGCACCCAGTCAATCGCCTTGGTGGGCTGATCGCTGGGGTAGCTGGGAATGCCGTCGGGCGCGGCCGAGTGAAAGCGCTCGAGCAGCACCTTCATCGGTTGACTGCCCGGTTCAGCGTTGAGATCGCCCAGCAGCAGGGTGGGCGGCACCTTCTTGCCCGCCGGAAAGGCCTGTTCGAGGATGCTCTGCGCCTGCCGCACCCGGTCGCTGGGATCACGGGTGTGATCGAGGTGCGTGCCCAGGAAGCGGATCCGTTCGCCGGAGGGCAGCCGCACCAGGATGCCCACCGCGACGCGTTCCTCGTGCTGAGGTTCGGCCGGGAGCTTCCAGATCAGCTCGGCTTCGATCGGCAGCCGCGACAAGACTGCGTCGCCGTACGAACCGCCGGAGTAGGGGATCGCCTCGCCAAACAGAACTTCCATTCCGGTCAGCCGCGCCAGTTCCGCGGCCTGATTCACGCCGCCCGCGCGCTGCGTCTTGACGTCGACTTCCTGCAGCGCGACCAGATCAGGGTCGGCCTCGCGAATGATCTGCGCCAGGCGCTCGAGGTCGAAGACGCCATCCGTGCCCTCGCCGTGATGGATGTTGTAGCTGAGGACGGTGAGGGTGTCCG
The DNA here is from genome assembly GCA_002705055.1 of Planctomycetota bacterium. Taxonomy (GTDB): domain Bacteria; phylum Planctomycetota; class UBA1135; order UBA1135; family UBA1135. Next base: position 38,495 of record PAHY01000052.1, read on the forward strand.
ATGCGTCGGTGGAAGGAGCCTGACAGGCACCCAGACCGAGCGCAGCCCACGCAATGAGAGCAGGTCGCAGCATGGTCTAGAACTGATCGGCGCGGCGATACGCGGCCAGCAGTTTCTGCTCGCCTTCCAGGCCGCCCTGGGACTTGCCGTGCTCCATACCCATCACGCCGGTGAAGCCCTTGGCGTGGATGCGGCGGAACAGCTCGTTGTAGTTCACCTCGCCGGTGTATGGCTCCTTGCGGCCCGGGTTGTCGCCGATCTGGAAGTAGGCGATCTCATCCCAGCAGCGCTCGATGTTGCGCCACAGATCGCCCTCGCTGATCGCCTGGTGATAGATGTCGAACAGGATCTTCACCGCGGGCGACTGCACCGCCTTGCACAGCATGTAGGCGTGATCGCTGCGTACCAGGTACATGTCCGGGTGATTGATCGGGTTGAGCGGCTCCATGACCATGGTCAGGTCGTGCGGCTCGAAGATTTCGGCGCCGCGCCGAAGCATCTCGATCGCGTTGGCGTGCTGGTAGCCATCGGGGAGGCGCGGATCACGCGTGCCCAGCACGATGGTCATCCACTTGGCGTGGACGCGCTTGGCGACCTCGACCGCTTTGCGCAGATCGTTCTGAAAGTTCTCCAGCGCGTCCTGCTTGCCGCTTGAGAAAGTCTGCGGCTGAAAGGCGGTGCCGAAGTTGGCGACGAACACGCCCATGCGCATGCCGAGCTGCTCCATCTTGGCCGCGATCTTGTTCTGATCCTCGATCGAGCGGCCGGCCATGCCGTTGTCTTCCCAGGAGCGGAAGCCGTGCTCATACGCCCATTCCAACTGAGCGAGGTAACTGTCGATGCCCTGCAGGTCCTTGCCGGCGCTCAGGCGAAACTGGCCATCGTGGGGTGCGTAATCGAGCTGGAAGGGCCCGTCCTGCCTGCCGGCGGAGGATGGCGAACTTGTGCCCGCCGCCGCAGCGAGCGGGCTTCCCAGCGAGGCCGCCGCTGCAGCAGCCGGCACGGAACGCAAAAAGGAGCGTCGATCCATGCCCGGAGCATACCGAACGGGGTGCCCGGGTGGTTAGGATCTGGCATGAGCACAAGCGAGCTGGTGCGGCACGATCTGCAGTTTGGAGATGGCTGCCGCTGGCTGGATCTGGACCTGGCGCACTGCGAGCTGGATGCGCTGCTTCAGGATCTAATTCCGGACTGGCCGCTGCTGCGCTCGAACTTCCTCTCCGAGGGTGCGCCCGTGGGTTACCTCGAACACGAGGGCGGGCTCTACTTGGCATTCCGCGGCGCGGATCTCAACCCGGGCGGTACCCCCGAGAACATGGTGGCGGTGCGCGCCTGGTTCAACGACAAGCTGGTGATCACGGCTTCGCGGCGGGCGACGCGTTCGGTGGGCGATCTGGTGGAACGCATCGAGCAGGGCAACGCTCCGGAAGACGCGCCTTCGGTCCTGTTCGGTCTCGCCAAGCGCCTGGCCTTCCACCTCTCGCCGCTGCAGAAGGAGTTTGAATCCGAGCTGGACGGCTTCGAGGATGCTCTGCTCGATGGTCACGGAGACGACAACGTGCACAGCGATCGCAAGCTCTCCTCGCTGCGTCGCGCCGTGCTGTTGCTGCGCCGCCGCGTGCTGTCCGTGCGCCGCGGCGTCCTGCCCCAGATCGAGCTGCTCGACGACCTGGAGGAGGACATGCCCGCGCCGCTGCGCGAAGAGCCCCACGAGCACCTGCTGCAGGAGGCGCGACAGCGCTTCTCCCGCCACCTCGAGGACCTCGACGGCAAGCGCGACCGCACGGTGCTGTTGGCGGAAGAAGTGGCCGGTTTACAGGAGGAGCGCACCAACCGCCGGACTTACGTCTTCACCGTCGTGGCCGGCGTTTTCCTGCCGCTGGGCTTCGTGACAGGGCTGTTGGGCATCAACGTGGGCGGCATGCCAGGGGCCGACCATCCGATGGCCTTCTGGTGGGTCACGCTGGGGCTGGCGGCGATGGGCGTCGCGCTTTGGCTCCGACTGCGCGATACGCGGTAGGATCGGGCATGCCTCGAGCGACGCGTCGCCAGTTCCTTTCCGCCTCCGGTGCCCTGGTCGGTGGTTTCCTGTTGGGCACGCGCCCCGCGATGGCGCGCACGCGCTGGAGCATCGAGAAGCTCGAGATCGGGCTGATCGGCACCGCCAATCGGGCCACCGCCAACATCCATGGCGTCGCCGCCGAGAACATCACGGCGATCTGCGATGTCGACGACGGCTACCTCGACGCCGTCGGGGCACGCTTCGGCGAGGCGCGTCGCTTCAACGATCTGCGCGAGATGCTCAGCGAGATGAAGTTCGATGCAGTGGTCGTGAGCACCGCCGACCACACCCACGCGGCGGGTACGCTGCGCGCGCTGCAGCAGGGCGCGCACGTCTACTGCGAGAAGCCGCTGACCCACACGGTCGCCGAAGCGCGCGCGGTCGCCGAGCTGGCACGGGCCAAGAAGGCGGTCACGCAGATGGGCACGCAGATTCACGCCGGGGCGAACTATCGGCGCGTCGTCGAGCTGATCCGCAGCGGTGCCATCGGCAAGGTGCGCGAGGCGCACTGCTGGGTGGGCAAGGCTTGGGGCGGCGGCGAGCGCCCCACCGAACTGCAGGCCGAGCCGGCGGACTTCCAGCACGACCTGTGGATCGGGCCGGCGCCGTACCGCCCGTATCACGACTTCTATCACCCGGCGCAGTGGCGTCGCTTCTGGGATTTCGGCAACGGCACATTGGGGGATATGGGCTGTCATCACCTCGATCTGCCCTTCTGGGCGCTCGAGCTGCGTCATCCGGTGCGCGTCTCGGCGGAGGGTCCGCCCGTTCACCCGGAGACCGCGCCGACTTCGATGAGCGCGCGCTGGGAGTTCCCGGCACGCAAGGCGGCCGACGGGCGCGAGCTGAACCCGGTCGTGCTGCATTGGCACGACGGCGGGCGACTGCCGGCGCAGTTCTCGGACGAGAAGCTCGGCCTGCCGAAGTGGGGCGGAGGCGGCACGTTGTTCGTCGGCGACGAGGGCATGCTGCTCGCCGACTACGGCCGCTACCTGCTGTTCCCCGAACAGAAGTTCGCCGACTTCGAGGCGCCCGAGCCGACCATCCCCAACTCGGTGGGGCACTACCGCGAATGGCTCGACGCCATCCGCAACGGCGGCGCGACGACGTGCAACTTCGACTACTCCGGCGCACTCACCGAGACGGTGCTGCTGGGCTGCGTCGCATACCGCTCTGGTGAGGCCTTCGACTGGGATGGAGCCGCCCTGAAGGCATCCAGCGCCCAGGCCCAGAAGCTGATCGCCCGCGAGGTCCGCGAAGGCTGGGAAGTCTGAGCCGCTAGACTGCGCCGATGCACGCCATCGTCGCGCGTCTTCGCATTCGACCCGAGAATCGGGCCGAGTTCCTCGAGGCCAGTCAGGCGATCATCGCCGGGACGCGCGCCGAGGCCGGCTGCCTCTTCTACGCCCTGCACGAGGACGCGCACGATCCTTGCAGCTTCCTCTTCTACGAGGAGTGGCAGGATCGCGCCGCGATCGACGCGCACTTCGCCGAGCCGCACTTCGCGGCTTTCGGCGCCGCGATCGAGCCCTGGGTGGTCGAGAAGAGCCTCGTGATCCACGAGGTTGCGTCAAGCGAGCACCCCTGACGCGCCGCAAATCCGGAAACTGGGGCGCAAAGGCGCTGAGCGTGGGCTAGAATGCGTCAGAATGGCCCAGCAACGCGTCGCCCTCCTGTTCCAACGCGATCTCGCTTTCTGCCGAGGCGTGCTCGCCGGGGCCGAGGAGTGGCTGGCTGATTCCGGGGCCAGCTGGCATCTGCGCCACGCCCCGTCGACGGTCGATGTCATGGATTCGCTGCGCGAGTGGCAGCCCGATGGCGTGCTCGGTCACGTCTTTGACCAGCAGCTCGCTAGCGAGCTCGAGGCCTGGGGCGGACCGTGGGTCAACACCACCCTGACCCTGCCCGAGCTGCAGGTCCCGACCGTCGACGCGGACCAGGATGCGGTCGGCGAGATGGCAGCCGACTATCTGCTCGGGCTCGGCTTCCGCAACTTCGGCTTCTACGGCAACCCCTGGGCAGTCTTCTCGCAGCTGCGCGAGGCGGGCTTCCAGCGCGGACTGCGGCGGGCCGGCTTCGAGCCGAGCACCTGCTACGCCGACTATCTGCCGATGCGCCCGGCGCGGACCAGCTGGGTCGAGGCCGACGCCACCCTCTCGGCCTGGCTGCAGGCGCTGCCCAAGCCGGCCGCCGTCTTCTGCTGTCACGACGTGCCCGCCCGCGATGTCGCCGAGGCCTGTCGCACGCTGGGCCTGCGCGTCCCGGAAGAGATCGCCATTCTGGGCGTCGACAACGACCGCTTTGAGTGTGAGATCACGCGCCCCACGCTGTCGAGCATCGCGCTGCCGATGCGCGAGATCGGGCGCCAGGCCGCCGGTCTCCTCGAGCGCGCGATGCAAGGTGAGCTTCCTGCTGGAACGACCGTGGCGATCCCACCGGTTCACGTCGTGGCGCGTCGCTCGACCGATCTGCGCGCGGTGCGCGACCCCTCGGTGCGGCGGGCGCTGGCCTTTCTGCAGGATCACTACACCGAGTCGATCGGCGTCGGCGAGACGGCGGCTGCCGCAGGCCTGTCGCGGAGGCAACTCGAGCGTCGCTTCCGCGAAGCGCTCGGCCGGACGATCCTGTCCGAGATTCACCGCCTGCGCGTCGACGCGGCGATGAAGCTGCTCGCCGAGACCGAGCTCAAGATCGAGGCGGTCGCGACCCGCAGCGGTTTCTCGAGCGCCCGCCAGATGGCGGAGGTCTTCCGCCGCACCCTCGGCAAGCCCCCCAGCGTCTGCCGCCGGGAGGCTCGCGAGATGACCGGCTGATCAGCGCCCGCCCGTGTTCGCAGGCCGCGTCGCCTGCCAGGCGAGCAGCGCGCAGGCCGTCGCATGAATATCGGCGCCGGTCGTCGCCCAGGCGTCGACTGCGGGCCAGGATCCATCGACATTCTGGTGCTGGCTGAGCGCTGCGCGCAGCGAGCCATGCCAGCGCTCGGCGAGTTTTCCACCGATCAGGTTCACCGCCTCGGCGCCGAACATCCAGTAGTAGTAGTCGACGGAGCCGTGCGTTCGGTTCCAGACCGGAGGCTTGGTCGCAACCAGCGTCAGGCTGCGCAGAGTCGTGGGGTCATCCAGCAAGTCTACGCCAGCGCGATCCTGAGCGATGACCGCCATCGCAGTGCAGAGCTCGGTGTACTTCGTGGGGTAGTCATCGACTCGCTCCCGGAACCGAGGGTCCTCACTTCCTTGCTCCATGTAGCCGACGCGGCCTGAGCTGGAGTCCGTCATTGACTTCAAATAAAGCAAGGCTTCCCGGCGCGAGGCGAGATCCATCTCCGTGCCATCGACGCGTGCCGCATCAGCGAGTGCCTGCAGTGCAAGGCTCGTCGTGAATGTGCAGTTGTCGCCATCCGGCGTGAATGAGAAGCGCCAAGCCATGTAGGGGTTGCGCGCCGCGATGATCGTCTCGACGGCTTTGCTTCGGATCGTCTTCCACTCGGGCAGCGAGGTATGGCCATGGAGCCGACAGATGGCGATCGTGGCGATGAGGTGATCATGCATCGCCCGATAGGAGGAGTTCTCGACCTGAAAGCGTCCGGCCTGGGAGTCGAAGTTCGCCCGCAAGTAGTCGAGACCGCGGCGTACCGCGTGGCTCCAGCGCGGTTCCGGCAGCGCGGGGTGTCGATGCTGAAGAGCGAGCAGAACAAGAGCAGTATTGCCGAGCGTCGAGAACTCTCCAGAAGGCTTGTTCATCGAGGTGCCCGTGGACCAGGAGCCATCCTGGTTCTGATGATTCAGAAGCCAGGCTTGCGCGCGAAATGCGGGCGGTGCCTCGCCAAATCGGAAGCCGTCGGGTGCCGGAGGCTCTTCTTCCCAGACCTGGTCGGCGGTGAAGTCTGGGTCGCCCACTTCCACGATGACGATCTCGTCCGGCTCGATCGGCTCTTCGACGACCTCCTCGACGATCTCTTCGGGCGGCTCGACCTCGACCGGCTCCTGAGTATCGAGCGCCCAGACGCTCTGACTGAGCAGCAGACTTCCGGCGGCGAGCAGCGCGCACAGGCCGGCCGTGGCATAGCCCGCGAGGCGAGAGGGACGAGGTTGCAGCAAACGAGTGATGCGGGTCTTCATGGTGCGAATCGGATCGGTTGAGGAATGCAGAGCCAGCGCGACGTGCGCGGTGCGGCGCGGGCCTTCGGCGACGGCGAGCAGGGCCGTCGCGGCCGGGCGGCGGTCGCCGGATAGAGAACGCGCGGCCTGCTCATCGCAGGCGCACTCGCGCGTCAGTTCGATGCGTTGCGACCACCACCAGAGCGCCGGGTGGAACCACCAGACGATCTGCACCAGCCGCTGCAGCAGGCTGAGGGGGAGGTCACGACGGGTGTGGTGCGCCAGTTCATGGCGCAGCACCCAAGACAGCTGCGCATCGTCGAGCGCCCCGGACAGCCCGGTCGGCAGCACGATGCGACGGTCCTTCCAGCCCCAGGCAGCGGGGCTGGCTAGCTGATCGGTCTCGAGCAGACGCAGCGCGCGCGTGGCCGGGACCAGTCGATGGATGCGCCGAGCCTCCGCGTGGCAGAGCGGCTGGGCGTGGCGCAGCACCTTCTGGGTGCGCATCAGACCGCGGGCGAATCCGGCGGCGAGCAGGACGACGCCACAAGCCCAGGCCAGGAACAGCCAGCCCTGCAGCCCGAGCGAACTCGGCCGCGCGGCGAGCAGCTCGGGTGCGATCTCGGTGCGCTCGGCTGCGGCCGGGGAGGCGATGTACGCGGGCTGCTCGGAGCGGACGAGCTCGGCGGCGGGTCCGCTGGGGGCTTGCGCGAAGCCCGCCCGGGTCGCGATCGACTGCAGGGTCTGGTCGGCGATCGCGGGGGCCTCCCAGCTGGTCCAGCGCGGGACCAGCAGAGGAAGCAGGGGCAGCAGCGCCAGCGCGTGCGCGGTCCGCGCCGAGAGCCGACGACCCAAGCCCGCCTGCAGGGCCCAGGCGATCAGCAGCAGCAGACTCGACAGCACCAGGCCGCGCGCGACCCAGTCGGTCCAGCTCTCGAGGAAGGCGCTCATGATTTGCCCTCCTCGTCGGCCGCGTCCTGGGAGAGGTCGTCGATCAGCTCGCGCAGCTCGGCGAGCTCGTCGCGATTGAGGCCGCTCTTCTTGACTAGATGCGCGAGCAGCGGCGCGACCGTGGCCTCATTGGCATGGCCCAGCAGGGTCTCGCCGGCGCGCCGCAGCGCGGACTGCGGGGACTTCTTCGCCGAATAGACGAAGCTGTTGCCGACCGCCCGCGTGCTGAGATGACCCTTGTCCACCAGCCGACGCAGCAGGGTCTTGATGGTGCTGGTGGACCAGTCCGTCTGCTCTTGCAGGGTGGCGATGATCTGCCGGGTGGGCAGCGGGCCAGCCTTCCAGACGAGGCTGAGGACCTGCCATTCGGCGGGGGTCGGGTCTTCTTGAGCGCGGGGGGGCATCCGTTCTGTCTACTTTTGTCGACGGGTGTCTACAAAAGTAAACGGCATGCCCCCCTGCGGGTTCAGCATTTTTCGCGAGTTTCCAGATCGGCGTCCGGGTAGGCGAAGACCTCTTCGAGGGGAACCCCGAACACTGCGGCGATCTTGAAGGCCACCTCGAGCGAAGGCGAGTACTTGCCCTTCTCGATCGCCAGAATGGTTTGCCGCGTGACCCCAACCCGTTTTGCCAGATCGGCTTGGGTCATTTCGTCGGCGTCGAAGCGCAGCCGCCGAATGCGGTTGGTGATGGGAGTGCGCGCCATGTCTAGGCGTCGCGGCGATAGAGGATGATCTGGGTCAGGCAGCGGGCGACTTCGGCCAGGGCCAGGCTGCCCACGAGCAGGTTGAGGATGCCGAAGGGGGAGCCCAGCAGGACCAGCATCTCGTGCTCGAACCAGCCGGAGGCCAGGATGTGGCCGATCGTCGAGATCACGCCGAGGCCCAGCACGATGCCGGCCACCTGCTCGCCACGCAGCGAGATACGGCGGTCGCGCTCGTCCTCGTCTTCGGGGTGCGTCACCACCGCAGCCACGATGTGACCGATGACCTGGACCACGATGAACAGCACGACGGCAATGACCGCGAGCGAGGTGAGGGCCTTGAGACCGGCGCGATCGGGCAGCTCCTCGACCGTGAGCAGGGGGATGGTCTGGGCGAAGAACCACCAGCTCACCGCCAGGGTGGCGAGCAAAGAAACCCAGCAGCTGCGTTCGTAGAAGGTCGTGTTCATCATCTCGTCTCCGGCCAAAGTGTACGGAAGACTCGACTTGGTGTATAGAAAACTTTACACAAAGTCGATGAAGCTTGCCTTTCCCCTGCTGGGATCGGGGTTTATGCTTGGCCCAGCTTCGCCATGGCGTCCTGGAATCTCACTGCTTCGGCCTCGCGCGCGCTCGCTTGCGCGTGGGTGCTCGCGGCATTGCTGGTTCGGGTGGTCTACGTGCCCTATCACCTCGCGGTCGAAGAGCACGCCGAGTCTCACCTGCACGCCGCGGCGATCGACCCCGGCCACTGCCACGCCGGGGGGCATGCGCACGATCACGCCGACGGGCATGCTCACGATGGCGAGCCCGGGCAGCCTCCGCACAGCGAAGAGGAACACGAGACCGAGCTCCTGCTGGGCCGCACCGAGCTGGGTGCGCCGGCGTGGGTCGTCGTCCCGGTCGCCGATTTCGTGGCCGAGGCTTGGCTGAAGCGGGCCCCGGTGCGCAGGCAGCCCCTGCTGCGCGGCCCGCCGCTCCCGGACTCCTGGCGGGGTTCGGTCGAGCTGGCACGCGGTCCTCCGCGAGCAGTCTGAACGTTGAATTCTGATCGCGACGACGGAGTCGCGTGAGCGCGATGCGAGCTGCGGCTCGCGATGCGCACCGTTCTGAACTGACCTCGACGAGGATCAACATGTCTGCACCCCACCTTGCTGCGCCGCTGCTGGCGCTTGCCCTTCCCTTGGCGGATGCTCGGAACAGAGCGCCGTCGAAGCCGCGACCCAGGAAGACGACCATGCTCATGGCAGTCACAACTGGACGGCTTTCCACGACGGCATCGGTCTGTTCGTGGACTTCGCGCCGCCGGTCGCCGGGCGGGAAGCGCGGTTCCTTGCCCACTTCACCGATCTGGCAAGCGGCGCTCCGATTGCATCGGGCAAGGTCCGCCTGCTCGTCGGCGCTTCCGGCAGAGAATCGGAAGTCGTGGAGGCCGAGATCGACGCAACCCCCGGCTTCGCCGCATTGACCGGCGTCCTGACCGCGGGCGAGCACACGGCGCGGCTGCAGTTGCTGCGCGAGGGGCGGACGGTCGAGTTTGAGCAGCTACCGCTGCGGGTGCACGCCGACCTGGCCTCGGCGGAGGAAGAGGAGCATCAGCTCGCCGAACAGGAGAACCCGGAGGCGATCGCGTTCTCGGTCGAGCAGCAGTGGACGGCGGGCATGCTGGCAGCCGAGGTGGGGCAGCGGGATGTGTCCCGGCGCGTTGCGGTGGCCGGCACTTTCGCGACCCCGCCCGGCGCGGAAGCACGCGTCAGCAGCAGCTTCGACGGGCGCCTGCTCGCGCCGGAAGGAGAGGCTCTGCCGCGTATCGGGCAGCAGGTGCAAGCAGGAGATCTTCTGGCCATCGTCGAAGTGCCGCTCGGCGTCGGCGACCTCGCGGCGCTGCGCGGCAACTCTTTTGCCTGGCACGAGCACGAACACGAGTTGCTGCTGCGGGAGTTTGATCTGCAGGCGCAGCGCCTGCACGCCGAGCAGGATGCCGAGCTGGCCCAGACCGAGATTGACTTCGCGCAGACGCGTCTGGTGCGCATGGAGCAGCTGGCGGCGCGCGAGCTGGCAACCCAGCGTGAGCTGGAGTCGGCGCGGCAGGCCGTGGTCGAGGCTGAACTGCACCGCAAGTCAGCGCTGCAGCTGCTCGAGACTTTGGCCGAGATCGGTCAGCGCCTGGAGGACCTGCGGCAGGAGCACGCGGAAGGCGAGATCGCGGTCCAGCCGCTTCGTTACGAGCTGCGCGCGCCGATCAGCGGGGTCATCGAGCAGGCGCTCCCGGTGGCGGGTGCCGCCGTGTCCGCGGGCGAGGAGCTGTTCTGCATCGTCGATCCCAGTCGGCTTTGGCTCAGCCTGCACGTGCCGGAGCGGCATGTTCCGGCGCTCGCTTCGAAGACCGAAGTCCACATCCGACTCGCTGCGGATCCTCAGGAGCTTCTCCAGCTCACCGCAGATTTGAACGGACAGCGTGTCCATACCGCGCAGCAGCTGGACGCACAGTCGCGCACCCTGGCGGTCCACTACGAGGTGGACTCACGCCAGGGAGCTCTGCGCGCGGGGATGTACGCGGATGCTCAGCTCGGTCTGGATCTGCGCGAAGGTGTCGTCGCGATTCCGGCCAGCGCGATCGTTCAGCAGGATGGTCTTTCCGTGGCCTTCGTGCAGCTCGATGGCGAGCACTTCGAGAAGCGCGTGCTCGAGCTCGGCGTCCGCGACGGCGACTGGGTCGAAGTGCTGCAGGGTCTCCGGCTCGGGGATCGAGTGGTGACTCGGGGCGCCTATCTGGTCCGGCTCGCCGGATCGGCTCCGGACTCCTTCGGCCACGGCCACGTCCACTAGGAGACGAGCGATGATCAATCATCTGATTGCGTGGTCGCTGCGGCGCCGCTTCGCGGTGCTGCTCGCCTCCTTGGCGCTGCTGGTATACGGCGGATACACGGCGTGGAAGATGCCGGTCGACGTCTTCCCGGATCTCACGGCACCGACGGTCACCATCATCGTCGAGGGGCATGGCATGGCTCCCGAAGAGATGGAGTCGCTCGTCACTTTCCCGGTCGAGACTGCGGTCAACGGCGCAACCGATGTGCGCCGCGTGCGTTCGGCGACGGCGGTGGGGATCGCGGTGATCTGGGTCGAGTTCGAATGGGGAACCGAGATCCATCGCGCCCGGCAGACGGTCAACGAACGCCTCGCGACCGTGGCCAACAGCCTGCCCGAGCAGGTCGAAGCTCCGGTGCTGGCGCCGATCTCTTCGATGATGGGGGAGATCCTGTTCGTCGGGCTGACTTCGGACGACGACGACGGTCTGAAGCTGCGCGAGGTCGCAGACCTGCAGATCCGTCGCCGGCTGCTGGCCGTGGAGGGCGTCTCGCTGGTCACGCCGATCGGCGGTGATGTGCGGCAGTACCAGGTGATCCTCGCGCCGCAGCGACTGCGGGCCCTGGGGGTCACGCGCGCGCAGGTCGCCGAGGCGCTACGCAGCAATAACGAGAACGTGTCGGCCGGCTTCCTGCTGGAAGGGGGGACGGAGACCCTGCTGCGCGGGATCGGTCGCTACGAGACGCTCGAGCAGATCGCGTCGACGGTGGTGGATCGAAGCGAGCAGCGTTCGATTACGGTCGAGGATCTGGGCATCGTGACGATGGGCGCCGCGATCAAGCGCGGCACGGCAGCGGTGACCACGCGCGATGAGGAGGGCGCCTCGAAGGTGCAGCCGGGAGTCGTGCTGGCCATCCAGAAGCAGCCCAGCGCCAATACCCTGGCGCTGACGCGCACCCTCGACCAGGTGCTGGACGAGATGCAGCCGACCCTGCCCGAGGGAATGCAGATTCACAAGAATCTGTTCCGGCAGTCGGACTTCATCGAGCACTCGATCTCGAACACGACCGCGGCCCTCGTCGAAGGCGCCCTGTTCGTGGTCGTGATCGTGGTGCTGTTCCTGGCCAGCCTGCAGGCCAGCGTGATCACGCTGCTGGCGATGCCGATCTCGCTGCTGGTTGCGGTCCTGGTCATGTCGCTGTTCGGCGTGAGCATCAACACGATGACGCTCGGCGGCATGGCGATCGCCATCGGTTCGCTGGTCGATGACGCGATCATCGACGTCGAGAACGTGGTCCGCCGACTGCGCGAGAATCGCACGCGGCCAAAGGAGCAACGCCTGTCCTCCCTGCGCGTGATCTACCTAGCCAGCGCCGAGGTGCGCACTTCGATCGTGCTGGCGACCTGCATCATTCTGCTGGTCTTCGCGCCGCTGTTCTTCCTCACGGGGGTCGAGGGGCGCCTGCTGGTGCCGCTGGGCCTGGCCTTCTGCGTCTCGCTGGCGGCTTCGCTGCTGACGGCGCTGACGCTGACGCCAGCCTTGTGCGCGGTGCTGCTGCCGCGCAGCAAGACGATCCGGACCGCGCACGAGCCAGCGGTCATTCGCCTGCTCAAGCGGAGCTACGCCGGGCCGCTCGCGTTCGCGATGCGCCACCCCTGGATGGTGCTGGCGCCGACTCTGATCGCGTTCGTCCTGGCGGTGGTCACGGCGGGGCGCATGGGCAAGAACTTCCTGCCCGAGTTCAACGAAGGGGCGCTGGTGGTGGGCCTCGTGTCGCTTCCTGGCACCTCGCTTGAGCAAAGTGATTTCCTGGCCGTCCTCGCGGAGGACCGCCTGGCGCAGTTCCCCGAAGTCGTCGCGATGGCCCGCCGCACCGGGCGCGCCGAGGCGGACGAGCACGTGCAGGGGGTGGAGTCCAGCGAGATCGAGATGATGCTCGACATGGATGCTCCACTGGCGCAGGGTCTGCCCAAGCGCAGCAAGGGGGAGCTGCTGGACGCCATGCGGCAGGAGCTCGCCGGAGTCCCCGGCCTGGAGGCGACCTTCGGCCAGCCGATCAGCCACCGCGTCGATCACATGCTGTCTGGCACGCGCGCCAATCTCGCGATCAAGATCTTCGGCGAGGACCTCGCGACCTTGCGGACGCTCGCGGCCCAGGTCGAGGCCGAGCTGGGCCGGATTCCCGGCGTGGTGGACCTGTCGACGGAACAGCAGGTCGAGATCGGGCAGCTGCGGGTCGAGTTCGACCGCGCGGCGCTGGCGCGTTTTGGCATCCCGCTCGCCGAAGCAGCGCGCGCGCTGGAGACGGCGTATCAGGGCGAAGTGGTGGGCCAGATCTTCAAGGGGCGTCAGACCTACGACCTCAGCCTGCGCCTCGCCGACGGCGAGGGTGCGCGTCGGGACGCGCTGGAAGACATCCTGCTCGACACGCCGGACGGCGCCAAGGTGCCGCTCGGGGTACTGGCGCGGATGGTGGATGACCGCGGGCCGAACGTGATCATGCGCGAGGATGTCCAGCGCAAGATCGTCGTGATGTGCAACGTCGCCGACCGCGCGATGACCGAGGTCGTCGCCGACGCGCGCACTGCAATCGAAGAGCGCGTGCCGATGCCGCCGGGCTACTTCGTGCAGTACGGGGGCCAGTTCGAGACGGCGACGGCTGCCAACCAGCGGCTGGCGGTGCTGGGCGCGCTGGCGATCCTAGGCATCGCGCTTCTGCTCGGTTCGATGTTCCGCTCGGTGCGCGAGGTGCTGCTGATCATGCTCAATCTGCCGCTGGCGCTGATCGGCGGAGTGGCCGGCGTGGCGCTGAGCGGGGGCGTCATCTCGATCGCCTCGATCATTGGCTTCGTCTCCGTCTTCGGCATCGCGGCGCGCAACGGGATCATGCTGGTCTCCCACGTGCGACACCTGCAGGAGGAAGAAGGGGTCGAGGACTTCGTCGAAGCGGTGCGGCGCGGTGCCATGGAGCGCCTCGCGCCCATCCTGATGACCGCGCTCTCGGCAGGCCTGGCGCTGATCCCGCTCGCGCTGCGCGGCGATGACCCCGGAACGGAGATCCTCACCCCGATGGCGATCGTGATTCTGTTCGGTCTGATCTCATCGACCTTCCTCAACATGGTGGTCGTCCCGGCGCTGTTTGTGCGCATCGGCCGACCGGTGCGGGAGATCCCGGATCCGGAACGCCCTACAGGGGGCGAGGGCACGCCGCAGCCGGGCCTGGCCGTGGCGCTGCTCCTGGTCAGCGGGGTGGTGTTGGGATCCTGCGCGCAGGTCGCGCCGGAGGAGGATTACCGGCGCACCGCCGCAGCTCTGCAGGAGGCCAGCGGCCGGGCGGACTGGGCCTCGCCCACAGAGAAAGCCCTCGATGCCGAAGCGATCGAGGCGCTGTTCGCCGAGGGGCTCAGCATGGAGGAGGCGCTGCAGATCACGCTGCAGGCGCAGCCTCGTTTGCGGGCCCGCTATCTCGAGGTCGGCGTCGCGCACGCCGAGTTCGTCCAGGCGAAGCTGCTGGCCAATCCCTTCTTCGACTTCGCGGCGCGCTTTCCCAGCGGCGGCGGTGGGACCGTGCTCGAGGCGATTCTTGGTTTTGAGCTGCTCGACCTCTGGCAGGCGCCGCGCCGCCGCGCCTGGGCCGAGCGTCAGCTCGATGCGACGGTCCTGCAGATCGCCTGGGAGGCAAGCGCCGCGCTCGATCAGACTCGGCACGCCTACCTGCAGGTCGTTACGGCGGATGTCGCGCTCGCGCTGGAACAGGAGTTGGCGACCCACGCTCGTGCGCAGCAGGAGCTGGTGGAGCAGCGGCGTCAGGCCGGCGCGGCCGATCTTGCGGCGGTGCAGCGTGCAGCGCTGGAGACCAGCGAGGCGGAGCTTGCGGTCCAGTCCGCGGCGCTGGCGGCGACCCGCGCGCGGAGCGAACTGGGGAAGGCGCTCGGCTGGTCGGGTTCGCTGGACGGCATCGCGCTGCAGGACGACACCTTCGGCGCCTGGCTGGTCGCGCTGCAGGAGGATTCCGCCCTGGCCTTCAGCGAGGAAGGGCTGAGGCAGGATCTGGCGGGCCGCCTCGACCTGCGGGCGCTGCGTCAGTCGGTCGAAGCTCTCGAAGCGCGCCTCGCCTGGGAGGAGGCGCGGGTCTTCCCGCGCGCTTCGGCCGGCCTCAACTTCGAGCGCAGCGGGGGCGTGAAAGAGCTCGGTCCGGCGCTCTCGGTGCAGCTGCCGGTCTTCGATCGCAATCAGGCTCAAATCGCTCGCGCCGAGCTGCTGCTTGAGCAGGCCCGCCTGCTCGAACAGGCGGCCTGCGCGGACGCCGCCCAGGATCTGCGCCTCGCCTGGCAGCGCTTTGAACAGGACCGGCGGGCGCTGGTCGACACAGGCAGAACCCTGCACGAAGCCGCGCGCGGCGTCGAGCAGAGCGTCGAAGAGGCTCGGCAGATCGGCGCCGCGACTCAGATGGACGTGCTGCGCGCGCGGGCCGATCGACTGCGCGTCGAGCGTACGATGCTGCAGCTGCGCGCCGAGTTCGCCTTGGCTGCGTCGGCGCTGGAACGTGAACGGGGCCGTCCCCTGCTCGTTGTCCCGGAGACCTCGGAATGAAACTCCCCTCCCGACTCCGTGTCCTCACCACCTTCGGCGCGCTGGTGGTGATCAGCGGGGTCTATCGCAAGGTGAGCGGCCCCGAGGGCTGGCCGGCCTTCTGGTTTGGAGTCGTGGACGGCTCGATCATGTTGCTGGGGGCTGCGCTGGTGCGCGCACATCGGCCGCGGGCGGGCTATCTGATCGGCGGCACCGCGCTCGCCTTCGTGGTCGGCTGGTTCGGCTATGAATGCCTGATCAAGAAGCCCTGGGCCGAGGTCGAATGGCGGCCTCTGACCGAGCTGATCCTCGGCACGGTCGCTGCTGTGCTGCTGCTGTTGCCGCGCAAGCGCTAAGGCGCGGCTTCTTCGCTGGCCTCGCCCAGATCCAGGGCGCGGCGCATGCCGTTGCCGCGCGCCTCGCTCAGCTCGCGCTCCAGCCACGACTTGGCGAGCTCCAACGCCTGGAAAGTCCGGAAGGATGCCTGCTGCACCTGGGCCATCGTCTCGAGGGCGCGGCAGAGTTCGGGCTCGCCGGTGGGGTAGAGCGCCACCCCGATCGCGGCGCAGCCAGGCATATGAAAGACCTGCGCCATGGCGTCCTCATCCATGCTGTGCGGATGGCGGCAATGTCCGAGGACCACGTACGGAGCCTGAAGCTGGGGCTCAAGCAGCTGCATCATTTCGGTGCAGTGCTCCACGCGGAAGTCGACGCCGGGGGCGATCTCAACCTCGACCCAATGGGACGAGCCAAGATAAAGCGTGCCGAAGCTGGCTTGAATCGTGGTCATGAAAGGACGGAGACTGCGGCGGTCGCGCGCGGGACGCAGGACGGCCGGAACGAAAAGGAACGAACGGAAAGGCGACGCGATGGGGTCGAGTCGCACTCCTGGGGAGGAGGGGTCGAAAGCAAGGCCTCCGACCACTCTCGATCTTGTCGCAGTTTTTCCTAGAACACAATTCGATTCTGACGATTCGAATCCGATTTCGTGCGGGAGCTCGTCTTCCTCGCCCGTTCTCGCGCGATCCGGAGTCCGCAAGCAGGATCAAGCGGCGCCTCCGTCGCGCGCCATACTGGGGCCATGACCGAGCAGGACCCGCCG
This sequence comes from Planctomycetota bacterium, assembly GCA_002705055.1. Taxonomy (GTDB): domain Bacteria; phylum Planctomycetota; class UBA1135; order UBA1135; family UBA1135. Next base: position 54,791 of record PAHY01000052.1, read on the forward strand.
GAGTGGCTGACGCGCATCGCCCGCGCGCAGCGCCTGCTGGAGCAGCGCTTGGACGAGGATGTATCACTCGACGAGCTCGCTGCGGCGGCCTGCTACTCGAGCTTCCACTTTCATCGGCTGTTCCGCGCGGCCACCGGCGAGACGGTGCGCCAGCAGCTGCGTCGGCTGCGCCTTGAGCGCGCGGCGGGGCAGCTGGTCCACACGCAGGACGAGATCCTGCCGATCGCGATCGCGGCAGGCTACGGCAGTCACGAAGCATTCACCCGCGCCTTTCAGGCGCACTTCGACGCTTCGCCCTCGGTGTTCCGCACCGAGCAGCGTGAGATCCGCAAAGCTCCTCTCCCGACCATGTCCGACGTCCCCGTCCGAATCGAAACCCGTCCCACCGAACACATCGCCTTCGTCCGCCATGTCGGCCCCTACATCGGCGCCAAGGATGCCTGGCAGAGCCTGATGAAGTGGGGCTGGAAGAAGATGCTGTTTGGCAAGAAGCCCGAACTCTACGGCCTGGCCTACGACGACCCGCAGGTCACCGACGAGAACCAGTGCCGCTACGAGGCCTGCATGGTGGTCAAGCCGGGCACCAAGGTGAAGCCACCGGTCGAGACGCGGGATCAGCCCGGCGCGACCTTTGCGGTTTACACCCACAAAGGTCCGTATGAGGAGTTTCAGCAGGCCTACGCCTTGCTGGTCGGGCGCATCGAGTCCGGTCCGATCGACGGCCAGCAGTATTGCTTCGCCGATCCGCCGGCGCTGGAGATCTACGTCAACGACCCGCGCAAGACGAAGCCGGAAGATCTGATTTCCGAGATCTGGATGCCGGTCAAGCCGGTCTAGAGCGGCGGTAGCGCGTCGCCAGGCTGCCAGTGGGCGGCCTGCAGCGCGGCGATCCACTCGAGCACGCGGGCGCGTTCGTCCTGGCAGAGCAGCATCAGCAGGTCGCCGGGCTGCGCCCAGCGGAAGGCGTCGCGGACAGCGTCGAGTTCGGTGGCCGCGTGACTGAAGTTGCCCTCCTGCGCACCGGCTCGGCGCAGCTCGTCTTCGATGATGCCCGGGACCTCGCCCGGCTCGCGACCGCGCAGGTAGTTGTGCATCTCCTTGATGACAATCAGATCGGGCGAGGCTTCCCAGGTGCTGCGGGCGAGCGCGCGGATCGACTCGTCCTCGCGGTCGCCGGCCTGGCCGATCAGCACCGCTTTGCGCGCCGCCGGCAGCTGCTGCATGAGCGCGAAGACCGCGTCGAAGCCATGCGGATTGTGAGCGTAGTCGACGATGGCTGTCAGGCCGCCGAGCTCGAAGCGATTCAGCCGGCCGGGGTTGTCGTCCACGCTGTTCTGGAAGCCGCGCAGGCCGGCGCGGATGTGCTCCAGGGAAAAGCCGAGCTGGCGCGCGATCGCGGCCGCGGCCAGCGCGTTGGCGATGTTGTAGCGCGCGGCGCCGCCCATCGTCACGGGAACATCCTGCACCGGCAGGATCGGCTCGGTCTGCGTTCCGTCGCGGAAGATCAGCTGATCGCCTTCGAGCAGCGCGGCGCTGCCGCCCGCGGCCAGGTGTTTCTGCACGCGCGGCGAATCAGGCGACAGGCTGAACCAAACCACCGGCTTGGCCAGGGCATCGCCCCGCGCGGCCACGTGTTCGTCGTCGGCGTTGAGCACGACCGTGTCGGCGGCGCGCGTGACCGTGAACTTGCCTTCCGCCAGGCCAGCCAGGCTGCCCACGCCCCACTCGCCGAGATGGTCATCACCGACGTTGAGCACCGCCGCGACCTCGCAGCGTTCGACGGCCAGGCCGCGGCGCAGCATGCCGCCGCGCGCCGTTTCGAGGATGCCGACTTCGGTCTTCGGGTGGCGCAGTACCAGGCGCGCGCCGCCCGGGCCGGACCAGTCCCCGGAGTCGACGAGTTCGTCGCCCACGCGCACGCCGTCGGTGGAGGAGGTGCCCGGCACTTTGCCCGCCGCCGTGGCGACCGCCGCCACCAGTCGGCCCGTCGTCGTCTTGCCGTTGGTGCCGGTGATCAGCGCGCAGGGGATGTCGTGGACCCTCGACCAGTCGATATCGACCGGGCGCGGCAGCGCGTTGACCGGCCAGGTCTGGGAGCCGGTGCCCAGCCCGATCGAAGCATGGTCGTCGTCGGAGAGAAAGGCGACCCCGTGCGCGTGCGCGTCCTTGCGCAGCCGCAGCAGCGGAGGATTGCGCTCTTCGCCGATCTCCTTGCGCAGGGCTTGCGCCTCCGATTCGAGGTCGGGGGCAGCCTCGCCCTGCACCGCGGCGCAGGCCGCCGCCCAGGCGCTCTCGTTGACCTCCGTCGCCGCGTAAAGCGCGTCGAGCGGCGCGCTGATGGCGAGGCTCGCGCCGTCGCGCGACAGCCGCACCATCGTGTCCTGGTCGGTCCAGCCGACCGCGTCCAGGCGCGCCCGCGCCGCCAGCTTCCACGCCTCGACCAGGCCGGGGAGAAGCTCGGGGCGGGCGGTCACGTCGACCACCGCGCCCGGGCGCTCCCACAGAATGTTGGCTCCGGGAAGGCGACGCGAGTCGAGCAGTTCCATCAGTCGGAGATCTCTTGCGGGCGAGCTAGGCGCACGCCGCGCTCATCGCGAATCAGCTCATCGCCGCGGCCATAGGCGGCCTCGGGCACTTCTTGCGGCGGCAGCTGCGTGATCGACTTGGGGGCCTCGGTGGGCGCGCCCTCCCCGCTTGACTGGAAGCCGGTGATCTGGCCCCAGCTGCGCGAGATGTTGTCGCCGAAGATCAGCAACAGATCGCCGGCCTCGGCCAGCTGTAGCGCGCGATCAATCGACTCGACCTCGTCGGGGATCACCTCGATCTGATCCTCCGGCACGCCGGCGTCGAGCAGGGCCTGGCGCTGCATGCGCGGCACCTCGTCGCCATCGCGGCCGCGCGTGTGATCATCGCGGCGGCAGATGTAGTGATCAAAATGACCCGCCACCAGTGTGGCGATCTCGGTGATGTCCTGATCGCGGCGATCGCCCGGCGCAGCCACGACCACGATGCGCTTGCCGTTCGGCTCGAGGCGGTCGGTCAGCGCGACCATCGCCTTGACTGCGGCGGGGTTGTGGCCGTAGTCGAGGATGACCTTGAAGGGGTGGTCATCGCAGACGTTCATCCGGCCCGGCGCCTGGAAGTAAGTCATGTCGAAGGTCCGCAGGCCCAGCCGGATTTCATCGAGCTTGACGTCCATGCTGTAGCAGATGGCCGCCGCGAACATGGCGTTCTGGACGTTGTGCGCGGCCTTCCCGTCGAGCGTGGCCGGAATCAGGTGCGTCCACAGCAGCGGGATGTGCGCGCCGTTGTCGTACAGCGTGATCATGTCGCCGCCCATGCCCGACTCGAGCACGATTGCGCGCCCGCCGGCCAGGATGTGCTCGCGCACCAGCGGGTGCTGCGAGTTCATCGTCACGTAGAAAACGTGCTTGGCCTTGGAGTAGTCAGCCATCTGCAGGCAGCGTTCGTCGTCGGCGTTGAGCACCGCCGTGTCCTTGGCGATCTCGACCACGATGCGCTTGACCTCAGCCAGGTCATCGAGGGTGTCGATGCCCTTCAGCCCAAGGTGGTCGGACTGCACATTGAGCACCGCGCCCACATTGCAGCGCCGGTAGCCGATGCCGCGCCGCAGCATGCCGCCGCGCGCGGTTTCGAGCACCGCGACGTCCACGGTGGGGTCGCGCAGCACCATGCGCGCGGCCTGCGGTCCGGTCATGTCGCCTTCGACCGTCTTGTGACCGTCGATGTAGACCGCGTCGGTCGTCGCCAGGCCGACGTGGCGGCCGGACATCTTGTGAATGTGCGCGGTCATGCGCACCGTCGTGGTCTTGCCGTTGGTGCCGGTCACCGAGGCGATCGGGATGCGCGTCGGCTCACCCGGCGGGAACAGCATGTCGAGCACCGGCCCCGCCACGTCGCGCGGGGTGCCCTCGCTGGGGGCGACGTGCATGCGGAAGCCCGGCGCCGCGTTGACTTCGCAGATCGCGCCGCCGGTCACGTGGAAGGGCTCCGAGATGTCGGTCGTCAGGAAGTCGACCCCTGCCACATCCAGGCCAATCGCCTTGGCGGCGCGGATCGCCATCTCGCGGTTGTCCGGGTGGACGATGTCGGTGACATCCACCGCGGTGCCGCCGGTCGAGAGGTTGCCGGTCGAGCGCAGGTAAACCACCTCGCCCTCCGGCGGCACCGACGCCGGCGTGTAGCCCAGGTCTTCGAGCAGACGCAAGGCCTGGTGATCAAACTCGAGGCGCGTCAGCACCTTCTCGTGACCGATACCACGACGCGGATCCTGGTTGACGATCTCGACCAGCTCTTCGATCGTGCTCTTGCCGTCGCCGACCACGTGGCCAGGCACCCGGCGGGTGGCCGCGACCAGCTCGCCGTCGACCACCAACATGCGGTGGTCCAAACCAGAGATGTAGCTCTCCACCAGCACGGTGCGGCTGTGCTCGCGCGCGTGGCTGAAGGCGGTGCGCACCTGGTCGCTGTCCGTCAGGCCGATGGACACCCCGCGGCCGTGGTTCGCGTTCAGCGGCTTCACCACCACCGGGAAGCCGATGCGCTCGGCGGCGCGCGCGGCCTCGCGCTCGCTGTAGACCATGCGCTGGTGCGCGACGGGCAGGCCCAGGTCGCCCAGCAGCTTGTTGGTCTCTTCTTTGTCGGACGCGATCTCCACGGCGATGTGGCGCGTCTCGCTGGTGACGGTCGCCTGAATCCGGCGGCCGTACTTGCCGTGACCGAACTGCACCAGGCTGTAGCGGTTCAGCCGCAGCCACGGGATGTCACGCTCTTCGGCGGCGCGCACCAGGCTGGCGGTACTCGGGCCCAGCGCCCGGCGCTGCGCGGCGCGAATGAAGGAGTCGCGCTCTTCTTCCCAGTCGAACTCCTTGCCGCGCCACTCGTCCGGCGTGCGCTCTTCCGGCAGCAGGTGCATCAGCAGATCCAGCGCCAGGTAAGCAGCGCTCATGCCGACATCCTCCTGTTCATACTGGAAGACCACGTCGTACTCGCCTTCGACGCCGGTGCCGCGCGTCTTGCCGAAGGTTACGCTGCCGCCGGCGATGTTCTGCAGCTCGATCGCGACGTGCTCGAGGATGTGACCCATCCAGGTGCCTTCATCTTCGCGCAGGCGGCGAAGGAAGCCACCGGGCTCGCCGTAGGAACAGCCGTGCTGATCCAGGCTGGGCAGCGCTTCGATCAGGCCCTCATAGAACTCCGGGCCGAGTCGCGTCGAGGACCACTCCTCGAGCTCGCCCAGCTGCACCGTCAGCCGGATGACCGGGAACAACGCATAGAGCGAGGGGCCGAGATAAACCGAACGATCGACGATCTTCATGTCAGGGGGTGGGGCTGGGCTGCGCCGCGGCGCGCGCCACGCGGGTCTCGAGGTCAAAGGTGCCGCCGTCGACGAGCACGTGCAGGCGAATGTTGATCAGGCTCACCGGGTCGTGCGGCCGCGCCGAGTCCATCGACGAGAACTCCATGTCGGAGGGGTCGACCACCGTGATCGCGCCGCTGCCGACGACCTCGATGGTGCGATCGGGCGACATGAAGGCCGCGGTGTCCTCGTCCAGGCCAATGCCGATCGGACGTGGGTTGTAGGAGATCGACGTCAACAGACGACCCAGGCGATCCCGCTGACGAAAGTGCTGGTCGACGATCATGCTGTGCGTCAGGCCGAGGCCCGGCACGAGCGTGACCATGTCGCTGCGCGGCGTCGAGCCTTCCTCGCCGCCGGCGATCATGTGCTCCGCCATGAAGGACGCGCCCGCCGAAGTGCCCGCGACGTGCAGGCTCTCTTCGCGGTGCCGCTCGCGCAGGAGGTCCGCCACCGGGCTACCGCCGATGGTGGTGGACAGGCGCAGCTGGTTGCCGCCGGTCATGAAGACACCGGTCGCGCGGCGCAGGATCTCCAACCAGTCTTCGCGCTGGCAGTCAGCGCGCTCGACGAAGTTGAGCGAGTCGACGGTCTGCACGCCGAACTCGCGGAAGATCTCTTCGTAGCGCTGCGCCGTGTCATCCAGCCGCGACGCGGTGGGAATGATCACGAGCCGCGCGTCTTCGCCGCCAGCGATCGACGCAAAGCGGCGCAGAATCTTCGCGTCGCGAAGCTTCTCTTCGGCGCCGCCGATGGGAATCAGGAATCCACGTGCCATGAGGGGAGGTCGTTTCAGTTCTCGAAGGGTCCGCGGCGCAGCGATTGACCATCGCGCAGGTGCCAGCTTCCATTCACCAGGACGTCTCGCGGTAGGCCGTCCGGGCCCAGTACCACAAGGTCCGCGGGGCCGCCGGTCTTCAGTTTGCCGCGACCCGCCAGCTTCAGCAGCCGGGCCGGGTTCGACGTGAAGGCAGGCAGGAACTGCTCCAGGGGCAGCGGCCCCTGCAGCAGTCGAGCGAGGACGTCGGCCATCGTCATCGAGGTCGCGACGCCCATGTGCGTCATCTGACCCTGCTCATCAAAGGTCGGCAGGCAGCCGCCGCTGTCCGAGCTGAGGGTGAGCAGGCTCGGGTCGAGGTCCGTCGCCAGGTAGCGCTGTACCGCTTCGGCCGCGTCGATGGCGGGGTCGTCGTCGTCGACCGGGAAGCAGGTGACGTCGATCGCGCAGCCGTAGCCCGCGAGTTCGAGCGCTTCCTCGAAGAGGGCTGGCTGGCGGTTGACGTGCGTCGGGTGGAAGACGCGCGGCGGCAGCTCGCTCTGGCCCAGCGCCTGACGCACTAGCTCGAGGCCGCGCTCGCCGTCGCCGAGGTGCAGATGCAGCACGCCCGCCTTGCCGGCGATCATGCCGCCGACTTGCGCTTCCGAAGCCACGCGCAGCAGCTCGTCCAGCGTGGGCTGGCTGCTGCGGAAGTCCGAGATCGCCAGCTCGCCGATGCCGATCACGCTGTCGAGGTGCACCAGGTCGCCGCGGAAGCTGCCGGTCAAGGTGCAGCCGGGCAGGTGATAGCCGCCGGTGTAACACCAGGCGTTCAAGCCACCGGCGCGCAGCGCGCGCGTCTCGGCCAGCAGTTCGGCCATGCTGCGAGTCTCGCTGTCCGTGCCAAGCAGACCGATCACGCTCGTCACGCCGGCGCGCGTGAAGCTCGACAGCGCCGGCGCCGGGACGCGCGTCTCGGCTCCGTCTTCGCCGCCGCCGCCGGTGGTATGCGCGTGACCGTCCACCAAGCCGGGGATGACGCGCGCTCCCTGGAGATCGATCTCCTCCTCGATGAGCATCGGGTCGAGCGCGGGCAAGTCGTCGCCCATCCACAAAACGCGGCCTCCACCCACGAGCAGCGACTGCTGACCGACGGATTCCGGGATGTACAGATCCGCGTTGCGAAGGATGGTGATCATGCGGCTGGCCGGCGGGGGAGACGCGCGCGGCCGCGCCGGCTCAGGAGGGGAGGCCCCGGTCCGGCGAATCAGGATTCTAGCTGCGCCCCAGAGCCTGGAAGCGTCGCTAGGATCTGGCCTGACCCCCTGAACCATGAAAGTCCGCGCCGCCGTCCTCGAAGAATTCGCCCAGCCCCTCGTCGTCCAGGATGTGGACCTCGCGCCGCCCAAGGCCGGGGAGGTCCTGGTCAAGGTGATGGCCTGTGGCGTCTGCCACACCGACCTCTACACGGCCAGCGGGGTGGACCCGAGCGGCTATTGCGACTGCGTGCTCGGCCACGAGGGCGCGGGCATCGTCGAGGAGGTCGGCGAGGGCGTGACCAGCCTGAAGAAGGGCGACCACGTGGTCTGCCTGTTCTCGCCGGAGTGCGGCGAGTGCGTCAACTGCCGCAGCGGCAAGACCAACATCTGCACCGCGATCCGGGCGATGCAGGGGCAGGGCCTGTTGCCCGACGGCACCACCCGCTTCTCGCGCGAGAAAGGCGAGCTGCGCCACTTCATGGGCACCAGCACCTTCGCCGAGTACACCGTCATGCCCGAGATCGCGCTGGCCAAGGTCGACCCGGAGGCCAGCTTCGACGCGATCTGCCTGCTGGCCTGCGGCGCCACCACCGGCATCGCCGCGGCGCTCTGGAAGGCCGACGTCGAGGCCGGTTCCTCGGTGGCGGTGTTCGGCGCCGGCATGGTCGGCCTGGGGGCCGTCGTCGGCGCCAAGCTGAAGGGCGCCGAGCACATCATGGTGGTCGACCCCAGCCCGGTGCGCCGCGAGCTGGCGATGCAGTTCGGCGCCACCGAGGTGCTGGCGGGTGGCGACGACATCGTCGACCAGATCGTCGAGCGCACCGACGGCCAGGGCGCGGACTACACCTTCGAGGCAACGGGCATCACGAGCGTGATGGATCAAGCGGTCGAGTCGGCGCGCATCGGCTGGGGCCTGTGCACGGTCCTCGGCGTGGCCGGCAAGGGCGAGCAGATGAAGATCACGCCGCGCTTCCTGATCACCGGCCGCAAGGTGCAGGGGGGCAGCTTCGGCGGCGCCAAGGGGCGCACCCACGTGCCGCAGCTGGTCGACATGTACATGAAGGGCGAGCTCGAGCTGGACGGCTTCATCTCACACCGCATCACGCTGGACGAGGTCAACAAGGGCTTCGATCTGATGCACGAGCAGGACGGCATCCGCTCCGTCATTCAGTTCAGCTAGCACGATGTTCGGCGAGATTCGCAACCCGCAGGGTGAGTTGCTTGACTATGCCTTCGCCGAAGGCGAGGGCGGCGGCGAGCAGATCGTGGTCATCGGTCACGGCGTGACGGCCAACAAGGACCGCGCGTGGGCGACCACGCTGTCCGACGCGCTGAACGCGGCCGGCTTCGCCAGCTTACGGTTCAGCTTCTCCGGCAACGGCGATTCAGAAGGCGACTTCCGCGACTCCTGCCCGACGAAGGAAGTCAGCGACCTGGGCGCCGTGCTCGACGCCATCGCCGCGAGTGATCGCGACTGGGCCGTCGCCTACGCCGGCCACTCAATGGGGGCGGTCGTCGGCGTGCAGCGCGCCTTCATCGACAGCCGCATCGAGATGCTGATCTCTCTGGGCGGCATGGTCGACACGCACGCCTTCGCGCAGCGCAAGTTCGGCGACGTCGTGCCCGGCGAGGGTTTCATGTGGGATAAGCCGAAGTGCCCGCTGTCGCAGGCCTTCCTCGACGACATGGAGACCATCGGTTCCGTCGAGCGCCTCGCCAACCAGGTGCAAGTGCCCTGGCTGCTGGTGCATGGCGATGCCGACACCGTCGTGCCGGCCGAAGAATCCGACCGCATGGCCGCGCTCGGCGCCGACACCGAGCTGGTCATTCTGGAAGGCGCCGATCACGTCTTCAGCGACGACGCCGCTCCACTCATGGCCGACGCCGTGGTCGAGTGGTTGAGCGACGCGGAGTAAGGTGCGGCGCGTCACGTGCGTGGGCTAGAGTGGCGTGGTGACCAGGCCGGCTGCTCCCGATGCTCAAGTCGCGCGCCTCGCGATGTGGCTAGGAGTGTTGTGGGCCATCGCGACCGTGGGGTGGAGCATGCTGCGCTCAGACGGACTGGAGCAGCAGAGCTGGGATTTACATACCGTCTCCGCGTTGCTTTGGTTGGCCGTCGCCCTGTCGGTGATCGGCGCGGCGACTCTGACGGTCATCTACCGATTCTCGCGCGCTGTCTATGCGCGCCATCCGTTGTGGATCCTGCTGTGGACTCCATGCACGCTGGCTTTTGCGGGTCTGGTCAAGGGCGTGGGCGCCGCTGGGCTCATCGGCATCAGCGGATTTGATCTCATCTACTGGGGGATTCAAGGCGCGTTTCCTGGCAACATGACGACGCCGCTTGGCGCCGCGCTGGCACACGTCGCAGCCCTCGCCACTCATCTTGTGTTGCGCCGCGCCTACCGAGCGAGCGATGCGGTCGCTGGATCAGGAGCGCATGGTTCATGGCCATCCGGCAAGGAGTGGATTCCTTGGTTGGTCGCCCTCATTCCGGGCCTGCTGATCGGCTTGGGGTATGCCCAGCAGGACCCACTATCACGTGCCGTGGTCAAGATCCTGTGGTGCGGCGCGGCGTCGGTGCTGGTCTTCCGGCTCTCACGCCACACCTGACCTTCCCCCGGTTTGATGGACACCGGGTTTACGCTGCTTCCGCAGCAAGGGATTGTTTTTCAAACTCTGCCGGGCTCACATAGCCCAGATAGGAGTGTCGTCTTCGACGATTGTAGAAGACTTCGATGTACTCGTGGATCGCTCTTCGAGCGCATTGTCGAGTCGGCCACGAGTGTCGGTACACCAGCTCGCGTTTGAGCGTACCGAAGAAGCTTTCGACCACGGCATTGTCGTAGCACTCGCCGCGTCGACTCATGCTGCACTGCATGCCAGCCTCCTGCAGCTTGCGCTGGTACGCAAAGCTCGCGTACTGGCTGCCGCGGTCCGAGTGATGCAGCACACCGCTCCTTGGACGCCGATTGCCAAGCGCCATCGACAGCGCTCCGTCGACCAGCTCGGTACGCATGTGCGGCGCCATCGACCAGCCGATGATGCGGCGCGACCAGAGGTCCATCACGACCGCGAGGTAGAGCCAGCCTTCATGCGTGCGCACGTAAGTGATGTCGGTCGACCAGACCTGATCACGCTGACCGACATCGAAGCGTCGGTCGAGCTGATTCTCGGCGACGGGAAGGTCATGTGCAGCCTCCGTCGTCCTGCGGAAACGCTTCGGAAGCATGGCTTTGAGGCCCTCTGCGCGCATCAAGCGCTCGACGCGCTTGCGGCCGAGGCGATAGCCACGAGCCCTCATCTCTTCAAAGACTCGCGGACTTCCACAGACTCCACGACCCTCGCGGAAGATCACGCGGATCTCTCGTGTCAGCCGGATGTCTGCAACTCGGCGCTGGCTCGGCGGGCGCTCCCGCCAGGCGTAGAAGCCACTTGGAGACACTCCCAGGACCCGGCACATCAGTCGGACTGGGAAGCGTCGCCTCTCCGCTTCGATCAGCTCGAAGGCTGATCGGTCTCCTTGGCGAAGAAGGCGGCGGCCTTTTTTAGGAAGTCTCGCTCCATGCGGAGCGTGCGATTCTCACGCTTGAGTCGGGCGAGCTCTTTGCGCTCTTCGGTCGTCAGTGCGCCAGCTGGGCCATCGCCGGCATCGATCTCAGCTTGCCGTACCCACTCGACAAGGCTCGAGCGGCCGAGATCCAGGTCGCGCGCGACCTGGCTGAGATTACCCGTCTCATGCACGAGGCGAACGGCCTCGGCTTTCTGCTCGGGGGTGAAAGTACGTCGGGGTCGTCTGGACACAGGGGACTCCTCGGTCATTCTGACCGGATCTCTGGTGTCCATCAAACCGGGGGAAGGTCACACCTACCGACGGGGGTTGTACGTCCAGTCCTACTGGGCACCGCTTTCGGCAGTTTTCTTGTTCGTGCTTTGCGGTTGGCCGGAGCACGGAATCTCGGGTGCGCTGCTCAGCTTTCCGTTCATCTTCCAGTCGCCCGCATGGGTGGCTGCGTATGCCGTGCAGTTCACCTGGCGAGGCTTCGATCGGCGGTTCGGCCCGTCTGCGCCTCCTGAAGTTTGGACGGCGCGTTAACGAGTCGTGAGCACTAGCGCACCTGAGTCGCGAGAATCGTCGATTGGGTCATCACCTCGCCGGGATACACAGGGTCCAGAATCGCGGCTCGCGAATAGATGGTCGAGCCGATGAGAGCTGACGCGGACGGGATCTGAACGGTGAGGTCTGCCGCTCCCAGAATGTCGAGCGTCCCGCTCAAGGTGGGGTGTGATGCGGTGCGCGACAGAAGCAGGCTGTGGCCGAGCAGCGTAGGCATGCCTCCGTGGACATAGAGACTAGGGCTGAGCCGCTGACTCAACTTGGTGCTAGCGAGCAACTGGAACGACTGGAGGGGCATCGTCGGGATGCGGATCTGCAGATCCATCGCGCTGCCTGAAGTGACCGTTCCGGAGCCATAGAGAGTGCGCTGTCCGAAGATCACGAGGGCTCCTGGAATGTCAGGCGAGGCCGAGGTGTCTTCTGAATAAAGGTTCACCACTTCCATCGTCTCATGCAGGCCGTCGCCATCGTAATCTCCCGCAGGAAAGTTGCTTGGGATCCAGTCCTGTGAGAAAGGCTCGTGATGAAACGGCTTCAATGAGGTCGGGGGCGTAGTGTGGCTCAGGTATGCCCCGTTGCTTGCATCGACAAATGCGACCTGCGCGGAATCTAAGCCAGTTGCAGCAGAGATGGTCCGCACGCTCATCGCAATTCTGAGTCCGCCTCCATCTGGCGCGGGATTGACGATCGTTCGTGTACTCGCTGCGAGTACGGTGTCCGGGGCGAGTGCGGCCTCGACACCTGCAAAGTCTGATTCCCAAATCAGGCTGCCATCTTGCCCGCTCCTCGCCTCCGCGTGGGGGAGCGGGGTTGTGCTGGACCCGCCATGAATCAGGACATCGCTGACTCCATCGCCATTGAGGTCATGCGTCACGGTAATCTCAGGCAAGTAGGGCACCCAGTCAAGATGGTGATCCCAAATGAGTGTGCCGGACGCGCCTGATATTGCCATGACTTCTGTGCGAAGAGTCGTTCCGTTGTGAACGAAGAAATCGCGGACCAGGAAATCGGGGACACCATCAGAATCTAAGTCCGGCGGCAAGCCGGGTACTAGCTGAATCGTAGGAAGCGGGTCCGCATTCGTCCGTCCGGTCTCGTATACCCAATGTGCGGCACCCGACTTTCCATCGACACACAAATAGAAACTGTTGGACTCCCCCAAGCTCTGGCAAGCCATGAAGACATCGCCCCAGCCGTCACCGTTGAGGTCGCCTGCATACCGCAGATGCCAAATCGAGCTTTCCTGATGCCCAGGCAGGTCGTGCACATCCAGCTCTCTGACGAACGTGGTAGTTTCGACGTCAAATACAGCCAGATTAGGTGCCGCATCTCTCGTCAAGGTCCACAACTCGGTGCCATGAGGCGTACCGACCAACGCGAGGGTCGGGTAATAGCCTAATCCTACAAAGTCTGGTTCAGGGTTCTCAGACAGCGTCGACCGGCTTCGATCACGAAGTCCCCAAAGCGCATTGCTGGCCCAACCCTGGTGGGAGCTCAGATAACGTCGGCCAACGAGTGCCGACGTAGATAGAGACGAGGGGTCCACAACGCTCTGATACCCGAACCAGTGAGTCTCCCAGTCTGCGTTTGCGACCGGAAGAATGACCTCCTTCACAATGATCTCTGGCTCTAGGTCATGTTGCGCGGCAAGGCCACGTTGCGTCATCGCCAAACTGAGGAGAACCAGAATGAAGTGGGACGATCGTATCATGGATATTGCTCGGCCCCCTTATCCCTATCGCCTGCTTGCTCAGAAGGGCGACTATCACCTCCATGGTCCGAATCCGTCTCATTCCCGGCGATCGGGGTGAGGACAGGTCGAGTGAGGTCAAAGCTCGGATTCGCAACGGATGCGAGATAGAAGCGCGTCGCGTCGAGTGTGGTCCAGTCTGAGGCGTCCGCGAACGGGGTCGCGTCCTGGGTTGAATAGAAGTCGCCGAAGTTTCCTTGTGCGATCGTACTCTTGTAGCGCAACGACGAGACTCCAATTTCAGTGGCCGCAACTGGATTCAACTGATCGTGATCAAACTTGAGGATATCCCAAGTGTCGTCATTGAAGTCTGGGGTTGTCGGCGATTGCATCTCAAAGATCGTGTTGTATAGCGCTGTGCGCACGACCTCTCCAGTCGTGGAGTTCTCCCAATAGAACGGATTTGGTTCGAGGCCGCTGCCACCTGCTGCAGTCGCACGTTGGACGCGGTAGCTCCACGTCTGATTGCCAGCGACCGTGCAATGCTCCATGGGAAAGAGAATCGTTGGAGCCGCGGCTTCGGAGAGATTGCGGAAATCTGCTTCGAATCCAGAGCCCGCATTATTCCAGATGATGGTGTTGGTCGCGCGAGTGCTCACGGTCAATCCAGAAACAGGGGCGAGAACAAAAATCCCGTGCTCGCCGTTATTGGAGATCGAGCACGCGTCGATGACGCCCTGTCCATAATCGACACTGAAGCTGGTGGAAGGAGAGTGGAGGAGGGATTTTTCGAAATTCACGAAGTGCCATGTGCCTCCAACAATCCCAGACCCTCCTTCAACAGGCCGCATTTCGATTCCACTTCGGCCGTTCTGATGGAGTTCGCACCCATGAAGGTCGATGCGATTTCCAGCGGGAAACTTGATGTCATCGGCTTGGGGGGACTCTTCCGCCACGAGCACGATGCCAGAATGCGTGTTGTCGCTGAAGTTGGCGTTTGAGGCAGCTAGGTTTACATAGCCGCGCTTGGTTTCAAGTAAGGCGCCGCTGTGAAGAACGTCCGGCGTTCCCTGCACAGCCGCTTGCCTGCCGATCTCGCGAACTGACGTGTTTCCGGAGATGTCGAATGCGACGCGCGACCAATCCCAACTCCGTCCATAGAGCCCGAAGTGTCGGAATCCATCGATGGTCGTTCCTGCGATATCGATGCTGACGCCAGACACAAAGTCCTTCCAGGCGCCATCGGAATCTGAGACAGCATAGATGCCTACATCCCAGCCGTGATCGGGGTTGACGCTGGTGGCCTTGCCTTCAAGGGCGCCGCCGATGACGGAAACGCGAACTTCGGGAATCGCATTCAAGCCGGTCGCACCATGCTCTTGATACGCACCAAGCCCTGTTGCCGCGCATTCGATCAAGCGCGTGAAGTATGCGGATGAGAACGCTCCGCCCTGTGCAGTTGGGGGGAAGCTGCTCATCCCGGCGGTTCCGACATGCGAGAAGTTGCCGTGAGTCGTCAGGTTCTTGATCTCAACCTCAAGCTGGGGCGGAGAGCCCGTCGCTCCGATCGCCTCATCAACCTTCAGTCTAATTCCGACTTCTGAAGGGCGAAGGACAGGGCTGACTCCTGGTGGCAGCGGAGGAAGAAATGCTGGCAACTCGCTCCCGATGCGACAGTCGCGAATCGCGAGGCTAGCCAGCGCCTCAGAGCCATGCTGGTCATCAACCGCAATTCGGTTTCGACCAAAATCGCAGCGCGCAATGATGCCACTGAACTCATTGAATGAACCACTATCTAATCGAATTCCGCGCTTTGCGCCGATGATCGTGAGATCTTCGATTCTGGTCACCACATTGGCGGAGGAGGAGCCCTTGAGTTCAATCAGAGCGCTGGGCGAGGTTGCCGCCGTGCTCCAAATCATGACTGTGCCGGAAAGCGTATTGCCGCGAAGCGTGACTCCGTGTGCAATCGAAATCGGGAACTGTTCCGTGCCACCAAGGTGGTTTTCAGAATAGGCCCAATCTGGGCTTGGCATGGCGTCCACCAGGATGATGTCCCCCGGTTGGGCTGCAGCAGCCGCTGCTGTGATGGTCGTGTAAGGCCCGCTTCCGGTTGGGTTGACCACCAGAGTCTGGCCTGGGTTTTGCGAAACAATGGGGGGGGCTAGTGCCAAGGCGGCGATGCCGAGAGATAGAAGTTGTTTCATGAATGAGAGATTGTTGAATGAAGCGGCGAGAACAATCGCCAGGCTGGATCGGGAAAGAGGTTGGCCGATGGCCTGCTTCCACGCTAACCGCGATCTCCGATAGCGGCAACGCGATTTGTCGGCATGATTGCTGAGAGCGGGCGCTCCAGCGTCGATCAGTCGAATAGCGATTGGCCCATCGCTACATAAGCGCGGAAGGCGTGCTGCAGATTCGTGACATCCCCTGCGTGCGCGGCGATCACGCGGCTGTCGCTTGGCTCCGGCAGCAACTGTGCCGGAGCAAGTCCAGTGTCCATCGTCGCCGCATGCAACGCCGCGCCCAGCGCGGCGGACTCGGTCTCGCCGCCGAGGTGGATGTCGACGTTGAGGAGGTTGGCGAGTGGTCAGTCAAGGTGCGCGGGGGCTTGCGGCACCCGCTGGTCGCAAAGCCAGATTACGGCTGGATCGTCATCCAGTGCAGAGAGGTCTGCGTGCGGATTACGCCGGGTTGCACGGGATCCTCGATGAGCCCGCGTGCATAGATCGTGTTTCCAACGAGGGCAGAGTTGCTGGGTATGGTC
>PAHY01000053.1 GCA_002705055.1 Planctomycetota bacterium
GGTGCCGATCATGTGCGCGACCGAGTTGATCGAGAAGGTCGCGTGCCACTGGAAGACCAGGCGGAGGCAGCCGGCGACCAGGAAGCCGCCGAGGAAGTCGCCCCACATGCCCGCGATCGCGGCCGGAAGCAGGAAGCCGGCAATGGCGACAAAGAAGAAGTAGTACTTGTGCTGGAAGCGCAGCAGCCCGTTGCGTTCAAGGTCCGCGACGTTCTGCATGCTGCCTTCGACCGGCTGATCGTGGAGGATCCAGCCGATGTGCGCCCACCAGAAGCCCTTCTTGATGTTGTAGGGATCGCTCTCGGTGTCGACCTTGGCGTGGTGCACGCGGTGGTCCGAGGACCACTTCAGAACCGAGTTCTGGACCGCGGCCGCGCCAAAGAAGGCGAGGACGGCCTGGACCGGTTTGGTCGCGGAGAAAGCGCGGTGCGAGAAGCACCGGTGGTAGCCCATCGTGATGCCCATGCCGGACAGCACAAACCAGGCCAGTGCCAGGCCAAGCGTGGCCCAGGAGAAGTGGAAGACCAGCCACAAAACACCGCCGACCGCACCGAGGTGCATCGAGACGATGAAGAGCAGGTTCAGCCAGTGGATCTTCGGGTCCTTCATGCGAAGCTCCTGAATGTGGCGCCAGGTTCCTTGGAGGGGGGCGGGCCACGGAGTCGACGCCAGATTAACCTACCCCTGGAAGAGCCGCATCCCCCTCATGCGGGACTGATTCCGAATTCCTGGCCGAGAATTTCGATGACCAAGCCGATTGCCTGGATCAATCCACGCTGTTCGAAGAGCCGCGGACTGCTGGCCCTGCTCGAAGAAGCGGGCCTTGCCTACGAGTCGCGCGAGTATCTGCAGGACCCGCCCTCGGTCAGCGAACTCGAATCGGCGCTTGCCGCGCTGGGCGCCAGCGACCCTCATGTGCTGATTCGCACGAAGGAATCGTTGTATAGCGAACTGAATTTGGCGGCGGCGGATCGCGAGGCTCTGCTGCGGGCGCTCAGCGAGCACCCCCAGCTGCTCGAGCGCCCGGTGCTGTTTATGGGCGAGCGGGCCGTCGTGGCGCGCCCGCCGGAACGGGCGCTCGAGCTGCTCGAAGGCGGAAACGCAGCGGGCTAGCCGTCTGTTTTCTCTGCCTGCTTGACCTCGTCGCGCGGGTCGACGTAGCCCATCTGCCGCAGCGCGGCGAGGCGGTCGGCGCGGACCTGCGCCCCGGTGTACGGGTTGAAGATCGGCTCCGGGGCCGCGGCGTAGGTGGCCAGGACCGATTCCAGCCAGCCGGCCGGCATCGCGTCGGCGCTGAGCGCTTGCTGTTCGCGCGGATCCTGGTCGAGCAGGAAGCCGGCGCCCCGCAGCGCGATCTCATCGACCTCGGGGATGCCGAGGGCATCGGTGATGGTCCACTTGTGCGGGCCTTGCTGGATGCCCAGCGATTTGCGCTCGCGGGCGAAGTGCAGCCGGTTCTCCGGCACCTCGTCGCCCAGCAGGTCCAGGCCGCTCATATCCGGCGGAACCGGGAGCCCCGAGAGCTGCAGCAAAGTCGGCGCGATGTCCGCCACGTGCGGCTCGTGAAGCTCCTGCTGCGGCACACCCGGCCCGGCCAGCACGAAAGGCACGCGAATCAGCTCTTCAAAGGCCGAGTTGGTGTGCCCCCAAAGGTCGTGTTCGCCCAGGTGTTCGCCGTGGTCGGAGGTGACGCAGATGATGTACGGCCGGCCCGAGGCCTCCATACGGGCCACGACCTCGCCGAGGCAGTGATCCGAGAACTCGACCTCTTCGAGGTAGCGCTCCTTCGATCGAGCCGGGGTCTGCGGCGTGCTGTGGCGGCCGCGGAAACCCTCTGGTGCGCTGTAAGGCGCGTGCGGATCGATGTAGTGAAGGAAGAAGAAGAAGGGGTCTTCCTGGGCGTACAGCGTGTCGAGCCAGGCCAGCGCGCGGGCATTGGTCTGCCCGGCTTCGGCGTCTTCCGGGGCCAGCAGCGCGTTGCCCGAAGGCCGGGCGAAGATGCCGGAATAGACCAGCCGGCGGTAGATCCAGCGCGGCAGCAGACGGCCGGCCAGAGTCGACTGCTCGCTTCCCTGCAGCAGCACCGAGGCGTTCGGCTTGTCCTTGAGCAACGAATCGTCGTATTCCAAGAAGCCGCGCTCGAAGCCCATGCCGTCGAGCATGATCGAGTTCGAGATCAGCGCGAGCGTGCTGTAGCCGTGGTCGCGGTAGACCTCGGCGATCGTGGTGGGCTCGGGCGGGACGTTCTCGTAGACGACGGTGACCCGGTGCTCGAGCGCACCCATGCCGAACAGCATGCCGGTATGACCCGGCACGGTGCAGTTGGAGCTTGAGCGCGCCCAGGCCGCCCAGGTGCCGCGCTCGCGCAGTGCATCCAGGGTGGGGACGGCCGCGGCCTCGGGGCCGACGACGGCGTCGGCGCGCAGGGTGTCGATCGAGACCAGCACCACGTCGGGCACCTGCTCGGTGGGGCGGTCGGCGACGGCCGGGAGGGTCTGCGGGATCGGCGGCAGCGACTTCCAGCCGAACCAGTTCGGCGCAGGCCCCAGGAACAGGGCGGCCAGGAAGGCGGCGGTGCCGGCGGCGGACATCGCGCGCACCGGTCCGGGGGCGGTCAGGCGCCGGCCAAACAGCAGCGTGAGGCCCAGGCCGCCGAGGGCCAGCGCCACTGCCGGGAGGCCCCAGCGCACCGGGCCCTCGCCGAGCCTGCTGATCAGCACCCCAAAGAGCGGGATGGCGGCGATCCAGAAGCCGATCGCGAAGCCGCTGAGCTCGCGCGCCGGCGAGCCTTCGGGCGAACGGGCGCTGCCGAGCGCCATCAGGGCCGCGAGGGGCAGGGCGACGACGGCAGCGCCGAACTGGGCGAGCACCACCTGTTCCGCCAGCATGGTGCCGGCCAGGGGGGGCACCAGCACGGTGAACAGAGCGCCGCCTGCGAGGGCACCGAAGCCCGCGCCGAGCACGATCGAGAGGAACCGCTTCATGTCTTCGAAAGCGCGCAGCGCGCGGTTCCTTCCATTCTAGGCGAGGAACCGCGCGCTGGCTTGCCTTCAGCCTGAATCGGCTCGGACCGAAGCGGCGTCGCGTGGTCTAGCCGAGGTAGGCCTGCAGCATCCAGGCCGACTTCTCTTCGTTGTCCGCCATCTCTTCGAGCATGTTGGCGGTCAGGATGTCGTCGGCATCTGCCGCTTCGGCAGAGCCTTCGCGAAGGCCGGCCACCAGACTGCGCTGGTCGGCGATCAGATTGCGGACCATGTCGGCGGCTTCCGGGCTGCTGTCGGCTTCGCTGAGGCTGGAGGTGCTGACGTAGTCGGCCATGCGGCCCAGCGGGCGGGCGCCCAGGCCGACGATCCGCTCGGCGATCTCGTCGACGGACAGCGCTGCAGCATTGTACATCTCTTCGAACTTCACGTGGAGCTGGAAGAACATCGGGCCTTTGACGGTCCAGTGGTAGATCCGAAGCTTCTGGTAGAAGACCGAATAGTCAGCGAGGAGCTGGTTCAGACGGAGGGCGATCTTGTCACTCATGGGCGTATTGTCGGCGGGCGGACCGATTGCCGCCAAACCCAAATAACTCTCAGATCGATTGGCGCAAGTTATCAATCGCCAGGCGGCTCGGAATCCCCTCCACCGCTCAGAAAGCGATCAACGAAGATGCATTTGGCGCGTTAACAGCCCAACTCTCTCCGTTCCGGCGATTCATCCGCCGGACCCCACCGCTTTCCCCTGCAAGATGAAGACCAGGACATTGCTCCCACTCCTCGGGTGGGGCGCGCTCGCGCCCGCCCTGCTTGCCGCCACCCCGGCGCCTCAAGGCGATCCGGTCCCGGCCGGCATGCTCCGCTACCCCGACGTCAGCGAGAGCCACATCGTTTTCTCGTACGCCAACGATCTGTGGCTGGTTTCCCGCGAGGGCGGGACGGCCGTGCCGCTGGCCAGCCCGGACGGCCAGGAGCGCTTCCCGCGCTTCAGCCCGGACGGCCAGTCGATCGCGTTCGTCGGGAACTACGAGGGCAACAACGACCTCTACACCATTTCGGTCCAGGGCGGCATCGCGCATCGCGTGACGCATCACCCGGCGACCGAGACGCTGTGTGACTGGCTGCCGAGCGGCGAACTGCTGTTCTACCGCAGCGGTCACGCCGGCCTGCGTCGCCAGTCGACGGTCTTCACCGTCAACGAGAACGGCGGCCTGCCGCAGGATCTGCCGGTGCCCTACGGCACAGTCTCGGCGGTCTCGGAAGACGGCCGCTGGCTTGCGTACACGCCGCGCACTCGTGACGCGCGTACCTGGAAGCGCTACCGCGGCGGCCTCGCCACCGACATCTGGCTGTTCGACCTGGAGAACAACACCGCGGAGAAGGTCACGGACTGGGAAGGCACCGACACCCAGCCGATGTGGTTCGGCAACACGCTGTACTACCTTTCGGATCAGGGCGAAGACAACCGCCTCAACATCTGGAAGTACAGCCCGCGCACCAAGGAACGCGAGCAGCTGACCTTCTTCGAAGACAACGACATTCGCTGGCCTTCGGTCGGGCCGGGCTATCGCAGCCAGGGCGAGATCGTCTTCCAGCTCGGCGCCGACTTGATGCTCTACAACATCAAGTTCTCGAAGCTGACCAAGGTCGAAGTCATCGTGCCGGGCGAACGTCCGTACCTGCGCCCGCGCACGGAGGACGCCAGCGAGATGATCTCGAGCTGGGATCTCTCGCCGTCGGCGAAGCGCGCGGTCGTGGAAGCGCGCGGCGACATCTGGACGCTGCCTGCCGAGAACGGCGTGCCACGTAACCTGACCGCGACCAGCGGCGTCGGCGAACGTTCGCCGTCTTGGAGCCCGGACGGTCGCTGGATCGCTTACTTCTCCGATCAGACGGGTGAGTACGAGATCTGGATCACCCAGTCCGATGGTCGAGGCGAAGCGCGCCAGGTTTCCAGCGGGGGCGGCGTGTTCAAGCAGGGCCAGGGATGGTCGCCGGACTCGAAGCACATCATGTGGCTGGACTGCGCGGGCAGCCTGCACCTGACGAACGTCGAGAGCGGCGAGACCAAGCTGGTCGACGAGAGCCCCTTCGGCTTCTGGATCGGTTCGATCAACGGCGCGAGTTTCTCGCACGACAGCCGCTGGATCGCGTACTCGCGCGCGGCCAACGACAACGCGCAGACTTCGATCTGGCTGTACGAGATCGCGACCGGCGCCAAGCACCAGGTCACGAGCGGTTTCTTCGCGGACGCGAGCCCGACCTTTGACCGCAAGGGTGAGTACCTCTACTTCACCAGCGCGCGCAACTTCCAGCCGAGCTACTCGGAGCTGGACACGACTTTCATCTACGAGCAGTCCGGCGTACTTCTCGCCGTGCCGCTGCAGGCCGACGCCGAGCGTCTCTGGCAGCCCGAGCACGACGAGGAAAGCTGGGACGAAGAAGACGAGGCCAAGGAAGAGGAAGCGACCGAGGAAGAAGCTTCGGACTCCACCGACGAAGCCGATGACGCCGGCAGCGATGCGGCCGACGATGGCATCACCGGCACCTGGTCGGGCACGTTGACCGGCGACGAGATGCCGCCCGATGGCGTGAGCATCACGATGGAGCTGCGCTTCAACGGCGGGCAGCTCAGCGGCGATCTGACGACGCCGATGGGCACCGCCAGCATCCAGAGCGGCACCTACGATCAGGCTTCGGGCGCGGTCAAGTTCACCGCGGTCGCCGATGAAGGCTTCAACGTCGAGTTTGAAGGCAAGATCAGCGGCAACTCGATGAGCGGAACCGGCTCGATTCCGTCCATGGGCGTCAACCTGGCTTTTGAGGTCAGTCGCTCCGGTGGCGGAGGCAGCGGTGGCTCCAGCGACAGCGCGGATGCCGACGATGATGAGCCTGCCGAAGAGGTCGTGATCGACCTGGAAGGCTTCGAAGCGCGTGCCATTCAGCTGCCGGTGCGTCCGGGCACCTTCCGTAACCTGGCGGTCAACAGCAAGAACCAGCTGGTCTACGTCCGCGGTGGCGAAGGCGGCGGGATCAAGCTGTTCGACATCCACGACGACAGCAAGTCCGAGAAGTCGGTCAGCTCGGGAGGTCGCTTCCTGCTGAACGCGAAGGGCGACAAGATGCTGTTGCCGCGTGGTCGTTCGGCCGCGATTCAGAATGCCTCGGCCGGCGCTTCGGGCAAGAACGTGCCGACTGCCGGCATGATGGTGCGCATCGATCCGCGCGCGGAATGGAAGCAGGTCTACACCGATGCCTGGCGCATCTTCCGTGACTACTTCTACGATCCGCACATCCACGGGGTCGACTGGCAGGCGGTGCATGATCACTACGCCGCGATGATCGACCACTGCGCTTCGCGCGAGGATGTCACCTTCCTCATCGGTGAGATGATCGCCGAAGCCAACGTGGGTCACGCTTACCTGCAGGGCAACGGCGATGGAGCGCCTCCGGGACCCTCGGTGAACGTCGGCATGCTCGGCGTGGACTGGGAAGTGCACGAAGGTGCCTATCGCATCGCGCGCATCATCCGCGGCGCCGCCTGGGATGCCGATGCCATCAGCCCGCTGGGGATGCCCGGGGTGGATGTGTCCGAAGGCGACTACGTGCTGGCGGTCAACGGCATGCCGTTGAGCACCGACGAAGATCCCTACGTGGCTTTCCAGGGCCTCGCCGGCCGCGAGGTGGTGCTGACGGTTTCTTCGAAGCCGAGCATGGATGAGGAAGCCCGCGAAGTGATCGTCAAGACGATCGGCAACGAGGGCAACCTGCGCATGCGCGCCTGGATCGAGAAGAATCGCAAGTACGTCGAGGAGCGCACCGGGGGCCGCGTGGGTTACATCTACGTGCCGGACACCGGCGTGAACGGACAGAACAACCTGTTCCGTCAGTTCTACGGTCAGGCGCTGAAGGATGGTCTGCTGATTGACGAGCGCTGGAACGGCGGCGGGCAGATCCCGACCCGTTTCATCGAACTGCTCAACCGTCCGGCGACCAACTACTGGGCGACGCGCGGAACGCAGGACATCCACTGGCCGCCGGATTCGCATCAGGGTCCGAAGGCCATGCTGATCAACGAAGATGCTGGTTCGGGAGGCGATGCCTTCCCGCACTACTTCCGTCAGGCGGGCCTCGGCAAGCTGATCGGTCGTCGGACCTGGGGTGGCCTCGTGGGCATCTCCGGCAACCCGGCGCTGATTGACGGCGGGCGCATCTCGGTGCCGACCTTTGCCTTCTACGACAACGATGGCACCTGGGGCATCGAAGGCCACGGCGTGGATCCGGACATCGAAGTGATGGACGATCCGGCCAAGATGGTCGACGGCGGTGACCCGCAACTCGACGCGGCGATCGAGCACATCCTCGGCGAGCTCGAGCGCAACGGTTATCAGAAGCCGAAGCGTCCGGCCTATCCGGATCGCAGCGGCATCGGCATCACCGAAGAGGACAAGTAGTCCCGGTCGTTTCGCGGCCCGGAGTGGAGCACAGTCTCCGCTCTGGGCCGCTTTTCGTTGGGCCTACCGCGCGGCCTTGGCGGCTTCCTCGGCCGAGCGGAGGATCCGTTCGAGCTCGCGCAGCTCCTCCTCGCTGGCGCCGGGGAACTGCGAGGCATGCAGACGTTCGACGGCGGGGTAGAGGCTCTCGCAGCGGCGCTGGCCCTCGGGGGTGATCCGCACGCGGACGACCCGCCGGTCCGAAGTGCCGCGCTGCCGCTGGACGAGGCCCTCGCGCTCCATGCGGTCGACCAGCCGGGTGATGTCGGGGACGCGATGCAGCATGCGCTCGCGCAGGTCGCTGCAGCGCTCGCCTTCCGGGTCGCCGGTGATCAGCAGCCGGAGCAGGTTGAATTGGGTCAGGGTCAGCCCATGGGAGGAGAACAGGCGCCGCGCCTGGTCCACCATGGCGTCAGCGGCTGAAACCAGGGCGAAGTAGGCCTCGCGGCGCGCGGTTGAGGGGATGGTTTTCTCCACGATCCCAACTATATCGGCAACAATATTTGTTATAACAAGTATTGGCGGGGCGCGAATCCCCTTCTGACATGAGCGATCCCACCCTCACTCTTCCCACCGGCCGCGAGCCTGAAGCCGCGGTCGATCCTCTGTTCGTGGCGCGTTGGTCGCGCCGCGCCTTCCGCGCCGAGCCGGTGGCCGAAGCCGATCTGCGCGCCGCCTTCGAGGCCGCCCGCTGGGCAGCCTCCTGCTACAACGACCAGCCCTGGCATTTCCGCTATGCCACGCAGGGCAACGAGGCACACGGCCGCGCCGCGCAGACCCTGGTCGAGGCCAACCGCGTCTGGGCCGAGAAGGCTCCGGTGCTGGGCGTCATCTTCTCGCGTCGCGCGCTGACCAAGACCGGCGCAGAGAACGCCTGGTCGCGCTTCGACGCCGGCGCGGCGTCGGCGCAGATGGCACTGCAGGCTTCGATGCTCGGTCTGTCGGTCCACTTCATGGCCGGCTTCGATCCGAACGCCGCCTACGAGGTCTTCGGCCTCGACCCGGAAGAGTGGGATGCGATCGCGGCGTTCGCGATCGGCCATCCCGGCGATCCGGCCCAACTTCCCGAGGGCTACGCCGACCGCGAAACCCCGAGCCCGCGCAAGCCTCTCGACGAGGTGGCGCAGGAGGTGAGTTCCTGATGTTCTTGATTCGACGCTCTGATCAGCGCGGCCACTTCGACCACGGATGGCTGCAGACCTGGCACAGCTTCAGCTTTGCCGATTACCAGGACGCGCAGCACGTCGGCCTCGACACGCTGCGTGTGATCAACCAGGACATCGTGCAGCCGCAGGGCGGCTTTCAGCCGCACGGCCACCGCGATATGGAGATCATCACTTACGTGATCCGCGGCGCCGTCGAGCACCAAGACAGCATGGGCAACAAGGAGTTGGTGCCGGCCGGCGACGTGCAGCGGATGACTGCAGGCTCGGGGGTGCGCCACTCCGAAGTCAACCCGTCGGCCGACGAGGAGCTGGAGCTGCTGCAGATCTGGATCCTTCCGAACCGCGAAGGTCTCGAGCCTGGGTACGAACAGCGCAGCTTCGCGCAGGCAGGGGAAGGACTGACGTTGCTGGTCTCGCCGGACGGCCGCGATGGTTCGCTGACCATCCACCAGGACGCCGAGATTCACGCCGCGCGTCTCACCGATGGCGAGTCGGTGCGCTTTAAGCTGCGCGTCGGGCGCAGCGCCTGGGTCCAGCTCGTGAAGGGCGAACTGCTGGTCGAGGACGCCGTCCTGCAGGCCGGCGACGGCCTCGCGGTTGCGGATCTTGACGCGCTCGAGCTGCGTGCCCGTGGCGACGCCGAGTTCCTGCTCTTCGATCTTGCTCCGGGACCGCTCGGTCGCGATCAGGCTGTGGCGGCTTCGTCGGCCGCGCAGGCCTAAGGCTGGATCGTCTGCACGACCACGTTCGACTTCACCGAACTCGCGCCGCCGACTCCGCGTGCAATCGCCGCCTGAGCGTACACCGGAATCAGCGGCGCCCCAGCCGGGACGTTGAACTGGATATCCGCCACGCCCATCGTGGTGGCGATCTGGGTGCCGAGCAGGCTGGGGCTGAGCAGATCGAGGCACAGCCCGCCGAGCTGCGGCGGGCAGAGCCCGTTCCCGGTACCGGTCACGCTGTAGATCAGCGCGACGGTCTCGTTCGGGTTCATATTGCAGATGCGAGCCTGGCTCAGCTGGCCGCGAATCAGCGGATCGAGCAGCAGCTGCGGGCTCCAGCTGCCGGAGCCTCGCACGAAGACATCGAAGGAGCTGTTGGTGTCATGCGCGACCAGGTCCTCGGCGGGGCTCTGGAAGGCGACTTCGGTGCCGTTGCCGTTCAGCGCAGGTCGCTGGCTGTAGAGCGTCGACTGCCCGCCATCGACTCGCACCGATGCCCGCGCCATCGTGCGGCCGACCAGATCGACGCGGAAGACATCGTCCCAGCCATTGGTATCGCCGGTGACCAGGTTGGACGCGCGGCTCTCGAAGGCCAACACGCCGCCGTTCGAGGAGAGGACGGGATTGACCGAGTCGGCGTTGCCCGCGGAGCCATTGCTGGCCATCGAGCAGAGTTCCGTGCGCCCGGTGCTGCGGATGCGCACGTACACCTGCGAGGTTCCGCCGCCCGTACCGACCGCCAGGTTGGAAGCGGTGGACTGGAAGCACACCACGCTTCCGCTGTCGTCAATCGACGGGGCCGCGCTCGCCTGATTCGCCTGCGCCCCCAGGGTGGAGACGCTGATCAGGCTGGTGGTCGAGCCGGCTTCATCGAAGATGCCGTTCTGGTCCGGGTCGCGGTCGCGCAGGAAGATGTCGCGCGCGCCATTGACGTCGCTGGCGACCAGATTGGTCGCGAGAGATTCGAAAGCGACGAAGCGCCCATCCCCGGACAAGGAAGCCAGGGTGGACGGGCCGTCACCTTGCGCCCCTGCGCCGTCGACGCTGATCAGACGAATCTGGCCCGTCGTGCGATCCCAGGCGAACACATCGCTGGCCGCGTTGGTGTCGCCGGCGACCAGGTTGGTGGCCAGGCTGGCGAAGCAGATCCAGCGCCCATCCCCGGAGATGGACGGCGAGGAACACGGCGCATTCGGTTCGACGCCGCCGAGCGCAAGCGACACGCGGATCAGGCTGATGTTGCCTTCGTCGAAGGTGCCGTTCTGATCCGGGTCACGGTCGGCGAGGAAGATGTCATCCACGCCGTTGGTGTCGCCCGTCACCAGGTTGGAAGCGCTCGATGCGAAGACGACGAAGCGCCCATCATGCGAGAGCTGTGCTCCGGAAGAAAACGAGTTCGCTGCGACCCCACCGTTGCCGACCGACAGCAGCGTGGTGGTGCCGTCGACCCGGTCGCGCACGTAGATGTCTGTGAAGCCGGAAGCCAGGTTGGCGAGCGGCGCGCTGGACTGAAACCCCAGGTGGCGGCCATCCGAAGAAAGGTCGGGGCGCAGGCTGGCTCCGATCGCTTCTTGGCCCGTCGAGTCGAGTGAGACCCGATGAGTCACGAACTGCTGCGGCGCCGCCTCGGTGGTGACGCAGAGCAGGAGAGCGAAAAGGGGGAGAGCCATGAGGGGAATAGCCACCCCGAGGATACCCCGAAGCCTGAATCTAGGGGGATTCGGGTGGGCGCATCTCGAGTCGCGCGGGGCGGACCAGGTCGTGCTGCCGACGACTGACGACCTGCAGATCCCCCTCGGGGCGGCGCTTCCGATAGCCGAGCAGGTGGAAAATCTGCACCGGGTAGAACCGGGCCACCCGGGTGTTCACCAGCAAATGTCCTGGCTTGTCCGGGTGACGTCGCACGCCAGGTAACCAGGGCAGCAGCTTTTCCAGCCGCATCTTGCGCAGCAGGCCGCTGAGTTTCAGCCAGAAGCGATGGACGCGGCGAGCGAGGAAGAAGCCGTCATCGCCCTTGCCCTGGTAGAGCGGGAGCATGACGCGCCCGCTGCGGCGCGCGCGAATCAGGCCCGCCTTGTCCTCGGCGAGGATCTCGCCCTCGCTGACCGGCGTGAAGTTCTCGTAGCCGGGATGCATCTTGAAGCCGTCGCGCGGACGGAGCGCATGCCGGTAGAGAATCTCGAGGACCTTGGGCAGGCCGGCGCGCGCATCGGAAAGCAGGCGGCGGCTGGCTTCGACCTGCTCGGGGATCGGTCCGGGGAAGCATCCCGCCGCGGCCAGCCCGATCCAGACTCCGGCTTCGTGGCGATCGATCGAGTGGGAGGCGCCGTGCTGCCCCGCCTCAAAGCCCATCGTGACGACGCCCAGATCGTTGAGGTACTCGAGCAGGGCGCCGTTCAGCTCTTCCTCGAGTCCAAGCAGCACCGGGACCGGGAACGGCCGGGCAAAGCGCCGATTGCGCAGCGTGTCGCCGATGCACGCGAACGGCACGCCGTCGGCCGAGGAGGTATGCAGGTCGAGCAGAAAGACCTCTTCGGTCTGGCCGTCGAGCTCCTGTTCCAGCACCCGGTGCAGCTCGGCGACCTCCGCCCACTCCGCGTCGTGACCGGAGCCCGGGCCCGGCGCGGCCTTCCCGGTTTGGAGGGGCTGCATCGCGCGGGCCACGAGCGCCCGCGTCCACATCCGGTTCATGTCGCGTTCGCGATAGCGCAGGCCTTCCGCGAGCGCACCGAGGTTGCCGGTCAGTCCGACCAGCTCGCCGCGGAAGGGAATGCCGCGCTCTTCAAGGGCAAGAAAGACGCGCAGCAGCGCGTGCACACCGGCGGGTTCATTGCCGTGAATGCCGGCGATGCAGACCAGCTTGGGTCCCGGCCGCTCACCGCGATGGCGGCCGATGATCCGTTGCCAACCGCCTTCGGGGGGCGCGAAGGGATCCTGCGGCGGCGAAGCAGCGCCACCGTGGGTGTGGGGACGCTCGTTCTCGCTCATTCGCTCAGCTTCTGCTGCAGGAGTTGGCCGGCGACATCCATGAAGTCATGGTCGGTGACGATCCCGACCAGCTTCTGCTTGCTGTCGACGACGGGAAGGCAGGCAATGCGGTGCTCCTTCATGAGCCGGATCGCGTCGAGCGAAGAGCAGTCCGGCGCGACCGTGATGGGGTCACGCTCCATGATCTCGCTGACGGCCACCTCGCGATCGCGCGAGCCTTCGCTGAGCAGGAAGCGCAGCATGCGGCGATGCGAAACCAGCCCGACGAGGTGGTGCTCATCGTCCTCGACCGGGACGTGGCGAATGTGGCTCCAGTCCATCATCTTCGCAGCCAGGTCGAGCAGTTCGTCCTGGTGCACCGTGAAGATGTCGGAGGTCATGAAGGAGGACACCTGGCCGTAGTGTTCTTTCCAGGCGTCGATCTCGCCGCCGCTGGCAAGCTCCCAGTCGTGCACCGGCTGACCGGTGCGCTGATTCTGGATCATGGCTTTAACCAGCGAGGCGCTGCGTTCGGCCGCGCCGGTGTCTTTGGCCATGCCGGCCAGCGAGCGGATCTGCCAGCGCGCGCCGGTGCGACCCTGCTTGGCGCGCGAGGTGATCACCCCGAGGTAGCGCTCGCGGTCGTCGGCGTCGATTCCGTGCGCTTCCAGGCCGCGGTCGGCGAGCGGCAGCAGGTGCTCCAGCACCAGGTCGGCCGCCTCGTAACGCTTGCCGTCAATCCACTTCGGCCGCGCGTCCAGGCCCAGGCGGGCGGCATCGACCAGATTGGCCTTGGCCTCATCGAAGCTCATCAGGTGCTGGGGATCGCCGTGCTCGGCGTGGAAGCCGAGCACCGCTCCAAGCCAGAACGCGGCATTGGCGACCTCATCAAGAATGGTGGGGCCGGCGGGCAGCAGTCGGTTTTCGATCCGCAGGTGAGGCTTGCCATCGCTGATGCCATAGCAGGCGCGGTTCCAGCGGTAGACCGTGCCGTTGTGCAGCCGCAGCGCGTCGAGCGAGGGGGCTTCCCCGCGCTCAAGCGCCTCGAAGGGGTCGGTGTAGCTCTCGCTGCCCAGCAGCGCGCGGAAGCGCGAGACATCCTCGCGGAAGATCTCGGTGACCGATTCACGCACCCACTGCGTGCCGAAGGACACGCGCGGGACCAGCGATCGTTCCGGGACGTCGGCCTTGCGCGTATCCACCGACTGCTGGAACAGGCCCAGTCGGGTCTCGCGCCAGAGCCGGCGTTCAAACAGCAGCGGCGAGTTGCAGGCCAGCGAGACGACCGGCGCGGCGAGCAGCTGCGACACGTTGTAGAGCGGAGCGAACTCTTCCGCCGAGACCTGCAGGTGCACCTGGAAAGAGGTGTTGCATGCTTCGAGCATCATCGAGTCGTGCTCGAGGCGCAGCTCGTCAACGCCGCGCAGGCGCAGCCGGAAGGTGCCGCCGCGCATCGCCGTCATGACCTCGTTCAGCGCCTTGTAGCGTGGTTTCGGGGTCATCGCCGCCAGGCTCATGTCGCGCTGGCGCAGCGTGGGCAGAATGCCAGTGAGGACAACCTGGGTGTCGTGGTGCGCCGCGACTTCGCGCAGTCGATCCAGCAGCTCGACCGCCTGCATCTCAATCTCGCGCAGGCCGTGGCCGCGGAAATCGACCGGGTCGAGGTTGTACTCGATGTTGAACAGCGCGAGCTCGTGCGTGAAGTGCGGGTCGTCGAGTTCGGCCAGGATCGACTCGGCGGAGAGCTTGGGGCCGAAGGCCTGGTCAACCAGGAAGACTTCCTGTTCCGCGCCGATCCGACGCCGGTCGGACTCGATGTGCCCCTCGGCAAGCATGCGATCCAGCGCCTCCATGTCGCGCAGCACGCACTTCATGAAGAAGCGCATTTGCTCTGCGTCGCGGGAGACGGTGACTGAGAGCTCACCCATACGGGCGGATCATAGCGCGGGACGCGCGCGGACCCGCTCGAGTTCCTGCAGCAGGGCGTCGATCGCCGGGGCCACGGCGTGGAATTCCTCGCCGTTGCGGAGGCGGTTCAGCTGCGCCCGACACTGCTCCTCGAGGGGGCGGTAGCCGTAGAGCCCGAGGCTTCCCGCCAACTGGTGCAGCATCGACTCGGCCTCGACGGCGTCCTCATTCTGGCGCGCGGCCCGTAGGGCGCCGGCGCGTTCGGGGAGCTCCTTGACGTAGCGTTCGAGGAGCTCCTCGAAGCCGTCGCGTTCCGGTTCCGAGCTGTAGTAATGCTGCGCCACGGTCAGCCCTCGGTCGCGTCCTTGCCGCGAGACAGCCCGTAGCGGTCAATCTTGCGGTAGATCGTGGCGCGACCGATCCCGAGCTGCTGAGCCGCCTGGGAGAGATTCCAGTCGGTGAGCTCGAGCGCGCGAAGAATCAGATCGCGTTCCTCGTCGGCCAGCGGGCGGACCCGGTCGGAGCCCTGATGGGGGTTCGTTTCCGAGCCGCCGGCGTCCTCACCGAGCAGGTGATCGAGCACCGCATCCGGCAGATCGCTTGCGGTGATCTGCTCGCCGGTGGCCAGCAGGCAGGCGCGCTCAATGGCGTTCTCGAGTTCGCGCACATTGCCCGGCCACTGATACTGCAGGATGGCCTGACGGGCGCGCTCGTCGAGGTGGAGGCGTGAGCGATCTAAGCGTCGGCAGGTGCGCTCAAGGAAGGCCTCGGCGAGCAGCACCACATCCTGATCGCGCTCGCGCAGTGGCGGCAGCGTGACCGGGAAGACCGCGAGGCGATAGAAGAGATCGAGCCGGAAGCGGTCGCTCTTCGCCATCGATTCGAGGTTGCGGTTGGTCGCCGCCACGACGCGCACGTTGACCCGGCGCGGCTCGCGATCGCCCACCCGCTGGATGGTGCGTTCCTGAAGTACCCGCAGCAGCCGGACCTGCGCGGCGAGCGGCAGTTCGCCGATCTCGTCGAGCAGAATGGTGCCGCCGTCCGCCTGCTCGAAGAAGCCGGCGTGATCCTGGACCGCGCCGGTGAACGAGCCACGCGCGTGGCCGAACAGCTGGCTCTCGATCAGGTTCTCCGGAATCGCGCCGCAGTTGACTGCCACAAAGGGGCCGCTGGCGCGCGGGCCCTCGGCGTGCAGCGCGCGCGCGAAGACCTCCTTGCCCGTGCCGCTCTCGCCTTCGAGCAGCACCGTGACGTCATTGCCGACCGCGCGCTTGAGCAGCTGCTTGACGCGCTCGACCCCGGCGGACTTGCCGACGAGGCTCTCGAAGCCATTGCTTCTTCGACGCTGCTTGCTGACCAGCTCGAGCTGGGCCTGCATCCGCCGCTCGTGGCAGGCGTTGCCGACCGAAGTGAGCAGTCGGGCGCGGTCAAAAGGCTTGGTGACGAAGTCACGCGCCCCGAGGCGCATGCAGGTGACGGCTTCGTCGACCTCATCACGCGCCGTCAGAACGATGACGGGGATCTCCGGGGACTCCTTCTGGAATTCGCTCAGCAGCTCGCGCCCGGTCACATCCGGGAGCGCCAGATCGAGCACGATGGAATCGATGTCGGACTTGGCCAAGATCTCCTTGGCCTGTCGACCCGTCGTGGCAGCGACGGTGGACACTCCGGCTTCCGCGAGCTCGAACTCGAGCAGGCGGATGACCGCTGGATCGTCATCGATCAGCAGAACCTGTCCTGGGGGGGCGGACTGGGGAGCAGAGTGTCGGCTGGATTCCTTCGTGAGCGGCGAATCAGACGGGGAGTTGGACAGCTTGTTCGGACAGGACAGGTTGGACATGAGGGGACGGGATAAGACAGGTCCGTCTCCAGGGGGTGCGATCAGCATATCGACCCCCGGTCGAGTAGGGTGAGAGGGAACTCGACCTGACTCTCATCGGAAGTTCGCATGTCCTTGAAGCCCCTGATTCCCACTATCTATGCTGGCATCTTGCTCGCGTCCTGCGCCGGGTTCGAAGCGCAGGACGATCTTCGTGGCGACGAATTGTTCGTAGAAGGGGGGCGAGTGCTGCAATTTTGGGTCGGAGAGAAGGCGAATGACCAGTTTGGCTGGGTCGCCAGTCCGCTGGAGGATGCCAATGGCGACGGCTTTGCCGATGTCCTCACCTGCGCGCCTTTCCACGCGATCGAGGGGGTCCCGCACGGGCGGGTCTACCTGTACAGCGGTCGAGACGGTTCGTTGATTCGGCAACATGACGGCGAGCGGGGCGATCTGCTGGGCCTCTCGGTCGCTTCAGCCGGCGATCTCGACGGCGACGGCTGCACCGACTACGCCGCCAGCGCCACGCAGCCGCGCACCGGCACCGGCGCGGTGCGGATCTGGTCGGGCCGGACCGGCGAGCTGCTTCACGAATGGGTCGATGCATCAGCACCGAATGACGCGACGGGCTGGAACTTTGGCCGCGAGATGGCCGGCGCGGGCGATTGGAATGAGGACGGAGTGCCGGATCTGGCGATCAGCGCCCCGCAGGCGCCGACGGCGGCCGGGGCCCAGGCGGGCAAGGTGCAGATCCGCTCCGGGGCCGACGACGCGATTCTGGCCGAGGTCCGGGGCGCCGTCGCCGGCGGGCAGTTCGGCACCTGCCTCGCGGCCGATGTCGACGCTCTCGGGATCGGCAAGCCGGTCCTGGTGGTCGGCGCGATGAACGAGGGCGAGGGGCAGCGCGGCCGCGTGCACGTCTTCCATGGTCGCGCACTGCAGCCTGCCTTCGTGGTCGAGTCCGAGGCCCACCACGTCAATCTCGGCCGCTTCTTCGCTTCGATCCCGGGCGATTGCGACGGCGATGGCATCACCGAGATCTACCTCGTCGACTTCGAGGGAGGGCAGGCCGGGCCTGGCTCGGGCGAGGCCCAGCTGGTTTCGGCGGCGGATGGCCGGCTCGTCCATCGCTTCGTCGGGCAGGCGGGCGAAGGCCTTGGCATCGGCAACGCCGAAGCCGGCGA
>PAHY01000054.1 GCA_002705055.1 Planctomycetota bacterium
CGCTGCGCCATCGTCGGCACCGGAACCAGATAGGCCGCGGCGATCTCGTCGGTGCGCAGTCCGCCCAGCGTGGCCAGCGTCAGCGCGGTCTGCACTTCCGGGGCCAGCGCGGGGTGGCAGCAGGTGAAGATCGCCCGCAGCTGGTCATCGTGAATCGACGAGTCCAAGGCAGCTTCCAGTTCGGCTTCGGGGGCCTCCAGCTCCTCGGCCAGCGCCGTGGTCTGCCTCAGGCGCTGACGGCGCAGCCGGTCCAGCGCGCGTCGGCGCGCCGCGGTGGTCAGCCAGGCGCCGGGCCGTGCCGGGATGCCCTCCTCGGGCCAATGCCGCAGCGCGGCCTCGAGGGCATCCTGCAGCGCCTCTTCCGCGGCGGCCCAGTCGCCCAGAAGGCGAATGAGTCCGGGCAGGATGCGCCCGGACTCTTCGCGCCAAGCCCGCGCCGCGGCGGCGTGGGCGGCTTCGCTCACTTGGCCTGGGGGGCGACTCGCATCAGATCGAAGGCGGCGGTGTAGCTGACCTCGCCGTCGACCGTCTGCAGCCACTTGCCCTCGATGCGATTCTTGCCGAGGAAGCGGGTCTGCCCTTCGTGCATATGCGCTTCGCCGTGACGCGCGAGGTTGTGGGCACCCTGGCAACGCCAGATCAGACCCTGCTCGCTCCGCTCGGCGCGGTAGGTGGGGGCGTTGCCCAGGACGCAGTAGTGCGTCAGCAGCAGATCGCCGCCGTCCATGTGGTAGATCGAGATCATCTCGTGCTCGGTGCCGGGGAACAGCGTCTCGATGACCGCGTGGCCGCCGGCGGTTTCCCGGTACTGCGAGACCAGCGTGCCGGAGGGCTTGCCGCCTTCGCCGACTTCGTACCAGTCGCCGACGAGCTGCTTGATCTGATCCAGCTGCGGGGCAGCCGTGCTCGGCAGGCTGGCAAGGCTGACGGCGCTGCTCGCTTGGGCTGCTTCGGTCGCGCAGCAGGCGCGCGCTCCGGCGGCCGGCTCCTGGTCGAGCATGAGCGGGAGCCCGGCCAGCGTGCCACAGGCGATGAGGCGGGTGGTGAATCGGATCATGCCTGAGCCTCCGCGTCGTCCAGCCAGAGCGGCCGCACTTCAATGCTGCCGTAGCTCGCGGTCGGGACCTTGCGCGCCCAGCCGAGGGCCTCGTCGAGATCGCTCGCTTCGACGAGGTAGTAGCCGCCGAGCTGTTCCTTGGTCTCGGCGAAAGGGCCATCGGTCGTGGCCGCCTGGCCCTCGCGAATGCGCACGGTGGTCGCCGTGGGCGTCGGGCACAGGCGATTGGCGCCGAGCAGCTTGCCGGAGGCTGCGATTTCTTCGTGGAAGGCGCCGTATTGGGCCATGAGCTCACCCATTTCGGCCTCGTTCATCCGGCCGTAGGTGCTCTCATCGGAGTAGATCAGGATCATGTACTGCATGGTTCAGGGGTAGGGTTGAGAGTGGCGCAGCGGGGCGCTCTACCCGGACGACGCAGCAGGGACGCCCGGATCGACAGCGAATCGGAAAAAAAATCAGCGCGCGCTCGGCAGCTCGCGCATGTGGATCTCCTTGAAGGCCACCGGGTCGTTGTGGCCGGCAAAGCCGAAGTGGCCGCGGGTCCGGGTGCGCCCCGGATGCTCACGCCCCGAAGGCGGCGACTCGATCTCGGCGAGGTCCTGGTCCAGGATCACCGTTCCGTTCAGCTCGACCGTGATCCGCGAGCCCTGCACCCGGACATGCTGGAAGTTCCAGGCGCCGACGGGGCGCAGGAAGCCACGGTGCGCGGCCTTCTGGCCATAGACCGAACCATGGAACTGCCAATCCTTCAGGTTGGCGTACTTCGGGTGGGTGTTGTCGAGCACCTGCAGCTCGCACATGGCCCCGTAGGCCGCGTCCCCAGAGCCGGGATAGCGGATGGCCAGGCCGTTGTTGCCCCCCGGGGGCAGCCGAAACTCAAAGCGCAGATCGAAGTCACCGTATTCGGCCTCGGTGTAGATCGTGCCGCCGGCGCCGGCCTTGCAGCGGATCGTGCCCGCCTCGACCACGTAGTTGTCGGTCGGGCCGGCCCAGCCGCTGAAGTCGAGGCCGTTGAAGACTGGCTGGAAGCCCTCGGCATCCTGCGAGCTGAGCAGCCAGTTGGCCTCGTCGGCGGTCACGCGGCGCACGAACAGATTGCGGAAGCGGATCTCGCCGCCGTGCGTCTGAAGCTGGATCGGTCCGCTGCGGAACATCGGCGCCGAGCGGTCGAAGTAGTTCTCCATCGGGGTCCAGTCGACGGTCTGCTTGTCATTGAGCCAGACGCTGACCCGTGCGCCGACCATGAGGATCCGCAGCTGATTCCATTCGCCGAAGGGCTTGTCCGCCAGCACCAGCGGATCCTTGGCATGCTTCTGGTTGTTGAACAGTCCGCCGGAGCCCTTGTCCGCGCCGATGTTCCATTTGCCACCGGCTTCGGTGGTATCCCAGATCTGCACCTGCGGGTTATTGCGCAGGTAGATCCCGCTGTCGGCCTTGGCGACCGTCTTGTACTCAAGCAGCAGCTCGAAGTCTTCGAACTCCTCGAGGGTTGTGAGATACGCGCCTTGGCCATCGTTGACGATCTCGCCGTTGTCGACGGACCAGTGCTCGGCGACCTGCGCGTCCCAGGCGGCCTGCTGGGTCTGGCGGGTCGCTTCGTCCCAGCCGGCTTCGGTGCGCGGGTCAAGGTGGGGACGGCCGCGCCAGCCGGTCAGATCCCGACCGTTGAACAGCGTGGTGTAGCCGGCGGGCGGCGCGACGCCGATGGCGTCCTGCTGGTTCGTCTGCGAAGGAGCCGGAGCTTCCTGCGCAAACGAAGACGCGGCCGGGATCATTCCGATCCCGGCCGCGAGGAGGAGACGTGCAGCGAGGGGGGACATCCCCCCGAGCTTAGCGGGCGAGCCGCATCAGCGGGAGGCACGCGGGTCGATGAAGGCGTGGCGCTCGGGGATGAGCGCGCCGCCCTGCAGGACGGCCTCGAACAGATCGACCACATGCACCGCGTCGACGCGGTTGATCTTCCAGGCGACGTCGCCCGGGGTGTGGTAGTCGGCGTGCAGCGGATCGATGATCGCGAACAGCGAGGGGACCCCTTTGCCAATGAACGGAATGTGATCACTGCCCAGGTTGAGGCGGTCGTGTGCATTCAGTTCAAGCGGCGAAGCGGCGTCCAGCTCGGTCAGCCATTCCTTCAGGCCTTCGCCGGTCTGGCTGCCCAGGATCTGGACCTTCTTGTTCGAGACCCGTCCGATCATGTCGAAGTTGATCATCAGCGTGTGGTCCTCGATCGGACGCACCGGGTAATCCACGTAGTGGCGGGCGCCGTCCAGGCCGGCTTCTTCGGCGTTGAAGCCGAGGAACAGGATCGAACGCGCCTCGGTGCCTTCCGGCAGGCTGTTCATCCACGGGACCAGACGCTCGGCCAGCATGATGATGGCGGCGGTGCCCGAGGCGTTGTCATCCGCACCCGGGTGCAGCTGACCGCGGAAACCACGCGAGCCATACACGCCCATGCCCAGGTGGTCGATGTGCGCGCCGATGACCACCAGCTCCTTGGCCAGTTCGCCACGACCCGGAAGCAGACCGCCGATGTTATCGGCGAAGCGCTCTTCCTGATCAATCTCGGCCGAAAGCGAAGCTTCGATGCCAAGCGGGCGCACGAAGCCGCGCTCGTCGGCTTCCTGGCGCAGTTCCAGCGCGGTCACGTCCGCCCCCGCCTTCTTCAGTAGCGCTTCGAAGGCCGTGGTCGTGATCGCCGCCACCGGAATGTTGACGCGCTGGCGGTTCTGGCGGCCGGTCGGGATCTCGCCGGCGCGCGGATCATCGACGCCGGGAGGGTTGACCAGGATGATGCCGACGGCGCCTTGCGCCTCGGCGGCCTGCAGCTTGGGCGTGAAGCCCGCGGCGCGGGTCCAGCGGCCGTTCTCGCCCCACATGGTGCGGCCGGCCTCGTCCATCGGCTCGAAGCGATAGACGATCGCGATCTTGCCGGCGAGATCCTGCTCTCCCGAGAAGCTCGAGTAGCCGTCCTGGCCTTCGACCACGCTGTAGCCCGCGAAGGCGAGCTCGGCGCGGACATCGCCCGAGGCGCCCGACATCGAGATGCCGAAGTCCTCACCGGCCGTGCCTTCCCAGCCTGCGGCGGTCAGCGACTGCGCCACCAGGGTGCGCGCGCCGCCCAGCGACACGCTCTGACGGTAGCTCGAGCCGTTGTCGAACGCCGGTTCGAGACCGGCGGCCAGGAAGTGCTCCTCGACGTAACGCTCGGTGATGTGCATCCCCGGAGTTCCCGGCAGGCGGCCGGCGAGGAAGGCGTTCGAGAGGAAGGTGATGTGCTCGTCCATCTGCCGCACGGCGTCGCCGTGGGCTTCGTAGAGAGCCGGAATCTGACCACCCGCGGCGGGCTCCTGCGGGAGCGCAAGCAGAGCGGGGGCGAGGATGAGAGTGGTGGTGAACATCAGCGACCCTCCTGGTTGCGGGCTTGCAGAGTGACTTCGAGCGTGATCTCTTCGCCGTTGCGGACGATGCCGACCTTGACCTTGTCGCCCGGGTTGTGCTTGGCCATCATTTCCATCCAGCCGCGCACATCGACGATCTTCTGACCGTCCCAGCGCAGCAGGCGATCGCCTTCCTGGATGCCCGCGGTCGCGGCCGAGCCGCCCGGGGTCACGCCGCCGACCGGGATCCCCGGATCGGATTCGTCGTAGCTGCCCGGCATGACACCGAAGCGAACCTTGATGTCACCCAGCGAGCTGTTGCGCGAGCCGCCGGCCACATTGCCCGGCTGAGCTTCGACGAAGGACAGATCGCCCTGGTGCATCGCCGCCGTCAGCGCGATGTCGTGGAACAGGAACACGGTGCGGGTGCCGTCAACGCGGTTGATCTTCGCGGCGACGTCGCGCGGCGTGTGGTAATCGTCGTGGAAGTCGGCGATGGCGCCGAACAGGTACGGGATCTTGCGCTGGAAGAAGGGCAGGTGGTCCGAGCCACCGCCACGTCCCTGCGGGATGACCACTTCGAGCTCGCTGTTGGCAGAGACCGCCTCGACGATCGCGGCGAGATCCACGCCCGTGTTGGTGCCCGAGATCTGCACGCGGCGGTTCTGGATCCGGCCGATCATGTCAAAGTTGATCATCAGGGCCAGGTTCTCCAGCGGATACGGCGGGTTGTTGACGTAGTAGCGGGATCCGTTCAGGCCCGACTCTTCGCCGCTGAACAGCAGGAACAGAATCGAGCGCGCTTCGGCGCCTTCGGGCATCGCCTCGTAGCTCTGCTTCAGCTTGTCGGCGAGCATCAGGATCGCCGCCGAGCCGGAAGCGTTGTCATCCGCGCCCGGGTGCAGCTCGCCCGGGCCGCTGCGCGAGCCGAAGTTGCCCATCCCGAGGTGGTCGAGGTGAGCGCCGATGATGATCAGCTCATCGGCCAGCGCGCCCTTGCCGCGCAGCATGCCGCCGACGTTCTCGGCGACGAGCGGGGTGCGGGTCAGATCGACGTCGACCGAAGTGGCGACATCGGTGATGACCGGATCACCGCCCTGGTCGAAGTGACGACGCAGCGCCAGCAGATCCATACCGCCCATCAGCTTGCTGGCGGCCTGGTAGCTCATGTGCACCACGGGGGCGTCGGTGAGCTTGCGGCCGCTGCCTTCGCCCGAGAGCTGCTCAATCCGCGGGTCATCAGCACCCGGAGGGTTGACCAGCACGATCGCGGCGGGGTTGCGATTGGCCACGGCCTGCACCTTGCCGCCGAAGCCCGCTTGCGGCGACCAGCGCCCTTCACTCCACTGGCTCTTGCCGGCCTCGGTCATCGGCTCGAAGCGGAACACGAAGGCGATCTTGCCGCTGAGGTCGGTCCCGGCCGGGAAGCTGGTGTAGCCCTCGGGGCCTTCTTCAATGCCGTAGCCGACCCACACCGCAGGCCCTTCGACCTGGCCGGCGCCGCCGTAGCCCAGCACGCTGAAGTCCTCGCCGTTGAGCGCGCTGCCTTCAGCGGTGCCCACCGCGGCCGCGTGGATCTCAAGCGTGTCGCCGAGCGGGAAGGGCTGACGCCAGCTCGCGGTGCCGGCTTCATCGACGAAGCCCGGCGCCACGCCGGCTTGTTCCAGCCAGTACTGGCAGTAGTCCTTGGCGAGTTCCATCCCGTCGGTGCCCGGGAGGCGACCATCCAGGAAGGGGCTGGACAGGTAGACCACGTGATCGTGGTAGACCTGGACATCGGTGCCGAGTTCGCCGAGGGCGCGTGCGAGCGGCGCCTCGTCGGCTTGTTGCGCGCCGGCGAGCGGGGCCGCGAGCAGCGCAAGAGGAAGCGTGAGTCGTTTTGTCAGCGACATGGTGGGGAAGCCCTCGACCGTCCGAGGGTGGTCGATGAGTATACTCCGGGCGCGGCCGCAGGCCGTTTGCCGGATGTTGCTGCCCCTCCTGCTTTCGCTGGCCCTCGGGGCCCTGCCAGGCTCCCACGGAGAGGGCGGGGAGCGCCTGCACCCCTCCGATGGCCCGGACGCCGACGTCCGCATCCAGGTCGAGCCGGATCGGGTCCGATTCTTCGTCATGCTCAACCTGGCCT
Source organism: Planctomycetota bacterium (assembly GCA_002705055.1). GTDB lineage: Bacteria > Planctomycetota > UBA1135 > UBA1135 > UBA1135. Next base: position 6,560 of record PAHY01000054.1, read on the forward strand.
TCGTCGACGAGGTGGTCGATGTGCCCCGCGAGGTCGATGACGACCTGCACCCGGTGGAGGTGCCCTGGGTCCGTGAGGCGCTCCTGGAGCACTTCCTGGAGGTCAATCAGGTCGAGCTCGATGGCACCGTGGTGGAAGCGGTCGACGCCGGCTTTGAGATGCTCGAGCCGGATCTCACGCTCCTGCCCTTGTTTCCGCGCATGGGCAAGAAGGCGCTGGTCAAGGTCCAGATGGTGCTGGATTACCCGGCTGCCGAGGCCCCCAAGCGCGTCCGCATGGTCTGGGGCACCTACCCGCCGGATCTGGCGGTGGGCGGCCCGGGCTTCATGCCGACTGTGACGATCCGCGCCCAGCTGTTCTCCGGCGGCATCGTGACTCCGGTCGAGTTCACCGAAGACGAGCCCGAGTTCACCTGGCACGCGACCGGGAAGACGGCGACCGATCTGATGCTTCCGGTGCCGCAGGCGGTCGCTCCCGAGCCGATCCAGTACCCGCTGGTTTCCTCGATCATCGCACTGGCTGGAATGATCGTGCTGTTCCGCCGCCGCTTCGACGGCATGGCCTGGATCAGCGCGCTGGGGGCGATCGGGGTGGCGGCGCTGCTGCTGCCCTACGGCCGCGTGGCGTTGCCTTTCGCCACCCAGGTCGAGCTGCCCGCCGAGGCGGAGGCGCGCGACATCTTCCTGCCATTGCACGCCAACGTCTATCGCGCCTTCGACTACACGGCCGAGAGCGATATCTATGACGCTCTGGCGCGCTCGGTGGATGGCAGCATGCTCGATGAACTCTACGAGCAGGTGTATCGCGGCCTGATCCAACAGGAACAGGGCGGCGCGGTCAGCCGGGTTCAGGAGGTTCGGCCTCTCGACCTCGAGGTCGTGGCGATCGGCGAGCTGCCGGACGACGGGCGGCTCGGTTTCTTGGTGGATGCCCGCTGGCAGGTCGACGGGCGCGTCACCCACTGGGGGCACAGCCATGACCGCACCAACGAGTACCGGGCGCGCTACGCGGTGGTGCAGACGGATGCGGGCTGGCGCATCGGCGGCAGCCAGATCCTGGAGTCGCTGACGGTTTCCGCGACTCCGGAGGGTGCCGGGGGATGAGCGCCGCGCCGCTGCGGCTGGAGGGTCTGCGCTTCTCGCACGGCGACGGCTTTCAGCTGGCGCTGGACCAGCTCGAGGTCGCCCCGCGCGAACGCATCGCGCTGATCGGGCCCAGCGGCTGCGGCAAGACCACGCTGCTGCACCTGATCGCCGGGATTCTGGTTCCGGAAGCGGGTCAGATCGAAGTCCTGGGGCAGCGCATCGACGGACTGAGCGACGCCGCGCGGCGCGCCTTTCGGGTCCGCCACATCGGCCTGGTCTTTCAGGAGTTCGAGCTGCTCGATTACCTGACCGCCGCCGAGAACCTCGCCCTGCCGTTTCGGCTGCATCCGGATCCGCTGCCGCGCGCCGAGGCCGAAGCCCGGGTGCAGCAGCTGGCCGAGCGGCTGGGGCTGCAGGATTTGCTGCAGCGACGACCGGCCCGGCTCTCCCAGGGCGAGCGGCAGCGGGTGGCGCTGGGCCGCGCGCTGGTGACTTCGCCCGGGCTGGTGCTCGGCGATGAACCCACCGGCAACCTCGACCCGGACAACGCCCGGCGCTCGCTCGATCTGCTGCACGAACAGGCGGCCGCCGAAGACGCGGCGGTGCTGGTCGTGACCCATGACCACAGCCTGCTGGACCGCTTCGATCGCGTCATCACGCTGGCCGAACTGCGCCCGGAGGTCTCGGCGTGAGAGGGGCCTGGGGATTGGCCTGGCTGCGGCTGCAGCGCCACCCGGTTCCCAGCGCCATCCTGGTGCTGTGCCTGGGCTTGACGATTGCCCTGCCCTGGGCCGGGCGTGCGCTGGTCGCTGATTATCGCACCCAGCTGCTGGCGCGCGCGGAGGCGACCCCGCTGGTGCTCGGCGAACGGGGCGATCGCTTCGACGTCGTGCTCGCGGCGCTCTACTTCCGCACCGGGCGCGCGGGCTTCGTGCCCTTCCCCGAGGCCGAGCGCCTCGCTGCCGAAGCCCCCGGGGTGGTGGTGCCGGTCTCGGCGCGCGCGACCGCGCAGGGCGCGCCCTTGGTCGGGACCACGCCGGAGTACTTCGAGCAGCGCGGGCTGGTCGCCGCGACCGGCGATTTGCCGGTCTATGCCGGGGAGGTCGTCCTCGGGCATGCGCTGGCCGCGGAGTTGGGTCTGACGGTCGGAGACGCGCTGTTCAGCGACGTCCGCGAGCTCTACGACCTCGCCGTCCCGCCGGCGCTCAAGCTGCGCGTCTGCGGCGTCCTTGCCGCGTCCGGCACTGCCGACGACGGCGCGGCCTTCGTCGATCTGACCAGCTGCTGGGTGCTGGAGGGTTTCGCGCACGGGCATGACGATCCGAGCGAGGTCGACCAGGCCTACGTGCTGGGCGGCGACGAGGACGGCGTCGTCGTGAGCGGAGCTCTGCTCAGCTACCAGGAGATCACTCCCGAAAATCTGCCGAGCTTCCACGATCACGGCGACCCGGAGCGTCTGCCGCTAACGGCGCTGCTGTATTGGCCGGCCAGCGACAAGGACGCGACCCTGGTGCGTACGCGGGTCAATCAGCGCGGCAGTTACCAGATGCTGCGCCCGGTCGAGGTGGTGGACGAGCTGCTCGCCTACGTGCTGCGCGTGCGACAGCTGATGGACGGACTCTCGCTGGTGCTCGGCGCGGTCACGATCGCGCTCGGCACCATGGTGTACGCGCTGTCTTCGCGTCTGCGCGCCGCCGAGTTCCGCACCCTGCGCCGGATGGGCTGTCCGCGCGCCTTCGTCGCCCGGCTGGTGCTCGGCGAGATCCTCGCCGTCGTCCTGCTCGCGCTGGCCTTCGCAGCGCTCGCGACCTTCCTGGTGCGCACGGCCCTGGGCGATCTCACGGTGTGGCTGCAGTAGGCTAGGGCCATGCCGCGCTGGGCCTCGTTTCTGATCCTGTTGGCACTGGCATCGTGCGGGAAGTCCGAGCCCGCCGAGCCGGCTTCCCTGCGTGACGCCGTGGCCGTCGGCGCACCGCCGCTCGCCGCATGGGCGAGCCTCCTGCTGCACGAGACACCGATCGAAGTCGAGCCGCTCTATGCGGACGAGGGCCCGACCGGAAGCACCACGCCACCGCGCGCGCGCCTCGCCGCCGCGCGAACAGCCAAGCTGGTCGTCCTGTTCGGGCCCAGCTTCGAGAAGTGGGCGCGCCAGGCGGCACTGCCGTCGACGCGCACCGTCCAGCTGGGCGAAGGCCTGCGGGATCGGCTGCTGGAAGTCGAGGAACGCACCCACGCGCACGGCGCACAGGGCGAACACACTCACAAGGGGGTGGATGGTCGGAGCTGGTTGGATCCGGCGCTGGCGCGCGAGCAGGCGCGGCGCCTCGCGACCGAACTCTGTGCGCGCTTTCCCGAACACGCCGCATCGATCACGCTGCAGGCCGCGGAGCTGGAACAGCGGCTCAGTCAGCTGGAGGCGGCGCTGGCCGATCATCGCGAGGCCCTCGCGGCCGAGACGGTCCTGGTCCAGCATGGCCATGGCTTGGCCTACCTCGCGCGCATTTGGGGCGGCCCGACTCAGGAGCTCGAGCTCGACCTCGACCAGAAGCTTGGCACTTCCGACTGGAATCGGGTGCGGGCGGCCATCACCGGGGCGGGGGGCCTGCTGCTGCTGTCCGACGAGCCCGCGGCCGCGCTGCGCGCGCAGCTCGAAACGGAGCTCAAGCTGCAGCTCGTCGTGATTCCGACCGGCGAAGGCGCGATCGATCCGGCCGCCGTCGAGGGCTTGCGCTTCGGCGCCTGGTGGCAGCGGCAGGCGGGCTTGACTCAGGCCCTGCCGGACGCGGTGGAAGCGTTGCTTGCTTCCCGCGCCGGGGAATAATGGGGCCATGAGCCTCGCGATCGCTCTCGCCCTCAGCTGCGCCGCACAGCAACTTCCGGAAGTCATCCTGCGCGAGGATGACACGCGGATCACGCAGTCCTGCCGCATCACGATTCCTCCGGGGCAGGTCATTTCCGACGCGGATGGCGACGGTGTGCTGCACATCGAAGGCGACCATCTGAAGATCGTGTTCAGCCCGGGCTCGGTGCTGCGCGGCGCGCCGGCGGGGACGCCCGAGGACCAGCTGAAGGGGATCGGCGTGCGCGCCGATCACTGTCGCGATCTGGTCATCGAAGGCCTGCACGTCGAGGGCTTCCATTGCGGCGCCTACCTGACCCATGTCGACGGGCTGCGCCTGCAGGGCGCCGAGTTTCAACGCAACTTCCGCCAGCGGCTGAAGTCGACCCCGCAGGCGGAGGACGGCTCGGATTGGCTGTGGCCGCACGACAACGACGAAGAGCAGTGGCGGCGTAACTACGGTGCGGCGCTCTACGTGGCGCGCAGTCGCGACGTCGAGATCAGCGAGGTCTACGTCCGCGAGCAGCAAAACGGGATCATCCTCGACCGGGTGGATCACAGCCGGATCTACGACAACGACTGCTCCTTCTTGTCGGGCTGGGGTTTGGCGATGTGGCGCAGCAACCACAACGTGATCTCGCGCAATGCCTTCGACTTCTGTGTGCGCGGTTACAGCCACGGGGTTTACAACCGCGGCCAGGATTCCGCCGGCATCCTGATGTTCGAGCAGTGCTCCAACAACACCTTCATCGAGAACTCCGCGACCCACGGGGGGGATGGCTTCTTCTCCTTCGCTGGTAAGGAGGCGCTCGGCGAAGCGGCGAATATGCCGCATGACTTCCGGCATCAGCGCGCCGGCTGCAATGACAACTTGTTCGTCGGCAATGACTTCTCCTATGCGCCGGCGCACGGTCTTGAGATCACCTTCAGCTTCGGCAATCGCATGCTCAACAATCGCTTTGTCGGCAACGCGATCTGCGGGATCTGGGGTGGTTTCAGCCAGGACACGCTGATCGAAGGCAACTACTTCGAGGCCAACGGAGACTCCGGGTACGGGCTCGAGCGCGGCGGGGTCAACATCGACCGCAGTCGCAACAACCGCGTGCTCGGTAACGAGTTCGTCGGCAATGCCTGCGGGGTTCATTTCTGGTCGCTCCCGACCGGCTTCCTCGAGAAGCCATGGGGGCAGGCCAATGATCTGCGCGCCTTGGGCAATCAGCTCGCTGGCAACCGCTTCCGCGGTGATCAGGTGGCGGTTCATTTGCGCGGCGAAGTCGGGCTCGAGATGTGGAACAACCAGGGGCTGCCCAGCGTGGCCGAGCCGCTGCGGATCGAGGGCGAGGCCCAGGTGAGCTGGCCGCGTGCCGGGGTCTCGGCTGAGTTCCCGGCCTTCCAGCCGCCGGTGTTCGGCAAGAAGCGCCCGGTGGGCGCCCGCGCCGGCCTGGCCGGCCGTGAGAACATCATCATGACCGAGTGGGGCCCGTGGGATCACCGCACGCCGCTGGTGCGCCTGGTCGAGCGTGACGGCGATCGCCACCTCTACCGCATCGAGCCGCCGGGCACGGTGGCTCGCATTTTGGCGGCCGCGCCGCGCGGGACCGGCCGGGTCTACGGCGAGGCCGGCAGCGGCTATCTCGAAGTGCGCGCACCGGGCCCGGGGCAGTTCCGCTACAGCATCGACCTCGATGTGGGCGGCGCGCGCCGCACCGTCGCGGGCGAGATGCTGGTGGCCGATTGGGAGGTGCGTTGGTTCACCTCCCCGGTGGATCCCCGCGAGGACCTCGGAACCTGGCGCGCAGCCGCTGACGAGGACGAGGTGGTGGTCGCGCAGCTCAGCGAGCTGCGCCTTCCCTACGCGATGGGCGGGCCGGCCGATCTGCCGCAGAATGCCGAGCGCGCCGGGCTGCCGGGCAGCGATGCCTTTGGCACGATCGCCACGACCCGACTGCCGCTCGAGCCTGGCCGCTGGAAGCTGTGGACCAACAGCGACGATGGCATTCGGGTGTTTGTCGACGGCCAGGCCGTGATCGACAACTGGACCTGGCACGCGCCTACGCGCGATGAGGGCACCTTCGAGCTGGACGCGGCCAAGACGGTCGAAATCCGCGTCGAGCACTTCGAGCTGAATGGCTACGCCATCCTCGAGCTGGGCCTCGAGCCTGTGCGTTAGGAAGCGGAGCTCGCCTGCTCGCCCTGGCCGCCGGCTGCATCGCCGGCGCCGGCCTGGGTGCGCAGCCAGCGGGTGACGCTGCGCAGCACTTCCGGGCCAAAGACCTCATTGAACACCTCGTGGCGGCCCTCGGGCCAGAGGTGCAGCTCGTGCTCGCCGCCCCACTGGTCGACGAACTGGCGCATGGACTCGATCGAGACGATGCGATCCTGCGCGCCGGCGTGCACCTGGAGGGGGATCCGATAGCTGGTCGCGTGCGCGCGCACGCGCAGCAGCGCCGCGCGCATCTCGGTGTACCAGCGCGGCGTGACCCGATTGAAGTTGAGCGGATCCTCCTGGTAGCGCCGCTGCACATCCAGATTGCCGCAGACCTCGGCGGGATCAATCTCGTTGGCGAGCTGCAGGCCGGGAGCCAGGCGCGACAGGACCCCCGCCAGGCTGGTCTTCCAGCGCGGCGCTTCGACCGCGACGCCGAGCAGGGGCCCTGAGAGCGCCACGGCGCGCACGCGCTGGTCGGTGCGCAGGAAGTCGAGCGCGACCAGCGCACCCATGGAGTGCGCGGTCAGGAAGAGTGGGTCGGGCAGGCGCTCGGCCGCCGCATGCACGTCGTCGACGTAATCCTGCCAGCGCAGCACGTGGCCGCGTCGGCCCGCCGACAAGCCGTGCCCGCGCAGGTCGATGCCACCGACTTCGAAGCCGGCCTCGAGGAGGGCCTGCGCGACGTGGGGATAGCGCTGCAGATGTTCCCCGACGCCATGCACGAGCAGCACGCTGCCCAGGCGTGGGCCGTGCAGCGGCCAGTGGTGCCAGGCGAGCTCGGTTCCGTCGCGGGAGCGGAGGCGCTCGTGCGGCGATGCGCTCACGCGTCCGCGGGCCGGCGCGCGGCCAGGGCCACCCAGGCAGTGCCCACGATGAGCGCTCCGTTGAACAGAATCTTCTGCCAGATCACGACCGTGCCCGAGCCGCAGCCGCAGTCAAAGGCCAGCTCGAGGAAGGGCGTTCCTTCTGCGCCCATGACCTGAAAGGAGCGCACCAGGATCGCGGCAGTGAACACAGCCAGGACCAGCGCGGACAGCGCGGCCGCGCCGCGGCGCAGGGGCCCGGCCGCCATCGCGAGGCCGCACAGAATCTCGAGCCAGGGCAGCGTGATCGCGCTGAGGTTGAGCAGCCACGGCGGCTGGGTGGGCAGGATGCCGTAGGCGTGGATGCTCTTCAGGAAGTCCGAAGGCTCGCCCAGCTTCTGGACGCCATAGACGATCAGAATGATCCCCAGCGCCAGAGCCAGCAGCTTCAGGAGACGCTCGCGGGTCATTCGGAGTCCCCTCCGGGATCGGCGCCTTCGACCACGGCGCCGCCGGCCTCGACCCACTCCTCGTAGCCGCCTTCGTAGATGGCCAGAAGCTCCTGGGGCAGGGCGTACTGGAAGACCAGGTCGGTGGCGAGCTGGATCGAGTCCTCGCAGTCGCCGCCGGCGCAGTAGATCACGACGACGTCGGCGGCGCGCAGCTCGTCGAGCAGGCCGGGCAGGTACTCGTCCTGACGGTAGTGGTGGCAGAGCCGGGCGCCCGGAATGTGGCCCGCCTCGTAGAGCTTTCTGCTGCGCGCGTCGAGGAAGACCACGCCGTCGCGTGCGGCGGCGTAGGGCTGATAGGCCTGGGCGTCCTCGAGCTGGAAGGCCTGGAAGCCGTGCTGCGGCTTGCTCGAGGAGCCCTCTTGGTTCTGAGCGGCCCCGGCGTTCTCTTCTGCCTGCTGGGCGGCCCGCGTCGAGGCGGGGAAGTAGTCCTTGCCCAGATCGAGGCCGCTCGTTCCGCGGGCGGTGTTGACCAGCAGGGCCACCCCCAGGCTTGCGACGGCAAGGAGCAGGACTTCGGCGATCAGGGGGCGTGAGGAACTCATCCCAGGTGGAACGCGAGCAGGCTCGGCTCGTTGCGAGTTTATCCCGAGAAGCGGTCGTTCGCCCAGGGACGCGCGCGATTCGAGTAGCCGCGCAGTTCCCAGAAGCCGAGCTGCTCCTCGGTGAGGAACTCGACCTTCCGGATCCACTTGGCTCCTTTCCAGGCGTAGAGGCGCGGCGTGATCATCCGCACCGGCCCGCCGTGCTCGCGCGGCAGCGGCTCGCCGTTCCAGGAGTGCACCAGCAGGACGTCCGGGCTGAGCGCGTCTTCGAGGCGCAGATTGGTCGTGTAGGGGATCCCGCTGCGTGGATCGTGATCGTAGGCCGTTACCAGCAGGAAGCGGGCGTCCTCGTGGGGCTGGGCCTCGGCCACCAGATCCGCGAAGCGGACGCCAGCCCAGTGGCTGTCGAGCAGCGACCAGGTGGTGACGCAGTGAAAGTCGCTCTGCTCTTCGATCTGCGGGTACTGCAGGAGCTGGGTGAAGTCCAGGCGGAGGGGATGCTCGCAGGCGCCCTCGAGGCGCAGCTCCCAGTCCTCGCGAGGGATCTCGGGCTGGTGACCGAGGTCGAGGACCGGCCACTTCTTGACCACGTGCTGGCCGACGGGGACCTGGGGCTGACCGTGCCGATTGGCGGGCCCGGTGCCCTGATCGCCGGCTACCGCGGGGTCGCCGAGCTGGCCGAGCTCCTCGCGGCGGCGCTCGATCCAGCGCAGTCTGGCTTCGACCTTGGACTCGTCAGCTCCGGGGCACATGGCAGGAGCATAAGTCGGATAGGGGGACAAAAAAAGAGAGTTCCCCGCCAGGGGCGGGGAACTCGATTCGAAGGTCTGCTACTTCTTTAGAAGATGAAGTGAGCGAGGCCGTTCGACATGGCGGTCGGAGCACCACCAGCGCCCGTGGCGGCCTGGGTGTACCAGGTCTTGCCACCACCAGCACCCGCCGGGACGGTCAGGGTGTGGGTACCAGTCGCACTCACGCTGGTGAAGCGACGGCTGTTGTAGTTGGCGAGCATGTGCGCGTCGATACCGAACGAGCCGGAGAGGTCGACGTCAACCGCGGAGGCCGAAGCCCACAGGGTCGAAGCGACGGCCGAGCCGAACGGGCCACTCAGGACGGTAAAGTTGACGGTCGAGCCGACTTGGGCCGAGACATCAGTACCGAGGATGAGGCTATCGTCAGCACCCGGGCCACCGGCGCTCGAGAACGAGGTGGTTTCCACGGCGTTGCCGTAGAACTCGGTCGCGAAGCCAGCGTGCGGAGCACCACCGAACCAGTAGCAGCCAAGGAAGGCGTTGTTAGCGTTGTTGGCGAGGGTATCGAACCAGACGAAGCTGTTGTCGTTACCGAGGCCACCGTTCGACAGCCAGGGACCAGTGTTGCTGTTGTCCCAGATGTTGGCGAAGCCGAACAGCTTGTTACCCGAAGCATCGGTTGCCAGGTTGCACTCGAAGCCAGTCAGCTCCAGGGTGACGATCCAGCAAGCGAGGTTGCCGTTGTTGCCACCAGGCAGACCGGCGACACCGTAGGCGCAGTCGGCGGCCGGCCAGACGGCCGGACCGGCGCAACGCACGGTCTCGTCGTAGATGGTGACGATCGTGGCAATGCCGTTCGGGTTGGAGTCCGCAGAGCAATAGGTGAAGTTCATCCCATTGATCTGATCGGTGGAAGTCGAGTTGCGGTCGACAAGGACGCCCTCGTCAATCCACTCCTGGTCGGCACCCGGAATCGAGTAGTAGCCGGTCAGGACGTTGTTGTTGTAGATGGACTCGGGGCCGAACTTGGCAGTGCTGCCGTTCGACTGAACGAGACCGGTGGAGGGGTGGTACTGGCCAGCGAACTGGGGAGTCGCGGTGACCTTGTTGACCGTCATCTGCTGCTTCTGCTGCGCAGTAGCGCCGGTGATCAGCGCGAGCGCGGCAGCGCCAGTGAGGATGTTGCGGAACATGTGTTTCTTGTTCTCCTGGAAACCTAGGGATCGAAGGGTATCGGACGGAAGTGTCCGGTGACGCGGGAGTGGGCGGGGGGACGCCGCTTCCGCTCTATGCGTCGGTAAAAGTGATACTGCAAATCAAGGAAACGATCCATAAAAGTTGGCAGAAATTGGCCGAAATTCGCTTCGATCGCTGATTTGGCGCGGATTCCGCAGGGAATCGGAAAAAACCGGGAACCCTCACTTTGGGACGGGCATCTAAGTGTGCCAGCTCCGGGTGGATCGCTGTAACTTGATTTTACAGAACGGTTTACGCCAGCCCTCCCAGGAAATCGCGCCAGCGCGGGGGAAGAGGCCGTTGCAAGCCCTTGCCTCATCGGCCACTCCTAGGAATCTGCTTGGGGGATTCCGCTAGGAAGTCGGATCTCCGCGGGCGGCTAGTAGCGCCGGATCCCGGGATCGACATCCTGGGACCAGCGATCGATCCCGCCCTGCAGGTTGATCGCCTCGCGGTGGCCCAGAGCGGCCAGCTGGGCGCACACCCGGGCGCTGCGGACCCCATGGTGGCAGTAGATCACCAGGGGCCGCTCGCTGGCGGCCAGATCCTCGGCCCACTCCTGAATCCGGGACAGCGGGAAGAGCTCCGCGCCCGCCAAATGGCAGTCCTCCCATTCGTCCTGCTCGCGGACATCGATCAAGCGCGGGGGCGTGCTGCCGGCGAGCAGCTCCGCGACCTGGTGGGGAGGCAGTTGGTTCATGACGAGGTGGGGCGCGGCCTGCTGCGGATCCAGCCGAGCCCGCGGGCGAGCCAGCCGGGCAGGCGCTGCAGGTCTTCGAGAATGAGGTAGGTCGAGGGGACCAGGATCAGGGTGATGAAGGTCGCGAACAGCACCCCATAGGCCAGCGAGATCGCCATCGGGATCAGGAACTGGGCCTGGAGGCTGCGCTCGAGCAGCAGCGGAGTGAGACCCAGGAAGGTCGTGACCGTGGTCAGCAGGATGGGGCGGAAGCGCCGCCCGCCGGCCTGCATCACCGCGTCGTGGAGGCTGGTTCCCTGGCTCCGTAGTCGATTGACGAAGTCGATCATGACCAGCGAATCATTGATGACCACCCCGCCCAGGGCCGCGATGCCGATGACGGACATGATCGCGAGGTCGACGCCGAGCAGCGCGTGCCCCCAGACGGCCCCGACCAGCCCGAAGGGGATCGCCATCATGATGATCAGGGGCTGGAGGTAGGAGCGCAGCGGGATGGCGAGCAAGGTGTAGATCGCTAGCAGGGCCAGCAGGTTGAGCTTGATCAGCCTGCCCATGAAGTCGCCTTGTTCCTTCTGCCGACCTTCAAAGCCGTACTCGAGGCCGGGGTAGCGCGCCAGGATCTCCTGCATCGGGCCGGCGAGCAGCGCGTCGGTGACCTGGTCCGGGGTGGTGAGCTGCGGGTCGATGTCGGCCGTGACGCGCAGGCTGCGCTGGCGGTCGGTGCGGTCGACCGTGGAGAAACCCCGTCCCCGCTCGATGCGGGCGACTTCCAAGAAGGGCAGCTCGCTGCCTTCCGCCGTGCGGATCCGCATGTCCTCGAGGCTGGCCAGGCGGGCTCGGTCGGCGGCCGGATAGCGCAACATCACGTCCACCTCGTCGCGGCCGCGCTGGATCGACTGCACCTCCTCTCCATAGAGGGCCTGCCGGACCTGGCGGGCGAGGTCCGCGAGGCTCAGCCCCAGGGCTTCGCCCTGCGGGGTGATGGCCAACTTCCACTCCCGTTTGCCTTCGCGATAGCTGTCCTGGGCCGAGAGCACGCCGCCGATCTCGAGCAGGGCGCCGCGGAGATCCTCGGCGGCCAAGCGGAGCTGCTCGAGGTCAGGCCCCGACAGGCGCAGGTCGATGTCGCCGCCGCCGCCGAGCAGATCAGAGTTGAACACGACCTCCTCCGCGCCCGGCACCGTCCCGGCGCGCTCCTGCCAGAGCAGCGCGATCTCGGTCGAGGAGAGCGCGCGTTCCTCAGCGGACAGCAGCTCGAGGTTGACCTCGGCGAGATGTGCGCCCGCGAATCGCTCGGTCACGCCCCCAGTCGAGGAGGACTGTTTCTCGCGGTAAGGCTGACCGCCGGTCGCGGTCGCGATGTTGGTGATCAGAGGCTTGCCGCTCTCGTTGAGCAGCTCCGCCTGCAGCTGTCGGGCGGCTTCCTCGAACCCGGTGATCGCTTCCTCGGTGACCGCGAGCGGAGTCCCGAGCGGCATGGTCAGCTCGACGGCGACGTTGTCCGCCTCGATGGCCGGGAAGAAGTTGAACTTGATCCGCCCGCTGCTGGCGTAGGCTCCGGTCAGGACCAGGATGGTGAGGGCCAGCGCGAGGGTGGCGTAGCGCCACTCCGTGGCGATCCGCAGGCTGGGGGCGTAGACCCGATCGATAAAGAGCTCGAGCAGCCGGTTGACGCCGTCCTGCACGCGGGCCCAGATTCCCTTCTTCGTCTTGCCGTTCTCGCGCGGCAGGTGGCGCAGGTGCGAGGGCAGGATCAGCAGCGACTCGACCAGCGAGAAGATCAGGCAGGCGATGACGATCAGCGGGATGTTGCGCGAGAACTGCCCCATGCTGCCCGGCATGAACAGCATCGGCAGGAAGGCGACCATCGTGGTGAGCACGGCGAAGACCACGGGGACGCTCACCTCCTGTGTCCCTTCCACCGCGGCAGTCTCGCCGTCCTTGCCCATCTGCCGGTGACGGTGAATGTTCTCGGCCACGACGATCGCATCGTCGACCACGATGCCGAGCACCGTGATGAAGGCCATCAGCGAGATCAGGTTGATCGAGACGCCCAGGGAGGGCATCAGGGCCGCGCTGCCCAGCAGCGCGATCGGGATCCCCACCGTGACCCAGGCGGCCAAGCGCAGGCGCAGAAAGAGCGAGAGCGCGAGCAGCACCAGCAGCAGACCCTGCTGTCCGTTCTTCAGCATCAGGCCGGTGCGCTCCTTCAGCCAGCGTGACTCGTCGGCGAAGATGTCGAGGTGCAGGCCCTCGGGGAGTTCCGCCTGCTTGGCCTCGACGTAGGCGCGCGCCTGGGCCGCGAGCTCGAGCGCGTTCTGCTCGCCGACGCGATAGACCCGCATCATCACCGCCGGCGCGCCGTTGAACCGGCTGGCCTGATCGGTCTCTTCAAAGTCATCCACGATGCGGGCGATATCGCCGAGCAGCAGGCGGGTGCCGTCCGCTTCGGTGCGCAGCGGGAGCGCGGCGAAGTCGAAGGAGTCGTAAGCCTGCCCCTTGGAGCGGACCAGAATCTCGCCGCCGCGCGTCCGCAGGCTGCCTCCTGGAAGGTCCAGGCTGGCGGTCCGAATCGCCCGCGCGACCTCGTCGAAGCTCAGCCCGTAAGCGCGCAGAGTCTGCTCGGAAACCTCGATCGCGATCTCGAACGGCGGAGCGTTGCTGAGCTCGACCTGAGTGATGGCTGGCTGCTGCTGCAGGCCGGCGCGGACTTCTTCGGCCAGCCGGCGTAGCCCCTTCAGGTCCTCGCCGCCCCAGACCGCGACCTCAAGGACCTGCTGATTGATCTCCACCAGATTGACCGTGGGTTCCTCGGCCTCGTCGGGGAAGGTGTCGATGCGGTCGATCTCGGACTTGACGTCGTCGAGGAAGCGCTGCGGATCGGTCGACTCGAGATACTCGATCGAAACGGTGCCGAAGTTCTCATTGGCCTGCGCGGTGATGCGCTCGACGCCGGAGAGGCCCTGCACCGCTTCTTCGATACGCATGCAGATGGCCTCTTCCACTTCCTCCGGCGAGGCGCCGGGATAACGCACCGCCACCGAGACCATGTCCTGTTGGATGGTCGGAACCACCTCCTGCCGCAGGTCCGAGACGGTGAAGGCGCCGACCAGGACGACGGCGACCATCAGCACATTGGCCGCAACCGGATTGCGGACAAACCAGGCGAGGGCGCCGTGCATCAGGCGTCTCCTTCGGCGAGCCGGACTGGCATGCCCGGCATGACGGTCACGAGCGGCGTCAGGATGAGCCGTTCCCCGTCCGTCAGCGAGCCGGTGACGAGCACGGCCTCGCGGGTGCGCTGCAGGACCTCGACCGCGCGAATCTCGACGCGATTCTGGTCGTCGAGCAGCAGGACGGTGTCGTCATCGCGCACGGCGGCGCGCGGGATCGTGTACACCGCGTCGATGCGGCGGCCGGTGATGGAGGCCGCGACAAAAGTCCCGGGAACCAACGGCGGTTGGCTGGCGTAGGGATCATCGACCTGGACGAGCACTTCGACCATGCGGTTGCGCGCCGAGAGGCTGGCGCCGGTGCGGACCACCTTGCCCTGCCAGCGCGCGTCCACGCCTGCGACCTCGGCGCGCAGTTCGACGGCCAGCGGAGCCGGGTCGGCTCCCAGCGCGAGATCCAGGAAGCGCAGTTCGGCCAGTCGAATCGGAATCTTGATCTCGGCGGTGGCGCTGTCGGCGAGGCTGGCCAAGGCCACGCCCGGCGACACGAAGGAGCCGGCGGCGATCGCCCGCGCTTCGACGCGGGCGGCGAACGGAGCGCGCACTTCGCAACGCTCCAGGTCGCGCATCGCGGCATCCAGCGCGGCCTGCGCGGCGCGGACATCCGCCTGGGCGCGGGCGAGCTGAGGTTCGCGGGCAACCAGCGCGGGCGGCGGACCTTCCCCGTGCTGCTCCCAGTCGGCGATCGCGATCTCGGCTTCAGCTTCCTCGAGCTGCAGCGCGGCCTCGGTCTGCGCCAGCCGTGCTTCGGCGCTGGTGCGGGCCAGCTCGAAGTCCGTGCGATCGAGGCGCACCAGAGGCTGATTGGCCTCGACGAAGTCGCCGGCCTCCAGCTCGGGGGCGACCCAGAGAACCCGGGCCGCGACCTCGGCCACCAGGCTGACCCGGCGCGCAGCGGCGGCCTCACCATGGCCCGTCACGGTCAGGGTCTGCGGCGCGGCGCGCAGCGGCTCGATCTCGACCAGGGGCAGCGCCGTCTCCGGCACCTGTGGCGGCACCGTGGGAGCGGTTTCATTCAGCCACACGGCGCCAGCGAATCCTCCGCTCAGGATGACGAGCGGAGCCAGGAGTTTGAGGATGGGAGTCATCGGGCGTCGGTGGGTTGTGAGTCGAAGCCTCCGCCGAGGGCGAGATAGAGATCGGTGCGGTTCTGCAGCAGCAGACGATGGGTCGTCAGCGTTGCGCTGCGGGTTTCCAAAGCGGCCGAGCGGGCATCGATCCAGTTCAGGAGCGAGCCCGTGCCGGAGCGAAAGCGGCGCTCCGCCAGCTCGGCCTGGCGCTGGGAGCGAGCCTCGTTCAGCTGCAGATCGCTCAGCTGGGCGCGCAGGCTCTGTTCGGTTTCGAGCGCGGTTTCGACCTCGCTGAGCGCGCGCAGGAAGTCACGGGCGAAGCTCCAAGCCGCGGCGTCGACCCCCGCCTCGCGGGCATCGACCTGGGCGCGCAGTTGGCCTCCCTGGAAGAGGGGGGCCGTGAGGCCGCCGGCCAGACTCCAGACTCGGAAGTCGCCGTCCAGCAGGTCGCCGATCGCCGAACTGTTGGTGCCGACGGAGGTCGTCAGCGCGAGCCGCGGGTAGAGCGAGGCGCGGGCTTCGCGCGCGCGCGCGGTGGCGGCGTAGTAGCGAGCCTCGGCGGCGGCGAGATCGGGGCGTCGCCCCAGCAGCTCGGCGGGCATGCCGACCGGGGGCGCGGGAGGCAACTCGGGCAAGGTCACGGTCGCGCTCTCGGGCCAGGCGCCGTCCGGGTACTGACCGCGCAGGGACTGCAGGGCGCGCTGTTGCGCGGACACCTGCAGGCGCAGCTGCTTCGCGTTGGCCTGCCAGGTCGTGACGGCCTGGCGCGCGCGGAGTACTTCGCTGGCGCTGGTCGTGCCGCGTTCAAAGCGGGCTTCGAGGTGCTGCAGCCGTTGCTCGGCCAGGGCACGGAGCTCCTCGACCAGCGCCAGTTGGCTGAGCGCTTCGGTGCGCCCGAGCCACAGCTGCACCGCCTGCCCGCGCAGCGAGAGCTGGGCAGCCTGGAGTTCGGCCTGGGCCGCGAGGGCGTCCGCGTCCGCGGCCGCGACGGCGGCGTCGATGCGCCCCCAGAGGTCGACCTCCCAGCTCAGGTCGGCGCTGAGCCCGAAGCTGGTCGCGCGAATCGGGAGGACTTCGCCCGCGCCCGGAATCGGCAGGCCGATGAGGTTCTGCCGCGAGCGGCTGGCCTGCAGCCCGGCGCTCAGGCTGGGCCAGCGCGCTCCGCCTGCAGCGGCGGCGAGTGCTTCCGTCTGGCGATAGGAAGCCTGCGCGATCTGCAGGTCGGGGTTGGCTTCCTCGACGCCGGCGAGGAGCGAGGCCAACTCCGGAGAGTCGAAGTCCTGCCACCAGGAGTCGGCGAGCGCGCCGGCGGCGGGGGCGTGATCCTGCGCGAAGGCGCGCGGGATCTCGAGCGGGAGTGTCTCCGTGGGCTCAGCGACCCGATGGCCGCAACTTGCCAGGAAGAGCAGGCCCGCAAGAGTGGGGCGGATGTCCATAGCGAGCAAAATCAGACCGGGGCGCGATAGCCCGCGGCGCAGAAGCGAATCAGTTCGGAAAGCAGACGATCGGGATCCTGCAGCCGGACGCGCCCGCCGGTGAGCGCGCTGCTCAGGCGGTCGCCATCCGAGAGGATGTGCAACATGGCTCCCTTCAGGAACATGCTGCGTGCCAGCAAGGCCGTCTCGTCGAGGTGGGGCACCAGCGGATGAATGACCGCGAAAAAGCGATCGGCCACCGGGGCGAAGATGCGCGCCAGCGCCTCCGTGAGCTCCGGCGTGGGATCCTGATGGAGGCGAGCGAGCAGAGCCGGGTAGTCCGGGCCGCCCTTGGCAAGAAACCGCCGCACCGCCGGTTCGAGGAAAGCCTCTAGGACCTCCTCCAACTGCAGCGGCTCGCCAGTCTCCCGGGCACGGGCTTCGAGTTCATCCAGCCGAGCCAGACGCAGTCGGTTGAGCTCGCCGATGTGACTCTCCAGGATCTCGATAAGGAGCCCGGACTTACTGCCAAAGTGATAGTTCACCGCGGCCAGGTTGGCTCCCGCCCGATCGGTGATCTCACGCACCGAAATGCCGCGGAAGCCCTTCGCGGCGAACAGGACCTCGGCGGCGGTCCGCAGTCGCTCCTTGGTGTCCGGGAGGCTCATGCGGACGATTGTATCAAACGAGTGTTCCGCTCCCTAGAAGCTGACCCCCTTGAGTGTGCTTCTTCTTCGTAAGTGCTTGATACAAAGCATCTTAGATGGCGATTCTCACCTGGGCCGGCCGTGCTGAGAATCCGGTTGTAAGTCACTTCTTTGTCGAGGTTTCGGGGCGCGCGAGCACACCCAAAGGGGTCAGACTCGGTTAGGTCTGACACCCCGGACAGAAGTACGTCGCCCGCTGCCCAATCACCGTCCGCCGAACCGTCCCCTCGCACCGCCGGCACGGCTCCCCGCCGCGGTCATAGACCTGCAGTTGCTGCACGAAGTACCCCGGCTCGCCGTCACTCCCCAGGAAGTCCCGCAGCGTCGTGCCTCCCTGCTCGATCGCGCTTGCCAGCACCTTGCGCACCTCGACAGCCAGCCGATCCCAGCGGGCGCGCGCGATACGGCCTGCCGGCCGGCTGGGCCGGATCCCGGCGCGGAACAGGGCTTCGTTGGCGTAGATGTTGCCCACGCCCACCACGACGGCGGGGTCCATCAGCAGGGATTTGGCGGCCACCCGCCGGCCGCGCGCCGCGTCGGCGAGGGTGGAGCCGTCAAAGGCTGGGCCGAGGGGCTCGGGCCCGAGCTTGCGCAGTCGGGGGTGCAGCGCGGGGTCCTGCTCGGTCCAGAGCAGGAAGCCGAACCGTCGCGGGTCATGGAAACGCAGCTGCCGCGCTCTGCTGAACTCGATGTAGACGTGATCGTGCTTGCGCGTTTCGTCCTGCGGCTTGGTGATGCGCATGGACCCCGACATGCCCAGGTGCCCGATCAGCGTTCCATGCTTGAATCGGAACAGCAGATACTTCGCGCGCCGCTCGATGGCCAGCAGGGTGCGCCCTTGCAGCAGCGCGGGGAGCTGCGGATCCACCGGCCAGCGCAGCCGCGGCTCGGCAACCAGGACCTTGCGGACGCGCTTCCCCACCAGCCAAGGCTCCAGCCCGCGCCGCGTGGTCTCGACTTCAGGAAGCTCCGGCACCCTTCTCTGCGCATTCCTTCTCGAGGAAGTACAGCATCACGTACTCCTCGGCGGTGCGTCGCGGCCCCGGCTCATTGCGCAAACGCCGCGCCGCGGCCTGCAGCTGTCGCTCGCGGAAGAAGCGATAGGCGCGCACGCCGCCATGCCCGGTGTCATTCTCGGGCGTGACAATCCCGAGGGCTTCGCGCGCCTCCTCCGGACTCATGCAGGTGCGGCCCTCTTCTTCCATCAGCTGAACCAGCGAGCGAATCGCCTCGGTCGGCACCCCAATCAGAAACTCCTGAAAAGCGCGCGCTTCATCGCGCGTGGGGTTGGGCCGCGCGAAGTACTCGACAAACTCCGGATCGCAGCCCGCCTGCAGCAGGCGCATCATCTCAGAGACCCCCAAGGTCGTGCCGATGCTGACGCGAATGCGTCGCCGCGCGCTCCAGGTCGCCTGAAGCAGCGGGAAGAAGTCGCGCACGGCCCAGTGCAGGTAGTTGCCCCAGATACCGGCCAGCTTTTCGACCGCGCAGGTGCGCAGCTCCTGCGGCTGCTCCTGATCCCGCGCGATCGAACCGAGCACTTCCTCGGCGAGCAGGGTGTAGACGCAGCCGTGCAGCCATTCGTCGACATCCTTTTGGACCAGCTCCAGCTCGGCGCGGGCCGCCTCGTCGCCCGCGCGCCCGGCGATCTCGCCGACGAGATAACCGATCATCCGCCAGAAGTTCAGCTCGGCGACGACCAGCGCGCGGCCCACGATCGCGCGCGTCGGAACGAACATCTCGTAGTTCGAGTCGTCGGCCTGACCCAGGTGATCGACCAGCGTGCCCAGGCTGCGCTCGCGCGAGCCAAGCTGGCGTTCCTGGAAGATGGGCGGGTAGGCCTCGAGCGCTTCGGCGATCTGCTCGACGCGGGTCACCCCAAGCGCGATGCGGCTCAGGAACTCATCCCGCATCGGGTGCGTGCTGACTTCCGCGTGCCGCCACAGGGTCTCCAGAGTCTGCCGTTCCCGCGGCGACAGCGAATCAATCGGACCGAAGACCAGGCGCGGGGTGGGCATCGACTCAGGTCTGGAAGAGGCGGTCGCCGGCATCGCCGAGCCCCGGCACGATGTAGCCGCGCTCATCGAGGCGTTCGTCCAGGCCGCAGAGGTGAATCGGAACGTCCGGGTGCGCTTCGTTCAGCGCCTGGACTCCCTGCGGAGCCGCGATCAGACCGAGAAACTTGATCCGCGAAGCTCCCCAGGCCTTCAGCGCGTCAACAGCGGCGATGGCCGAGCCGCCGGTCGCGAGCATCGGATCGAGCACCAGGCAAAGGTCCTCCGCCTGGCCGTCGGGCAGCTTGTTGTAGTACGCGACCGGCTCGAGTTTTTCCTCGTCCCGATAGAAGCCCAGGTGACGCACCGCGGCGTGGGGGAACAGGCCGGCGAGGCCGTCCGCCATGCCCAGCCCGGCGCGCAGGATGGGCACCAGAGCGAGCGACTCGCGGATCCGGGTGCCGACACACTCGGCGAGCGGGGTGTGCACCAGCCAGGATTCCGTGCCCAGGTCCTGCGTCGCCTCGACCCCCAACAGCACGGCGAGCTGCCGCACCAGCTCGCGGAAGTCATCCGTCGAGGTATTCTGGTCGCGGAGCCGTGTGAGTTTGTGCAGGATCGCCGGGTGGTGCGACACGAAGGCCTGCGGCATGGCGTCAGGATAGCGATGGACACTCCGGAAGCGAATACGGAAGCCGAGGGATCTGCCCCCCAAGAGGTCGACTGGGTCGAGGTCTACCAGAGTTCGCGCTACGCCTATCCGGCCGGCCCGGCCTGGCGGGTCTTCGCGCTCGACGGCGAAGAGGAGCCCGACCTGGATCTCGAGCGCTCGGTCACGCTGATCACGGCCTGGAACCCCGGCTCCGAGGAACGCGATCCGGCATGGAACGAACAGGCCAACGCGCAGCTCGCTGCGGCGCTGCGCGAGGCGGGCGAGGACTTCGACCCTTCGTGGGGAGCCTCCCTGCCCGAGGTCGCGCCGGCCTGGAAGGAGCACGGCTTCGCGGTCTACGGCTGGACCCGCGAGGAGGCGCGCGACTGGGGGCGGCGCTTCGGCCAGCGCGCCGTGGTCTACCTCGACCCCGAGTCGGCCGACCTGGTGTTCTGCGAAGAGGGCTGGGCGGTGGTCTGCGGGCTGCGCCGTTTCCCCGACGAGCCCCGCGAAGCGACCGGGAGCGAGGCGTAGAATACGCAGCATGCTGCGCCGCACCGTGGATCGCGTGGCGGCCGACGCCCGCGCGGCTTCGTTCCGCACCCGCTCGATCAAGAAGGACGCCAAGCTCCAGGGCTTGCGTCTGGTCGTCTCGATGACCGACCTGACCACGCTCGAGGGCAAGGACTCTCCGGGCAAGGTGCGCGGCCTGTGCCGCAAGGCCGTCGATCCGGCCCCCGGCATCGAAGGCGTTCCCTCGGTCGCCGCGGTCTGCGTCTATCCCAATCACGTCGCGCTTGCCAAGCAGGCAGTCGCGGGCAGCGGGGTGCAGGTGGCCAGCGTGGCGACGGCTTTCCCCAGCGGCCAGGCGCCGCTCGACCTGCGCCTGGAGGAAGTGCGCCGCGTCGTCGCCGACGGCACCGACGAAGTCGACATGGTGATCTCGCGCGGCGCGTTGCTGGCCGGACGCACTCAGCAGGTCGCCGAAGAGATTCGTGCTACCAAGGAAGCCTGCGGAAGCGCGCACCTCAAGGTCATTCTCGAGACCGGCGAGCTCGAGACCTACGACCTCGTCCGTCGCGCCAGTGACCTGGCCATGGAAGCCGGCGCGGACTTCATCAAGACCTCGACCGGCAAGGTCGCGCCGGCGGCGACGATGGGGGTGACCCTGGTCATGCTGGAGGCGATCCGCGACCATCACCGCGCGACCGGTGTGCGCATCGGCATGAAGCCGGCCGGCGGGATCAAGAGCGCCAAGGAGGCGCTTCACTATCTGGTCATGGTCAAGGAGACCTTGGGCGATGCCTGGCTCAGCCCTTCTCTCTTCCGCTTCGGCGCGTCCTCCCTGCTGAACGACGTGCTGATTCAACTGCGGCGCCTCGACACCGGAGTCTACGCCGCGCATTACGACGTCTCGAAAGAATGAGCAGCTCCTCGACCACTTGGGACTACGCGCCCGCGCCCGAATCGGCTCCCGCCGAGATCGCCGAGGCCTATGGCCTGTTTATCGATGGCGAGTTTATCGAGGCGCTCGACGGCGGCAGCATGGATTCGATCGAGCCGGGCACGGGTCAGCTGCTGACGCGTTTCGCCGTCGCCGGTCAGGCCGATGTCGACGCAGCCGTCGCCGCCGCCACGCGCGCGCAGCCGGCCTGGGCCGCGTTGCCCGCCCGCGAGCGCGGTAAGTATCTGTATCGCATCGCGCGGCGGCTCCAGGAGCGTGCCCGGGAGTTCGCGATCCTCGAGACGCGCGACGGCGGCAAGCCGATCAAGGAGTCGCGCGATGTCGACATTCCCGAGGCGGCCAAGCACTTCTTCTACTACGCCGGCTGGGCGGACAAGCTGGACTACGCCTTTCCGGGACGTCGGGCGCAGCCGGTCGGCGTCTGCGCGCAGATCATCCCCTGGAACTTCCCGCTGCTGATGGCGGCCTGGAAGCTGGCGCCCGCGCTGGCCTGCGGCAACACCGTCGTGCTGAAGCCCGCCGAGACCACGCCCCTGACCGCGCTGCGGCTGGCCGAGGTCTGTCAGGAGGTCGGGCTGCCGCAAGGCGTGGTCAACGTGCTGACCGGAGCGGGCGAAACTGGCGCCGCTCTGGCGGCTCACCCGGGGGTGCAGAAGCTGGCCTTCACCGGCAGCACCGAGGTGGGCAAGAAGCTGGCCGAAGGCGTCGCGGGCAGCGGCAAGCGCCTCACCCTCGAACTGGGCGGCAAGTCTCCGCACATCATCTGCGAGGACGCCAGCCTCGATCAGGCCGTGGAAGGCATCGTCCAGGGGATTTTCTTCAACCAGGGCCATGTCTGCTGCGCGGGCTCGCGCCTGTTGGTGCAGGAGTCGGTGCAGGACGAGGTGGTCGAGAAGTTGGCCTGGCGGATGCAGCAGATTCGGGTCGGTGATCCGCTGGATAAGAACACCGATCTCGGCGCGATCAACTCGGCGGGACAGCTCGAGACCATCCAGCGCTACCTGGCCCTCGGCCAGGAAGAGGGCGCGACGCTGCACGAGTCCGGCCAGTTCGGCACGCTGCCCGAAGGCGGCTACTACCAGCGGCCGTGCTACTTCGAGAACGTGCAGCCGGCCCATTCGATCGCTCGCGAAGAGATCTTCGGCCCCGTCCTTTCGGTGATGAGCTTCCGCACTCCGGAAGAGGCGATCCAGCGCGCCAACGACACGCCGTACGGGCTGGCGGCCGGCATCTGGACCGACAAAGGCTCGAAGATGTTCGAGTTGGCATCGCGGGTGCGCGCCGGGGTGGTGTGGTGCAACACCTACAACCGCTTTGATGCGAGCTCGCCGTTTGGCGGTTATCAGCAGTCCGGCTTCGGGCGGGAAGGCGGACGCCATGGGCTGAAGCCCTATCTGAAACTCACCAGCTGGGGGGCCGAAGGATGAGCGAGCGACTTCCTGTTCTGAAGACCTACAAGCTCTACCTCGGCGGCGCCTTTCCGCGCACCGAGTCGGGGCGGAGCCAGGTGGTGGAGTCGGCGGGGCAGCCGGTGGCGCACCTCTGTCGCGCTTCGCGCAAAGACTTCCGCAACGCGGTGGTCGCCGCGCGCAAGGCTCTGTCTGGCTGGAGCGCGCGCAGCGCGTACAACCGCGGGCAGATCCTCTACCGCATGGCGGAGATGCTCGAGGGCAAGGCGACGGAGTTCGTCCAGGCTCTGGCGGCCACGGTGCCGGGCGGCGAAGAGCGCGCGCGCCGCGAGGTCGAGGCGGCGGTGGATCGCCTAGTTTCCTTCGCGGGCTGGGCGGACAAGTACGCCCAGGTGCTCGGTTGCCAGAACCCGGTCGAAGGTCCGTACCACAACTTCAGCCTGCCCGAGCCGACCGGCGTGGTCACGATCGTGGCGCCGGATGAGCCGGCGCTGCTGGGGCTGATCGGTCAGCTGGCTCCGGTGCTCTGTTCCGGCAACGTCGCCGTCGTCCTGGGCAGCGAGGCGCACCCGCTGGCGACCGCCATCCTCGGCGAAGTCTGCGCGACCTCCGATGTTCCCGCCGGGGTCGTCAACCTCCTGACCGGCTTCCGTGAGGAGCTGCTCGAGCAGTTCGCGGCGCATCGCGACGTCGACGCCATCTCGGCCGCCGGAGTGAGCGCCGAGGAGCGTCGCACCCTTGAGCTCGGCGCAGCCGAAAACCTGAAGCGCGTTCACGTGCTGGAGGTCGCCGCGGCAGAGGACTGGTTTGAGGAAGCGCGCTTCGCCTCGCCGGAGCTGATCGAGTCCTTCGTCGAGATCAAGACGCTCTGGCATCCCTCCGCCAGCTAGCCATGAAGCTCTACGGCAATCACCTTTCGGGCAACTGCTACAAGCCCTGGGCGATGGCCCAACTGCGCGGGTTGCCGCTGGAGTACGAAGAGGTCGACATCCTGCAGGGCCAGGCCAAGACGCCGGCGTTCCGGGAGCGAAACCTGGACGGGCGGGTGCCGGTGCTCGAACTCGAGGATGGCCGTTGCCTGCCAGAATCGAACGCGATCCTCTGCTACTTGGCCGAAGGGTCGGAGTACCTGCCGACCGAGGGCTTCGCCCGCGCCGAGGTGCTGCGCTGGCTGTTCTTTGAACAGAACGGGCACGAGCCCTTCGTGGCCAGCTCGCGCTTCCTCCTGCACCTGTCGGGTCAGGCCGAAGCCCACACGGCCCGCATCGAGCTGCTTCGCCCGCGGGGCCTCGAGGCCTTGCAGGTGCTGGAGCAACGCCTGAGCCGCGCGGATTGGCTGGCGGGCGAGGGCTTCTCGGTCGCCGACCTCGCCCTCTATCCCTACACCTCGGTCGCAGATGAAGGCGGATTCTCACTGGCCGAGCTGCCCGCAGTGCGCGCCTGGATCGAGCGCGTCGAGGCCGTCCCTGGGCTGCCGCCATTTTCGCGCTTCCTGAGCGGAACCTAAGCGGCGGACCTAGGTTTGGAGGGATCATGCTGTCCCTCCTTCTTCTCTCCCTCCCCGCGGTGGTC
The DNA here is from genome assembly GCA_002705055.1 of Planctomycetota bacterium. Lineage (GTDB taxonomy): Bacteria > Planctomycetota > UBA1135 > UBA1135 > UBA1135. The sequence goes on from PAHY01000054.1 coordinate 30,755, forward strand.
CAGGAGCCTGCGCCCGCCGCCGAGGCTCCGGCTCAGGCCGCTGCCGAATCGGAAGCCATGGCCAAGCTGCGCGAGCGCGTCGATGGCCTGGCCGGCGCCAAGTCCTATGCCTTCCGGGTGCTCAACACCTCGGAGAGCAGTGGCATGGGCGGCGGTCGCGGTGGATTCGGCGGCCGCGGTGGCCAGCAAGGCAACACCGATCGTCCGCAGCGTGGCCAGGGCCAAGGGCAGGGCAACACCGATCGTCCGCAGCGCGGCCAGGGCCAAGGGCAGGGGGGCGGCGACCGTCCGCAGCGCGGAGAAGGGCAGGGCCAGGGGGGCGCCGAGCGCCCGGCCCAGGACGCCGCTCCGGCTGCCCAGGAGCCCGAGGCTCCGCAGCCCTGGGAAGGCATCTATCAGGCTGGAAAGCCGATCATGATGAAGCGCGGCGATCTCCACGTCGCCCGCAATGATCAGGGCCGCATGGCGATGAAGTCGGGCGAAGGTGCCTGGGCTGTCGCGGCGATGCCGGGGCGTGGCCAGGGTGGCCGCGGTCAGGGCGGCGCGCGCGGCGGCGCCGGCATGGATCGCAATCAGATGCGTGCCATGTTTGAAGCGCGCGGCGTGCAGCTGCCGCACCAGACCCTCGCGGCTCTGCTCGAGAGCATCGACGGTGAGAAACTCGTCCGCGAAGAGAAGCTCGGCGGCATCATCGTCTTCCACGGTCCGCTGACCGAGGAAGGCGCCATGCGCATGGCCATGGGAGGCCGCAGCATGGGCCGCGGCTTCGGCGGCCGCGGTGGCGATCAGGGCGAAGACGGCCCGCAGATGCTCAGCAAGGGCACGGCGCGGATTGCCTTCGGGCCCAAGGGCGAAGTCGTCGACATCCTGGTCGAAGCCGAGATGATGGGCACCTTCGGGGAGCGCGAGTTCACCCGATCGAGCCGCAACGAGATCCGCGCCCACAAGATTGGGGCCGCAGAAGCCGAAATCCCGGCCGCGGCGACCCGTGCACTGGCGCAGGACCCGGCGCTCGAGGAAGAGTTCTAGACCCAAGCTCACGGTTTGACGCTCGGCAGGCGGCCTCTCAAGATGGGGCCGCCTGCTCCTTTTTTGCACGGGGCCGCGCCTGATGAGTTTGCAGACTTCCCCTGACCCCTCCGACGCCTCGGCGACCCCATCTTCTGAGTTCGGCACGCGCGTGCGCGCCCACGTCGCCCGCACCGTGGTGGGGCAGGAAGAGGTGGTGGAACGCGTGCTGATCGCGCTGCTCACCGGCGGCCACCTGCTGCTCGAGGGCGTCCCCGGGATCGCCAAGACGCTGCTGGTCAGTTCGGTGGCGAGCGCGATCGATCTTGATCACGGCCGGATTCAGTTCACCATCGACCTGCTGCCTTCGGACATCCTGGGCTCGGAGATCCTCGATCCGACGCAGAACGAGTTCCGGATTCACCAGGGACCGATCTTCACCAACCTGCTGCTCGCCGACGAGATCAACCGCGCCTCGCCCAAGGTGCAGTCGGCACTGCTGGAGGCCATGCAGGAGCGGCACGTCACGATCGGCGAGAAGACCTTTTCGCTGCCGACGCCTTTCCTGGTGATCGCGACCCAGAACCCGGTCGAGCAGGCGGGCACCTTCGAACTGCCGGAAGCGCAGCTGGACCGCTTCATGCTGCGGCATCGGCTGAGCTACCCGAAGCAGGAGGACGAACTCGAGGTGCTGCATCGGGTGATCGGCCTGGGCCTGAAGAAGGAAGGCGACGGGGCCGTGCCGATGACCTCCTTCGACGCGATCGCCAAGGACTCGCCGCTGCATAAGTCGGACCTCACCGCCGCCATGGCCGCGGTGCAGGAGGTGCACGTCTCGGAGGTCTTCCTGCGCCACTGCGTCGAGCTGGTCAACCTCACCCGCAACAGCCCCGAGATCGAACTCGGCGGTTCGCCCCGCGCCAGCATCGCGCTGGTCCAGGCTTCCCGGGCGCGCGCCTGGCTGCACGGCCGGGACTACGTCGTGCCGGAAGACCTCTTCGTCCTGGCCGAGGACGTGCTGCTGCACCGCATGCGGCTCACCTACGAGGCGCTCGCTCAGGGCCGCACCGACGAGGAAGTCCTGCAGGAACTGCTCACCCGCCTTGCCTAGGCCATGAATTTTCTGGCCGATGCCGAAAACGGGCTGGACCGCCCGGAGGAACTGTCGGAACGGCAGTTCGAGCTGGTCGTCCGTCGGCTCGCCGATGACCTCGCCTACGGCGCCGACGCCTCGCGCTTCGTCGGTTCCGGGATCGAGTACGCCCAGACTCGGCCGTACGTGCCTGGCGATCCGGTGCGGCAGCTGGATTGGCGGGTCAGCGCCCGGACCGGGAAGCCACACATCAAGGAATACGAAGCCATGAAGCGGATCCCCACCTGGATGGTGGTGGATACCTCTGAGTCGATGTGGGTCAGTTCGACGCCGCTTTCCAAGCACGGACTCGCCGTGTGGCTGGCCGCAGCGCTCGGTCTCGTGGCCCTGCGCCGGCTGAGCCCGGTCGCGGTCGTCAGCGGCGGCGATCGACCTGGGCGCGCGCAGCCCAGCCTGCTGCGCGGGCGGCTGTGGGGCGGCCTGGATGCGATGCGCACGCGTCAAGCCCCGGAGCCCACGCGCATCGCTGAAGTGGTGCAGGATCTGGCGCTGCGTTCGGCGCGGCGCGGCCTCTTCGTGGTGCTCTCGGATCTGCACGCGCCCGACGTGCTGCACGCGCTCAAGCTGACCGCGCAGCGCCACGATGTCGTCGTGCTGCAGCCGATCGATCCCGCCGAAGTCGAGGGCTCGCCGGGCGGCTTCCAGCGCGCCGCCGAAGCCGAGACCGGCGCGGCCTTCCTGGCCTCCGGTCGCCGCGGCTGGCTGAATGGGGAGCAGGGCTTCGGCCCCGAACTCGCCGGAGCCGGGGTGGATCACATCGCGCTGCGGACGGATCAGGATTGCGTCACTCCGCTGCAGCGCTTCCTCGCCTTGCGAGGCCAGTCCGGAGGCATGGTATGAGCCTGTTCGGTCGCATCCTGATGGTGATCCTGATCCTCGCTGGCGCGGCCGCCGCGCAGGAGGAAGTGCAGACCCGCACCACGATCGGCATCGAGGGTCGGGTCTACCTCGAGCACGAGGGGCGGCCGCTGCAGGCGGTCGAAGCGCGCGAGGATGCGCTGCTGCTGCTGCGGATCGGCGAGGTCGAGGACTTGGGCGACAACCGCCAGCGGGTCGAGCTGCTGTTCCTGGCCCGCCGTGCCGGCGACTTCGACCTGCGCGATGCGCTGCAGTTCGGGCCGGAGCAACCGGTCGGCGATGCCCTCGAGCCCATTCTGGTGCGCGTCGATTCGCTGCTTCCGGAGGATCACCAGGGCGACCTCGAAGCGATCCCGGATCTGGAAGGACCGGGCGCGGGAGGCTTCGACACGATCTTCCGCGTGGTCCTGGTGCTCTGGCTGATTCCGGCGCTGGCCTGGGCCTTGTGGAAATGGCGCACGCGCCCGCGTCCCGAGCCGGTGGTGGTGGAGCACGTGCCCACGCTGGCCGAGCGCTTGCAGCCGCTGATTGATGCGGCGCGGCAGGGCGAGCTGGATCTGGCCGGTCAGGCACAGCTTGAACGTCTGCTCTTGAGTTATTGGCGGGAGCGGCTAGGCCTGGAAGGGCAGCCGCAGGCTGCGGCGGTGCGCACGATGCGCGCGCACGAGGAGGCCGGCGAGCTGCTGCGCACGGTCGAAGCCTGGCTGCACCGCCCGGACAGCGAGCGGGCCTCGCCGGAAGAGGTCGACGCGCTCCTGAAGCGCTACCGCAGCGTCGCGGCGCCGCCGACGGAGGATCGCGGCCCATGATGTTCGCGCACAGCTGGGTGCTGCTCTTTCTGGCGGCGCCGATGGTGCTGCTGCTGTGGGAGTGGGGCTGGCGTCGCGATCGCATCGCCTTTCCGATCGATCACGCCCGACATCGCAAGCGCACGCTGCTGAGCCCGACGCTGCGCCTGGCGGCGGGGCTGCCCGCGCTGCTGCTTGCCAATGCGATCCTGCTGCTTGCCGGCCCGCAGCGCCTGGACGATCCGCGCAACGTGCGCGAGTTGACCAACATTGAGATCTGCCTCGACGTCTCGGGTTCGATGGGCTGGCCGATCTCCACCGGGGCCAATCAGGTGCGCTACGAAGTGGCGATGGATGCCATCGGCCGCTTCACCGAAGCCCGCCAGGGCGACGCCTGCGGGCTGACCATCTTCGGCGGCGAGACGGTGCGCTGGACCCCGCTCACGAAGGATCTGGACGCGATCCATCTCGCCACGCCATTCCTGGATCCGGAGAACCAGCCGATTCACATGCGCTCCACCCGGATCGGCGGCGCGCTGCGCGCCTGTCTGGCCACGCTTTCCCAACAGGAGGAGGGCGACCGGATGATCGTGCTGGTCTCGGACGGCCAGAGCCAGGACCTGGGCGGCGGCGAGGCCGGTCGGATCGGCGGCGAGCTGCGCGACGCCGAGATCACGCTGTTCGCGATTCACATCGGCGATGGCGAGGCGCCGGCGCAGCTTTCGGAGGTGGTCGGACCCACCGGCGGCGGCGTCTTCGCCGCCCACGACCGCCAGGCGCTGCAGCGCGTCTTCGACGAGATCGACGGGATGCAGAAGGCGAAGCTGAAGCCAGCCTCGCCGAAGCCGATCGACTGGTATGCCCCCTTCGCGCTGGCAGGCTTCGTGCTGCTGGGGCTGCACCTGCTCGCGCAGTTTGGGCTGCGTTACACGCCATGGTGATCAGTCTGGAAGACATCCTGCCGGCGCTGCTGGCAGCACTGGGCGCGGCGCTGCTCGCGGGCCTCGGCGAGTTCCTGCACCTGCGCCGGCTGCGTGCCGCGCGCTTCCTGGCCTTTGGCCCGCGCGGCAAGCCGCGCGCCTGGGTGGCAGCCGTTCCCTTCCTGCGCGCGGGCGCGGCTGCGGCGATGGTGTTCGGGCTGGTAGTCCTGTTTCAGTTCCGGCCGCAGAACGAGAGCGAGATCGACCCGGACAAGGAGCCGTCCAAGCACCTCGTCATCGCGCTGGATGTTTCGCCCAGCATGTACCTTGAGGACAGCGGGCCGCAGGGCCGGCAGAGCCGCTGGGAGCGCGCGCGCGATCTCCTGACGGCGGTCATGCAGCGCCTCGACATGGAGCAGACGCGCGTCAGCGTGATGGCTTTCTACACCGAGGCGAAGCCGGTGGTGATCCGCTCCTTCGACCTGGGAGTGGTGCTCAACGTGCTTGACGGACTTCCGCTCGAGCACGCTTTCGAGGTGGGCTCCACCCAGCTGCAGCAGGGCGTGCAGGCCGCGATCGATATGACGCGCGGCTGGCCGCCGGGCAGCACCACGCTGATCGTGGTCAGCGATGGCGACACGGTGGCCGGCTCGGTCATGCCACGCCGCACTCCGGCGATCGCGGATGTGCTCGTGCTCGGGGTGGGGGATCCCTACCGCGGGGCCGAAGTGGCGGGCCGCACCTCGCGTCAGGATCACGAATCGCTGGAACGGCTCGCGGTGCGCCTGGATGGCCGCTACCACGACGGCAACGCGCTTCATCTGCCCACCGAGGTGGTGCGCGCTCTGACGGCTTCCTTGCCGCAAGTCACGACCAGGTCAGAGCTTCGGACGATTGCTCTGGTTCTGGTCGGGGTCGGGGCGGGGCTGATTTCTCTGATTCCCTGGCTGCTTTCCCTTGCGGGAGGCTCGCGGAGCAGCCGATCGGGAGTTAGGCTGGAATCTGGCTCATCCGGCCGCTCGGCCGCCTGAGCCGTTCTCTTCTTTCGAGCTCCATCATGATTGCCCAACGCATCGCTCTCACCGCCTGGCTCATGGTGCCGGTCGCTTTCGCGGCCTGGTACTTCGGCCCGGGCCAGGATCTGCACGCCCGCGACCGCAGCGCCTCGGCGCTCGAGCAGGCGCGCGCGGCCGAAGAAGCCGGCGACTGGAAGGCCGCCGTCGAGTTCTATGCGACCGCCCAGAAAGAGCTTCCGGTCGATCGCGTCGACGCGATGCAGCGCCTGGAACTGGCCGAAGCCAAAGCGGCCATCATGGGCGGCGACATGTGGGGCGGCATTGAGTCGCTCGAAGCACTGCTCGAAGCCACCGAAGACACCGACACCGAACTCGCCGAGGCGGTCCGCGCCGAGCTGGGTGCGCAGCGTTACTTCGCGGCCTGGCTGATGCGGCTCGAAGGCAGCGGTGTGGAAGACTGGAGGCCCGAAGCCGAACTGGCGCGCCAGCACTTCCGCATGCTCGCCGAGCAGAGCGACGCCGAGGCCGCCGAGGCCTACAAGCGCAACGTCGAAGCCGTCGTGCGCCTCGAAGAGATGGACCTCTCCGAGCTGATGGCGCTGCCGCTGCCGAAGAACTGCTCTGGCAACTGCGAGAACCTCACGCAGTCGAAGTCGAAGTGCAAGGGCGGCAACTGCAAGAAGCCGGGCGATGGTCGCAAGAAGATCATCAAGGACGGCGCGGGCACGACGCGCGCTGAAGGCAACGGTTCCTGATCGCACTGCAAGCAATCTCCCCTGATGCACACGCTGGCGAACACGTGGGCGAGCCTTGGGCTCGCCCTCTTTTTTTCCCCCGCGCTCTTCGCGCAACAGCCGCCGGTGCAGTCGCAGCCTGCCCAGCCGATCCGGATCAACTTGGACGGCCTCAAGGTCTCGACGAGCGAGAACGGCACGGAGTCCGAGGTCGTCGAGCTGCTGGAAGGCCAGGAGCCGGAAGCCGCCCAAGAGCCGGAAGGCCCGAGCCCGCTGCTGACGCAAATCCAGGCGCAGCAGTACATGCGCACGATCCAGGCGGTCTTCGACGCCCGGATTCGCTATGAGCTGGGGGAGGATCCCGGCGAGGCGATCGAGGGCGAAGGCGTCGAGGAAGCCGAGCTGGAGGCGAGTCGGCATGCGGCGCGCTTTCAGTTGTGGGTGCTGGCGGGCGCCTGGAATGAGATCGGCGGTTTTCTGACCGATACCGCGGGCGAGGACGCCGCGGCGATCTACGCTCACCTGCTGCAGCAGCTGGTCATGCAGGATCAGGTCATCCTGCCTGCCGAGGCCATCGAGCTTGCCGGGTTGAGCCCCGAAGCTCTGACGGAGGAACAGGTCGAGCAGTTCGTGCAGCTGCTGCAGAAGGCGGCGGCGCGCGGCTCGATCGAGAGCATCCCGGCGCTGATTGACGGCCACCCGCAGTTCCTGCGAGAAGACGAGGAAGGCCGCGCCCGCGGCGGGCAGCTGCTCGCCGGGCTGGGGCTGACCGATGCGCTGCAGCCTTACCTGCCGGAGATGCGCGATCCGGAAACGCGCCCCGGCGTGCTGACCCAGCACGCGCGCTATCACCAGTACCTCGCGATGCAGGCCAAGGACTTCGCCTCGCGGATGGACGAGTTGAACCGTGCCTTCGCGTTGCTGCGCACCGCGCTCAATAGCGAGGAAGCGGAGGCCGCGGATCGCGAGCAGGTTCTTGCCGTGGTGCTCGAGCTGCTGCCCGAGCTGCCTGAGACCGAAGTGGAAGCCTGGCGCGAGGCGCTGTTCGCGGAAGGCCGCGGTTTTGGGCTCTCCGCCCTGTCCGGCGTCTGCAAGTCGATGGCGGACTGGGAGCGCATGCGCACCATTCGCCGCGATCGCGAGCCGGTGGTCCGCGAAGCCAAGGCCTTGGGTGAAGTGCTGGCCAGGCTGAAGCCCATCGATGGCGGCGCCCCTTCGGCAGCCCTGGGCCTGGTGGGCATGCGGTTGGCGGCGGAGGCCGAGTTCTCGCTGGCGGCCAACCCCAACGACTACCGCTACTACAACTACCTGCCCAACGAAGGGCGTTTCCCGACCTACATCGAGACCGGCGAGCTGCTCAAGTCCATGCCGAGCGTGGCCTGGATGGAGCAGGTCGACGCGGGCCTGGCGGAACGCCTGATGCGCCTGCGGGTCCGACTCGCGGCGCAGGCGCGGCTGCCCGAGGACGCGCTCGAGACCGTGCAGCTCGCCGGCTCGCGGCGTCCGGCTTTCGCCCAGGAACTGGCCGAGCTCTTCCTCAGCGAATGGACGGCCGCGCTCGAAGCGCAGCGGGTCCAGGGGCTGGATCAGAACCAGACCATCTACTTCGTCAATGGGGTCCGCCAGGTCAACCCGGGTTCGGCGCCGCTGACGCGTGCGCATCAGATGCGCAGTCTGGCCAAGCTCGCCGAGGTATTGGCGGCCTTCGGCGAGCTGGGGCTCGAGCCGATGCAGCCGGAGGCGCTGGTCGAGGGCTTCGCCGCCTGCCACAGCTCGGCGGAGGTCTACCGCGTCGAGGACATCGAAGCGCTGCTGGGTCCGATCGACCAGATGAGCCCGCGCATGGCGGTCTCGCTGGCGGACAATATGCGCCGCAATCTGGGCTCGCGCTGGGCTTCCGATCAGGTGCAGGCCACCGCAGGCACCAAGCGCAACAAGCCGCAGATGGAGGCCGAGATCGAGCGGGGCTACCTGCTTGCCGACCGCGTTCTGCAGGTGGCGATCGAGCAGGAGCCAGACGGCTGGATGAACGTCCTGATCCGCGGCGCGCTGATGTTCGACTTCGCCGAGTTCAGCCACAAGCGCGACCCGGATCTGCGCGAGTACGCGCCGATTCGTGACAGTGCCTTCGTTTCGCTGGGGCGCGCCATGGAGCTGTACGGCGCCGAGGTCGAACGCGGGGCGATTGAACCGACCGTGCTGCCGATGGCGCTGTGGTTCTCGGCGGCGCTGGGTGCCAGCGAGCTGGGCTACCTCACCGCCAACACCAAGCCGGACAACGATCAGGTCGACCTGTTGCGTCAGGCGGTGACCTCGATGTCGCCGGCCGACGCCGCCGGGCATCTCGATCTGTTCGCCAGTTGGGCCCAGAGCGTCAACGTGCCGGCGATCATGAAGCCGCGCTTCCTGCGTCACGCGCTGCGGGTGCTGGGGGATCACGAGCATCCGGCGGCCGAGGCCGCGCGGGCGCGCCTGCAGCTGTACGACGAGCTCGTGCAGGAAGTGGTGTTGGTGACCGAGATCGACGGACCGCCCGAAGTCGTGGCCGACGAGCCCTTCGGGATTCGCCTCAGCCTGCGTTACACCGCCGCGCTCGAGCGCGAGGCCGGCGGTTTCGCCAAGTACCTGCAGAATCAGGTCTACGCTCCGGCGACCGGCGCCCAGGTCGACTATCGCGATCGTTTCGAGGAGCAGATTCGCGAAGCGCTGTACGAGGGCTACGAGGTGGACGGCATTCATTTCCATCGCCCCGAGGTGGAAGACCGCCCGGTGGGGGTGCACGGCTGGATGGAGAAGCCGCTGGCGTACCTCGTGGTGCGCGCACGCGATGCCGCGGTCGACCGGATTCAGTCGCTCCACCTGGACATGGACTTCTCGGATGGCCAGGGCACCGTGCTCCTGCCGGTTCAGTCGGCGGTGGTGCTGCTGGACGCGCGCGGCGAGGATCCGCAGGCGCGCCCCTATGAAAAGCTCGAGGTGGAGCAGGTCCTCGATGCCCGCGAATGGAAGGACCAGAAGCTGCTGCTTGAAGTCAGGGCACGCGGCCGCGGCGTCCTGCCCGAGTTGGCGGCGCTGATCCCCGGGCACGCGTCCATCCCCGGCTTCGAGTTGGTCGAAGTCGAAGGCCATCCGCTCAACATCACTGAGCTCGATTCGGACAGCACGCCGGTCATGCCGCTGACCGAACGCAGCTGGACCGTGCACCTGCAGCCGGCGGCGGATGCGAGCACAGCGCGCTTCGCCTTCCCCGCGGTGGCGCTGGAGGTCGATGCTTCCGAGTACAAGCGCTACGACGACCTCGACCTGGTCGACGCCGGGGCGACGGTAGACCTGGATGCCGCGGTCCTGAACGGCGGCGGCATGCCCTGGTGGGGCTGGCTGATCCTGGTCGGCGGCGCCTCGGCAGCCTTCCTGAGCATCGCCCGCCATCGTCAGGCGGCCCCGGTCGAGGCCGTGGTGCTGCCGCTGCCGCAGCGGGTGACGGCGCTGAGCGCGCTGGCTTACCTGCGTCGGATCGGCGAACAGCCGCGGGTCGCTCGCGAGGGTGACTGGCAATCGGAGCTGGCCCAGGATGTCGCGCAGTTGGAGCAGCAGAGCTTCGCCGCCGAAGGCGAGCCGCCCCAGGAATCCGAGCTGCGGGCCTTGCTGCAGCGGTGGCGAGATCGCGCGGTGGCCTGACGCAGATCCGGCTGCCTGGGCCCGGCCGGGCGAGCTAGGCTGGGCCCATGCGATTCTCCCTCGCCCTGTTCGCGCTCGCAGCGATGCTGCCGTGCGCGACGGCTCAAGAACTCAGCCAGCCCAGTGTGTTCGGCACCCACATGGTCATGCAGGCCGATGCGGACGTGCCTTTCTGGGGGACCGCTGCACCGGAAGCCGCGGTCGAGCTGCGCGGCGGCTGGTGGAAGGATGCGGTGACGACTCAGGCCGACGCGGACGGAGCCTGGATGGTGCGCATCCCGGCGCCGGGCCCTGGCGGCCCGTACAGCATCGAGGTTGTGAGCGGCGATCAGAGCCTGCGCTACGAAGACGTGCTGCTCGGCGAGGTTTGGGTCTGCGGCGGGCAGTCCAACATGGAATGGACGCTCGGCCCGGGCGTCGGTCCGGGCATCGCCAACTGGGAAGAAGAAGTGGCCGGCGCGGACTTCCCGCAGATCCGCTTCTTTGACGTGCCGCACGCGATCGCCGGCGAGCCTCAGGCCGATGCCGGCGGCGAGTGGAAGATCACCACACCCGAGAACGCTGGCCGTTTCAGCGCGGTCGGTTATCTGTTCGGACGCCAGCTTCATGGCGAGCTGAAGGTGCCGGTCGGCCTGCTCGGCTGCAACTGGGGCGGCACCGTGGCCGAGGCCTGGACCAGCCGCGAGGCGCTCGAGGCCTTCGGCGAGTTCGAGAATGGCCTCGCTCAAGTCGCTGCGATGACGCAGGGCGATGCCGGCGGCGACGCGGCCTTCCGCGCCCGTCAGGACGCTTGGTGGAAGGGGCTCGCCGGCAAGGATCCGGGCAGCGGCGACGCGGCCTGGTACGCGGTGCAGCCCTCGGATGCCGGGCCGTGGCAGACCGTGAACCTCCCGGGGCAATGGGAGAGCGGCCCGATCGGCGCCTTCGATGGCATCGTCTGGTATCGCCGCACCATCGAGATCAGCGAGGCCTGGGTCGGCCAGGATCTGCGCATGTCGCTGGGGCCGATCGATGACTATGACACGACCTGGGTGAACGGTGTTCAGGTCGGCGCGATGCACGAGCCCGGCAACTGGCAGACCCCGCGCCAGTACGACATCCCCGCTTCGGTCGTGAAGGATCGCATGCTGACGATCGCGGTGCGCGTGCTGGATACCGGCGGGGCCGGGGGCTTCGCCGGAAACGCGGGCCAGATGTCTCTCGAGCCGACTTCCATCCGCGGTCAGGCCCGGCGTCTCGACGGCGAATGGCTGGCCCGCCGCGGCGCTGCGATCCAGCAGGTCGGGCAGCCGCCTTCGCGCCCGAACATGCATCAGAATATGCCGACCGTGCTGCACAACGGCATGCTGCGTTCGATCATTCCCTTCGGGATGCGCGGCGCCATCTGGTACCAGGGCGAGAGCAACCGCACCCGCGCCTATCAGTACCGTCGGCTCTTCCCGGCGATGATCGGCGACTGGCGCCGGCTGTGGGGGCAGGGCGATTTCCCGTTCTACTTCGTGCAGATCGCTCCCTTCAACTACGGCGGCGACCAGGGACAGGCCGCGGCGCTGCGCGAGGCGCAGACGCTGGCGATGCGCGTGCCCCAGACGGGCATGGCGGTGACCATGGACATCGGCAACCCGCGTGACATCCACCCCAAGAACAAGCAGGATGTCGCCGATCGGCTGGCGCGCTGGGCATTGGCCAAGACCTACGGCATGGACGGTGTGGACTTCAGCGGTCCGATCCTGGCGGGATTCCGCGCCGAGGAGGGCCGCATGCGGCTCTGGTTCGATCACGCAGAGAACGGGCTGGAGAGTCGCGACGGCGAACCGCTTTCGCACTTCCAGATTGCCGGGGCCGACCGGGTCTTCCGTCCGGCGACGGCGACGGTCGAGCAGCACGAAGGGCGCTGGACGCTGGTCGTGCGCAGCGAGGCGGTCGCGGAGCCGCGCGCGGTGCGCTACGCCTGGGGAACGGCGGATGAGCCGAACCTCGTCGACACGACGGGGCTTCCCGCGCCTAGCTTCCGCACCGATTCCTGGCCCGCCTGGCCGAACGGCCCGGTGCGCTAAGCGGGCACACGACGATGCAGTTTCTGGCGCGCAGCCATTGGATCTTCGATCTGGATGGCACGCTTACCAAGCCGGTGCACGACTTCGATGCCATTCGCGCCCAGTTAGGGCTGCCGGGGGGCGTCGGCACCTTGGAGGGGCTGGATCAGCTTCCTGCGGCCGAGCGTCCTGCCTTGATGGAGAAGCTCAATCAGATTGGTTGGGAGTATGCGCTCCGCTCCGAGCTGCAAGAAGGGGTGCGTGAGTTCCTCGAAGCTCTCTGCGCGAGTGGCTGCCGGCTGGGCGTCGTGACGCGCAACAACCGTCCCAATCTGGATGAGAGTTTGCGGCGGATCGCCTGCGAGGATCTGTTCCCGCCCGAGGTGCGGCTGAGTCGCGACGACCCTCCGGCCAAACCGGCTCCTGATCCCTTGCTGCGACTGCTGGCGCAGTGGCAGGCGGATGCGGGCGACGCGGTCATGGTCGGCGACGCGATCTACGATCTGCAGGCGGGGCGGGCCGCGGGAACGGCCACGCTCTACCTGGATCCCGACGGCGACGGACCGCACGGAGCCTGGGCCGACCTACGCTTTTCCTGCTGGCTGAGGCTGGCCGAGCTTCGCGCCTCAGCTCTGAGCGAGCGGGGCGCTTCGGCGTAGCGCCTCGACCGCCTCCCGGCTCGGCAGCGCCGGGATCGCGCCGACGACGGTGCAGGCCAAGGCGCCCGCCGCGGTTCCGAAAGGAAGCCAGTCACGCGGATGGGCCTGTTCCAGCGAGGCTACGGTCGCAGCCGCGCAGAATGCGTCGCCGGCGGCGGTGGTGTCGACGGGTTCAACCGGAAAGGAAGCCTGACGCGTCTCGCGGGCCTGGCCCTGGTCGTCGCGGTCGAAGCAGACCGCTCCGGCCTTGCCGTAGGTCACGACGAGGCGCGGGACCGCGGGGCGGCCCATCTCTTCAAACTCCAGCTGATTGACGATCAGTGTGTGGACCGCCGCCAGGAAGTCCTCCGGGAGAGGCGCTGCCGGGGCGGCATTCAAGATGACCGGGACGCCGGCGGCGCGCGCCAGCTGCGCCGCGGCGCGGTTGGCTTCGAGCGGGACCTCCAGCTGCAGCAGCAGCGCGTCCGCGGCGCGGATGGTGTCGGCGTGCCGCTGCACCCACGCCGCGTCCATCGCGTGATTGGCTCCCGGCGCGACGACGATGTGATTCTCGCCCTCCGGCGAGACCGTGATCACGCCGATGCCCGTGTGCAGGTCCGGCCGCGTCTCCAGGCCTTCGGTCCGCACGCCCGCCTCAGAAAAAGCGGCGCGGGCCGAGCGCCCGCCGTCGTCGTCGCCGACGCAGCCAAGAAACCGAACCTCGGCGCCGAGGCGCGCCGCGGCCACGGCCTGATTGGCCCCTTTGCCGCCGGCAAATGTCTCGAAGGGGCCGCCCAGGACGGTCTCGCCGGGCTGCGGGAAACGGGGGGTCTGGATGACCAGGTCGAGGTTGACCGAGCCGAGCACACAGAGGCGGGGAGGAGTCGAAGGCATCAGGAGGATTCGGTGCGGTGGATCTGCTCCCAGACCTTGCGGCGGGCGTCCAGGTCGCGCGCCTGCTTGGCAGCGTCGGGAAGGTCGACGAGGAGGGTCTGAATCTCGTGCGGGCGCAGCTGCACCCGCAGGGTGTGCGCGTCGACCACCGCGGGGGCTCGTTCCGCGCCTGCGCTCTCCTGGAGCATGTTGCAGCGCACCGCCGTGGCGATCGGCAGTCCGAGCTTCAGCGTCGCCTCAGCGGCTTCGCCCTGCAGCTCGACGAGGCGGATCAGATGGGGGGCACGCATGGGGGCGGCTGCCCAGGAATCGATGCAGTCGCCCTCGTGCGGGCCGACTCGTCGAAAAGCGCTGCAGGCGACCGGCCCTTCTACCTCGAGGGCTGAGAAAGCAGGGGGAGGGGTCGCGCCGAGGCGAGGGTCGCCACCGCCGACCGGGGCGCGTTCGGGATGGGCTGCACTCAGCGGGCGGACGATGGGTGTGCTCAGCAGTTCCTCGGCGAGGCGATGACGCTGCACCGCGTCCAGCCCGGCGGCATCGAGCACCCAGAAGCTCGCGGCGACTGAGGGGACGCGGTACTCCTCATCCCAGGGGTCATTCAGATTGAGAATCACGCGCAGGGTGTCGGGCGCGATCCGCTGCCAAGCCTGCGCGCCGTCGTGGACGATGAGGAAGCTGGCACTTCCGGTATCGACCTGGACCAGGCGCTGGCTGGTGAAAGGGCCCGACACATCCTCGAACCACTGTTCGGAGGTCATCCAGTCGCCGCTCGGGTACTTCCGCGGGCGGTTGGTGCCGGCTTCGATCTCGGTCTGCGCAAAGGGGTGATCGTGCAGGATGCCTTCGATCCGTTGGAACTGAAGATCCAGCGCCAGCGCGCCGGCGAACCCGGGATCCCAGGCCAGCTCGCCCAGATTCACCTCCAGCTCGCACTTGCGCGCCGGATGAATCGGGTCGGCCTCCCAGTGCTCACGGAGTTGGACCTCGGGCAGCTCGTCGAGCGGCCGGCGTTCGCCGTCCACGCCGACCGACAGGCGGAACTCGAGCTCCTCCGGAAGGTCCGGCCAGTGCACCGGCGGCGTCTCTGCGAGGCCAACGCGATAGCCGCATGCGGGGACCGCGCGCACGACCTCGTCCTGCCCCGGGTGCGATCCCCGGCTCACCACGATGTCGCGCGTCCACGGCAGCGGATTGAAGACCAGGACCTCCGCCGGGTGCGCGGGAAGCGCGCGCGCAACCCGCTCGAGGCTGCGATCGATCACGCGCTGCGCCATCGTCTCGGCGCGGGCGAACTGATCATGGCCGAGGAAGCCGCAGAGTCCTTCGCACTCGTGATTGTCGTGGTGCTGCGCGGCGAGCTGCTCGCGCCAGGCTTCCTCCAGCTCCCAATGCGGGTAGACGTCCCAGGAAGGGTACGGGCGACCGAGCATCGCGCTCATCGATGCGAGCGCCTCGGCCTCCAGGCTCAGGCGCTCGCACCGCAGGCTGGCGCGCGGATGAGCGTCGGCGTTCTTGCCCAGCGACATACCGTGCCAGACGTCATCCATCGTGTAGCTGCGCACCGGCGCATCGGAATTCGCCAGCTCGTCGATCAGCTGCGACAGGGTGCGGGGCCGCAGTTCAAAGCGCGGGTCTTCGGCCAGCTGCTTCATGCGGGGGAGCAGGACCTCGGCGCGACACATCCAGTCCGGCGAGGGCATCAGCTCGATCCACTGCACCAGCGCGGGCTGGGCCAGCGACTCGAGCAGCGGCGACTCCAGCATCGGGTCGAAGTCCTCCGGCCACTGGTGCAGATTGAGGCCGTTGCGCGGCAGGGCCGGCAGCTCGGTGCCGTCGAGGCCGCGCCAGCGGATTAGCGCGTGTTCCTCCTCCGGGAGCTCGGGCGTATGCCAGGTCCACTGGAAGAACAGGCTGGCGCCGGTGTAGCCAAAGCCCGCCAGGATCTGGGGCAGCTGCGGGAAGAACCAGAACTCCTCTTCCCAGAAGGCGCGGGGACGCACTCCCAGCGTCTTGCGGACCGCCCGGAAGCCGAACTCGAACTGGCGGATATTGGATTCGCCGCCCTGGAACAAGCCGTAGGGTTGGCCATAGGAGCAGCCGACCGGCTCGATGGTGCCCTCCGCAATCGCCTGACGCAGCTTCGCAAGCGCCTCGGGGCACTCCGCCGCCATCTTCTCGTAGCCGATCCCGTCGAAATTCACATTGCCGCGGACGCCCGCCTCGGCGCAGAAGCGCAACATGTCCTCGGTGCAGCCGGGCAGCACGGCGTAGCCCCACAGCCACTGCATGTCCACCCAGTGCATGTGATTGCCAAAGGTGTAGTAGAGCGGGCGGGGGGAGGGCGCCGACATCGATCTGCGTCGTATCATGGCCCTTCCCTCATGTCTCGCATCTCCCTCCTCTGCGTGACTCTGCTGGCGGCTGCATTCGGCGCGCCGGCCTTCGCCCAAGAAGCGGTCGATCGCGACGCGCTGATGAAGCGGGTGGTCCGCGAAGAGAACGAGGTCCCGCCGGAGGTGGTGCGCCAGCTGGCGCAGCCTGCCGACGAGCGTGCCTTCAAGGATCTCTGCAAAGCGGTCAAGCTGTTTGATCGGCCGCGGCCGCTGAGCTCTGCTTACGGACAGTTCCGCGTGTTCCGCGCCGACCCGGAGCTGTTCGAAGACGCGATCGATTTTCTGGCCGAACAGGTGGAGGACCGCAAGCTCGGTCATGCGCAGTATGCGCTGAACGCCCTGGGGGGGATGATGCCGGAGGCGCGCATGGCGCTGCTCGAGATCGCGCAGGATCACGAGAACGAGACCATCCGCGCGCGCGCGCTGCGGCCGCTCCTGAGCCACTTCCAGGAGCACCCCACGAAGGCCGCGCTGGAGCTCGTGCTGGATGGCTTCCGGATGCGCCAGACCGGAAACGGCTCGGCCTTCGTCAAGACGCTGGGTGCCTTTCCGCTGAGCGATCATCGTCGGGTGCTGGAGAAGCGCCTGAAGGATCGTCACTACCCTTCGATGAACAAGCAGCTGATCCTGACGACTCTCGCGCAGCCGCCCTTCCCGGCGCTGCGCGATTTGGCGCAGGATGTGCTGTCCGACGACGATCCGGGAGTCGCCCGCGCCGCGCTCCAGGTCATGATCGCGCACAACGTCGAGCTGAAGGGGTCGGAATGGAAGAAGCTCGGGCAGTCGCCGGACCCGGCCTTGCGCTTGGAGGTCATGGTGCTGCGCGCGCGCCAGGGTCTTGGTCGTGCTTCGGTCGAGAAGGATCTGCAGAACTGGACGAGGTCGAAGGACGCCGTGCGCCGTCAGGCTGCAGCCCGGGCGCTGGCCCTGAAGCCTGGGCCAGAGGCGGTCGAACAGCTGGCGGAGCTGCTTCAGGATGAGATGCTTCCGGTGCGGCTGGAAGCGGCGCGTTCGTTGGGCGCGGTGCGGCGCACCGACGCGATCGAAGTGCTGATTCAGAACGCGGAACACGAGTCGCGGCTCACCGCAGACCTGGTGCAGCGCACGCTGACCGCCTTGACCGACCAGGAGTTTGGCCCGACCGTCAGCACCTGGACCCGCTGGTGGAATGACCACCGCGCCAGCTTCGCGATGCCCAGCGCAGAGATCGTCGCCGAGAGGCTGATCGAACTGCGCCGGCCGGTCGACAGTGAGGAGCGCACGGGTGCCAGCTTCTGGGGAATGCCAATCGTCTCGCGCCGCGTCGTCTTCGTGCTTGATACCAGCGGCTCGATGATGCAAAAGTTCTCGCAGGCCACGCGCTACGGCGCCCAGGATGGCACGCGACTTTCGGCGGCCAAGGCGCAGCTTGTCGGCGCGCTGAAGATGCTGCCGGACGGCACTCTGTTCAACATCATCACCTTCGACACGCGGAGCGATCGCTGGAAGGACGAGATGGTCGTGCTCGAGGACGCGACCCGCCGCGAGGCCACGCAGTGGGTCAAGGGTCTGGTGACTCGCGGGGCCACCAACGTCTTTGACGCGCTGGATAAGGCCTTCGCGCTCGAAGACGTGGACACGATCTACCTGCTTTCGGACGGGCAGCCGGCCGGAGGCAAGATCGATGATCCGCTGCTGCTGCGCCAGGAGATCCAAGCCTGGAACGCAACGCGCCGCATCCCGATCCACACCATCTCCCTGGGTGGAGACGTGATGCTGCTGCGTCGCCTGGCGGAAGACTCCGGCGGGGTGTTCCGACTGGTCAAGTAGAGCGGGCTAGCCGAACTTGGCGGCGACCAACTCGAGGACGCGCTGCTCCTGCTCGGCGGCCTGCGCCTCGAGCGCTTCCGCCTGGGCGAGGTAGCCTTCGAGTTGCTGCTTGTCCGCGAGGTCGGCGCCGTTGATGCGCACGTTCAGCCCGGCGCCGCGCACCGCCATGCGCGCGCACAGGGCGCCCACGCCGGCATCGGAGGCCGAGGCCTCCATGCCCTGCTCGGCCATCTCGACTGCGACCTCCATGGAAGCGCAAGCGACCTCCATGACCCGCAGCGGAACCTCGATCGCATGCCGGGTGGCGGTCTGCAACGCTTCCTGCTGGGCCACTTTCTCGGCCTCGCTGCCCTGGGGCAGGCGCCAGGCGGCCATGATCCGATCGAAGGCCTCGGTGTCGGCGTCGATCAGGCGCACGAGCTCCTCGTGGAGTGCCTTGCCGCGCTCGGCGACCTGGGAGAACTCTTCCCAGCGGGCGTCCCAGCCGCGCTTATGCGAGGACAAGTTGGCCACCATCGTGCCCAGCGCCGCGCCGAATGCGCCGACCGCCGCCGAAACGGAGCCGCCACCGGGGGTAGGGGACTCGCTGGCGGTTTCCTCGGTGAAGGCGCGCAGGCTCATGCCGGCTAGGCGGCCGGTGCCGTCCCCGCCGCGCAGGACGTACTCGATGATCTTCTTGGCCGGGTCGAAGGGCGCCAGCTCGTCGAGTCCCATCGAGCGAACTGCGATCTTGATCAGCTCGGCTTCCGACACGCCGGTGGAGCGCTGCTGCTTGCGCAGGAAGTAGCGCCCGGCCTCGAGCATCGCCTGCAGCGGGACCAGGCCGACCAGCTCGGATCCGGTCACGCGCAGCCCGCGCGCTTCGGCGGCGCGGGAGGTCTCGTCGAACGCGAGGTGCAGCGGCGTGACCTCCATGTCGGTGAGGTTCATGGAGACCTGACAGATGCCGTACTCCTCGATGAACCAGCCGATGCCTTTGACCGCCTTCAGCTTGCCGGGAATCCAGACCGGTTCCCCCTGCGCATCCTTCACCACCGGGCCGGTCAGCCCGTCTCCTTCTCGCTGGATGCGCCCTTTCTCGCGCACATCAAAAGCAATCGCGTTCGCGCGTCGCGAGCTGGTGGTGTTGAGGTTGACGTTGTAGGCAATCAGGAAGTTGCGCGCGCCGACCGCGGTCGCTCCGGTGCGCGGCTGGAAGCTGGCCGGCCCAAAGTCCGGAGCCCACTGCGCGTCCTGCAGCCGATCGGCCAGGCCTTCGTATTCGCCCGCGCGCACCACGGCGAGGTTGCGCCGTTCCGGCTTGCTGGCCGCGTGCTCGTAGAGGTAGATCGACAGGCCGACTTCTTCGCCCAGCCGGCGACCCAGCTCGCGGGCGTACTCCGCGGTCTCTTCCATGCTGACGCCCGAGATCGGCACGAGCGGGCAGACATCCATCCCACCAAAGCGCGGGTGCTCGCCGCTGTGCTTGCTCATGTCGATGAGCTCCTTGGCCATGCGGCCGGCCACCACGGCGCCCTCGATCACGGCCTCAGGGGCGCCGGCAAAGGTCACGACCGTGCGGTTCGTCGCGGCGCCCGGATCGACGTCGAGCAGCTCGACCCCGTCGACAGCGGCGATCGCATCCGTGATCTGCTGGATGATCCGGGGGTCACGCCCCTCGGAGAAGTTCGGTACACACTCGAGAATCCGGTCCATGGTTGATGCAGAGAGAATCGGCCGGAGGGTACCATTCCCGCACCCTGGATCCTGCAAGCGATGGCCGAGTTCTACTTCCACTTCAAGTTTGTGCACCTCCTCAGCGCCGTGGTCTTCCTCGGCAACCTGATCGTCAGCGCGATGTGGAAGTTGCAGGCGGATCGCACCGGGCAGCCTGCGGTGGCGGCATTCGCGGCGCGGCTGGTGGCGCGCACCGACAAGATCTTCACCGCCCCGGCGGCCTTCCTGGTGCTGATGACCGGGGGCATGCTGCCGACGGCCGGGGGCTACGGCTTCGGCGGCCAGGGCTGGATCCACGCCGGCGCGACCGCCTTCGTGGTCTCCGGGCTGATCTGGCTGATCGTGCTGATCCCGATTCAGCGCAAGCAGCTCGCGATGGCCGAGGCCTTCGGGGAGAGCAGCGAGATTCCCGCTGACTACCAGGCGCTGACCAAGCGCTGGGCGAAGTGGGGAGGGATCGCGACCCTGCTACCGATCGTGGCGCTCGCTCTGATGGTCTACCGCCCCTGGATTTCGGCGGGCTGATCCCGACTGGAATCGGTCCACGGCGGCAAACAGCAGGCATGCGCCGATGCCTGTCGTCGCGAGCACGACCGCGAAGGCGTCGGCCGGCATGTAAACGCGGCCGAGCTGGTCGATGGAGACATAGCTGAAGCTCAGCAGCGCGAAATAGGAAGCGAAGCCTGCGACCAGCGTGGCGCCGGCCGCAAGGACGAAAGCCTGAAGTGGGCGACCCATGCCCTCAGCCTAACGGTGCGGCCGGAGCGCGCTCAGAGCACCGGGACTTCGGCCTCTTCGCCGCGCACCAGCGCCAGCAGCGAGGGGCCGTAGACCTCGAGCTTGGCCGGGCCGATCCCCGGCAGGGCGGCCAGGCCGTCCGGGTCTTCCGGTGCGCGGGCCGCGACCGCCTTGAGCGTCCGGTCGTGGAAGACGGTGTACGCCGGTCGGCTGTTGGCCTGGGCGACGGCGGCGCGCCAGCTGACCAGCCGGGCGTAGAGATCGCCGTCGAAGCCCTCGGGGATCTCGGCCGGCCCGCGGCGGCGCGAACCGGCATCGGGGGCGGCGCCCCGCGGCCAGCGCATGACGGCGCGCTCGCGATCCTGCATCACCTCATTGCCGGCCTCGGTCAGCCCCAGCAGCGGGTACTGCGTGCCGACGGTCCGGATCAGCCCTGCTTCCTCGAGACAGTCCAGCAGCTCAACGACGAATGCCTTGCCCTGATCCGCGAGCAGGCCAAAGGTGCTGAGGCGGTCGAGCCCGGACTTCTTGAGGGTTGCCGTCTGCGCCCCCGAGAGCATCTCGGCCACGCGCCCGCGGCCGTAGCGCTCGTGTGTGCGCGCGACCCCGGCCAGCGCCTTGCGCACGATCAGCTGGCGGGCCTCGGTCAGCTCGACGTACTCGGCGCGGGTGGCGGTGTCGCAGCGGTCGCAATGGCCGCAGCCCTCGAGCAGCTGCGCGGCGTCCGGATCGCCGAAGTACTCCAGCACCGCGCGATGGCGGCAGGTCGGCCCCTGCACGAATCGCACCATGCGGCTCAATCGACGCAGCGCGTGCTGAATGTGCGGCGGCTGCTCGCCGTCCGGGTTCCCTTCGGTGATCAGAAACTCGGCGGTGCGGGCGTCCTTCGGTCGGGCCAGCAAGACCGCGGTGGCTCCGGCGCCATCGCGTCCGGCGCGGCCGACCTCCTGGTAGTAGGACTCGACGGAAGAAGGCATCGCCGCGTGAACCAGCAGGCGAATGTCCGGCTTGTCGATGCCCATGCCGAAGGCATTGGTGGCGACTAGTACATCCAGCTCGTCGGCCAGGAACTGCTCCTGCACCTGGGCACGGTGCTCTGGCTCGCAGCCGGCGTGGTAGTGCGCAGCGCGCAGGCCGGTGGCCTGCAGATGAGAGGCAGTGTCCTCGGTCTGACGCCGCGTCGCGGCGTAGACGAGGGCCGGGCGGCCCTGACGGCGCTCCTGCACGAGCGTGCGCAGGGCAGCCAGCCGCTCGTCCTCGGAGCGGTTCTTCTGCACCTCCAGGCGCAGGTCCGCGCGGCGGAATCCGCGCACGAACAGAGCCGGGTCCTCCATGCCCAGCGCGGTCCCGATCTCCTCGCGCACCTCGGGCGTCGCGGTGGCGGTAAAGGCAGCGAGGCGCGGGGGCTGCAGGCTGCTGACCAGCTCGCGGATCGCGAGGTAGTCGGGGCGGAAGTCGTGACCCCACTGCGAGACGCAGTGCGCCTCGTCGACGGCGAGCAGCGAGACCTCGATGCGGCTCAGCAGCTCGCGAAAGTCGGGTCGGCTGAGCCGTTCCGGGGCGACATACAGCAGCTTCAGCTCGCCGGCGAGCAGCGCCGACCAGGTCGCGCGGTGTTCGTCCGGGTCGTCGGCGCTGGTGAGCTTGCCGGCGGGAATGCCGCGCTCGCGCAGCGCGTCGACCTGGTCTTTCATCAGCGCGATCAGCGGCGAGACGATCAGCGCCGTTCCCGGGGCGAGGAGCGCCGGCAGCTGATAGCAGAGCGACTTGCCTGCCCCGGTGGGCAGCACCGCCAGCGTCGGGCGCCCCGACAGCACCGACTGCACGACCTCCTCCTGGCCCGGCCGGAAGGCGGCGTGGCCGAAGTGCTCGAGCAGGGCTTCGCGGAGGGGTCGCATGGCGGCGGACGGTCCATCCTGACGGCGTGCGCAGCCCGATTCCAGTAGGCTGCGCCGATGCAGGTGAGGCAGCGCCCCGTCGAGAACCGTGATGCGCTCGGGCTGCAGCGGCTGATGGCGGACGCCTTTGCCGACTACCCGCACTGCTTCCTCGACGTCGAGCTGGAGGATCCGGGCCTGCTCGCCCCGGCCGAGGCCTATCCGAGCCTGCAGGTGCTCGAGGCCGAGGGGCGCGTCGTCGGTTGCGTCGGCTGGGCCGAAGTACGCCCGGGAGTGGTCGAGCTGAAGAAGCTCTACGTGGATCACGCGCTGCGCGGGACGGGGTGGGGGCGCAGGCTGATCGAGTGGGTGGAGCAGCAGGCCCGCGCGGTCGGCGCGAGCCAGGTCGAGCTGTGGACGGACACCAAGTTCGAGCTGGCGCACGCGGTCTACCAGCGCCTCGGTTACCGGCCGAGCGGGGAGACCCGGCCGCTGCACGACATCTCCGAGACCTGGGAGTACCACTACCAGAAGGAGCTGAGCTGAGCATGGGTCGGACTCTGCGCTTTGCGCGCCCGGGCGATGGGGCACAGATCGCCGCCTTCGTCCGCGGGCTGGCCGTCTACGAGAAGCTCGAGAGGTTCGCGGTGGCGACGCCTGAGCACTTCGAGCGCGCCCTGTTCGGACCGCAGCCCACGGCCGAAGTGCTTCTCGCCGAGGTGGACGGCGAGCCGGTGGGCTTCGCCTTGTTCTATCCCGCCTTCAGCACCTTCCAGGGTGAGCCGCGGCTCTACCTCGAAGACCTCTTCGTGCTGCCCGAGGCGCGCGGCGCCGGCCACGGTCGCGCTCTGCTCGCTGCCTTGGCCGCGCTCGCGGTGGAGCGGGGCTGGACCCAGATGGCCTGGTCGGTCCTCGATTGGAACGCGCCGGCCATCCACTTCTATAAGGCGCTGGGAGCTGAACTCGATCGCAGCTGGCTGCAGACTCGGCTGGCGGATGAAGCCCTGCGGAAGCTGGCCGACTCGGCCGAGCCGTTGGCGTAGAATCTCCGGCTATGTTCGAGCCCGTCAGCCGCGCATACCTGGATGGCCCGGATGCCTTCGAGCGCGAGATCCTTGGCCAATGGGAGGCCGAGGACCATCTCGCGTGCACGCTCGAGGCACGCCGGGACGCCGAGCCCTTCGTGTTCTACGAGGGCCCGCCGACCGCGAACGGCAAGCCGGGCATTCACCACGTCTTCGCGCGCACGCTGAAGGACGCGGTCTGCCGTTTCTGGACCATGCGCGGGCGCAAGGTGCTGCGCAAAGCGGGCTGGGATACCCACGGCCTACCGGTCGAGCTGGAGGTCGAGAAGCAGCTCGGCATCTCGGGCAAGCCGGACATCGAAAAGCACGGCATCGGCGCCTTCAACGAGGCCTGCCGCAACTCGGTCTTTACCTACAAGGGGCTGTGGGAGGAGCTGTCGCAGCGCTCGGGCTATCTGCTCGACTACGACGACCCCTACATCACCTACGACAAGAACTACATCGAGTCGGTGTGGTTCCTGCTGTCGCGCTTCGCCAAGAACGACCTGCTGTACCGGGGCTCGAAGGTGCTGCCCTGGTGCGGCCGCTGCGGCACCGGCCTGTCCAGCCACGAGGTGGGGCAGGGCTACCAGGACATCGATGACCCCTCGGTGTGGATCAGCTTCCCGCTGCTCGACGCGCCGGGCGACGCCGCGGGCGCCGCGCTGGTGGGCTGGACGACCACCCCGTGGACGCTGCCTTCCAACATGGCGACCTGCGTCCATCCCGACTTCGAGTACGCGGTCGTCGAGGCCGAGGGCCAGAAGTTCGTTCTTCTTGAGAAGAAGGCCGCCGAGGTCTTCGGTGAGGAGGGCTACGCGGTGGTCGGTTCGGTGCGCGGCAGCGAACTGGAAGGCCTCTCCTACGAGCCGCTCTTCCCCGAGGTGGAGGGGCGCGTGGTGCTCGAGGGCGAGCGCCGTCACGTCGTGCTGGTCGATGACTTCGTCAGCGACGAGGACGGCACCGGCATCGTCCACCTGGCGCCCTACGGCGCCGATGACTTCCGCCTCGCGCAGCGCGACGGCGTGCAGGGCACCCTGGCGGTCGGCGAAGAGGCCAAGACCATCGTGCCGATCTGCGAGGTCCCGGTGGGCACCTTCTTCCGCGATGCCAACAAGCCGCTGGGCGACGCGCTGAAGGAGCGCGGGCGGCTGGTCAAGCGGCAGCAGTATCGCCACAGCTACCCGCACTGCTGGCGCTGCGATACCCCGCTGATCTACTTCCCGGCGCCGGCCTGGTTCCTGCGCACCACCAGCTACAAGGACCGCATGGTCGAGCGCAACGGCAAGATCCGCTGGGCGCCTCCGGAGATCGGCTCGGGTCGCTTCGGCGAATGGCTGGAGAACAACATCGACTGGGCGCTGTCGCGTGACCGCTACTGGGGCACGCCGTTGCCGGTCTGGATCAACGAGGACGACCCCGAGGATTGGATCTGCGTCGAGAGCTTCGCCGAACTGGCCGAGCTCGCGGGCGGGCTGCCTGAGGACTTCGATCCGCACCGCCCGGGCGTCGATGCGATCACGTTCCCGACGCCCACTCCGGGCAAGTCGGGCACGATGCGGCGCACCCACGCGGTGATCGACTGCTGGTTCGACAGCGGGGCCATGCCGTACGCGCAGTACCACTGGCCCTTCGAGAACCGCGAACTGGTGGCCGAGCAGTTCCCGGCCGATTTCATCTGCGAGGGTCTCGATCAGACCCGCGGCTGGTTCTACACCCTGCACGCCATCTCGACCTTCCTGACCTGCGTCGATGAGCAGCTCTGGGAAGGGGGCACGCTGCACGGGCGGCCGCTGCCGCGGCTCGAGGCGGGCTCGGCCTACAAGTCTTGCATGGTCAACGGCCTGCTGCTCGACAAGGACGGGCAGAAGATGTCGAAGCGTCTCGGCAACACGGTCGACCCGATGGAGGCGATCGCCGAGCACGGGGTCGATTCGATCCGCTGGAGCCTGCTGACCGGCGGCGCCACGCACCTGAATCGTCGCTACGACGACCGGGTGATCGCCGAAGTGCGCCGGCGCGTGCTGGGCACGATCACGGCCAGTTACGACTTCTACGCGCTCTACGCGCGGACTGAGGGCTGGGATCCGCAGGCGGAGCGTCCGGCCCGCAGCGAGCGCGAGCCGCTCGACCGCTGGATCCTGTCGCGCACCGCCGCGTGCGCCGAAGAGTGCGTCTCGGCCTTTGAAGCGCTCGAACCGAGCCGTGCGCTGCGCGCGCTCGAAGGGCTAGTCGTCGACGAACTGTCGAATTGGTACATCCGCCGCAACCGTCGCCGATTCTGGGATGGTGACGAGCCGGCCTCGCAGGCGGCGGCCTTCGCCACGCTGGACGAAGTGCTTGAGGCGGTAGTGCGCATGCTGGCCCCGGTGGCGCCCTTCCTGGCCGAAGGCCTGTGGCGACGGATGGGGCGTGGCGATTCGGTGCACCTCAGCGAGTTCCCCGAGCCCGCGGCCGGGCGCGGTGGCTTTGCCGCGAGCGATCGCGACGAAGCGCTCGAGTCGGCGATGGGGCCGATCCTGCGCGCGGCCAGCCTGGGGCGGGCGGTCCGTGAGCGCGTGCAGATCCGCGTGCGTCAACCGCTCGGCGAACTGCTCGTGCACATCGGCGGCGAGGCCAAGCTGCCCGCCAGCCCGCGTGCTTACGAGGACGCGCTGCGCGAGGAGCTGAACATCAAGCAGATCACCTGGATCGAAGGCACCCCGGACTTCCTTCAAGTGCGCGGCAAGGCGAACTTCAAGACGCTGGGGCGGCGTGCCGGCAAGCAGATGAAGGCGCTCGCGGCGGCGATCACCGAGCTGCCGGCTGAAGAGCTCTTCGCTCTGCAGGCAGGCGCGACGCAGACGCTGGAGGTCGAGGGAGTGAGCTTCGAACTGAGCGGCGAAGACGTCCTGGTCGAGACCGTGTCGGTGGAGGGGCTGGAGGCCGCCAGCGACGGTCAGGTCACGATTGGTCTGCGCACCGAGCTCACGCCTGCACTCGAGCGCGAAGGCCTCGCCCGCGAGATTCTCAACCGCGTGCAGACGCTGCGCAAGGACTCCGGCTTCGAAGTCAGCGATCGGATCGCTTTGCGCGCCTCAGGGAGCGTCGCACTCGAGCGGGTGCTCGAGGAGCACGGCGCGTGGATCGCCGACGAGGTGCTCGCGCCGGAGGGCCTGCAGTGGTCCGCGTCGCTGGGCGACGACGCGCGCCGTTACGAACTGCCCCACGACTGCGAGCTGATCCTCGAAATCGAGAAAATCTCCTCGCAAAGCTCGTCGGGAATTGCGTGAACCGTGTCGTTTTCGATGCTAGTTTCTGAGTGTGACCAAGGTGGATCACCGCCGGGGGCACAAGCCGCTGGTCCGATACATTCTTCCAGGGAGCATGACTCCGCGTCCGGGTAAACCGGCCGGGCTGCGTCCCACCTCGTACGAGGGACCACGCGTCTTCTCCTCCCCGCGGCACCTGGGCCACGACGCCCCGCCGGCTTTCGAGTCGGCGGGGTTCGTTCTTGTACGCGGCGCTTGAATCCGGCGCGCCCTCGCGCCAGAATCGCCCCGTGGCTTTGCTCGATTCTGTTCGTGTTCTGGGGCTCGCCGGCCTGGCGGCTCTGATCAGCCTTCCCTCCTGTGGTGGGGGCGAAGAAGGCTCGGAGGAAGCGGCGGTTCTCTCGCTGGATGATCCGCTCGAAGGCGAAGTCGGCGGCGGCGCCGAGGCCACGCCCACCCCGCCGGTCGAGGCCGAGGTCGAGAGCGCGGCCACGCCCCAGCCTGCGGTCCTCGAAGAGCAGCCGCCGGTGCAGCCCCAGCCGGCCAGCGCTCGCGGCGGCATGAGCGGCATGAAGGCGCTCGACGCCTGGCACCGCACCCCGCAGCCGGATCGGGCCGATGTCCTCGATCTCTGCGACGGCGAAACGGCAGCCGCGCTCGCCGACCTCGGCAAGGCCATGAGCGGCGAGACCAAGGCCTATCGCGCCGCCCTGCGCCTGGAGCTGCCCACCGCCCTGGGAGAGGAGTTCCAGCGCTACGCCCGCGCCTA
Source organism: Planctomycetota bacterium (assembly GCA_002705055.1). Taxonomy (GTDB): domain Bacteria; phylum Planctomycetota; class UBA1135; order UBA1135; family UBA1135. The sequence goes on from PAHY01000054.1 coordinate 58,095, forward strand.
CGCCGACGGCGATGTGGAACAGCTGGCCACCGCGCTGCGTCCGACCCCGGACCCGTCCCCGGCTTGGATGGTCTGGACCGAAGCCCTGGCCCGGATCGCCATGGATCAGGAGAACGACCGGGTCGGCGGCCCGGCGCTGGGCCGCCTCGTCCAGGGCATGCTCAATCTGGGCTATAGCCGCGACCAGGTCATGGCGCTGCGGCCGCTCGCTGAGGGCCTGGGCCGTCGGGCGGGCACCTCGATGCCGCACGAGCTCTACACCGTCGAGAGCGGCGAGGCGATGTACAACGTCCGACTCAAGCTGCGGAAGCAGGGCAAGAAGCTGAATTATCGCTGGATCGCCGAGTTCAACGACAAGAGCAACTACAACCTGCGGGTGGGCGAAGAGCTCAAGATCCCCAAGCAGGAGCTCAGCATCGAGGTCTGGCGCGGCGCGCGCGTGACCGTCGTCTTTGCCGGCGAACGGCCGATTCGCATTTACCCCTGTTCCGTCGGCAAAGAGGGCGAGCCGACCCCGCTGGGCAACTTCACCCTCGAGATCTGCGAGGAGAACCCGGTCTACTACGGGGTCACCCCACCGGTGCCCTATGGCAACCCAGAAAACCCGCTCGGGGATCGCTGGATGGGCTTCAAGGAGAAGACCTCCTACGGCATTCACGGCACCAACAGCGAGTCGACCATCGGGACCTACGAGACCGAGGGCTGTGTCCGGATGCACAACAGCGATGTGCGTGATCTCTTTGACCTGGTGCCGGTGAGCACCCCGGTCACGATTCACGCCTAGGACTCGCCCCGGCGCCGGCTCAGCCAGGTCTGGGCGGCCTGGTGGCTCACGCCGATCGAGGCGATCCACACTTCGCCGGCGCAGCGGGGGCCCTGGCCGCATTCCAGCCCCTGTTTCGGCCCGATGTAGCTCAGGGTGGCCGCGGCGGGCGGCACCGGTCCGAGAGCTTCGCCGCTGTCGGCATCGAGCCCGCTGGGCAGATCGAGAGCGAGGATCGGCGCCTCGAACGCGGCGATCCGCTCCAGGGCAGCGGCCGCCGCTCCCTCGATGGGGCGGCAGAGGCCGACGCCGAACAGACCGTCCAGAACCCAGGCGGGGCGCAGCTTGCCGGGGAGTTCAGGCGAGTCGATGATCTGCGCGCCGGCGGCGCGAGCCGTTTCGCGGGCGAGGCCCGCTGCCGAGGAGGAGGGGGCGGGGAGACCGCAGGGGGCCCAGACCACGACCTCCCGCTGGGTGGTACCCACCAAAGCGCGCGCACAGACCAGGGCATCGCCGCCGTTGTTCCCCGGACCCGCGAGAATCAGCAGGGGGGCAGCTGGGCGCTGCTCCTTCGCGAGCAGTTGCAGCGTCAGTCGGGCGGTCGCCTGGCCCGCGTTCTCCATCAGGAGCTGCGAAGGAATTCCCAGCTTCTCCTGAAGATGGAGGTCGAAAGCGGCCGATTCCTCCCCGGTCCAACGCGCTTCCGCGCGCATCGGCAGGCGAGGGTCGAGAAGACCTGAGAATCTCATGAAAATTGAGGCCGGCTGCTTGACCCGCCTCGGCAGGGGCATAGAATACTCCGCCGCAGACGCGAGAGCGTCTCGGACAAGCCCGGGCAGGCATCCCCCCGATTCAAGCCCAGGCAAAAAGTTCTCTCGACAGACGCTTGACAGCCGCAACAGGGTCTCTAAACTGTTGGGCCCGTCTGACGGGGACAAACCGAACAATCACGCTGCGTTCGCGCAGCTCAGTTCTCTGAAAACAAGGACGACCCTGTCGAAAGAAGAAGAACCAGGGTGCAAACCCAGATCAACAGCCATTGGCTGCAAGATCAATCAAGTGAAGGGTTTGATCCTGGCTCAGAGTGAACGCTAGCGGCGTGGATTAGGCATGCAAGTCGAGCGCGAAAGCTTGAAGACCGATCCTTTCGGGGTGAAGTCTTCTGCGAGTAGAGCGGCAAAAGGGTGAGTAATACATGGGTGATGTACCCCTGACACTGGAATAACTTCGGGAAACTGAAGCTAATGCCAGATAGTCTCACGTGATCGCATGGTCATGTGAGTAAAGGTGGGGATCCTTCGGGACCTTCCGGTTGGGGAGCGGCTCATGGGCTATCAGCTTGTTGGTGAGGTAACGGCTCACCAAGGCTACGACGGCTAGGCGGTCTGAGAGGATGGCCGCCCACATCGGGACTGAGACACTGCCCGGACTCCTACGGGAGGCTGCAGTCGAGAATCATCCGCAATGGGCGAAAGCCTGACGGTGCGACGCCGCGTGAGGGACGAAGGCCCTAGGGTTGTAAACCTCTTTCGCCTGTTAAGAAGGCGTATTGGCTAATAATTGATACGTTGACGAAAGCAGGTAAAGAAGCACCGGCTAACTCCGTGCCAGCAGCCGCGGTAAGACGGAGGGTGCGAGCGTTACTCGGAATCACTGGGCGTAAAGGGTCCGTAGGCGGCCTGGAAAGTTGGATGTGAAATCCCACAGCTTAACTGTGGAACTGCGTCCAAAACTATCAGGCTTGAGGATGGTAGGGGACAGTGGAACTCCAGGTGGAGCGGTGAAATGCGTAGAGATCTGGAGGAACACCGGTGGCGAAAGCGACTGTCTGGGCCATTCCTGACGCTGAGGGACGAAAGCTAGGGGAGCAAACGGGATTAGATACCCCGGTAGTCCTAGCCGTAAACGATGAGCACTAGGTTGGGGGGCCTTCGGGTTTCCCTTCCGTAGCTAACGCGTTAAGTGCTCCGCCTGGGGAGTATGCGCGCAAGCGTAAAACTCAAAGGAATTGACGGGGGCTCACACAAGCGGAGGAGCATGTGGTTTAATTCGAAGCAACGCGAAGAACCTTACCAAGGCTTGACATCTAGGGATTAGGGTCCGGAAACGGATCTGACACTCTTCGGAGCGGAACCTAGACAGGTGTTGCATGGCTGTCGTCAGCTCGTGTCGTGAGATGTCGCGTTAAGTCGTTGAACGAGCGAAACCCTTGTCGTTAGTTGCCAGCGGGTCATGCCGGGGACTCTAACGAGACTGCCGTGGTTAACACGGAGGAAGGTGGGGACGACGTCAAGTCATCATGGCCCTTATGCCTTGGGCTACACACGTGCTACAATGGTCTGTACAGAGGGTTGCTACACAGCAATGTGATGCTAATCCCCAAAGCAGGCCCCAGTTCGGATTGTAGGCTGCAACTCGCCTACATGAAGCCGGATTCGCTAGTAATCGCAGGTCAGCTACACTGCGGTGAATATGTTCCTGAGCCTTGTACACACCGCCCGTCAAGCCACGAAAGCTGGGAGCGCCCGAAGTCGTCTGTCTAACACGTAGGGCAGGCGCCCACGGCGAGCTCGGTGATCGGGACTAAGTCGTAACAAGGTAGCCGTAGGGGAACCTGCGGCTGGATCACCTCCTTCTCAGAGGAAAATCTGAGCTTCTCCCTTCGTTGGGAGAAGTACATGCCCGAGGCCGCTTCGGTGGCTCGAGGGTTCAAAAACAACATCAAGTGCCTGGTTCAGGCGCTTTCGACAGGGTCGTCCTACCTTTCACTCCACTGAGGAGAGCCTCGTGGGCCGGTAGCTCAGTTGGTTAGAGCGTCCGCCTGATAAGCGGGAGGTCAGAAGTTCAAATCTTCTTCGGCCCACCATCTAACCGGTACCGGCAACAGGGGGTGTAGCTCAGTTGGGAGAGCACTAGCTTTGCAAGCTAGGGGTCGTGGGTTCGAACCCCATCGCCTCCACCAACCGGTGCTGGCGAGCCTCTCTGTGGAGCTAACAGGTCATTGAAAATCAGGCAAGAAGTGTGATCGAGAGATCGAGCGCAGAGAATAACCAAGTAACTAAGCGTGCATGGAGGATGCTTAGGCGTCAAGAGCCGATGAAAGACGTGGCATAGCTGCGATAAGCCTCGGGGAGCTGCTAAGTAAGCATTGATCCGGGGATTTCTTAGATGCGGAAACGCGATCAGGGTCATGCCTGATCAGCCCATGGTGAATCCATAGCCATGGGCGGGGAACGCAGGGAATTGAAACATCTTAGTACCTGCAGGAATAGAAAGAAAACTCGACTCCCTCAGTAGCGGCGAGCGAACGGGGAATAGCCCAAACCGTTGTCATGTAAGGTTGTGGCCGTTGTGCCAGCGGTGTTGTGGGGCCTTCCGGTAGTGCCACTGAACTACCAAGGAGTTACAAATCTTCGAGCTAGGCAAAGGGTCTGGAAAGTCCCGCCGTAGAGAGTGATAGCCTCGTAGCTGAAAGTTCGGAGACTCCTGAAGTCACCCCAAGTAGTGCCAGACACGAGAAACCTGGTGTGAATCCACGGGGACCACCCCGTAAGGCTAAGTACTCCTTGACGACCGATAGCGACTAGTACCGTGAGGGAAAAGTGAAAAGCACCCCTTTGAGGGGAGTGAAAAGTACCTGAAACCATGTACGTACAAGCGGTCGGAGGCCTATGCCCCTTGTGGGAATGGCTGACGGCGTGCCTTTTGCATAATGATCCGGCGACTTACGATACAGGGCAAGGTTAAGCGTCTCCGGCGCGAAGCCGAAGCGAAAGCGAGTGCGAATAGCGCGATTCAAGTCATGTGTCGTAGACCCGAAAGCAGGTGATCTAACCATGGGCAGGGTGAAGCGGATGTAACAGTTCGTGGAGGCCCGAACCAATGAAGGTTGAAAACTTCTTGGATGACTTGTGGTTAGGAGTAAAAAGCTAATCGAACCTGCAGATAGCTGGTTCTCCCCGAAATAGCTTTCGGGCTAGCGTCGGGTAACATAGCGCACGGGGGTAGAGATACTGATTGCGACTGGGGGGCCACCAGCCTACCCACCGCTACCAAACTCCGAATACCGTGCGTGGTACCCCGGCAGTCAGACAGTGGGCGATAAGGTTCATTGTCGAAAGGGAAACAGCCCAGACCGCCAGCTAAGGTCCCCAAGTAACACTAAGTGTAAGAAAGGAGCTGGGATTGCTAAGACAGCCAGGATGTTGGCTTAGAAGCAGCCATCATTTAAAGAGTGCGTAATAGCTCACTGGTCGAGCAGTCCTGGGCCGATAATGAACGGGACTCAAGTGTTACACCGAAGCTGCGGATCCAAGAGGCCTGGTGCCTCGTGGGTGGTAGGGGAGCGTTGAATTTGCGTCGAAGCCGTACGGGAACGAGCGGTGGAGCGGATTCAAGTGCTTATGCCGGAATGAGTAACGATAAACAGGGTGAGAATCCCTGTCGCCGAAAACCTAAGGTTTCCTGGGGAAGGTAAATCCGCCCAGGGTTAGTCGGGACCTAAGGCGAGGCCGAAAGGCGTAGTCGATGGACAACGGGTCAACATTCCCGTACTACCGGAGATCATTTGACCGATGGTGTGACGGATTCACAAGAATCGTCGGGGCGATAGTCGTCCCCGTGCAAGCCTGAGGAACGCAGTAGGTAAATCCGCTGCTTCAGTTCCAGGGGTGATGCCGAGGCTTCGGCCGAAGCGATTGGAGTGGGTTCCTGGAAAAGCATCTAGGGAGATCAAAGGTACCCGTACCAAAACTGACACAGGTTGGTAGGAAGAGGATTCCAAGGCGCTCGAGATAACCTCAGTTAAGGAACTCGACAGATTGGCCCCGTAAGTTCGCGAGAAGGGGCGCCCCTCGGGGTGTAGGTGCTTGCCACCGAAGCTCTAGGGGGTCACAGAAAATCGGGGGTGGCGACTGTTTACCTCAAACACAGGACTCTGCAAAGTCTTAAAGACGAAGTATAGGGTCTGACGCCTGCCCAATGCCGGAAGGTTAAGAGGAGTTGTTAGCTTCGGCGAAGCAGCGAATTGAAGCCCCGGTGAATGGCGGCCGTAACTATGACGGTCCTAAGGTAGCGAAGTTCCTTGTCGGGTAAGTTCCGACGCGCACGAATGGCGTAACGACTGCCCCATTGTCTCAACTGAGGGCTCGGTGAAATTGTAGTCGAGGTGAAGATGCCTCGTAGCCGCACCAAGACGGAAAGACCCCGTGAACCTTTACTGTAGCCTGATATTGGGCTCTGGCACAGCATGTGTAGCATAGGTGGGAGGCTTTGAAGCGGGCACGCTAGTGTTCGTGGAGCCACAATGTGAAATACCACCCCTGCTGTGTTAGTGTTCTAACTCGGTCCCGTGAATCCGGGCCGAGGACAGTTTCAGGTGGGCAGTTTGGCTGGGGCGGTCTCCTCCCAAAGAGTAACGGAGGAGCCCGATGGCACACTCAGAGTGGTTAGCAATCACTCGTAGAGCGTAAGGGTATAAGTGTGCTTAACTGTGAGACTTATCAGTCGAGCAGGTGTGAAAGCAGGGCCTAGTGATCCGGCGAATTCCGAGTGGAAGGGTCGTCGCTCATCAGATAAAAGGTACTCCGGGGATAACAGGCTGATCTCCCCCAAGAGTCCACATCGACGGGGAGGTTTGGCACCTCGATGTCGGCTCATCGCATCCTGGGGCTGGAGAAGGTCCCAAGGGTTTGGCTGTTCGCCAATTAAAGCGGTACGTGAG
>PAHY01000055.1 GCA_002705055.1 Planctomycetota bacterium
GGAGGCCGCCGATGCCGCTGAGTTCCTCAAGCAGCACAGCGACCTCGGCGTGGTGACCCAGGCCAAAGTGCGGGACACCGCCGGGAATCCGATACACCCAGGAGCGCTCCGGCTGACGCGGTGCGCCCACCCAGGTCTCGAGGTCCTGGCCCAGCATGTCGACGAGTTCGGCGTCGCTGCGTTGCAGGATCATGGGATCGGCGTCGCCGCCCAGCATGCCGCGCAGCAGGACCCAGCCGTCGGGCACATGCTGCGGGAAGATCGCATGCGAGAACTGCACGCCCAGCACCGGGCTGGGGTGATCCGCCGGGGCGAGAATGCCGAAGCCGGCGCAGGGATCCGGCACCGCATCCGCGCGGTGCAGCACGGCGACCGTGGCGAGGTCGGCGCCTTGGAAGCGCGCCACCGACTCTTGGCCGCGCGGCAGATACTCGCGCAGGACGTAGGCCATCTGCTGCACCGGAAGGCAGACCGCGAGCTGGCGACCCACCGCGACCTGCTCGCCGTCGCGGAACAGGAACCACCAGCCCTGTTCGCGGACCGCGCCATCGACCGGGCAGTCGTAGAGCGTGTGATCGGAAAGCGGAGCGGCCAGGGCGGCGGCCAGCTGCCCCACGCCGCGCGGGCAGCTGCGCACGCTCTGCCCGAACAGGCCAGCCTGAGAACGCATCGCTTTGGTCAGCGAGCCGTACTGCAGCTCGGCCGCCACGACGTCGGGGAACAGCGCGCTCATCGAGACGGTGCGCGGGTCGTCGGCGAACAGGCCGCGCACCAGCGGCGCGATCACCTTGCGTGCGAAGGCAGGCCCGAAGCGGCGGGAGGCAAACTCCTCGACCGTCTCTTCCTTTCCGTCCGGGGCGAAGTCGGCCCACTTCTCGGCTGCAGCGCGCAGGCGCTCGCGGACGCTGAGGACTTTGCTGTTGGCCAGCCCGCGCACCGACTGCGGCAGCGGCACCAGCTGTTGCTCATGCACCAGGTAGCGATGACTGTCGGCGGCCGCGGATTCGATGACCGGGATCCCCAGCGCAGCGCAGGCCGCATCCGTCTCGGGAGTGGGGCCCACCCAACCGACCGGTCCGTGCTCGACGATCAGGTCCTGGCCACCCAGAGACTCGACCGTGCTTCGCATCCGACCACCGGGGCCGGAGCCGGCATCGACTAGTTGTACATGCAACCCAGCAGCCTGGGCGTGATGGGCCGTGGCCAGCCCGCAGGGGCCGGCACCAAGGACCAACAGATCCGGGTAGGTGTCGCTCATCCAGGTGGCCACTGCAGTGCCCGGCCGCCGAGCACGTGGAAGTGGAGGTGGAAAACCGACTGGCCGCCGCCTTCTCCGATGTTGGTCACGACCCGGTAGCCGCCTTCAGGAAGCCCTTCGGCTTCCGCGACCTGCGCGCAGACACGCAGCAGGTGACCGAGCAACTCTCGGTCTTCGTCTTGGGCGTCTGCCAGGCTCACGATCGGCTTGCGTGGGATGACCAGCACGTGGACCGGCGCCTGCGGCTGGATGTCGAGGAACGCGATCGCGTGCTCGTCCTCGTAGACCAGATCGGCGGGGATCTCACCCCGCAGGATCTTGCCGAAGATGGTGTCGCTCATGGCTGACCCCCTTGAGTGGGCTCGAGGGCTTCCTGCCATTGCGACTGGGAGAGTTCCTCGGCTTCTTCGCGCAGCAGGACCGGAATGCCGTCCCGGATGGGGTAGCGCAGGCGCGTGTCCGGATCCGTCGAGATCAACCAATCCCCTTTTTGCACCAAGGGCTTACGACTGACGGGGCAACGCAGCAGTGCGAGGTGTTCCGGGGCCAGTTCGACCATGAAACTCATCATAGGCCCATCGCAGGCTGCGGGGAATCCGGGAAGGACTCCTCACAATCTTCATATCATGCTCAAACTGCGAATGCGAACTGAGCCTAACGTTCCGCCCGTGGCCAAGAAGACCCTCCTTCTGGTCGAGGACGATGACGACCTCCTCGAGATTCTCCGCCTGACTTTCGAGGCGGAAGGATTTCGTTGTTGGACCGCGGACAATGGCGAGGACGCGCTCACGCTGTGCCGCCGCCACGGTCCCGATCTCGTCGTTCTTGATCTGATGCTGCCGGGCATCGACGGCATCGAGGTATGCACCGAGATCAAGCGCGATCGCGCGCTGGCTCGCACCCCGGTGCTGATGCTGACTGCCAAGTCAGAAGAGAGTGATGTGGTTCTCGGCCTCGGCGTCGGAGCGGATGACTACGTGACCAAGCCTGCGCGCCCGCGCGAACTGGTTGCTCGCGTGCGCAATATTCTCCGCCGCTCGACCACGAAGGATCCGGTGGTGACCGACCAGCTGGTTTCGGTCTCGGGCATCGTGATCGATCCCTCGCGCTTCGAAGTGCGTTCGGATGGATCCGTGATCCGACTGACTCCCACCGAGTTCAAGCTGCTGCAGACCCTGGCGGGCTCGCCCGGCCGCGTCTTCCGTCGCGGCGATCTGCTGGATTCGGTCATTGGCCCTGGTGCCGTCGTCACGGAGCGGAATATCGATACTCACGTCAAGTCGCTTCGCAAGAAGCTCGGTGAGCGCGGCGCGCTGATCGAAACGGTACGTGGGGTCGGCTACCGCTTCACTGACGAACCTGCGTGAGCTGGTTCTGGGCCGTCCTCGCGGCTTTGGCCGCGGCCTACGCATGGCGCCAGCATGTGCTGCGTGTCCGCGCCCAGGATGAGTTGGATCGACTGTCGGTGCGCGGCGAGTCGATGCGCCGCGTGCTCGAGCACCTGGATGAAGGCGCGCTGCTGCTGAGTCAGTCGGGCGAGGTGGTCTACGCCAACGCGGCCGCCCTGCACCTGCTCGGGGCGCGCCAGGAAGCCCACGACGGTCCGCCGACTCTCGAGAAGCTCACTTCGAGCCGTCCGATCCTCGATGCGGTTGCCGGCCATCGCGGCGGGACCGAGCGGCGGGTCGTGACCACCCAGGCCGGGGGCCGCGAGCCATTTGCTCTCGAGCTCACGGTCGCGCCTGCTGGTCTCGATCGGCGCCTCCTGGTGCTGCGCGATGTCCGCGAGTCGGCCACCGTCGAGCGCAAGCGGCGGGACTTCGTCGCCAATGCCTCGCACGAACTGAAGACGCCGATCGCCGCGCTCATCGGGATGCTCGATCTGATGGATCTGGTTTCCGACGAGAAGCGCGCCGAGCTGATGGAGCGCTCGCGTCGCAACGCGCTCAGTCTCGCGCAGATGACCGAGGACCTGCTGGGCATTGCCCGCGCCGAGGACCCGGACTGGCGCCCGCACCCGCGCAAGATCTCGGTCGCCGATGCGGTCGAAGAGGTCATCGCCTCGGTCGAGCAGAGCGCCGAGGACAAAGGCCTGGGTTTGGAGCTTGAGATCGCCGAGCGTCCCTTTGAGTTGATGGTGGACGAGACCTCGTTGAAGACGGTGGTCCGCAACCTGGTGCAGAACGCGATCAACTACACCCCGAGCGGCAAGGTCATGGTGCGCGTGGAGCGGGGCGATGGCTTGGGTGCCCGGATCGAAGTCGAGGACACGGGCCCCGGGATCGATCCCGAGATCCTGCCGCGCATCTTCGAACGCTTCTTCCGCGGCGATCCAGCGCACAGCCGGGCGACGGGCGGCACCGGCCTGGGCCTTTCGATCGTCCGCAACCTGGTGAATCGGATGGGCGGGCGGATCGCCGTCGACAGCCGTTTTGGCGAAGGCGCGCTCTTCCGTGTGGAGTTGCCTGAGCAACCGATGCAGCCTCTCCCGGGCTCGGTGGTGCCAGGGAATCGCCAATAACAACTCACTTGCGTTGTATGGGGGCGATTTCTTCGCGCGCGCAGCCCCGAAATCTTCGCAAAGCTCCACGTCGTCTTCATCTTTCTCACACGAAAGCGGCCTAACCTTCGCGCGTCCCCACAACGAGGACCACGCACATGAACAAGTTCTTCCAAGCCGCTCTCGCCGTCGCCGTCACCCCGCTGCTCGCGGGCCTTGCTTCGGCCCAGCAGATGAAGGTCGACAAAGAGTTGCCGAGCTTCAAGCCGACCCCGGGTGTCCAGTACGAAGGCCGCCTGAACGCCGTCGGCTCCGACACCATGATCAACCTGATGACCCTCTGGGGCGAAGCTTTCAAGAAGCATCACCCCGGCGTGCGCATTCAGGTCGAGGGCAAAGGATCGAGCACCGCTCCGCCGGCGCTGATCGAAGGCACCTCGCAGTTTGGCCCGATGAGCCGTGCCATGAAGGACGCCGAGAAGGACGCCTTCATTAAGAAGTACGGTTACGAGCCGACCCCGGTCCGCACCTCGCTCGACGCGCTGGCCGTCTTCGTCAACAAGAACAACCCGGTCACCGGCCTGACCATGGCCGAAGTCGACGCGATCTTCTCGAAGGCCCGCAAGCTGGGTCACGGCGAAGACGTCACCAACTGGGGCCAGCTGGGTCTCGGTGGCGATTGGGCCAACGGCCGCGTCTCGCTCTACGGTCGTAACTCGGCCTCCGGCACCTACGGCTACTTCAAGTCGGTGGCGCTCGGCAAGGGTGACTACAAGGACACCGTCAAGGAGCAGCCTGGCTCGGCCGGCGTCGTCAACTCGATCACCAACGACAAGCTGGGCATCGGCTACTCGGGCATCGGTTACCTGACTTCGGGTGTCCGCGCGGTGCCGCTGTCGATCGACGGCGAAGAGTACTTCGAAGCCAACCTGACCAACGTGGTCTCGGGCGACTACCCGCTCGGCCGCTTCCTGTACGTCTACATCAACAAGAACCCGAAGAAGGCGCTGGATCCGGTCCAGGCCGAGTTCCTCCGCTTCGTCTTCTCGAAGGAGGGCCAGGAGATTGTGATGAAGTCGGGCTACCTGCCGATCACCGCCGGTGTCGCCGAAAAGGAGTGCAAGAACCTCGGTCTGCCCTTCCAGCGCGCCAAGATCGTCAAGGACGTCAAGCCCCTGAATGCCTCGGGCGCCGTCAAGGCCTCGGGCAAGTAGGAAATCGCAAAGGGCTTCTCCACGAGGCCTTCCCCATTCCCTGACAGAACGGCCTCCGCGCTTGGGCGCGGGGGCCTCTAGAATCCCCGGATGGACCGGCGCAGAATCGCCGATCGAGTTGCCGCCCAGGTTGTGAGCCTGGGCGGTATCGGCGTTGTTCTGGCGGTGTTTTTCATCGCCTTCTACCTCATTAAGGAGGCGGCGCCGCTTGCGGCCGATCCGGAGTACGGCGGCGATCCGATTCGGATTGAAGCCCCGGTGGGCCTGGTCGGCGGCGCGGAGAAGTTCACCGATGCCAGCTGGCGACTGTTTGAGGACGGCCGCCTGCAGCTCCATGATCTGCGGACCGGCGCGCAGCTCGAGGAGCTCGAGCCGCTGGGCCTGGCCGAAGGCGAAACGGTCATTCTGGCCGAGCTCTCGGTGGATCAGGCTCAGGTGCGCTTTGCGACCTCTGCGGGTCGAATCGGCATCCTCAGTCTCAGCTTCGTCACCAGCTTTGAGGGCGGGGTGGCCAACGCCGATACCCGCCGGCAGGCCTTTGGCGAGCTCTCGACCTTCTGGTTCGTCGAGGAGGCCCAGGAGGCGGTGCCGGTCGCGATCGACGCGGTGCTCGGCGACGCCGAGGCTCGGACCAATGCCTGGATGGTCGCCGCCTACGCCGACGGCCGGGTCGCGCTCACCCGCGGCCAGCCCAGGTACAACGCGCTGGAAGACGCCACGACCTGGCGGATGCGCAGCCAGGAAATCACGCTCGACGCGGCCCCCGCTTGTGTGGTGCTGTTCGAGCGCGGTCGCTTCCTGGTGACTGCGGCCGATCAGGTCTACGGCTACGAGCCGGCGGACAAGTTCGCCGAGCTTACCCTCCTCGGTCAGGTCGCCGCGCCCGGCGGCGAAGTGCGGGTGGCGCACGAACTGATCGGACGCGGTTCGGCGATCGTCGGAACCGAGGACGGCACGATCAGCCGCTGGCTGCTGCAGCCGGTCCAAGAACAGCCGATCGCGCCGATCCTGTTGCAGGAGTACGAGGTGCGCGTCCCCGGCGTGTTCGCCATCCTGCCCTCGGCCCGCGAGCGCGTGTTCCTGGCGCGCGGGCCGGAACAGGCGCTGGTCGGGCAAGGCACCTCGGGCGTCAGCCTGACGACCTTCGAGCTCGACGCCGACATCGCCTGGATGAACATCGCGCCGCGTGAGGACTACCTCATTTTCGCGCGCACCGGCGGCGCCTTTGAAGCGGTGCCCCTGGACCTGGGCTTCCCCGAGGTCACGAGCTCGGCGCTGTTCAGCAAGCTCACTTATGAAGGTCTGCCCGAGCCGGCTTACACCTGGCAGTCGACCGGCGGCAGCGATGAGTACGAACCGAAGATCTCGCTGGTTCCGCTGATCATCGGCACCATCAAGGGCACGATCTGGGCGCTGCTGCCCTCGATCCCGCTGGCCGTCGCGGGCGCGCTCTACTGCGCGCGCTTCCTGCGCGGCCGCTCCCGCGAGACCATCAAGCCATTCGTCGAGCTGCTGGCCGGCATTCCCTCGGTCATCCTCGGTTTTGTCGGCGGCCTCTACCTCGCCCCGGCGCTGCAGGATCGACTGCTGGCGCTGTTCCTGCTGCCGCTGGTTCTGGCGGTGGCCACGATGGGCCTGGGCGCCTTCTGGGCGCGCATGCCACTGCGGCGCCGCAAGACTTTGCACGAAGGCACCGCGGTCTTCGCGCTGGTCCCGCTCTACCTGGTGCTCGGCGCGATCGTGCTCTGGCTTTCGCCCAGCATCGAACTGGCGATCTTCGACGCCTCCTTCTCGCGTTGGGCGGTCGCCTACTTCGACATCCCCTACGAGCAGAAGAACGCGGTCGTGGTCGGCCTGGCCATGGGCTTCGCGGTCACGCCGCTGATCTTCACCCTGGCCGAAGACGCCTACCGCAACGTGCCGCAGACCCTGGCCGATGCCTCGCTCGCGCTGGGCGCAACGCCGTGGCAGACCGCGCTGCGCGTCATCGAACCGCCGGCGCGCCCTGGGGTCATCGCCGCGATCATGCTCGGCCTCGGCCGCGCGGTCGGCGAGACCATGATCGTGCTGATGGCGACGGGGGGCACCGCGATCACCGACTGGAACCCGTTGCAGGGCTTCCGCGCGCTGTCCGCCAACCTGGCGACCGAGCTGCCCGAAGCGCCGAAGGGGGATTCGCTCTATCGCACCCTGTTCCTGTCTTCGCTGCTGTTGTTCTCGCTCACCTTCGTGATCAACACGCTTGCTGAAGTCATCCGCGTGCGCGGGAGGAAGGACCTGTGAGCTCGAAAGAGAGCAACGACTCGGTGGGCCGCGAGCGCGCTCACGCCGACGTCCGCGGCGGGATCGGCGTCTTCTTCTCGGGGGGCGCGCTGTCCTTCGTGCTGGTGGCGGCGATTGCACTCTTCGGCCTGCTGTTCATGCGCGGCGCGCAGAGCTTCTGGCCGCGCCCGCTGCACGAGTGGACGATGGACAACGGCCAGGTCTTCCTGGTCGAAGAGTTCGAGACCAAGTCCGATGGCAGCATTCGCGCGCGGATCGCCAACCGCGAGTTCCAGCCGGGCCGCCTCGACTTTGTGGCCGAACAGCCGGAGCTGATCAAGTCCCGCACGCAGCCCGAGAACGCGGTCCGGATCGAGCGGATCGAGAACGGTCCCTTCCACGGCTACCTCGTGGAAGAGGAGGCCGAGCAGGACGGCGTCGCCGGCATGCTGGTCAAGCGGCCGAACGGCGAGGAGCTGTTCCTGCCCGAAGAAGCGGTGCTGCGGGTGCAGTACCCGAACCAGCTGTCCTTCTTCGGAAGGCTCGGCACCTGGATAGCCAACTTCGGCCGCTTCGTCATCGAGAAGCCGCGCGAAGCCAATACCGAGGGCGGGGTGCTGTCGCCGCTGGTCGGCACCGCGCTGATGGTCTTCCTGATGACCCTGATGGTCATGCCATTCGGGGTGCTCGCCGCGGTTTATCTGAACGAGTACGCGCGCGACACTTGGTTCACACGAGTCGCGCGGGTCGCGGTCAACAACCTGGCGGGCGTGCCGTCGATCGTTTACGGCGTGTTCGGCCTGGGCTTCCTCATCTACGGCCTCGGCGACACGATTGACCATGTGCTGTTCGGAGTCGGCGAGGGCGACGCCTCGATCTTCGGCAACCCGGGCCTGCTCTGGGCTTCGGTCACGATGGCGCTGCTGACGGTGCCCGTGGTCGTGGTCGCGACCGAAGAAGGCTTGCGCGCGGTGCCGCGCGAACAGCGTGATGGCGCTCTGGCGCTGGGCGCGACTCGTTGGGAGATGCTCTGGCGCGTCATCCTGCCCGGCGCGAAACCGGGTATTCTGACGGGAGCGATTCTCGCCATCTCCCGCGCGGCCGGCGAGGTCGCGCCCCTGATGCTCACCGGCGTCGTCGGCTTCGAACCTGATCTCCCCATCAGCACCGAGGCTCCGTTCATTCACCTGCAGGAACGATTCATGCACCTCGGCTTCCACATCTACGCGGTCGGCTTCCAGTCGCCCAACGTGGAAGCAGCCGAGCCGCTGGTTTACGCGACTGCTTCTCTCCTCCTGGTGTTGGTGATCAGCCTTAACTTGGTTGCCATCCGTTGGCGCACCAAAGTGCGTCGTTCCCTTCAAGGCCGATGACCGAATCCGTCGTGACCGACGTTCCCTCCGACACCCGCTCGCAGCCGACCACCGAACTGGGTCGGATCGCCGCCGATTCCGCCTCGCGACGCTCGAAGCTCGAGCTCTCCGAGATGGTGATCCGCTCGGAGAAGCTGAACTTCTTCTACGACCAGACCGCGCAGGCTCTGTTCGAGGTCGACATCAACGTCCCGCGGGGCCAGGTGGTCGCCTTCATCGGCCCTTCCGGTTGCGGCAAGTCCACCTTCCTGCGCACGATCAACCGCATGAACGACACCATCCCCGGCACGCGAGTCGAGGGCATGGTGCAGTTGGATGACCAGGACATTTACTCGCCCGACGTGGATGTGGTCGAACTGCGTCGGCGCGTCGGCATGGTGTTTCAGCGCCCCAACCCATTCCCGATGTCGATCTACGACAACATCGCATTCGGGCCGCGGCTGCACACCAAGATGACCAAGGCGCAGACCGACGAGCTGGTCGAGCGCTGTCTGCGTGGCGCGGCGCTCTGGGATGAGACGCATGACCGGCTCAAGTCGTCCGCGCTTGCTCTGTCGGGCGGTCAGCAGCAGCGCCTGTGCATCGCGCGCGCGCTGGCCAACGATCCGGAAGTGCTGCTGCTCGACGAGCCGTGCTCGGCGCTCGACCCCAACTCGACCGCCAAGATCGAAGACTTGATCTTTGAGCTGCGTGGCAGCTACACGATCGTCATCGTGACGCACAACATGCAGCAGGCCGCGCGGGTCAGCGATCGCACCGCCTTCTTCCTGAAGGGCAAGCTGATCGAAGAGGGCAACACGACCGAGATCTTCACGCGCCCGAAGCACAAGGAAACTGAGTCCTACATCACTGGCCGATTCGGCTAGGCCCTGGCTTGACCAAGCAACTCATTCGCGACCTCGAGCAGATCTCCAACGACCTGCTTCGCCTGACTGCTGCCGCCGAAGACGCGGTCAGCCAGTCTCTGTCCGCCATTCTTTCGCGTGACCTCGAGCTGGCGCGCGCAGTGATCATCGGCGATGACCGAATCGATCAGATGGAGGTGCAGCTCGAGGAGGACTGCCTCAAGGTGCTCGCGCTGCACCAGCCGGTAGCGGGCGACCTGCGCTTCGTGATCTCGGCCATCAAGATCACCAGCGACCTCGAGCGCATCGGCGACCTGGCGAAGAGCGCCGCCAAGCGCGCCATCGAGATCGGCGACGGCCCGCCCATCGAGCCCCCGGAGGGCTTCGAGCAGATGGCCGACGACGTGCGGGCGATGATCCGCAACGCGATTCATTCGCTGGTGCGCAGCGACTCGCACCTCGCCCGCAAGGTCCTCGTCCGCGACGACGAAGTCGACCGCCAGTACCGGACGATGCTCAAGGTGCTGCAGCAGCGCATGCTGACCAGCGAGGACGATGAGCTCGATCCCTTGCTGCGCTGGCAGGGTGTGCTGCGCTGCATGGAACGCGTCGGCGACCTCGCGACCAACATCGCCGAGGATGTGATCTATCTCGTCGAAGGCGAGATCGTCCGCCACCAGGGCGGCTAAGGCGCGGGCTTAGGCCAGCCGCTTGATCACGTGCCAGCCGAAGGGCGAGGCCTTCTCGTCGAAGCTCGCGACGCCGACTTCGCCGACCGCCAGCCCAAAGCCGACGTCGCCGAAGGCCGGCACCATGGCGGCGCGCGGATGCGGCAGCGTGGCGCTGGCATGCGCGGCCTCGGCCTGGAGACCTTCCACGAAGCTCTGCATCTCGGACTCGGCCTCAGTCGGCGGCATCTCGCCGGACTGAACCAGCTGGATCAGCTCCTTTTCCTTCTCGCTCGCGCGCAGGTTGAGCTCGCTGACGAAGCTGGCGAAGGTCATGCCTTCGACGTCGTGGTTGAGCAGGCGGTAGGTGCCCGGCTGCTCGTCGCCCGGCTTGACCGGATCGTCCGAGTGCTCGCGCACCAGATCACTGAAGTCGTGATCTCCCTGGGCCTGATTCATCACCGTCTCGGCCAGCGCCTGGGCCTCGTCGAGCGTGCGGGTCGCTTCGGTCGGGGCGTCGTCGAAGGAGATCAGAACGTGCTGAATCGTGATTTCGCGCGGTTCGGACATCTCAGTATTGTAGGTCGGTTGCGCTAACGCGTCGAGCGACGAAGCAGCAGCGCCAGGAAGCACGGTCCGCCGATCAGCGCGGTCAGGATGCCGACCGGCAGCTCGCTGCTGCGGCCGCCGATGGCCAGCGAACGGGCAAGCAGATCGGCGAGCACCAGCAGGCTGCCGCCGGCCAGGAAGCAGCCCAGCAGCAGCGCGCGGTGGCGCAGCCCGGTGCCAAAGCGCACCGCGTGGGGGACCAGCAGGCCGACGAAGCCGATCGGTCCGGTGCGCGCGACGACAGCCGCCGTCAATAGGCCCGCGGCGAACAGACCGAGCTTGCGGGTGCGGAGTACCGCCACGCCACGCGCCGCTGCCAGCTCTTCGTCGAAGGCCAGCTGATCCAGTTCGCGAGCGAGCAGGAACAGCAGAACGAGCGGCGGACCGACCCAGGCCAGCAGCTGCCCGGCGTCGCCCAGATGCAGCGCCTCGATGGAGCCGAGCATCCAGCGCTCCATGGCGGCCAGGCGCAGCGGGTCGGCCAGATAGCGCACCAGCATGACGCCGGCGCCGAACAGGAAGTTGAGGGTGATCCCGGCGAGCAGCAGACCATCCACGCGGCGGCTGCGTCGGGCCAGCGCCAGCACCAGCGCGAGCGAGGCAAAGGCGAACAGCAGCGCGCCGAGGGTGGCGCCGAGCTGGGTCGCGAACCAGGCGGTGGGGAAGGCCAGTACCAGGAAAGCGCCGAAGCTGCCGGCCGATGCGATGCCCAGGGTGTACGGCGTGGCGAGGCCGTTGCGGAGCAAAGTCTGCAGCACCGCGCCGGCGCAGGCGAGCGCGCCGCCGGCCAGGAAGCCGAGGGCCACCCGGGCCACCCGCATCGCGAAGATCTTGGTGTCGCCGGTCCAGGCTTCGGACGGACCGAGCCAGCGCTGCGCCTCGGCCCAGCCGTCGATCGGCACCGCGCCCCAGTGCGGGGCCAGCGCCAGCGTGGCCAGCGCGCAGGCCGCGAGGCCGCCGAGGAAGACGGCGCTTCTCATCGCGGCACCACCACCGGGCGCCCCTCCGGGCTCTGCAGCAGCTGAAAGCGCGAGCCGAACACCGGCGTCAGGCGTTCCGTGGTCAGGGCCTCCGCGGCCGGGCCGGAGGCCGCGAGCCTGCCCTGATGCAGCAGCACTAGCTCATCGGCCCATTGCGCCGCCAGGTTCAGGTCGTGGGTCACGACCAGCACGCCGAGCCCCGCGGCGCAGCGCGCGCGCAGCACATCGAACAGGCCGACCTGATGCTCGAGGTCGAGCATCGCGGTGGGTTCGTCGAGGATCAGGTAGCGCGGCTCTTGGGCCAGCACGCTGGCCAGCAGCACGCGTCGCCGCTCGCCGCCGCTGAGCGCGTCCAGCTGGCGCGGGGCCAGGTGTACCGCATCGACCGCGGCGAGCGCGGCTTTGATGAGCTCGGGCCCGGGCTGAGGGTGTGCCACCCGCGCGCCCAGCTCGACCGCATCTGCCACGCGGAAAGAAAAGCCCGGCTCGACCTCCTGGGGCAGGAAGCCGATCTGACGCGCGCGGGCGCGGGCGCTCATGCCGCTCAGCGCCTGCCCATCGACCTGCACCTGGCCACCCTCGCCGGCGGCGAGCAGCCCGCAGAGCGCGCGGGCCAGGGTGCTCTTGCCTGCTCCGTTGGGGCCGAGCAGGCAGACCAGGCGGCCCGGCTCGAGCGCGAAGTCGACCCCGGCCAGCACGGCGCAGCCGCCGTAGCCCGTCCGCAGCGCGCGCCCGATCAGTGCCATGAGGCGCCGATGATAGCGGCTTACAATGGGGGGATGACCGTGGTGCAAGCCCCTGCCGAACTGGTGCGCCGCCGCCTCGCCGAGGCGCAGCAGACCTACGCCGCTCTGGGCGACGAGTTTGTGGCCGTCGTCGAGCAGGCGGCCGCCTTGGGGATCGAGGCGCTGCAGCAGCTCAAGGGCGGGATCTACATTCTCGGTAACGGCGGCAGCGCGGCCGACGCGCAGCACTGGGCCGCCGAGCTGGTGGGGCGCTATCTCACCGAGCGCGATCCGCTCAACGTGCACGCGCTGACGGTCAACTCGAGCACCTTCACCGCGCTGGTCAACGACTACCCGCCGGAGGAGGTCTTCGAGCGCCAGGTGCGCGCCCACGTCGGGCCGGGCGATCTGCTGCTCGCGATCTCGACCAGCGGCAACTCAGAGAACGTGCTGCGTGCGGTGCGCGCGGCCAAGATTCGCGGCGCGCGGGTGGTCGGCGTGACTGGCAAAGACGGCGGCAAGCTCGCCCCGATCTGCGACCTGGCTTTCGTCGCGCCTAGCTCGGATACCCCGCGCATTCAGGAAGCCCACCTGCTGTTCGGGCACTGCTTCTGCGAACTGGTCGAGGCCGCGTTCACGCCCTCGGCGGACTAGTGCGCGCCGCCCTGGTCCTGCTGGTGCTGGCGGTCGCCCTGGCGGCTGCTGCCTGGACCCCGGGGGCGAAGGCCCACGCCGAGCCGGGCGAGCTGCGGATGGAACTGGTGGGCATGATCGATACGGCGGAGGCTTTCCCGCCGGATACCTGGCTCGCCAGCCTGGTCCTGGTCAATGAGACCGAGTACACCTGGACTTATCCGCGCTTCGGCGACGAGCCGCTGGTGCAGCGCTCGGTGCGCGCGCTCGGCGGCTGGGAGCCGCTCGAAGAATGGAAGGGGCATGGCGCGCCGCACGGCGGCGCCGAAAGCATCGACCTGGGTCGGATCCGGCCCAACGAGAAGATTCCCTTCCTGGTGTTCGGCAATGCGCGCCGCGGGGTGCAGCGGGTCTCGATCGAGCTCAATCACCGCTCGGCGCGCGCCCCGGTCCAGGTCGAGTCGCCGCCGCTAGAGTTAGCGCTGCAGCGCGAGCTTCTCCCGCAGGAGCTGCAGCGTTTCGAGCATGCGCGGCCCCGGTAGAAAGACGAAGTCTTCGGTCAGTCCGTAGACGGCGTCGTTCTTCACGGCCGGCAGCTCGGCGAAGGCGGCGCGCCACAGCGCGAGGCGTTCGGCGTCCGTGCCGCTGCCGCCGAGCTCCAGGATCAGGTCGGGGCGCAGCTGAAGCAGCGCTTCCTCGGCGAGGTCGAAGTAATCACGCTCGTGTTCGGCGAACAGGCTGCGCGCTCCGGCGTGCTCCAGCAGTTCGCCCAGAAAGGAGCCGCGCCCGGCCGCGAGCACACGAGTGATCCGCTCGGGGTCGCGGCTGGCGACGATCAGCACCTGCGGGGGCGCGGCCTCGGTCGCCGGCGCGCTGGCCGCAGCGAAGGCGCGATCCCAGTCGGCGAGCTGCTCTTCCACCCGGTCGCTGCAGGCGAAGAGCTCGCCATAGCGACGGACTTCCTCGCGCCACGCCGCCAGGCTCTGCGTCTTCCAGGCAAGCAGCGGGATCTGCTCGCGCCGGCACCAGGCTTCCACCTGCGGATGCGCGCCCTGAATGATCAGCAGGTCCGGGTCCAGCGCGGCCATCCGTTCCAGGTTCGGGTCCAGCTGCCCGCCGACCCGCGGTCGACCCTCGAGGGCAGGGTCCGCGCAGTAGTCCGAGACGCCCACCACGGACTCCGCCAGCCCCAGCCAGGCCAGCGTCTCCGCGCTCGACGGGCCGATCACGATGACGCGCTCGGGTGAACCTGTGCGCTGCGCCCACGCGTCGCCCGTGTCCGCCGGGGTCTCCTGCCCGCAGCCAAGTGTCAGACAGCCCGCGAGCAGCGAGCCGGCGAGTCGGCGCAGGCTAGAGCTCGGAGCCACTGCTGCGACCTTCCTGCTTGTAGCTGTAGCCGTAGCCATAGCCGTAGCTTGAGTAGTCGCGCTGCAGGCGGCTCGGACGGTGCCCGTTGAGGATGGCTCCGATCGCCGGAGCGCCGGAAACCCGCAGGCGATGGGTTGCCTGTTCGATGACCGCTTCCGGCAGCAGGTTCGAGCGACACAGCAGGAAGATCGCCTCGAGGTTGTGCAGGAAGGCCGACGCGTCCGCCACCGCAAGAACGGGCGGGACGTCGAACAGCACGCGGTCGTACTCACTAAGGAAACTCTCGGTGAGCTGCACCAGGCCCTCGCTCGCGAGAAGGTCGCCGGGGTTCTTGACCATGGCGCCCGCGGGGAGGACATCGAGGTTGGCGACCGGAGCCTTGTGGACGCAATCCTGCCAGGGGTTCTTCTCGAGCAGCACTTCGGAAAGGCCGGGTGAGACCTCGGCGTCGAAGTACTTGTGAACGACGGGGCGACGTAGGTCGGCGTCGACGAGCAGCACCTTCTTGCCGCCCTGCGCCAGCGCGATGGCGAGATCGGCGAGCGTCGTGGACTTGCCTTCGCCCTGGCCGGCCGAAGTGATCGCCATGGTGCGGATCTCACGCCCGCCGGTGGCAAAGCGCAGACTGGCGCGCAGCGATCGGTAGGCCTCTGCCGCCGCCGATTCGGGGTCGTGCAGCAGGGCCAGGAAGACCTTGCCGCGCGCGCGTTGCGAGCGGGCCAGGCCGCGGCGGAAGTCGGGGATGGTCCCGAGGACCGGCAGCTGGGTCGTTGCTTCGAGCTGCGCCGCCGAGCGAATGCGCCGCGTGAAGGACTCGCGGGCGAGCGCCAGGATCGAGCCGATGGCCAGGCCGAGCAGGATGCCGACCACGAGGTTCGCACGCACATTGGGCAAGGCGCGCAGGCGCGGCGGCAGCGCCCGGTCAATGATCTCGACCTGCTCGATGGTGGCGGCCTGCGCGATCTTCGCTTCCTGCAGCCGCTGCATGAGGATGAGGTAGACCGCCTCATGGCTGCTGGCTTCCCGCTGCAGTCGAATCAGCTCGCGCTGAGCGCGCGGCAGGCCATCGAGGCGGACGTCGTACTCGTCGAGCGCGGTGAGTAGCGTCGACTCCTGGCTTCGCAGGCCTTCCAGCCGCGAGGCGAGGTTGTCGCGGATCGATCCGCGCAGCTCGACCGAGCGCTCACGCAGCTCCTTCAGCGCCGGCCATTCGTCGGTGTACTCGATCGCCAGCTCGGCCGCGTCGGCGTCGACCTTCTGCAGCGCCTGGAAGAGCGACTGGAGCAGCGGGTCGAGCTCGATCGCGCCAGCGAGGCTCATGAGCGAAGCTTCCGGATCCTGCAGGCGTTCGGCGACGAGCTCGTGCGCGCGGATCGTCAGCCGGAGGCGCGCCAGCTCGAGCGTGAGCGAGGACTGCTGCTCCACAATCGCTTTGGCGACCTCGGGCAGGACTGGCGTCTCGTTCGCTTCCTGGTACTTGACGATCTCGTCTTCGGCAGCGTCCAGCTCACCCTGAATCCGTTCAATCTCCTTGCTGACGAAGGCCTCGGTCGCGCCTGCCTGGGCGGCCAGCCGATCGTGCTTGTACGCGACGTACATCTCTGCCAGCCGGTTGACGAAGCGCTGCGCGCGCGACGGGCTGGTGTCGGAATAAGTGATCTGCAGGACGCCGGAACCGCGCGAAGTTTCGCGGATGCGCAGCCGCGAAAGCAGGTCGCCCACGGTCGCATCGAGGTTGCGCAGCGTCACCCCAAACTTCCGGCCGCTCAGCGTACCGGTGATCATCAGCTTGTAGCGACGCCCGAACATCGTGACGATCGGCTCGGTGTCGTTGGGGTCGAAGCGGATCGTCTCCGGCTCGGCGATCCGGCTGGAGCGCGCGAGAACTTCGCCCTCGGCGAGGAACTCCAGTTCAATCCGGTGCGTCCAGGGATCGGTGTACGGCTGCAGCAGCTCCATCTCGAGGCTGCCGTTCGGCACCGAGCCTCCGGTGAAGCGCCGCAGGATCGAAGCCTCGGGCCAGTAGCGGTCGAAGTCATCGACCTTGATGCTGAGGCCGATCCCTAGCCCTTGAGCAAACTCGGGGCCATCGGTGGAAAGCGGGTGCGCGGCCACCATACGGACCAGCTTGCGCGAGCCCAAGATCTCGGCTTCCTTGGATTCCGGCGGTTGAACCGGCGAAAGCACGGCCACCTCGGAGAGGAAGCCCGACTGGAAGCCGCCTGAATCCAGAGCGACCCGCCCTTCGGCGTTGAAGACGGGTTCCTTGGTCGCCGAGTAGAACATCACGGCGGCCGAGGACAGCAGGGTGCAGAGCACGATCAGCGCCTTATGGCGGAGGATCGCGCTGAGCAGCTCGAGGACATCGATCTGCTTCGCTCCCGTGTTTGCATCCGGGCCCGTGGGGGGGGAACCACTCACCGTGCTCAATCTCGTCGGATGTCCTCGATCAGGACGATGTCGCGTGCCGTGCCGACCGGCAGCGAGACGAGCTGCAGGATCGGGACCAGGTCACGGGCCGCCTGGCCGATCGTGGCCCACTCCCGTTGCGTCACAAACAGAATGTCGCCGCTCTGCAGCACGCTGGACGCGACCGGGTCGAGGTCCATGGTGTCGAACAGGGTGATGTTCTCTTCCGAGATCGGGCCGCGCACCAGGGCGACGTGGTTGCGATCGGCATCGGGCGTGTAGCCGCCCGCGAGCGCGAGGCCTTCGATCAGACTGATCGGCCGATCCATGACGAACATGCCCGGCTTGCGCACCTCGCCAAAGACGTAGAAGCGGTGGGCGCGATGCTCAATCACCGAGACATCGACGCGCGGGTCGTGCAGGTACACCCCGAGTCGGCCCTGGATGTCATCGCGGATCGCAAAGACGTCGCGCCCGGCGGCTTCGATGTCGCCGATTAGCGGCAGGCTGATCAGACCGCCGGCGTTGACCGGGGTGCCCGGCGTGTTCGCTTTGTAGATGCCCGAGCTGAGCTCCGGATGCTTGAAGACGTTGACGCGCAGAATGTCTCCCGGGCCGACGAGATAATCAAAGTCCGGAATCAAAAAAGGCTGAGCCTTCGAAGTGGCCAGGGGCGTCCGGCCTTCGAGGACTTTCGGTGGCTCCGAGCTGCAGGAGACGAAAAACAGAGGCAGCAGCAGAGCCGGGCAGAGAGTGCGCAGGATCATCCGCGGGTCGGCCGGCGATCGGCGGACGACAGTCTAGATGGCCCCTTGCGGTTTGGAAACCGAAGCGGGGGTCCGCGGCGTCGTAAGCACAGTGGAGACCACGCGTTCTCGACTTTCCTCCGACATGTTGGAGCCGCTCGGCAGGCAAAGTCCGAACTCGAAGAGTTCTTCGGCCACGGCTCCCCCGACGGTGGGGAAGGAGCGAAAAACTGGTTGCATATGCATCGGCTTCCAGACCGGGCGCGCTTCGATGTTCTCGGCCTCCAGGTGGAGGCGGATGTCTTCGCGGCTTGCCCCAAAGCCCGTCGGGTCGACGAGCATGCAGGTCAGCCAGCGGGTCGAGCGGAATCCTTCCGGCTCGGGCATGAAGCGAAGTCCTTCAACAGCCCCCAAAGTCGAGGCGTAATGGTCGAAATGCGCGCGGCGCGCATCCACGCGATCCGCGAGGACCTGCAGCTGACCTCGGCCGATGGCGGCGAGCAGATTGCTCATCCGATAGTTAAAGCCGATGTGCTCGTGCTGGTAGTGCGGCGCGGCTTCGCGAGCCTGCGTCGACAGCTTGCGCGCCATCTCGACCACTTCCGGATCCGTCGAGGTGAGCATGCCGCCCCCCGAGGTCGTGATGATCTTGTTGCCGTTGAAGGAGTAGATCGCGAACCGCGCGCCGGCCCCCGGCTGCTCGCCGTGGTACTTCGCGCCCAGGGCCTCGGCGGCGTCTTCGATCAGGGTGACGCCGTATTTCTCGCAGGCCGCGGCGATCGGGGCGGTCTCGGCCGACTGCCCATAGAGGTGGACCAGGATCAGCGCCTTAGGCAGCTTGCCGGTCTGGGCGCGCCGCTCGAGCTCCTCGCAGACCAGCGCAGGATCCATATTCCAGGTGCGATGGTCTGAGTCGACGAAGATCGGAGTCGCGCCGACGTAGCGAATCGGGTTGACCGAGGCGGAAAAGGTCAGGGTCGAGACCATGACCTCGTCGCCGGCTTCTACCCCTGCGAGCACCAGCGAGAGGTGGATCGCGGCGGTCCCGGAAGACAGCGCGGCGGCATAGGGCGCGCCGGTCGTCTGGCAGAACTCCTTCTCAAAGGCATCGACGTGCGGACCGAGCGGGGCGATCCAGTTTGAGTCGAATGCATCCAGCAGCAGCTCGCGCTCGTGCGGGCCCATGTGGGGAGAAGAGAGGTAGATGCGTTCGTTCATTGAGGCAGGTCGAGCTCGGCGAAATCGCCAAGCCAGCGGGCGCGACTGGGAAAAAGCGTGGCCACGATCAGCAGCAGGTCCAGGCGGAAGCTGTACTCCCTGAGGTAGCGCCGGTTCAGCCGCACCTTGGCCGGCCAGAGCACCTCATCATTGTATTGCTGCGGGTCCGCCGCCTTCGCGAGCAGTTCCTGTTCGCCGCGCAGGGCGAAGGAGGCCGGGCCGGTGATTCCGGGCCTCAGCTCGAGGATTTCGCGGTCCTCGCCCTGCAGCGCATCCGCGTATCCCGGGACGTCAGGGCGGGGTCCGACGAAGCTCATCTGCCCCAGCAGGACGTTCCAGAGCTGGGGGAGCTCATCCAGCTTGGTGCGACGCATCAGCTGGCCGATGCGCGTGATGCGCGCGTCCCGGGACGTGGTGACCGTGCTGTCATGCCCTGGCAGCTGCCGCATCGAGCGGATCTTGACGATGCGGAAAGGGCGCCCGTGGCGGCCGATGCGCGTCTGCCGGAAGAAGCCGTTGGCGCGCGTATCGAGACTGGCGATGACCCAGCAGATCAGGATCAGCCAGCCGACCAGAATCAGTCCGAGCAAGGCCCCGAACAGGTCGAAGGCTCGCTTTCGTCGCTGCTGGCCGCGGGTCATGGCTGAGCCGGAGCGGCGGCTGAGGGGGCGAGCGAGGCAGCCCAGGCCAGCGCCTCAGCGTGCCGAAACTCCATGCGATCCGCGGTCTCGGGGTCGAGCTGCTTCTTCCAGTTGCCGACACTGCCCGCGCGCACGCCCTGCAGCAGCGGCTGCAGCTGGTCGGCGGACCACTCCTCGCCGAGGAAGCGGGCGATCGTTGCCATCCCGGCGAGCGGATCCTGCACGAAGTCCTCGTAGCGGATGCTCAGGCGGCGCTCCTCCGGCACAGCCTGCAGGCCATCCCGGCAGCGCAGCACGCACTCCTCCCACTGCTGGGCGCAGGCCTCGATCAGCGGCAGGCGCCGCAGGTCCTCTTCCATCCCCTCGTAGCGCGGCCCCCAGGTGCTGACCCGGCGCTCCTTGCTGCGCAGGCGATGAAGCCGGGCGGCGAGGTAGCGAGTTGCGTAGTACGGCAAGTCGCTCTTCGGCACCCACTTGGCCTTCTTCCACAGGTAGTTCAGGTCCAGCGAAGCGGTCCAGCGCTTGGCTGCGGAACAGGCGACATCACGGCCATCCCGGACGATCTCGAGAAAGAGCGCGTGGGCGGGCAGGCAGGCGGCGACGAAGGGCACGCGCAGCGTGTTGGCGCAGGTCTTCTCGACGACGGTGTGCGCGCCGCTGCGCCGCTGAATCTGAGCAAATCGGGCCTGGATCCAGCGCGCGAGGGGCTCCGTCGCGCGCTCTGGCGGGATCGCGTCGGTGGGGAAATCGCGGTTGCCGTGCCGCCAGATGTAGTTGATCTCGTCACACGGCCAGGTGGCATAGCCCGGCAACTGCGTGAGGATGTCGCGCAGCATATTGGTGCCTGAACGACCCGCGCCGAGGATGACGAGCGGGCGAAAATCAACCGAGGAAGCGAGGCGGGAGGGGGGCGCCACGGGCACAGGTGCAGGAGGCGGTCCGGCGCTCGTAGGATACGGACGCGCAAGGCCTCGGCGCGCGTGCTGACGTGAAGACCCCCCTCAACCAAGCGAAGATCCTGATCACCGGTGGCACAGGCTCGTTCGGCCGGACGATGGCCGAGCACCTGCTCCAGCGGGGATGCCCCGAGATTCGCATCTTCAGCCGCGACGAATGGAAGCAAGATTCCATGCGCGTGGATTTCGCCGACGAACGGCTGAAGTTCTACCTCGGTGACGTCCGGAGCGCGCCCAGCGTCGAGAAGGCCATGGCCGGGGTCGACATGGTGTTCCACGCGGCGGCGCTCAAGCAGGTGCCCAGCTGCGAGTTCTTTCCGATGCAGGCGGTGCTCACCAACGTGGTCGGTTCCGCCAACGTCGTCGACGCCGCCGTACGCCACGGGGTCCAGTCGGTGGTCTGTCTCAGTACCGACAAGGCGGTGTTTCCGGTCAACGCGATGGGCATGTCCAAGGCGCTGATGGAAAAGGTGGCCCAGGCGACCGCCCGCAGCGCCCAGGATTCGGGAACGGTGATCAGCTCGGTGCGGTATGGCAACGTGATGTACTCCCGCGGATCGGTGATTCCGCTGTTCGTGAAGCAGATCCGCGAGGGGCAAGCTCTGACCGTGACGGATCCGCGCATGACGCGGTTCCTGATGCCGCTGCGTGAGGCCGTCAGCCTGGTCGAGTTTGCCTGGCAGCACGCGGGGCAGGGCGACCTCTTCGTGCGCAAGGCGCCGGCATCGACCATCGGCGATCTGGCCGAGGCCATGCGCCAGCTGTTCGAAGTGGAGACGCCCGTCCAGGTCATCGGCATCCGTCACGGCGAGAAGATGTACGAAGCGCTGGCGAGCGCCGAGGAGCTGCGTCGTTCCGAGGACATGGGCGACTTTCTCCGGGTGCACATGGATGGCCGCGACCTGAACTACAACAAGTTCTTCACGGAGGGCGAGCAGGAAGGTGCCGACGTGTCCGACTACACTTCGGACAACACTCAGCGCCTGAGCATCGACGAGATCAAGGAGCTGCTGCTGACGCTTCCTGAAGTCCGCGCCGATCTCGAGGCCTGGAGGGCGCGATGAGCGAGCCGTCCTCGCCGCGCCGAGTGCTGGTCACCGGTGCCTTCGGCATGCTCGGCTTTCACGTCCGGGCGCACCTGCACGTGCTGGAGGGAGTCGAGACGGTCTGCGCAGGCCGCGCCGAGTGTGCCGACCCCGATCAGCTCGCCCGGCTGGTCGCGGATGTCGATGCGGTGCTGCATCTCGCCGGCGTCAATCGGGGCACCGATGAAGAAGTGGAGCAGGGCAATCTTCAGGCCGCGCAGGCTCTGATCGCCGCGCTGCGCAAGGTGGGCCACGCGCCGACCGTGCTCTACGCTTCCAGCACGCATCGCGAGCGCGAGACTCCTTACGGTCGCTCCAAGCGGGCGGCTGGAGCGCTGCTCGCCGAGTGGGCGGCCGGCGCGAATGCCGCCCTGGTCGAGCTTGTCCTTCCGCACGTCTTCGGTGAACAGGGACGTCCGCACTACAACTCGGTCGTCCACACCTTCTGCCACCAACTTGCCGCGGGCGAAGCGCTGACGGTGCACGACCGGGAGGGGCAGCTCGAGCTGCTGCACGCCGGCGAGGTCGCCGAGACCATGTTGGGCCTGTTGGGGTTTTCCGATGGTCCGGTCGAGGTGCGCGGGCAGTCCGTGCAGCGAGTGAAGGGCGTGTCCATGACCGTGGGTGAACTTGCCGATCTGCTGACCGCGCAGAGTCGGCAGTACTTCGGCGCGCTCGAGATTCCTCCGCTGCAGGCCGCGCTGGATCTGGCGCTGTTCAACTGCCTGCGCTCAGCGGCATTCCCGCAGGCCTATCCGATTCCGCTCGAGCTCCGTTCTGATGCGCGCGGATCGCTATTTGAAGCAGTGCGTTCGCATCGCGCCGGACAGACCTTTTTCTCGACGACGCACCCGGGCGTGACGCGCGGCAACCACTTCCACTTCGGCAAGGTCGAACGATTCCTGGTCGTCGGCGGGCAGGCGCGGATCAGCATCCGCCGTCTGTTCGATGATCAGGTGCATGCTTTCGAGGTGCGCGGCGACCAGCCGGTATACATCGATATGCCTACGCTGCACACGCACGAGATCACCAATGTCGGCGACGGGGAGCTGCTCACGCTGTTCTGGGCGCACGAGTTCTTCGACCCTCAGCGCCCCGACACCTACTTCGAACCGGTTTCTCTCGACGCCCCTGTGGCCGCGCCCCGATGACTCGCCTCAAGACCATGACCGTGCTCGGGACCCGTCCCGAGATCATCCGGCTGTCACGCGTGATGGCGCGTCTCGATCAGGCGACCGATCACGTCCTCGTGCACACCGGGCAGAACTGGGACTTCGAGCTGAACGAGCTCTTCTTTCAGGAGCTGGGCGTGCGCAAGCCCGACCACTTCCTGGGAGTCGATCCGAGCTCGCTGGGCACGGTGCTCGGCAACATTCTGATCTCGATCGAGCCGCTGCTGAAGGAGCATCGCCCCGATGCCTTCGTCGTGCTCGGCGACACCAACAGCTCCATCGCGGCCATGATCGCGAAGCGGCTGCGGGTGCCGATTTATCACATGGAGGCCGGCAACCGTTGCTTCGATGCCAACGTCCCGGAAGAGATCAATCGCCGAGTCATCGATCACCTTTCCGACTTCAACCTGACCTACACGGAGCATGCCCGGCGCAACCTGCTGGGTGAAGGGCTGCACCCGCGCCGGATTTACGTCACGGGGTCGCCGATGCGCGAGGTCCTCGGGCACTACAGAGAGGCGATTGAGGCCAGCCCTATCCTCGAGGAGCAAGGGTTGGAGAAAGGCAAGTACTTCGTGGTTTCGATTCACCGCGAGGAGAACGTCGACGCGCCGTCCAATCTCAAGGAACTCGTCGCCACGCTGGAGGCCTTGTGGTCGGAGTACGGCTACCCGGTGATCGTCAGCACTCACCCGCGGACGCGCCAGCGGCTTGAGGCGCTCGGCCAGCTCGAAGTCCAAGGGGATATCCGCTTCGCCAAGCCCTTCGGATTTTTCGCCTACAACAAGCTGCAGCTGCACTCCCATTGCGCGGTCAGTGACAGCGGAACGATCTCCGAGGAGTCCTCGATCCTGGGCTTCCCGGCCGTGACCGTGCGCAAGTCGATCGAGCGCCCCGAGGCGATGGATACCGGCGCGATCACTCTGGCGGGGCTGCAGGCCGACGCCGTCCTCGAGTGCATCCGCGAGGTCGCGCGGCAATGGGCGGCGGGCGAGGTGCCCGAAGTGCCGCAGGACTATCGCATCGAGAACACCTCCCAGCGCGTCCTCAACCTGATCCTCGGAACGGCTCGCCTGCATGGCGACTGGAGCGGTTTCAACGATCGGGCTTTCGAGCGCTGATCGATTGCCCGGCGCGATGCGCATCCTGCTGATTCACCGCTACTTCTGGCCGGACAGTCCGCCGTACGCCAGCATGCTGCGGGTGATTGCGCGCCATCTGGCGGAGCAGGGGCATGACGTCACTGTGCTGACGACGCAGCCGTCCTACACGCGGGAGACCTCACAGTGGAAGCGTCCGCGGGTCGAAGAAATGGACGGCTTCCGCGTCGTGCGGAAGTGGATGTTCCCCGAGTCGAAGTCGAACTGGCTGGCACGGATCGCCAACGTCGGGGTGTTCCTGTTTCACATTCTCGCGCACATCCTGCTGCGGCGACGTCGGTATGAGCTGGTGACGGCGTCGACGATGCCGCCGGTGGTCGTCGGCGCGGCGGCATGCGGTGCGACTCGCCTGCGTCGAGGCCGCTTTCTCTATCACTGCATGGATCTCTACCCCGAGGTCGCCGAACTGGCCGGCTCCCGCTGGCTGGGCCGCGGCCCGCTGCGGGGGCTGCTGGGCTGGCTCGATCGCCGGACCTGTCGCAAGGCCTGGCGTGTGCTCGTGCTCTCCCAGGACATGCAGGCTGCGCTGGCAGCGCGCGGTTTGGAGACGACCAACATTCGCATCCTGAACAACTTCGCGCTCGAGGCCGAAGAGGCGCCGAGTCAAGGTGTACTGGGTCCGGATCAGGGCAGGTTCAGGGTGCTGTTCGCCGGGAATCTCGGTCGCTTTCAGGGGCTGGAGACCGTGCTCGAGGCCGCGCAGAAGTTGCCTGCCGAGGCTGGGATCGAGTTTCACTTCCTCGGCGACGGAGCGGCCAAGCAGAGCCTCGAACAGCAGGCCGGTGAACTGCTGGGTGAGCGGGTGCACTTCCATGGATTCCGCCCGCTCGCCGATGCTCTCGGCGCGATGCGTGAAGCCGATCTGGGCATCGTCTCCCTGCAGCCAGGGATCGTCAGCGTGGCGTATCCCAGCAAGACCATGACCTATCTCGCCGCCGGACTGCCCATCCTTGCCATGGTCGAACGGCAGAGCGAGCTGGCCGAGATGGTGGCCCGGGAGGAGGTCGGGTTCACGGTCGAGTACGGCGACGCAGACGGGATGGCACAAGGTCTGCGCGCAATCGCCGCGGACCGCGCCCGGCACACACAATGGCGGAGGCAGGCGGAGCGTCTCGCCGAACGTGAGTTCAGCGCCCAAGCGGCGCTCAGGCGCTGGGATCAGCTGCTCGCGGAAGACGAAGTCCCGGGCGCTACGATGGTGCCCAGTCGGGATGCCGACCGGTTGGCATGAACATCGGAGTCTACGCCGGATCTCTGCGGCCTGGAGGAGGGCTGACCGCTCTCAAGCAGATGCTTGGGGGGCTGATCGAGATCCCCGACGCCCAGGTCACGGTCGTGACCGGTGCCGCCGACGTCTCTGCCGCGCTGCAGCCGTTGCTCGCTGCGGAAGAGCGCCTGACCGAGCAGCGCTTCCACCCTCAGGCCGGGGCATTTCGGCGCTACCTCGCGTCGAAGCGGGCTTTCCGAGACAGCGATTTCGACTGGCTGATCTCCGTCAACTATCACATCCCGACGCGCGCCCGGCTGCTCGTCTACCACCTCAATCTGCTCAGCTTCGAGCGCGGCGTGCGCGATTCGCTCGGCGCCAGGATCAAACGCTGGGATGCACGGCGCGCTTGCCGGCTCGCGCAGTGCAATCTGTTCGAGTCGCAGTACCTGCTCGAGCGCGCCAAGCAGGCGACGCAGCAGCGCGTCGCCCATCCCGGCCTGCTCTATCTCGGGGTGCACGAGGACTTCTATCGCTCCGCACCCTGTGACGAGGTCGACCCAGGCGCGCTGCTGCTCGTCAGCAGCATGCAGGAGCACAAGGACAATCCCACGATCCTGCGCATGCTGGCCCGCCTCCGGCAGGACCGCCCGGAAGTGGCTTGGAGGCTCTCCGTCGCAGGGGGGCAGTCCGCCGAGCAGTGGGCGCCCTTCCGTCAGCAGGCGGCGGAGCTTGGCGTGGCCGACGCGCTTGAGATTCTTGGGCCGCTGCCCAAGCCGGAGCTATCCGAGCGGATGGCTCGCAGCGCGTGCCTCGTGACGGCGAGTCGAGTGGAGTCTTTCTGCATGGTCGCGCTGGAGGCAATGGCTTCGTACTGCCCGGCCGTCGTGACCGACGCCACCTCGATGCCGGAGAGCGTCGGAGATGCGGCCGCCATCGTTTCCGCCGGAGACGACCGGGGCTTCGCCGCGGCGGTGCTGGCTTTGCACGATGATCCGGCAGAGCGGTCGCGGCGACTCGAGCTTGGCCGCCAACGCGCGGACAACTTCGGACCCCGCGCCTTTCGCGAGCAGCTGCGGGGGTATCTCGAACAGTGAAGACCGAGCGCTATCTGCAGGCGCTGCTGGTCAAAGGCGGCTCGGTCGCGGCGCTTTATCTGAGCCAGGTATTTCTCGCCCGCAGCGCGCTCACGCTCGATGAGTTCGGCCGGTTCAGTTACCTCGTTTCGGTTCTGAACATCGCCTCGTTCATCTGTCTCTGGGGTGTCGACAAGTACCTGGTACGCGAAGTCGCGGTGCACCATGACGCAGGGGAGAGCGCGCCGGCCTGGGCTGAGATCCGACGCGCGGGCAGAGTCGCCACCCTGAATGCGATTCTCGGCACGGTCCCGCTGGTGCTCTACCTCGAGTGGGCGCGGCCCGAGCAGATGGACCGAGGGCTCCTGCTTGTCGCGGCGCTGGCGCTGGTCGTCATCGTGCTGGCGCGCTCCTCGGCGGCGACCATGCGCGGCTTTCATCGGGTGGTTTCGGCGGAGGCGGCCCTCAATCTCGTGCGGCCGCTGGTCCTCATCGCCAGCATCGCCGCGGCGTGGGCGTGGCGCGGCAAGCTGGAGGCGCCATGGCTGGTCGCGGGCATGGCCGTGTCGTTCCTGGTGGTGGACCTCGCGCTGCGCGGGGCGCACCGTCGGGTCTTTCCTCCTCCGGCCGGAGCGCGTGACCGCCTTCCTCTGGGCAAGCTCTATCGGGACTGCGCTCCGTATCTGCTCATCGGTGTCGGGCTGCCGCTGCTGTCCAACCTCGACGTGGTCCTGCTTGGCAACCTGGGCGAGGACCAGGACGTGGCCCGCTACGCAGCGTGCGCACGCGTGATCAATCTGGCAATCGTCGGGCTGGTTTCCGTCAACCTACTGATCGCGCCGAAGCTGCCGGTGCTGTATCAGCAGGGAAAGCACGCCGAAATGCAGGCGCTCCTACGGCGCAACAACGTCGTGGTTGCGCTGGTCAGCCTGCTTCCTGCGCTGGCGCTGCTCTTTTTCGGTGGCTGGATCCTGGCCTCGTTCGGGGAGGAGTATGGCTCGGCATCCGATGTGCTGCACATCCTGCTGATCGGCCAGATGATCAATGTCTGCGTCGGGCCGGTCAATCTCATCTGCATGATGGCTCATCGCCAGCGCGCGGCGAGTCGTTTGGTCCTCGTCGCCTGCGCGATCGAGGCCGCTCTGTGCTATTTTCTGATCCCCAGCCACGGCGCGATGGGGGCAGCCTGGGCCAATGCAGGGGCTCTTGGTTTCCTCAACATTTCCCTCGCCGTGGTGGTCGCGGTCGAACTCAAGCTCGACCCGACGCTTCTGAACCTGCTTCCACGCCGTCAGGCATGACCCCGCAAGAGCTGGCCTCTCGACTGTTCTTCATCGTCGGCTGTGGCCGTTCGGGGACGACCCTGCTCAAGTCGATGCTTGCGGCGCACCCCGGGGTGTATCTGCCCCCGGAGACCTTCTTCTATTCCAGCATTCGCCCGCGCTTTCCGGGCGGCGAGCAAGCCTCGTCCGACCAGCGTCTCGACTATCTCTGTGCGCGTTGGTGGATGCGCGACGCCGGGCTGAATCGCGCGAGGCTTGAAGAGCAGCTCACGCTGGCGGCCGGGAAGCTGCCTGCAGCAGACTGGCACACTCTCTTTCTCGCGACGCTCTCCAGCCTGACGCCGCAAGGCTCGTGGCAGGCCATCGGCGAGAAGACCCCGGCACACGTTCTGGTTGCCGAAGAGCTGCTCGAGGTCTTCCCGGACTGCCGGATCATCCAGGTCGTCCGCGACCCGCGTGCCGTGCTGAGCTCCTATCGCAAGGTCAAGGTCGGAACGAATGAAGCAGTCGCAGTTGCGCGGGAATGGCTTGCTGCCACGGCAGTGCATCAGCGTCTGCGCGAACATCCGCGCGCGACCCTGCTGCACTATGAGGAACTCGTTTCCGATCCCGAGGCGGTCTTGCGCGGGCTCTGCGCGCACCTTCAGATTGCCTGGGACCCGGCCATGCTCGCTTTTCATCAGCGGGACGAGGCGGGCTACGCCCAGGAGCAGGCGCATCACGCGGCGACGCAGCGCCCGCTGTTCCAGGATCGGCTCGAAGCCTGGCGTGATGAGCTGCCCGTGCAGCAGCTTGCAATTCTCGAGTCCCGCCTGGGCGAGCGGCTGGAGGACTTCGGCTATCAGCCCAGCGCCGGCCTTCCTCGGGTCGGCGCTCTCAGTCTGCGGCTCAGCCACTGGCGCGACCAGGCCCACCGACTCACGGTGCGGCGGGGTCGGCAGTACCTGAAGCGCCGTCGCGCCCTGCGGCGTCTCGCGAAGCCATCGGGAGAGGAGGCATGAGGGTTCAGATTCCGCGTGTCGGCCTGCACGAGGCGCTCTACTGCGGGACCATCGCGACCCTGCCCCTGTTTGCGGTGCGCGGTATCCCCGGCGGAATTTCACTGCCGCTCGCATTCATGCTGCTGATGGTGGTCGCCATTGGTCTGCGTGCGGTTCTGACCTCCCAAGTGCCGGCGGTTTTCTCACGCTTGGATGCGGCTCTTTGCGGCTACCTCCTGGTGGCGCTGGTGGGGCTGATCGATGCAGCCACGCCCGAAGTGCTGTTCGCGATCGCCAAGTCCTTCATCTATCTGATGGCTTACTTGGCTTTCAAGATGGTGCTGATTGAGATTCCTGAGCGCCGCCTTGAGCAACTGACCGGGATCGGTCTCATCCTGGGGACGATCAGCTTCGGGCTGGTCATGCTGTATTCGCTCTATTCGACCGGGTCGCTCGGGGTGTTGTTTGGGAGCTTCAGCTACTGGACAGTCACGGTCCAGGTCTTCAACTCGATCGACTCCGTGTTCGGGCAGAGCCGCGACGAGTTCGCCTCGGTCCACGTCATGCGGAACTCCGTCGGCGAGGCCTTTGCTTTCTACGTGATCGCCGCGCTGGTTTACGGCTTCCGCTCCAAGTTGATGCGGCTGGGCGTGGCCGGGGTCAACGTGATCTTCGCGCTGAGCATGTTCTCGCGCCGTGCGCTGCTTGCCGTCTGCTTCGGCGTGTTCGGCGCGCTCGCCACCGAGGTGCGTGGCGTCAAGCGGGCGCTGGCAATCGCTGCGATGGCGGCAGGTGTGCTGGGTTACATGGTGACGAGCGAGGCAAGCAGCCGACTGACTGACTTCAGCGACCACGCCCGCGCAGAGCAGTATCAGGAAGCCGTCCAGCTGTTCGGCGAATCGCCCTACTTTGGCCACGGCTACGGGGCGAAGCTCAGCACGGGGAACTACGTCCACAACTTCGTGCTCGCGGGCGCCATGATGATGGGGACCCTGGGCCTGATCGTGACCCTTTGGATCTTCCTGCACGTCGTGAAGGAGCTGGTGCTCGGGATGCGCGCGACCACAGGCTTTCAGACGCCGCTGTTTCTCATCATTCCCATCCTCGGCATGATGGTCGGAAGCACCGTCGAGGGCATCTTCACCATGACGAGCTGGGTCGCGCTGGCTCTGCATGATGTCTCGGTGCTCCGGCGCAAGAATGCTGCCGTCGCAGTGAGCTACCCAGGAGCTTCCCGTGTCGAAGCTTGATCGTCTCGCGCGTCGCCACGGCACGGGACGCTGGCGCGCCCTGGCGTCGGAGGCGTTTGTGCGCGCGTATCAGCGCGCTTGGCTGCGACGGCTTCTGCGCGCGCCGTACCGCGCTCAAGAGCCGCGGGGCTGGATCTTCATGGGTGGCAGTTACAACGCGGGGACGACCATCGTCAAGAATGCGATCCTCGCGCACCCCCAGCTGGCCGGGATGCCCGTCGAAGGCGACATTCTGAGCGGCGCGTTCCCGGACCTCGAGCGAGGGGGCTTCCCACGCGGGATGTACGCGAACCGCGAGCTGATCGAGGCCGAGCGAGCACAGGGCAGGCTGGATTCCGAGGCCATTCGATCCGACTGGGCGCCCTGGGTGGTAAAGGAGAAGTACTTCCTCGACAAGGCGATCGCGCACACGGTGCGCATCCCGCAGCTGCGTGCTGCCTTTCCGGGCGCACGCTTCGTCGGCGTGGTGCGTCATCCGGAGGACGTCGCCGCGGGGATCCGCAAGCGCAGTCGGCCGGCGTCGGGGGGGGAGTACGAGCTCTCCTTTCTGCACGACCAATGGCGCTACTTCTATCGCACCCTGCTCCGCGACGCCGGTGAAGACACGGTGCTGGTCAGCTATGAGGCTTTCATTGAGTCGCCCGCGGCGCAGCTGGCCGAGGTGTTCGCCGCACTGGAACTTCCCGTTCCGGCCCTCGCGTGGGATGGTGAGCGGCTGCAGGTCGGCGCGCGCAGCCTGAACATCCGCCCGCTCCCGGTCGCGCGGCCGCTGTTTCCATCGGCGCGCGCGCAGATCGAGCACTTCCTCTCCGAGGACCAGCCGGGTGAGGAGGCTCCATGAGCGATCGCTCCGCGCTGATCGTCAGCCTCGACTTCGAGCTCGGGTGGGGTGTCCTGGATTCTCCGCTGTGGAAGCAGCGCGAGAAGGAAGGTCTGTACCGGCGCATGCGCGCGGTGCTGGCGCGCGTCCATGACTTCCTGATCGAACGCGAATGCGCGACCACCTGGGCGGCTGTCGGGTCGATGTTTGTGGAAGATCCGCAGCAGATCGAGCTCGATCATCTGCCTGCGTCCTATGCCAGCTCGGTGCGGACGTTTCTTAAGGAAGCCGAGCCGGCCACGCGAGACGCGCGCGATCTGATGGAACGCTGGGATCGGCTTCGCGCATTCACGGAAGTGGCATCCCACACTTCGACGCACCTCTACGCCGGATTCCCGGGAGTCACCGGAGCGCAGTACCAGGCCGACGTCGCGCAGTCGCTGACTCAGCTGGAACGCCACTTCGATGAGCCGGTGCGGAGCCTGGTCTTCACGCGCGACCAGGCCGACTATCTCAACGAGGTGCTCACCCTGCGACCCCTCCACGTTCGGCTGGGGCCGAGCACTTATCGGACCGCTCGCCCGGGGCGAGCGCATCGGGTGCTCCGCGGCCTGCGCCGGTACGTCGAATCGGTCCCGGCAAGCCGGGTCGAAGCGCAGGCCCAAGGCGCGAGCAGCCAGTCCGGTTCGATGTACTTCAACTGGGTCGGCGGCGACTTTGCCTTGGCCAAGCGAGTTCAGGTCGGCCTGCAGGCCAAGCGGGTGCTGCGCGGCCTGGCGCGGGGCGATGAGGCCTATCACCTCTGGCTTCACCCCTTCAATCTGGCCGAGTCGCCGGCGCTCTGCGAACGCTTCCTGAGTTTCCTGGATCAGGCGGTCCGACTGCGCGATGCCGGCCGGACCAGGATCCTGACGATGTCCGACTTTGCTCGTCTCAAACTGAGTCAAAGTTGCTGAGCAGCGTGGTCAGACGGGCGAGGGGCTCGTACAATCCGGGGTAGAGCGTCTCTGACGCGCCCGTTCTGGATGTACGCCAGATGAAGTCCCTCATCGATCGACTTTCCCGCCGTCAAAAGCAGGGACTCTTGCTCGCTGTCGATCTGGGGCTGTTCACCTTTGCGCTCTGGGTCGCCTTCGCGCTGCGCCGCAGCGACCTAACGCCGGATACCGGGGGACATTTCGCCTGGCTGGCGGCCGCGATTCTCGCGATCCGCATTCCGATCTTCGTTCGGATGGGGCTCTATCGGGCCGTCCTTCGGCAGGCCGGACCGGATCTGACGCGCATCTGCCTGCGCGGCACGATGGCCTCGCTGCTGGTGCTGGCGCCGATTCTGTATTTCGTGGCGCCTCCGGGGCTTCCGCGCTCGGTGATCCTCATCGAGGCTGCGATCTCCGCGGTCCTCACGATTGCGATTCGCGAGTCGGTGTCGCACTGGCTGCAGCGACGCACCCAGAAGGACGCGGCGAGCGAGCCGGTGCTGATCTACGGCGCTGGCGTGGCGGGTTCGCAGCTCGCGCAGGCGCTTCGCCTCGGCAGCAAGCTCCGCCCGATCGCCTTCGTCGACGACGAACCCTCGAAGTGGGGGCTGCGGGTTTCCGGCCTCACCGTGCACGCCCCGGCGGCCATCGAAGAGATCGTCGAACGCCGCGGCATCAGTCGCGCTCTGCTGGCGGCGCCGTCTTCGCCGGCCACGCAACGCGCGGCCATGGTGCGCCGGCTCGAGGAAGTCGGCCTGCGCGTGCAGCAGGTTCCGGGCATGCTCGATCTGCTGCGCGGCGACACCAGCTTGGCCGAGCTGCGCGATGTGCACTCCGAGGACCTCCTCCGCCGCGGCACCGTTTCGCCAGACTCCCAGCTGTTCCGTCAGGTCGTACCGGGCCGATCGGTGCTGGTGACCGGCGCGGGCGGCTCGATCGGTGCCGAGATCTGTCGTCAGGTCGCGGCGCTGGGCCCGAAGCGACTGGTGCTCTTCGAGCGCAGTGAATACGCGCTCTATCAGATCGAGATGGAGCTCGGCGAGCAGTATCCCGATCTCGAAGTGGCCGCCGTGCTGGGCTCGGTGCTTGACCGCGATCGGGTCACCGCGACTTACCAGCGCTTTGAAGTCGACTCGGTGTATCACGCGGCTGCCTACAAGCACGTGCCGCTGGTCGAACAGAACCCGGTTGAGGGCATCACCAATAACGTGTTCGGCACGCTCACCGCAGCGGAATGTGCACGCGATACCGGGGTCCAGACGTTCATCCTGGTCTCGACCGACAAGGCGGTGCGCCCCAGCAATGTGATGGGCGCGAGCAAGCGCGTGGCGGAGCTCGCCTGCCTCGCTCTGTCCGATCAGAGTCAAGGCGCGACCCGCTTTGCGATGGTGCGCTTTGGCAACGTGCTCGACAGCGCCGGCTCGGTCGTGCCGCTGTTCCGCAAGCAGATCGCGATGGGCGGGCCGGTGACGGTCACCGACCCGGCGGTCACGCGCTACTTCATGACCATCCCCGAGGCCGCGCAGCTCGTCGTTCAGGCCAGCGCGCTGGGTTCGGGCGGCGAGGTCTTCCTGCTCGACATGGGCGAGCCGGTCAAGATCCGCGATCTGGCCGAGCGCATGATCGAGCTGGCGACCGCCGGCACCGAGCGCAAGATCGAGATCGAGTACACCGGCCTGCGCCCCGGCGAGAAGCTGGTCGAGGAGCTGCTCGTCGAATCGGCGAACAGTCAGCCCACCGCGCACCCGAAGATCTTCAAGGCGATCGAATCCGGTCCGCCCACCGTGGTGGTCTCGGCGGCCCTGGTGCGCTTGCGTAAGGCCCTGGATCGCAACGATCTACCCACGGTCTACCGCCTGCTCGAAGAGCTGGTCGAAGGCTACGCGGCTCCCGCCGAAGTCAACGATGTGCTCGAGCGCAGCGGCTCGTCGTTCAGCTTCGGTCAGCGGCAGGTGCCCACTCCGAGCCCGCACCCGCCTGCCGGCGAGACGACCGGCACGCGCGGCTCGCGCGAATAGAATCGGGCTCGATGCAACAGCGCTCCGTCTGGTGGATCGGAGCTGTGGCTCTGCTTGCCTGCGTGCTCGTCGCAGTCTGGGGGATGGGCCCGCAGACGCGCCTGGATGCTCCGCTTTCGGGGCCCGGCGGCGACGAAAGTGGCCCTGCTGCCGCCGACCTGGACGGATCCGCGCGCGGGGCTTCCGCTCTCGATCAGGCCGCGGGGCCTGATCCGGCGCAGACGGCATCGGGCGCCGCGCCGGAGCGCACCCAGGTCGAAGCCGGCGATGGTTTCGTGGTGCGCGGGCGGCTGCTGTTCCCGCCGGGCGCCAGCATGCCGGACGATATCCGGGTCTACGCCGTGCGCAGCGAAGTCGGCGGGGGCAGTCGCATCGACCCCGAAGACGTAAGGCGCACGCTGGAGGCCGACGCGCCGCGCGCCGACGTGATCGACGCGGACGGCCGCTTCTCCATCCTCCTGCCGGGGCCCGCGCCGCTGGAAGAGAAGTGGGGCCTGGTCGCCGGCGGTACGGGCTGGGTGCGCACGATCTGGTTCCCGGATCCGCGTCCGAAGGCGCCGCCCCCGACCGCCGAGGTCGAGATCGACATGCAGCCGGTCTTCGCGGTGACGGTCGAGGTCACCATGCCGGATGGCAGCGCGCCGCGACTCAGCCGCTCGCTCGCGCGTCGCGCGGGAGGCTCCGGCCTGCACATGTACCGCGGCTGGGGCATGGTCGGACCGGCAATGGCGGATTCGACCACGGTGCGCATGGGAGTGCCGCAGGGCCTGCCGCCGGTGGTGGGGGGCCTCGATCCTTCGATCGGCTTCGGCGGCAAGGAGCTGGCGGTGCGGCAGGGCGTCTGGGAAGACTGGGAGCGCGGACGGCTCGACTTGCAGTACCACCTGAACCCTCCCGGATACGAAACGGTCGAGGCCAAGGTCGTGCTGCTGCCGATCGCGCGGGGCGAGATCCCGCACCAGGGCTTCA
This sequence comes from Planctomycetota bacterium, assembly GCA_002705055.1. Taxonomy (GTDB): domain Bacteria; phylum Planctomycetota; class UBA1135; order UBA1135; family UBA1135. The sequence goes on from PAHY01000055.1 coordinate 34,403, forward strand.
CGCTGAAGCCCGAGTCGGCGCTCGGGGAAGTGGCGCTGCGCTTCGATCGCTGCGCGTGGTGGGCCGAGGAGCTGGCCCCTCATGACCTCGCCGCCGTGCAGATCGAGCTGAAGTGGCTGGAGGATCACACCGAGAGCAAGAGCGGCGCCAACACCTGGAAGATCGAGCTCGATCAGCCGCTCGCGAGTGGCGAGCTCGTGCTGTCGGGGCTGCCTGCCGGCGGCTATGAAGTCAGCGTGCGCGCCCCTGCTTCCGGGATCACCTTGCCGACGAGCCCGACCAGCCTGCTGATCCGCGCCGAGGAGCGCAGCGAGCTGCGCATCGACGGCGGCGAGCTGGGGGTGCTCGAGCTGCTGCGGGACGAAGCGAGCGCCGGCGAGTGGTCGGAGGGACGGCTCGTGTTCATGCACGTGCAAGGCCAGGAGCTGCGACGTTTTCATCGCCGGGACTGGCCGGTGCGCCTGGGGCCGCTCCCGCCCGGCGAGGCGGTCCTGCTGGTGCGCTCGCTGGATCGCAAGACGCCGCCCCAGGTCGCGGATCGCCTCAATCATGACGACATCTACCTCGTCGTCCCGGCGACCACGACCCGCTACACCGTGGTCGGGGTGAACTAGGCCGCGCGATTCCCCGGAGCCCGGGCAAGGCCCCCACGCCGCGGCTACCATGAAGGCGTGCTCGCCATCGAAGGCGTCCTGGTCCTGATCGTCACGGCCCTGCTCCTGATCCTGCTGGTCAAGGAGAAGGCGTCGCTGGACGCACTTGGAGTGGGCGTGCTGGTGGCGCTCGTCGCGATCGGCGAGCTGCTGCGACTCAGCGATCCCAGCTTCGACCCGGCGCTGCAGCTCATCGATGCCGCGGGCGCGCTGTCCGGCTTCGGCAACGGCGCGGTCCTCACGATCGCCGCGCTTTACGTGATGGGCGAGGGGCTCACCCGCACCGGCGCGGTCGAGTTCATCGCGCGCGCGGTGATGAAGCTCAGCAAGGGCAAGGAGCGGCGCATGGTGCTGCTCGTCTCGCTGATCGGCGGCATCCTGTCGGCCTTCCTGAACAACACCGGCGTCGTGGTGGTGTTCATCCCGATTCTGATCGGCATGTCCAAAGAGACGGGGGTGCCGGTCTCGCGGCTGCTGATTCCGCTGGCCTTCGCCTCGATCCTGGGCGGCATGGTCACGCTGGTAGGCACCTCGACCAACCTGCTGGTTTCCGGTGTGCTGCAGGCCGAGGGCATCGAGCCGCTGGGCATGTTCGAGATGACGCCGGTCGGCATCGTCATCCTGCTCGTCGGAGTGGCCTTCGTCAGCGTCTTCGTGCGCCAGCTCATCCCGGTGCGGCAGTCGCTGTCGACCATGATGGCCGGCCCGGGCGCCCGCGAGTACGTCACCGAGCTGTCGATCAGCCCGGAATCGCCGCTGCTCAGCCGGGACTACGCCGAGGTCTTCGGCAGTTCGCGCGCCGAGCTGCTGTTCTACGCCCGCGAAGACGCCATGGTCATGCCGCCGTACGCGGGGCACACCATTCAGCATGGCGACGTGATCATGCTGCGTGGCAACGTCGACACGCTGGCTGGTCTGCAGGACGAGTTTGGCCTGCGGCTGTTCCAGGAGTCGCGCTTCGACCCCAAGTCGATGCAGTTCTACGAGCTGGCGATCGCGCCGCACTCTTCGGTGGTGGGGCGCACCGTGGGCGACCTGCACCTGTGGCGCGACTACGGCGCGATTCTGGTGGCGGTGCTGCGTGACGGCCGGCACATCCGCGAGCGGGCCTCCAACCAGGTGCTGCACGCGGGCGACCTGCTGCTGGTCTGCGGCGACGAAGACTCGCAGACCCGTGTGCGGGCAAAGAACGACTTCTTCCTGCTGACCGGCGCCCACGAATGGGTGTACCTGCGCGGCAAGGCGCGGGTTGCTCTGACGATCACCGTCGCGGTCATGCTGCTGTTCAGTCTCTGCTCGGTCAGCAACATGGGTCAGCTGCTGCCGGTGGTCGCGCTGTTTGGCGCCTTGGCCATGGTGGGCTCGGGCTGCCTCACCGCGCGCAAGGCCTACGCGTCGATCGACTGGCCGATTCTGCTGTTCGTCATCGGGACGATCGGCCTGGGCAAGGCCATGGCCCATTCCGGTGCGGCCAAGTTCCTGGCCGAGGGCATGGTCGCGCCGCTCACCCAGTTCGGGCCGGCGGGCATTCTGTTCGGCCTGCTGTCGGTCTGCGCGATCCTGACCAACTTCATCAGCAACCAGGCGGTGGCGGTGCTGCTGACTCCGATCGCGGTCGGGGCGGCGCAGGCCATCACCGAGGCGCAGGGCCTGCCCGCCGACGAGGCCAGCATCGTGCAGCGGGCCTTCATCCTGGCGATCGCATTCGGCGCCTCGATCAGCTTCGCCACCCCGGTGGGCCACCAGTCCAACCTGATGGTGTATGGGCCGGGTGGCTATCAGTTCGGCGACTTCGTCCGGATCGGGGTGCCGGTCAGCATCCTGTGCGTGCTGGTGGCCTTCTTCGGGATCCCGCTGATGACCGGGATGCCCTGGTAGAAACAGGCCTAAAAGCTTGTTTTCTGGCGACTCATCTCGCCAGTCGCTTGGCTTCCGGGTATTCTTCGCCCGCAAGGCCCAGTTTTGTGTCGCTTGCCGGGAACCGCTCGGAGCGACCTGGGTTGGAATCCATCATGCAAACAGGACCGCTCCTCGCCGTTGCCCTCCTCGGTGGCTTTGCCGCCGGCTCCGTTGGCGGCATGCTGTTCTCGCCCGCCGGTACCGAAGCCAATCAGGAACCTCTCCTCGCCAGCGCCGACGCTGGTTCGGGCGATCAGGATTCGCTGGAAGACAAGTACCGCGCGCTTCAGGCCCAGAATGCCACCCTCCAGGCCTCGCTCGACCAGCTCGAGATGAAGGTCAGCTCGATCGCCAACCGCCGCGAGGCGGTGTCGACCCCGGTCGAAGCCGTCGAGCAGGCAGACACCGGCAGGGACTACGCCGATCAGGCTGCCGTCCCCTACACCCTCGAGGAAGAGATGCGCTTCGCCGCGTACGTCGAGAACCTCGAGAAGCAGAAAGAGGCCGAGCGCGAGGCCGACCGCGAGCGCCGTCGCCAAGAGCAGATGGACCGCCGCGTCGATCGCATCGCCGAAGAGTTGGGTCTTGATGACTACCAGAAGGGTGAAATGAAGCGCGTGCTCGCCGAGTCCGAGCAGACCACCCGCGACTACTTCGCCAAGATGCGCGAGTCCGGCGAATGGGATCGCGACGCCGTCCGTCAGGGCATGGCCGACCTCAATGAGAAGACCAACCAGGCCCTGGGCTCCTTCCTCACTCCGGATCAGCTGACCAAGTACCAGGAGTCCAACTCGGGCTTCAACCGCTTCTTCGGGGGCGGCGGCGGTGGCGATCGCGCGGGTGGCCGTGGTGGTAACACCGGCGGAGGCCGCGGTGGCTTCAACGCTTTGCAGGGCGCCGGCGGCGGAGGCCGCGGCGGCTTCTAGAGCACCGCTACCCTGTGGGCCCGCTGGGCCCAACGCCAAAGAGGCGCGCACGGATTCGTGCGCGCCTCTTTCTGTTTCGGGCCGGGCAGCTTGGCGAGGCAGCTCGGCCGGAATGGGGAGCCGGGCCGACTAGGGTGCGGTGCTGGCGCGGGCAGCTTCGATGGCGCTGCGCACCCGCTCGTCGAGGCTGGGCGAACGCATGCCACTGTGATACGCCACTTCGGAAGCCGTCGAAGCCGAATGGCCGTGCTCGAGCGCTTCCTTCAGACCCCACATCGCCCCGGCCCGGTTGCCCGAACCGCAGTGAACCAGGATCTTGCCCTCGGGCGCGTCGGCCAGCGCCTGCGACAGCGCCATGGCGTTGCGCAGATTGGTGGTCGTACCCGAAATGGGGATGTGCACATAGTGCAGGCCCGCGGCCTCGGCGAGCTGGGCCTCTTCGGCTACGCCGGGCTCGCTGCTGGTGCGCATATTGATGATGGTCGAGTAGCCCAGCGCCTTCATTTCGGCGATGGTGCCGGCCGACGGAGGGCCGCCCCCGGCGACGCGCTCGGTGATCGGCAGGAAGTTGCGGATCGGCAGCGAGGCCGGCAGCGTGTAGGCGTCGTCGGCTTCGGCGCGCTGCTGCGGAGCAGGGGCCGGATCGGCGGGGGCCTGCTTGGAAGGGGCCTGGCTGCAGGCGGGCGCGAAAGCGATCAGGCCCAGCCCGAGCAGAGAAGCGGAGGCGCGGAGGAGGCGCGGCATGGCATCAGCGTACCGGCTCGCTAGCCGGTGCAAAGGGAGTGAAGCGCTTGCGGACCTCCTCTTCGATCATGCGGGCGAGCAGCTTGCGGTCGCTGCCACGCATGGCCGGTGCCGCCTGGATGGTGGCCTGAATGGGGGCGCGGCCGCGGTCGAGCCGCCGCGCCTTCAGCATGCGGCGGGCATGCGCGCCGATACCCGAGCCGTCGTTCCAGACCACCTGGGGCAGGTCGTAGCGAATGCACAGGGGCACACAGGGCTGCTGGAGCTCGGCGGCTGCCCCGAACAGCGGGGCGCGGAAAGGCAGCAGGCTGTGGCCGTCGGCGCAGTAGCCTTCGGGGAAGAGGGTGATTTCGAGGCCGCCCGCGAGCAGGGCGCGCAGCTCTTGGCTGAGGCGATGGGCGTCGCGCTGGCTTTCGCGGTCGAGGAAGAGGGTGCCGACCAGCCCCGAGAGAAAGCCGATGCCTGGGATGTGGCCGACCTCTTTCTTGGCGATGAAGTTGGTGGGCATCCACGCCGAAATGACGAGGATGTCGAGCCAGGTGGTGTGATTGCTGGCCAGGAAGGCGCCGCGCGGTGGCATGGGCCCGGATGCCTGGAAGCGCACGCCGAAGACGCGCAGCATGCCACGCGCCCAGACATGGCAGACCCGCGCACCCCAGCGCATGCTCGCAACGCGACCCCCGAGCCGGGCCAGCAAGGGCCCGATCAAGAGGGGGGTGCAGAGCACCGTCCACAGGACGGCCAGAATCAGACGCACGGGCCGGATTCTAGCGAGCAGGAGGAGGGAGGCCGGAGCAGCCGTTCGGGAGGGCTATCCTGCCGGGATGACGGCCTTTGCCCACCCCGACTTCCCGGAGTATGCGCTGCTGGACAGTGGCGGCGGGGAGAAGCTGGAGCGCTTTGGCAAGTGGACGGTGCGGCGGCCCGACCCCCAAGCCCTGTGGCGCCCGCGGCTGCCGCAGGAGGAGTGGCTGGGCGCCGACTGGAGCTTTGTGCGCGAGAGCGATCGCGGCGGGCGCTGGGAGAACCGCAGCCCCTTTCGACCCAAGCCGGAATGGGAGATGGGCTGGGGCGAGGCGCGTTTTGCGCTGAAGTTGACACCGTTTAAGCATGTAGGTCTCTTTCCGGAGCAGGCGGCGAACTGGGCCTGGGTGCAGGAGCGCAACCCGCGCCCCGGTACCCAGAAGACGATGCTGAACCTGTTTGGTTACACCGGCGCGGCCAGCATTCTGGCGGCCCAGGCCGGCTGGCAGGTGACCCACGTCGATGCCGCCAAGCCATCGCTCAACTGGGCCGCCGAGAATGCCCAGCTTTCCCGCCTGCCCGACCGCGCCATCCGCTGGATCTGCGACGACGCCGCAGCTTTCGCCGCGCGCGACGTGCGTCGTCAGCGGCAGTACGACGCCATCCTGCTGGACCCTCCGCACTACGGCCGCGGACCCAAGGGAGAGAAGTGGCAGTTCGAGGACCACATCGCTGGTCTGCTCGAGTCCTGCCGTCAGTTGCTTGCACCCACGCCCGGCAGCTTCCTGATCCTCTCCTCCTATGCGATCGGGTACTCCCCGCTCGCCTTCGAGAACATGCTGGGCGAGTTTGGCGCCGGCAGCATTGAGAGCGGCGAGCTAGCCCTGCCCGAAGGCGACGGCAAACGGCTCCTCCCCTGCGGCTTCTGCGCGCGCTACGTGCGCGGGGGCGACGAGGAAGCATGAATGGCGGCGCGGCGCACCCGCCGCAGGTGCTGCACTGCGACAACCATGTCCTGGGGGTCGTGAAGCCGGCGGGCATGCCGATCGTCCCGGATGCCAGCGGCGACCCTTCCCTGCTGGAGTGGGCCAAGGCCTGGATCAAGCGCGAGTACGACAAGCCCGGCGAGGTCTTCCTCGGAGTCGTGCATCGTCTCGACCGTCCGGTGTCGGGCGTCGTGGTGTTCGGGCGCACCAGCAAAGGTGCGCAGCGGCTGTCCGCGGCCTGGCGCGAGGGCAAGGTGCAGAAGCACTATCTGGCGCGCACCGATCCGCCCGCGGCAGGGCGGCCCGGCGCGCAGCTCGAGGTCGGCGCAAGCGGCAGCATCGAACAGTGGCTGTGGAAGGACCGCGAGCGCAACCTCGTGCGCGTGGTTCCCGCCCAGCAGGATGGCGCCAAGCAGGCGATCTCTCGCTACACGGTGCAGGGCCGCGCGCAGGACGGCGGCCTGCTCCTCGTGCTCGAGCCGGTCACGGGGCGCTCGCATCAGCTGCGGCTCGCCTGCGCCGTCGGCCTCGGCGCGCCGATCCGCGGCGATCTCAAGTACGGCGCGCAGCAGGCACTTCCGGCAAGGCGCATCGATTTGCACGCCGCGCGGCTACGATTTCCGCATCCGACGCGTGATGAAGAAATCTGTCTGGAATGCCCTATATCTCTCGCGTCATGACTCAAGGCCAGCTCTTCCCCAAGAAGCTCGTCCTCGCGGGCGGCAGCGGCTCGATCGGCCAGGCGCTGATCGCCAGCCTGCCGGCGGACAAGTGGGAGATCGTGGTGCTCACCCGCTCGCCGGAGGTGCGCGGGGATGGGGTCCGCGAGGTCGCTTGGGATGGCCGCACGCAGGGCGAATGGGCGGCTGAGCTCGACGGGGCCGCGGCGGTGGTCAACCTGGCGGGCAAGAACATCGACTGCCGACCCACCAAGGCCAACCGCGAGGGCGTGCTGCGTTCGCGGGTCGATTCGACGCGCGCGATCGGCGAGGCCATTCAGAAGGCCGAGATGCCGCCGGCCGTCTGGGTAAACGCCAGCGCGATGGCTTACTACGGCGACGTCGGCGCCCGCGAGTGCCTCGAAAACTCGCCCCCCGGCCGCGGCTTCCTGGCCGAGGTCTGCCAGGCCTGGGAGGCGGCGCAGACCAATATGGAGACGCCGCAGACCCGCCAGGTCCGGCTGCGGATTTCGGTGGTGCTCGATCGCCACAGCGGGGCGCTGCCCAAGCTGAAGCAGCTGGCGCACTTCGCGCTGGGCGGCACGGTCGGCAGCGGCAAGCAGGTCGTCAGCTGGATCCACATGCAGGACATGATCGATGCGGTGCGCTTTGCCATCGAGGCGCCCGACGCGGAAGGCCCGTACAACTGCGTCGCGCCCGGGGCCGTCAGCAACAAGGCCTTCCAACGCACGCTGCGACTGGTGCTCGGCGAATGGGTGGGGCTTTGGGCGCCGGCCTTCGCGGTCAAGCTCGGGGCTTGGCTGATGGGTAGCAACGGCGAGCTGGCGCTGATGGGCGCCCGGCTGGTGCCAAAACGGCTGCAGAAGGCCGGCTTCGAGTTTCTCTACCCCGAGCTGGAAGGCGCGCTGCGCGACCTGCTCGATAAGCCGAGCAAGCACAGCGCCGCCGACGCGGCCTAGTCATGGTCTGGCTGCGCGCGGAACAGCCGGTGGACCTCGACGGCGTGCGCCGAGTGGTGGAGGCGGCCTTCGGGCAGCCGGACGAAGCGCGGATCGTGGATCAGCTGCGCGCCGACGGCGACCTGGCGATGAGCCACCTCGCCGACCGCAAAGGCGAGATCATCGCGCACGTGGCCTTCTCGCCCGCGCAGGTGATCGACGATGCGGGCGAGCCGCGCGAGATCCCCGGCGGTCTGCTCGCCCTCGCGCCGATGGCCGTGCTGCCCGAGTATCAGCGGCAGAAAATCGGCGGCGGCCTGCTGCAGTCCGCGCTGATGCGTCTCGAGCGCGAGGGTGTGGGCGCGATCGTGGTCCTCGGTCACCCCGAGTACTACCCAAAGTTTGGCTTCACCCCGGCGAGCGCCCTCGGCCTACGCGGCCCCTTCGACGCGCCGGATGAGGCTTTCCTGCTGCGCGTCCTCCGCGACGACTTGCCGCGCGACGCGTTCCATGGGATGCTGCGTTACGCGCCGGCGCTTCAGGGGTGACGGCGCGCTTTCTCGATGCGCCGCAAGCAGCGTCATTGCTCTGAAGCCCGCCTGCCCGTAGATCTTGGGTTTGGTAGAGGTCTTCAGCTTGGACGAAAGCGCTCCACGGGCGCGTCGCTAACGCGAACGGTGCGTTCGCTCGGCTTGCTTGCGGCGCTACTTCCTGCGTCCTGTGCCGGAAGCATCTCCGCCCCGGACACTTCAGTAGAGCGTTGGACGTTCCAACCGATCGTCGAAGATGCTCCGCTTACCTTAACGCGGGATCATCGGATCGAGTTGGTGGCGAGTGGATGGGACAGCCCCACGAGTCGGGAGACGGTCGAGAAGGACCTGAGCTTCATTGCGCCGGCTGGGACGGATTTTGGGGTAGTGTGCGAAGCCATCCTGCAGCGTCTCACGACCGAGTTTCTTGTGTCCGACGTCGGTCAGACCAGCTACGGCGTTCGGCAGAAATGGAGCTTCGTTGTGGATCGGGTGTGGCGGGACGAGGCAGTCCTTTGCGTCCCGGCTGGCTTGGAGAACGTGTCGATCACCGCGTTCCCGATTAGCGGGGGTGCCCCGGAAATCGGGGCGAAGGGGGAGTCCCTGCTCGGCGCCGAGAACGTGGGCCCGATCCCGCAGGACACGCGCGTGGAGGCTGGCTATGCCTGGCAGCGAGCGACCGTTGCGATCGAAGATCGATTCGGTTTTCCTGCGCGGGTGCTGATCGTCCGCGTGGTGCGTCGGCTCCCTGAAGACTCGCCCCTGGTGCAGGGGCGTTGCACCTTGCTGGAGGGTGCGACTGCTGAGGTCGTGGCAGACCTGCAGGAACGGTTTTCCACGCAGGCGCTGGATTGGAGTGACGAGCGATTGCGCGCTGAGGTGGAACAGATCCCTGTCCCCGGTGGCGGCACTCTTTGCGTTGAGCATGTGCTGCACAATCCGTTCGGATTCAGCGACCTCGAGCTGGAAGCGGCCACGCGCGAAGCGGGGCGCGAGGGCGGACCGGCGGTATTCGGTCGTCCCCGGCGGTAGGGGGCGCTCTTGCGAGATCCCTTCGTTGGAGCGATTGGCGAATCCTGAATGGCTGACCGGCGGCGCATCGCAGGAGAGACCGAAGTCTCATGACTGGTAGACTCTCGAAATGCGCTACGCCTATCTCATTCTTGCCCTGATGGCTTCTGCATGTCATGCGCCGGAAACTTCCGAGGCGCAGCCGGAATACACGCCCGAGTACTCCGAGGGCTCGCAGGACGCGAGTTGGGCCTTTGAGATGAACTCCGATGACCCGGGCGTGGTGTGGTCGATCGATCTGCAGGTGTCGCGTCCGGTTCAGATGTTGCGATTGGCTAACGGCAAGGTGATTTCGCTTGGCGGAGAGAACCTGTGCGCAGTCTGGGCTCGTGATGCAATCGAGCGGCTTGCGGCCGCGAATGAAGCCGGGGAGTTTGAGATGACCGCGGCCTCGATTGAGGCCTACCTGCGCGGGGCAGTCTCCGACCCCCGTGCCGAAGTGAGAGTCGTGGTGTCGCAGCGAGATGGGCGAGCGCCTTACGGCGAGCTGGAGCAGATGATCGGCTTGAGCGGGCGGCCGAAGTGATCGCCGCAGACATTCGAGCCGAGATCGACTCGCGTCTCGATGCCATCGAGGCCGAGCACGAGGTACGTATCGTGTTTGCCTGTGAATCAGGCAGCCGCGCGTGGGGATTTGCTTCGCCGGATAGCGATTACGACGTGCGCTTCATCTATCTGCACCGCCGCGACTGGTATCTATCGATCGGTTCGGAGCGACGGCGCGATGTGATTGAAACGCCGCTCGAAGGAGTGTGGGACATCAACGGCTGGGATCTGCGCAAGGCGCTGCATCTGTTTGGTAAGTCCAATCCTCCGTTGCTCGAGTGGCTCTCTTCGCCGATCGTCTATCGCGAGCGCTGGACCGTCGCGCAGAACATGCGCGAGCTGCTGCCGCGCTGCTACTCGCCACGTGCGTCGATGTATCACTATCGAAACATGGCCACGCGCCACTTCACAAAGTACCTAGATCAAGATCAGGTCGCGCTGAAAAAGTACTTCTACGCGCTGCGCCCGACGTTGGCCTGCGAGTGGATCGAGGCAGGTCGTGGCGCCGCTCCGACTGAGTTCGAGAAGCTGTACAAAGCGGCGCCGCTCTCGAATGCTGTGCGGTCCGAAGTGGAGCGTCTGCTCGAGCAGAAGGTTGCAGGTGGCGAAGCCAGCAAGGGCGAGCGACTCCCGGCTTTGCACGCTTACCTGGCGCAAAAGTTCGAGCAGTTCGAGCGCGACCCCGTCGACGAAGAGGCCACGCGCTACGACGCCGCACCGCTGAACGCGCTCTTCCGCGCATCGCTCGAGGAGGTCTGGGGCGCTGATGTGTGAGATGCTCTTTGTCGCCGTCCCTCCGGAGCTGGATGAACTCCCGGCAAGCGAGCACGTGCACTGGGAGCCGATGGATCAGTCCGGGCGCGGGCCGACTTCAAGCCCGGAAAGGCGGAGCGGGCCGCCCTGTGGGCGGAGCTCGTTGCCGCAGTCACACGCGTGGGATCCATCGAGTACTTCGCAGTTTGGTGCAGCGGACTCATTTCCGAGATTCGCCAATCGGACTTGCCCGTGAGCCGAGTGTCGGCGAGTGCTTTTGAGGAAGGCGCGCCATGGTTTGAGGAGCGCCGGCGTATTAGGATCGTGCCGTGATGCGTTTCGCGCTGCTTGCCACCGCTTTGTTTGCCTCGTGCGCCTCGTCGCCGCAGCCTGAGGGCCCAGAGCCGTCCGCCGAGTTCCTCGCCGCGCCCGGCGAGTCCAGCGCGATCGTGGTCGAGGTAGGAGCAGGTGAGCAGAGCTACCTGGTGCAGTATGAGCTGCTCATTCCGGCAACCCTCGAGGCGAAGGAACGGCAGTTTCCGCAGTCCCATGCGTCCACGCTGATGGGTGAGCTGGAGGAAGGGCTTGGGAATGAAGTCGCGCTCGATGAGGCTCCGCTGACGATCGAGGAAGTGGAGCTGATGGCGGATCGCGTGGTCACGCGTGTCGATCTGCCGGTGGGTTCGACGGTGTCGATTCGGATCACTCCGGCGCCAGGGAGCTAGCGCGAGGTCGTCGCGCCGTTCGCAAAGAGCAGCACGGCTTCGTCAAGCTCCCAGGGCTCAGTGGCGTCGCGCCGGCTCTCGATTGTGAGATGGGCCTGGCCACCTTCACCCTCACGGAAGGTGAAGCGCAGCTGGCTTCCATCCGGCTGGGGCGGAGCCAGCGCGACAAAGGAGTCCGCTTCCGCAGCGGAATAGCTGACCACGGCCGGAGTGTCCGGGTGGTCATCGAGCACCGTCGCCTCAAAGCGTTGGGCGTAGGTGTTCCAGGTCAGGTGGTAGAAGACTTCGCGATCATGCCCACCGTCGGAGTAGCGCAGGAAGCCGATCAAGGCGCTGCCGTCGAGCACCTGATAGCCGACCCAGCTCACAGGATGCGGGAGCGGGACCTTGTCGTTTATCGAACAGCGGATGCCCTCGCGCCGACCTTTCAGAAAGGAGGAGTGCGCGAACTGCGGCAGGGTGGCGCGGCTGCCATCCACATAGGTGTGCGCGCGGCCGCCAGCCGGATCGAGCGTGGGGACAGCCTCCTTGCGCGTGAACTCCATGATCCACTGATTGCGCCAGGTCTTGCCGCCGTCTTCGGAGTAGGCGTCGTCCCAGCGCAGTGAGTTTGGCGTGATGTCGTTGAAGCTGTAACGCGAGATGCTCTTGGTTCCATCCGCGCGCTCACTCACCGACTGAAAGTCACCGCGACCGTGGCGGAAGCTGCCGCTCAGGCTCGATGAACCTGAGCGATCCTGCCCCGGCCAGTTGAGCCACAGCACCCATTCCTTCCGCTTGGTGTCGTAGTAGCGCAGGCTATAACCCTTGATGTGGGGCGAGTCCCAGAGTTCGAGCACGGCTTTGCCGAACAGGATGGGATAGATGCGCGCTTCGGCTTTCACCGAGTCCTTCCAGCTCAGGTCCGGCTGCTGAATCCGCAGGTTGACATCCCAGCCGCCGACCCAGAAGTCGAACTGGCGCGACTCGGGCGGCAGTTCCAAGCGGCCCGGGCGTTCCGGCGCCCATGCCGGGCGGCCCGACCGATCTGCGTCGAGGTCTAGCTCCAGTTTCTGGGCGAAAGCTGGAGTCGCGCCAGCGAGCAGCGCAAGAAGCAGGGACGCAGGCAAAGCCATGCTCCCAGCATGACACGTGACCGCGTCCTGCGCGCTGCTGGGGCGAACGGCTGTTAGGCCGTGGGAGCCTGCGCGTGCGCGATGGCCGCGGCCACGCGTTTGCCGTCGAGGGCGGCGCTGACGATGCCGCCCGCGAAGCCCGCGCCTTCGCCGCAGGGGTAAAGGCCGGCGACGGTGGCGCTTTGCAGCGCGCGTTCTTCGCCCTCGTCCACGCGCGTGATGCGCACCGGCGACGAGGTGCGCGTCTCGACGCCGACCATCTGCCCTTCGGGGCCGGCGAAGCCGCGGATCTGACCCTGGAAGATCTTCAGGCCTTCCGCCAGACGATTCGCGATGCCCTTCGGCAGCACCTCGTAGAGGTTGGCGGGCGTCAGGCCGGGCAGGTAGCTGGTGGGGTTGGGCGCCTCCGCCGGACCTTCGCCCGCCGCGAACAGATCGCAGCGATGGACCGGCGCCTTGTTGTCGCCGCCGCCCGCGCGCGCGGCCAGCACTTCGAGCGCGGTCTGCAGCCGCACGCCAAACAGCGGGTCGATCCCCGGGTGCACCGGCAGCCGGCCCTCGGCGACATCAATCGGCTCGCCGCCGCGTGGGTCCACCACCTTCTCGTGCAGCAGCGGATGATCCGAAAGCGCCGCCGCCCGCTTCAGTACCTCCGGCCAACCCCAGCGCCAACCGCGCTTGCCGCACCAGTCTTTGGGCTGAATCTCGACCACGAAGCCGGAGTTGGCAAACGGGGAGTCGCGCTTCGACAGACTCATGCCGTTGACGACCAGCGTGCCCGGCTGCGTGTGACTCGGCACGATCCAACCGCCCGGGCACATGCAGAAGGAGTACACCCCGCGCTCGTGCACCTGTGTCGACAGCTCGTAGAAGGCGGCCGGCAGCGCGGCTTCATCCTTCTTGCCGCGATACTGATGTGCATCCAGCCAAGGCTGGGGATGCTCGACGCGCACGCCCATCGCAAAACCCTTGGCTTCGAGGGTCGCTCCGGCGGCCGAGGCCATGCGCAGCGCATCGAGTGCCGAGTGCCCTGTCGCCAGCACGACGGCATCGGCGGCGATCTCCTCGCCGTCAGCCAGCTTCACGCCGGTGACGCGCGGCGGTTCGCCAGCCTCGGTCAGCAGCTCAACCACCTTGGCGCCGAAGCGCACGTCGCCGGCCTGCAGCAAAGTCTCGCGCATCGCCTCGACGACCTTGGGCAGGCGGTTCGAGCCGATGTGCGGGCGCCACGACCAAAGAATGCTCTCAGGCGCGCCGTGCCGCACCAGGTCGAGCAGCACTTCGCGAATCGCGACGCGATCCTTGCTGCGCGTGTACAGCTTGCCGTCCGAGTAAGTGCCCGCGCCGCCCTCGCCGAAGCAGTAGTTCGACTCGGGGTTGGTGTCGGTGCCGCGGTTGAGCTGCGCCAGATCCTTGCGGCGGGTCTGCACATCCTGGCCGCGTTCGAGCACGGTCACGCGCACGCCGGCGCGTAGCAGCTCGAGTGCGCTGAACAGTCCGGCCGGTCCACTGCCCACCACGACCACGTGCGGCGCGTCGGCCGCGGGGCGCGTCAGCTGCGGCGGATCGAAGTCCTCGAACACGGGCCCTTCCTCGGAGTCGGACCAGATCGTGAACCGCATCTGCCAGGCCAGCTTGCCCGGCCGCGCGTCGAGACTCGTGCGGTCCTGCCGCATCGCGCCGATCTGCTCCTGCTTCCAGCCGAGCTCCCGACAAATGCGGGAGATTAGCTCGTCAGGTTCGAGCTGTTCTGGATCCTTTTCAGGCGGCAGACGGAGGGTGACCTCGCGCGGCATCCCAGTATTGTAGAGGGGTGGAGAAGATCGCCCTCGCCGAGAAGTTCGCTCAATTCGACGAGCACTGGTCGCCGCGCATCATCGGCGAGGCCAACGGCCAGTACCTGAAGATCGCCAAGGTGCAGGGCGAGTTTGTGGCGCATATTCACGAGCACGAAGACGAGGCCTTCCTCTGCGTCGCCGGTCGCTTTGGCATTCGTTTCCCGGCCAGCGGCAAGGTCGTCGAGCTCGGCCCCGGCGAGATGTGCATCGTGCCGGCGGGCGTCGAGCACCAACCCTTCGCCGACGAAGAGGCGCAGGTGATGATGTTCGAACCGAAGCAGACGGCGCACACCGGCGCGGTCGATTCCGATCTCACCAAGTCCGTCGAGGATCAGCCGCGAATTTGAAGAACCTCGATCGGGACCGCGTACGCGATTGGCTCTATCCGGAGCTGATGTTCTCCGTGATGCCGGAGAAACCGATTCCCGGTTTTCTTGGGAAGAAGGAGCTCAGCCGGCGCGTCGCGCTTCGGCACCGGGGTGGCAGGAGCACGCTGGTGCATGAGCATGTTTCGCTCATCAAGGTGTGCGTCTATCTGCTGGCCCTTGGCACGCTTGCCATCGCTGGCGCTCTGACTCTGGAAGACCAAGGCTGGAGTTTCCTTGGCTGGTCACTGTTGGCCGAGATCTTCATTGTGTTTGGAGGTGCGATCGGTGCGCTCTTGCTGTGGCTTTTTCGACAGAGCAATCTGGCTTACCTTGCCCGTGGCCCGATTCTGGAAGTGATCGCAGGGGACACGCGGGTCATGCTGCACCAGGGCAAGCAGTCGATCGATTGGGAATCGATGCGGGCCGTTGCGCGCTTGAGAGGCTTCACCGAAGTCGACGAAAAGAAGGTGCGTGCGCAGCAGATCTCCATCATCGTGCAGGAAGGAGATCTCTTCCGGCAGATTCCGCTCGTGACGATTCGCGGGCACAAGGTCGGCGCGGCGTTGAAGCTCGCCGACTTTCTCTATTTGCCGCTGATCGGGGGCAGGAATACGAAGCGGCTGCGAAAGAAGCGCACTGCTCCACGTCCATCGCGGGCGATGTCACGCAAGCAGGTCTGATTGATGGTGGATTCCCATGCGAGCAGTTGCGCCGACCTTCCTGGCAACTGGGAGAAGGCATGGATTGACTTCGAGGAGCTGCCGCGCAGAATCCCGTCGGTCATGCTGGGTGATCAGAAAGTGGTGCCCGTGCAGCGCGCATGGCTGAGCGAGAGGCAGGGTCGTTGGCGGCTGCGCGAGTGGTCCAGTCCCTTTCCGGGTGTCATCCTCCTCGGACTCGTCTTTGCGGCCTATCGGTTCTATCGCGCACGGGGCGACAACGAGCAAGCACGCATTTTCTTTGATCGGGCTCAGGATCGGAACGAGGTCTTCTCACAGCTCAAGCTGGGCCCATCACGCGCGGCGGGCGAGGCGGCAGTTTTTGAGCCTCCCTACGTCCCCTGGCAGTCCGCGCTCTCTGTGTTTGGCATCGTGGTCGGAGTCAATCTCGTGTTCAACCTGTGGGGGCTGCTGCGACCGACGTCCTTCTCCGCCGACGGATCCCGAGTTGTACTGGGCAGGAAGAACAAGGTCACATTTGACCCGGATCAGATTCAGGGCGTCTATCAGGTGAGCGGGAAGTTCAACGGCCGCTTTCGCGCCTGGGACATCCAACAGATCGGGTTGCTCTGGCGAACGGACGAAGGCGCAGTCCGCATGCGTGCGATTGCCAGTGTCTACGACAGCGCGCGGACACGGGCGCTCGGCCAGGAGCTCGCCGATGTCCTCGGGGTCGAGCTCCTCAGTTCTGAAGCCGAGCCGGACGCATGAGTGAAGACTGGAAGCAGGAGTTCGTCCTGCACGAAGAGGCGCCGGCGAAGATCGACGCGACCTTTCTCGGCAAGAAGGAGTTTGGTTCGCGTCTGGTGTTGAAGCGCAAGGGGCAGACCCAGTGGGTGCAGTACGAGCGCATTCCCCTTCTTGCCGTGCTGATCTTCATGATCGTGTTTGGCATCGTGCTGGGGCTGCTGCTCGGTTACGGCGGGCAGCTCGGGCTGACGCCTATCTTTTTTGCGGTCTGGACAGGCAACGCAACAGTGGTCCGCGAGCTCTTGGCGAAGGGCAGCGATGGGAGGGTGAGGTACGAGCCGATCATAAAAGGCCTTCTGATCCAGGCGCTGGAGGATCTCTCGATGTTTGA
>PAHY01000056.1 GCA_002705055.1 Planctomycetota bacterium
CGAGGCGCTCGCCACCGAGCTGGCGCGCCAGGCCGGCAAAGAAGTCGCGATCCGCGAGCAGCACACGCTGCAGAGCGACCGCGCCGGGTCCGCCTGGTGCTTTGAGGATTCCTCCTCTTTGGACCTCGTCCTGGACGGCCGAAAGCTGGTTGGTTCGGCCGCGCGACGCCGCGGCGGCTGGATCCTGTTTCACGGCAGCCTCGTCGTGGAAGCCCCCGCCGAGACACCCGGAATCGCCGCGTGGGGCCGGGAACCGGATCGCGATGCACTCTGCACAGCGCTCGGCGAGGCGCTCGGCTACGAGTTTGCAACCGGCGATTGGGCGGCGGAAGAACAGGCCGAGGCCGCCCGGGTTGCCGGGCGCCACGCCCAGCCCGCCTTCATCGCGCGGCGCTAAGCCCCGCCAGATCCGCCGCTTCCGCGTGGTTCAGCGGGAATCCGCGGCGAAATCGGCATCTGCATCGGAATTTCCCCAATCGAAAGCCGTAACACCGCGTTGACAAAGGAAAAGGAGACGCTGCGAGCATGCCCATCACCCTTTGGTAGGCTCGCAGGGGTCGCTTTTTCCCTGTTCCTCTCTCTTCCCGCCACGGAGATTCTCATGCCCCGGTTCGCTCGCGCTCTGCTCGCGCTCCTTTCTCTTTCGCTGCTCGCGCCTCTGGCCACAGCGCAGAAGTTCGAAGACAAACGCTTCGGCTATGAACTGCGCCTTCCCAAGGAATGGTCGCAGATCCCGATCAAGGCCAATGAGGAGTACATCATTGCCAAGTTCCTGGCCAAGAAGACTTACTTCTATACCGACCCGGATCTGAAGATCACCTACGAGCACAAGCCCGAGCTACAGGTCATCGCCTTCCTCTCCGAGAAGTACCGCGAGGACTCGGTCGATGCTGAAGAGGTCAAGAACGAAGACGGCGAGACGGTCAAGATTCGCTTCAACCTGACCAACCCGTACAAGGACTACGAGGACTTCCTCAAGAACACTTACTCCGGGGGCGGCTTCTATATCGCCGAGGAAAACGAGTCGAAAGCGGGCAATCTGAAGGTCACCGAGTACCTGGTCAAGGTCGAGAAGGGCGCCAACGGTCCGCGTCGCATCGTGACCTGGGTCTTCCACACCGAGGACATCGACTTCGCGGTTCAGGCCGAGTGCTTTGAGAGCTCGTGGAAGGAGCTGCGCAGCGACATCACGCGCACCATGAAGTCCTTCGAAGAGATCGAGCGCACCGAAGGCTCGATCGTGCAGGATGCCTCGACCAGCGGGATCGTCGAGATCGAACTGGGCGAACTCACGCCCGAAGAGCGGATGAAGCGACGTCAGGCGCGCGAGCGTGAGGCGCACCAACGCGCTCAGGCCGGCCTGCCGGAGGATTGGGAAGTCATCGAGGAAGACCTGTTCCTGGTGCTCAATCACGCCGACGACAAGGACGCCGACAAGCTGGTCGAACAGGGCGAAGCTGTCTTCCGCTGGTGCGAGAAGACCTTCCCCTATCTGATCGACGACACCGACTACCTGCGCAAGCCCATCCTGCGCATCTGCAAGGACTGGGACGAACTCGCCAGCTTCGCCTTCGGCGGCCGCGAGTCCGGCTGGGTGCCCTCGATCGACATGGTGACCTACAAGGACACCGTCGGCATTGGTTCCTGGACCTACTCGAACATGACCCAGCGCTTCTGCGCCTGGTGGCTGAACGAGCACGACGGCGACTTCCTGGACGCGATGCCTTACTGGATGCGCTACGGCCTGGAGTACAACATGCTCTACGCCAAGCACAAGGGCAAGAAGCTCGAGCTCTACCCCTCGGACTGGGAGAAAGTCGGCCTGCGCCAGGAGATCAAGGATGGCGTCGCCGCCACCCCGAAGGAGATCTTCCTCGCGACCGAGGAGTTCTATGACGGCGAGAACTCGCGCTACGCCGCGGCGGCGCTGATGCGCTACCTGCTCGTGGGCAAGGGCTCGAAGGACAAGCTGACCAAGAACCTGGTCCGCGAGTACTACCTCAACATGACCGCGGTCATCGAGGAGATGGACAAGGAAGAGGGCGGCGAGAGCTACAAAGAGCCCGAGACTGAAGAAGAGGAAGCTGCCATGATCAAGGAGCGCAGCGAGCGCCTCCGCCAGCGCGAGAAAGAGCTGATGGAAGCGGTCTTTGAGCGCACCTTCGCCGAGTGGACCGACAAGGAGTGGGACCGCTTCGCGAAGTACTACTTCAAGTCGATCGGCTGAGCTTCGCCCGTTTGAGATTCGCCACCACGATGCTGCGCAACTCTGTGATTCCCACCCTCGCTCTTTCCCTGCTGGCTGCGGCTCCCGCCGCCGCGCAGGCGCAGGGAGAGGACATGCTGCTCCTAAAGGACGGCCGGATCTTCCTGGACGTCGAGCTGGTGACCACGCCCGAGGGCGAGGTCACGGTCCAGTTTGAGAACGGCGAAGTGCACGTCCCAGGGCACCTGATCCAGGAAGCCCTCGACCTCGACGCCCCGCCCCCGGCTCCGAAGAACGCCGAGGAAGAGGCCAAGATCGCCGAGGGCCTGCTGATGTATCAGGGCAAGTGGGTGTCGGCGAGCAAGCGGGACAAGATGTTCCGGGACGAGATCGAGGATCGCCGCGAAGAGCTGGTGTCGATTCAGGACAGCCAGCTGTGGCGCAATCGCTCCTTCGAGAAGACCAAGCACTTCGAGTTCGAGTACACCGTCCCGCCGCACGTCTTCGAGATCTACCGCGATCAGCTTGAGGCCTACTTCAAGGTCTTCGCTAAGGATTGGAAGGTCAAGCCGCCCAAGGACAACCCGCGGCTGAAGATCTGCATGTACGTCACCGAGTCGGACTTCCTGCAGATCGGCGGCGTCCCGAAGGGCGTGCTGGGGTACTTCCGCTTCGTCGACCCGATGGAGCTGAACTTCTTCTACGACCGTCGCGACCCGGTGTTCACCACCGAGGTGCTGTTCCACGAGGCTAATCACTACATGCAGAAGCTGATCGACCTCGAGTTCAAGATGCCGCACTTCCCGGGCGAGGCCATCGCCGAGTACTACGGCGGCGCGCATTGGGATGTGGACAAGAAGAAGCTGACGGTCGGCCTGGTTCTGCCCAGCCGCCTGGTCGAGGTCAAGACCGATATCGCTACCGGGAAGTACTGGGGTCTCGAAGAGCTGGTCTCCGCCGACGAGGTCTACCAGCACTACACCTGGGGCTGGACGCTCGCGCACTTCCTGATGAAGTCGAAGAAGCACGAGAAGAACTTCAAGAAGTTCGTGATGGCGCTGGCCGAGGACAAGAAGGTGCGGCGTGAATCCGTCAGCATCGGCGCGATTCCGCTGAAGATGGTGCGCGGCTCCGAGGTCTGGGAGGCGTTTCGCCGCTTCATGAAGATCGAGACCGATGAGGCCGTCAAGGAGCTCGAGAAGGAGTGGCACGACTACATCGACAATGAGCTGAAGGTCGAGGGCGTGCGCGCCAAGGAGGCCGCCGGCGTCCGTGCCGTGAAGGGCTACCCGCGGCAGATGATCCGCGGCAAGCGCCTGCTCAGCGAGGCCGTCGAAGAAGGATCGACCAGCCCGATCGTCTACCAGACCTTGGGCGAGATCTTCTACGACGACCGCGACTACGCCAAGGCCGCCGAGCTGTTCGAGAAGGCTGTCTCGTTCGACCCTCTCGAGCCGGGCTACACCTTCTGGCACGGCATGGCGCTCAAGCGCCTGGGCCAGTCCGAGGAAGGCCAGCAGCGCATCGAGCTCGCCAAAGAGATGGGCATCAACGACCCCTCGCTGCGCTGGCTGCTCGAGCTCGAGGACGAGCTGGACGACTAGACGCCGGCCGCCTCCTTCCCCAGCCCCGCTGAGTGAAATCAGCGGGGCTGCTGCGTAGAATCTGGTCAGGCTGCACGCCATCCCCCAATGAAGCAGTACCTCGACCTCCTCCGCGACGTCCTCGAACACGGCGAGACCAAGACCGACCGCACCGGCACCGGCACCCGCGCCATTTTCGGCACGCAATGCCGCTACGACCTTCGTGATGGTTTCCCGCTCGTGACCACCAAGAAGGTGCTGTTTCCGGCCGTCGTCCGCGAGCTGCTCTGGTTCCTGCGCGGGTCCACCAACATCTACGACGATCTCACCCAGCACACCCCCATCTGGGATGCCTGGGCGGATCCGGAAGGCAACCTCGGCCCGATCTACGGATACCAGTGGCGCAACTGGGGAGGCATGGGAATCGATCAGATTCAGCAGGCGATCGACACCATCAAGACCAATCCGGACAGCCGCCGGATCATCGTCTCGGCCTGGAATGTCGGCGACCTCCCGCAGATGAAGCTGCCGCCCTGCCACGCCTTCTTCCAGTTCTTCGTCGTCAACGGCCGCCTGGATCTGCAGCTCTATCAGCGCTCAGCGGATCTCGCGCTGGGCGTGCCCTTCAACATCGCCAGCTACGCGCTGCTGCTGACGATGGTGGCGCAGGAATGCGAGCTGACGCCGGGCGTGTTCGTTCACACGATCGGTGACGCGCACATCTATGAGAACCACATCGATGGCGTGCGCGAACAGCTGACCCGCAAGCCGCTGCCCCTGCCGCAGCTGCGCGTGGCGAAGAAGCCTTTTGACGCGATCGTGTTTGAGGACATCGAGCTGCTCGGCTACGAGCACCACCCCTTCATTCGCTTCGAAGTCGCGGTCTGAGGCTGTGAGCGCTCTGCCCACGCCCCCTGTGCCGCTGGAACCGCCGGCCTTCGCGCTGGTCGTCGCCATGGACCAGCAGCGCGGCATCGGACGGGACGGCGATCTGGCCTGGCGCCTGCCTGAAGACCTGAAGTGGTTTCGCGCCGTGACCGTCGGCGCCGGCGGGCAGAGCGTGATCATGGGCCGCAAGACCTGGGACTCGATCCCGGACCGCTTCCGCCCGCTGCCCGAGCGCGAGAACTGGGTGCTGACGCGCCAGCCGGAGTACGCCGTGCCCAGCGGTGTGCGCCGTGCCGCCTCGCTGGACCAGGCCCTGGCCCACTGCGAGGGCCCGCGCTTCGTGATCGGCGGCGGCTCGCTTTATGCCGAGGCCCTGCAGCATCCGTCCTGCACACGGATCTATCTGACCGTGGTGGAAGGCAGCTTTGACTGCGACACCTTCCTGGCCGAGTTTGGCCCGGATTGGCAGCATTCGGCGGAGTTCGGCTCCGGAGAACACGAAGGCATCCGCTATCGTTTCGAGCAGTGGGACCGCGTGGTCCCGGCTGCCGATGCCTGCACCTAGGTCCTCCCCCGCACTTCGCCCCCCGCTGCTGGCCTGCTTCGGTCTGGCCCTGGCTGCTGGCCTCTGGGCCGGCTGTGACGCCGCACCTGGCTCGCAGGAGCCGATGCAGTTCTTCCGCGGCAACACCCATACGCACACTCTCTGGAGCGATGGCGACGCCGCGCCCGAGTGGGTCACCGCCTGGTTCCGTGAGCGCGACTATGACTTCCTGGTGCTCTCGGAGCACAACATCGTCGCCGACCACGAGCGCTGGTTCCCCGTGGCCGAAGGCTCGCGCCTGACCGAGGAGCGCCTGGCCGCTCTGGAGGAGAAGTTTGGCGCCGAGGCCATCGAGACCCGCAGCAACGTCGAGGGCAAGCGCGAGATGCGGCTGTGGACGCTCGATGAGCTGCGCGAGCAGTTTGAGGCCCCCGGCGAATTCCTGCTGATCACCGGCGAGGAGGTCACCGACAGCTTCGAAGGCAAGAACGTGCACATCAACGCGCTGAATCTGGCCTCGGTCATTCCGCCCCAGCACGGCACGACGCTGGTCGAAACGGTCGACCGCAATCTGGACGCGATCAGCCTGCACGGGGTCGAGCATCAGCGCCCGGTCCTGGCCCACTTGAACCACCCCAACTTCACCTGGAGCCTGACTCAGCAGGATCTGTCGGCGGCCGAAGGCCTGCGCTTCTTCGAGGTGTACAACGGCCACCCCTCGGTGCGGAACGCCGGCGACGATCAGCGCGCCTCCACCGAAGCGATGTGGGATTTCGTCAACAAGCACGCCGACCTCGACGATGCGCCGCCCTGCTTCGGCCTCGCGACGGATGACTCCCACCACTACCACACCATCGGGTTGGGTCGCTCGAACCCCGGGCGCGGCTGGATTCAGGTTGCCGCGCAGGAGCTCAGCGCGTCGTCGATCCTGGCTGCCCTCGAGGCGGGGGCTTTCTACGGCAGCTCGGGCGTGGAGCTGCACTCCTTTGAGCGCAGCGCGAGCCGCTACCGCGTGCGCGTACTCCCTGAGGAAGGGGTGAGCTATCGCATCCAGTTCTACGGCGCGCGCGCCGGGGCGGAGCCCGGTCTGCTCAGCGAGGTCGAAGGCACCGAGGCGGAGTACGACTGGGCAGGAGACGAGCAGTTCGTCCGCGCCGTGGTGGTTTCCGATCGTCCTCACCCCAATCCGGCGGAAGAGGGCGAAATGGAACGGGCCTGGCTGCAGCCCGTCTGGGGCCCGGCGCGCCGCCCCTGATGCGATGAGCGCTTCGGCGTCTCCCTCGCGGATCGATCGGCGGGCGATGCGGATCGAGGTCTGCATCGACGCGCAGCCTGCCGCCGAAGCAGCCCTCGCGGACGGCGCCGACCGACTGGAGGTCTGCGCGCGGCTCGACCTGGATGGTTTGAGCCCCGATCCGGAGCTGCTGCGCCAACTGCGCGCGGCGACCGAGCGCCCGCTGTTTGCGATGGTACGCCCGCGCCCTGGAGACTTCGTGCTGCAGGACGGCGAGCCCGATGCGATGCGGCGTGATCTGGAGCAGGCACTCGAACTCGGCGCCGATGGGGTCGTGATCGGATGCCTGACCGCGCAGGGCGAGATTCCGGACCAGGAGCTGGGCTGGGTGCTCGACGCGCTGCCGCAGGGCTTCCCGCGCACCTTTCACCGCGCCTTCGAGAGCGCGCTCGACCCGGCGGCCAGCCTCGCGCGCATCGCTGGCCTGGGCTTCGATCGGGTGCTCGGTTCGGGCCGGCCCGGCAAGGTCGTGGATCACCTCCCCTACCTGACCGAGCTGGTGGCGCTCGCCCAGCAACGGGGCCTCGTCTGGCTTCCGGGCGGCGGCGTGCGCCCGCACAACGCGGACCAGATCCTCGCCCACCTGCCGGTGCAGGAACTGCACAGCTCGGCAGGCCAGGGCTGGGCCGCCTGGCGGCGGCGCGCCTGAAGCAGGCCCGATCTAGGAGCTGCGACGACGGCGCAGCGCCAGCCGCGGCGTACGCCGGGGCACCTCGCCGTCTTCCGTCGGCGGCGCACCCGAGAGCAGAATCGCGATCGATCGGCTGCGCTCATTGCTGGCCAGCACGATCTGCAGCGCGGCGGTGAGCGGCACCGCCAGGAAGCCGCCGACTACCCCCCAGAGGCCGACCCAGACCACCACCGAGATGATGATCACGAGCGGCGAGATGTTGAGCTCGCGGCCGAGGATGCGCGGCTCGACGATGCTGCCCAGCACCGTGTTGACCACCGCATAACCCACCGCCACGATCACCGCCGGGGCGACCGAGTCGTGCACCGCCAGCGCGGTGATCGCCGCCAGCAAGCCGGCCACGATCGAACCGAAGGTCGGGATGTAGTTCAGCAGGAAAGTGAGGATCGCGAAGATGATCGCGTAGGGCACCTGCGTGAACACCAGCAGGAAGTAGCAGATCACCCCGGTCAGCAGCGAAATCGCCGTCTTGATCGACAGGTAGCGCTGCACCCCGCGCGACATCGTGTCGAGCGCCTGGGCCGCCTCGCGCCTGCGGCTGCCCGCGATGGCCAGGATCTTGCGCTTGAAGATGTTCTGCTCGGCGAAAATGAACGCCATGTAGATCAGGATGATGATCAGCGTGCGGCCGAAGTCGATGCCGCCGCCGATCAGGCTGGCGAAAGCCCCCTGGACATCAAAGGATTCGATCGCGTTCTTCAGCGACTCCTTGACGTCATCGGACATGTACTCCTGATTGTCGATCCGGGCGCTGAGATTCTTCGAGATCCGCTTCCAGGTGGTCGGAGGCGCCTCGAGCATCGGCTTGCCGTCCTCATCCCTTTGGATCGTGCCATCGGGATTCATGAGGGGCTGCAGCGACTCCTCGCTGACCGGATTCTGCCCCAGCAGGGTCGCGACGTTCGACTGCACGACCATCGTGACCTGGAAGATGCCCCAGACCAGCAGCACCGAGAGCAGCAGCACGGTGAGCGGACCGGGGATCCGCCACTTCTCAAGCGCGCGCACCACCGGCTGCAGCACATTGGCCAGCAGCAGGGCGATGACGATCGGCTGAATGATCGACGCGCCGGCATGCAACACCCAGCCCACCAGCACCGTCGCGATGATCACCAACGCGATGGTCTGGCCGCGGCCATGCGGTCGGGCTGCCGACTCCATCCCCTTGAGCCTACCGGCCTCGCTTTCCTCCTGGAATCGTTTCGTGCATTCTGGAGGTGTGCGCTTCCTCCACGCCACCCTGCCCCCGCTCGCGGGCCTCGCGGTCGCCCTGATCCTGGGCGGATGCGCGAGCGCCCCGCCTGCTGATCCGCTGCCCTATCGCATCGAGGTCCAGGATGCCGGGCTCGGCGAGTCCTTCCGCGGCGCCAGCTTCGGCGTGGGAGGCCGCATGTGGAGCTCAGGGACGAGCGGGACGGTCCTGCATCGGGGCGGCCCCCGTGAAGGCTGGTCTCAAGCGCAGCTCCCTTCGGCCGGCGACCGCGACCTGCGGGATATTGACGTGCGCCTCGACGGCCAGGTCTTCGCGATGGCCGCGGGCACCGGCCCCGACTCGGCGCTCTATCGCAGCGAAGGCGCGGTCGGCAACTGGCAGCAGGTCCTGGCCAACCCGGATGCCGAGGGCTTCTTTGACTCGCTGGCCTTCGACTCCGCCGGCGTCGGCCTGCTGGTCGGCGACCCGCTGCGCGGGAGCTTCACCTTCTTCCGCAGCCGGGATGGCCAGAGCTGGCAGCGCCTCGAGCGCGCGCGCTGCCCGACCGCCGCGGAGGGTGAGTACGCCTTCGCCGCCAGCGGCTCGATCTTGTTGGCGACCGCTCCGAACGAGTTCTGGTTCGCGACCGGCGGCAGCGCCAGCCACATCTGGCACACCGAAAGCGCGGGCGATGTCTGGTTCGACACCTCGGCCCCGGAGGTGGGCGGCGGTCCGTCCCAGGGCTGGTTCGGCCTGGGCCACGATGGCCGCGGCACCCTGATCGCCGTCGGGGGCGACTACGCGGCCCCGCAGCAGAGCTCGACCTTCGCCGTGCTGCGTGAAGGCACGGCCAGCTGGGAGACCGGCACCCTGCCCGGCTTCCGCAGCGCGGTCCAAGCGGTCCCCGGTCGGCCGGGCTACTGGGTGGCAGTCGGCTCGCACGGCGCCGACTGGTCGGCAGACGGCGGCAGCAGCTGGCAGCCTCTCGAGATTCCAGGCGGCCACGCGCTCGCCCCCGCCGGACCTTCGGCGGTGCTGGTCGTCGGCGGCCCGGAACAACCGCACCGAATCGTGCGCTTCCTCGACTGAAGCTGCGCCACCCACAGCGTGATAGACTCAAAACGCGCGCGAGCGTCTCGAAACCGGTGATTTCCCTGCTTCTCTCTCTGCTGGTCGCGCTCCCCCAGGAGCCGGTTCCTGCGGATTCCGACGAAGGCCTGCGGCTGTTCGAGGAACGGGTGCGCCCGATTCTGCAGAACAACTGCGTGGAGTGTCACAACCCCTCGCAGTCGAAGGGCGAGTTCGACCTGTCGACGCGCGAGGCTCTGCTGTTCGAAGGCGAGTTCGGTGCCTGGGTCGTTCCAGGCGACCCGGACGACTCCGAGCTGTTCTACCTGATCGACCATGAGGACAAGCCCTTCATGCCGAAGGACGCGCCGCAGCTGTCGAAGGAGGATCGCGATGCGCTGCGCCGCTGGGTCGAGCTGGGCGCGCCCTACTCGGGCCCGATCGCCGAACAGGGCGGGATGCAGGTCACCGAGGCCGACCGCGAGCACTGGGCCTTCCGCCCGCTCGCCGAAGACACCGGCCGGTCGATCGATGCGCACCTGCAGGAAGCACTCGCGGAGCGCGGGCTGGCCATGGGCCCGCAGGCGGAGCCGCGCACCCTGCTACGCCGACTGACTCTGGATCTGACCGGACTTCCGCCCACCCCGAAGGTGATGGAGGCCTTCCTGGCAGCATGGGAACAGGACGCCGAGGCTGCGTACGCCGCCGCCGTGGACCGCCTGCTCGCGGATCCCGCCTACGGCGAGCGCTGGGGCCGGCACTGGCTGGACGCGGCGCGCTACGCCGACAGCGGCGGCTACGAGTTCGACGTCGAGCGCCCCGATGCCTGGCCGTATCGCGATTGGGTGATCGAGGCCTACAACCAGGACCTCCCCTACGACGAGTTTCTGCAGCTGCAGCTGGCCGGCGACGAGCTGCAGCCGGGCAACCCCGCGGCCCACGCCGCCACCGGCTTCCTCACCGCGGGCCCGCGGATCACCAACCAGGAGACGATCCAGAACCGCTACGACGAGCTAGACGACATCGTCGCGACCATCGGCTCGTCGATGATGGGCGTCACCCTGGGCTGCGCGCGCTGCCATGACCACAAGTTCGATCCGATCCCCACGCGCGACTACTACGCGATCCTAGGCGCGTTCAAGAACACCCGGACGGTCAAGCAGCCGATGCTGCCGCCGGCTGAACTCGCCGCCTATCGCGCCGAGAAGGCTGCCTTTGACGAACGGATGAGCGCCGCGCAGGCGGCCGCCGATCAGGCCAAGGATCAGATCCGCGATGCGATCGTCGCGCGCCGCCTCGGCAAGCTTGAGCTGACAGAGGAAGCGGCCCAGCTGTTGCTCGCTGAGCAGGATCCTGACCTGCCGATCTGGCGCTACACCCTGCGCAAGCCGGCCGACGATTGGTTCCAGGACGATTTTGACGACAGCGACTGGCCAGAAGGCGCGCCGGGCTTCGGCACGGCCGGCACCCCGGGCGCGCGCGTCGGCACCCAGTGGAAGAGCAAGAACATCTGGCTGCGCCGCGCCTTTGAACATCGCTGGCTGCACATGTCGGATTACGGGCTGGCGATTCACCACGACGAGGACGTCGCGGTCTATCTGAACGGCGAGCTCATCTACGAAGCCGAGGGCTACGTCACCGACTATCAGTTCGTGCCGCTGCCGCGCAAGGCGCTGGACCTGCTGCGGCCGATGCAGCGCAACGTCCTGGCGGTGCACTGCAAGCAGACGGTCGGCGGCCAGTACGTGGATGTGCACTTCGTCGACCGCGCGACCATGGCACCCCACCAGTCGCTGGCGGACCATGTCTTTGAAAGTCGCTGGCAGACCCTGCGCGATCAGTTCGGCGATGTGCTGCAGGTCAGCGACGAGCAGCTAAAGGAAGAAGCCAGCGCCGCCGAGGCCGCAGAGCTGGAGCGCCACCGCGCGGCGATCCAGGAGCTGCGGCGCGAGGAGCCGCGCGGCCCGCAGCGCGTCCTCTCGATTCAGGACAAGGGCCCGGAGCCGGAGAAGAACTGGCTATTGGCGCGCGGCAACCCGCTCGATCCCAAGGACGAGCTGGATCTGGCTTTCCTGCAGGTCATCGGCCCGGCCAACCCGGAGGAAGCCGGCTTCCCGGTGCAGCCGCGGGTGGACGGCCGGTCCAGCGGTCAGCGCACTTCGCTGGCCCAGTGGATGACCGACGTCGAGCGCGGCGCCGGCCGACTGGTGGCGCGCGTCGAGGCCAACCGAATCTGGCATCACCACTTTGGCGTCGGCCTGGTGACGACTCCGGGCGACTTCGGCACGATGGCCGACCCGCCCAGCCATCCGGCGCTGCTCGACGACCTGGCGCAGCGGCTGATCGCGCATGGCTGGAGCCGCAAAGCGCTGCACCGCGAGATCCTTCTTTCCGACGCTTATCGGCAGCAGGGTCAATGGACCCCGCAGCTGGAACAGACTGACGGCGAGAACCGCCTCTGGTCCTATCGCCCGCCGGTGCGGCTCGAAGCCGAAGCCATCCGCGACTCCATCTTGGCCGTTTCGGGTGCGCTCAACCCCGAGATGGGCGGCCCGGGCGTGAGGCCCTGGATTCACCCCGATGCAATCGCGACGGGCTCGACCGAGAAGTGGCCCAAGGGCGTCGTCGATGGCCCCGCGACTTGGCGTCGGACGGTCTATGTCTTCCAGCGTCGCTCGGTGCTGATGCCCACGCTCGAGACCTTCGACCTGCCCAACGCCACGCAGTCCTGCACCCGGCGCAACCGCACGACCACGCCCACTCAGGCGCTGGCGATGCTGAACAATCCCTTCATGCGCCAGCAGGCCAAACTGTTTGCTGCACGCCTCGAGCGCGAGGCCGGCGCGGATCGCGCCGATCAGGTGCAGCACGCCTTTGCCCTGGCCCTGGGCCGACCGCCCTCGGAGTCGGAGCTGGCTCAGTGCCTCAGCTTCCTCACCGACGAAACCCTGGCCGATCTCTGCCAGGTGCTGTTCAACCTGAACGAGTTCCTGTACCTGCCATGAGCGAACTTCCCCCACGCCTCACGACCTCGCGCCGCGAGTTCCTGCGCCGCGCCGGCGGCGGCTTTGGTTCGCTTGCTCTGACCGATCTGATGCTCCGGGACGGCCGCCTGCTGGCCCAGGAAGCCGCCGGCCAGGACCCCAAGCCCTTCGGCAAGGGCGGCGGCGTCAAGGCGAACGGCCTGCATCACGAGCCGAAGGCCAAGTCGGTCATCTACCTGTTCCTGTACGGCGGGCCGAGCGGGATCGACACCTTCGACCCCAAGCCGATGCTCGACAAGCTGGACGGGCAGACGCCGCCCGAAGGCATCGACACCTTCTTCAAGGACAACGGCAACCTGATGAAGTCGCCGTACACCTTCAAGCAGTACGGCGAGACCGGCCGCTGGGTCTGCAATATGCTGCCGCACCTCGCGGAGCACGTCGATGACATGGCCTTCCTGCAGGGCATGCACTGCTCCAGCAACAACCACGCGCCGGCGCTGCTGCACCTGAACACCGGTCTGCCCCGGGTGGGCTTCCCGTCGATGGGCTCGTGGCTCAGCTATGGGCTGGGCTGTGAAACCCAGGATCTGCCTGGCTTCATCGTGATGTACGACTGGCGCGGCGGCCCGATCGCCGGCCCGCAGAACTGGGGCACCGGTTTCCTGCCCAGCCGCTACCAGGCCACCCCCTTCCGCGCTGGCGGCACGCCGATTCTCAACCTGGCCCGCCCGGAAGACGTCAGCGAGCGCACTCAGCGCGCGCAGCTTGATCTGCTGGCGCAGATCAACCGCGAGCACCTCGACCATCACCCTGGGCAGACCGATCTCGAAGCGCGCATCGAGTCCTACGAGCTCGCCAGCCGCATGCAGCTGGCGGCGCCCGAGGCGATCGACCTGGATCAGGAGTCCGAAGCCACCAAGGAGCTGTACGGCCTCAACGACAAGCGCAGCGAGTACTTCGGCAAGCAGTGCCTAGCGGCGCGGCGGCTCGTCGAGCGCGGCGTACGCACCATCCAGCTTTACTCCGGCGGCGGCCACCAGCAGGAGAGCTGGGACGCCCACTTCGGCCTCAAGGACAACATGGACGAGCACTGCCCCGAGATCGACAAGCCGATCGCCGGGCTGCTCACCGACCTCAAGCAGCGCGGGCTGCTGGACTCGACCCTGGTCGTCTGGGGCGGCGAGTTCGGCCGGATGCCGATGTCCCAGGGCAAGAACGGCGGCCGCGACCACAACCCCGACGGCTTCCTGATGTGGATGGCCGGCGGCGGCGTCAAGGCCGGCGCCAGCTACGGCGAGACCGACGACATCGGCTGGCAGGCCGTCGAAGGCCGCACCTCGGTGAATGACCTGCACGCCACGATCCTGCATCTGATGGGGATCGATCACGAACGCTTGACCTATCGCTTCAATGGGCGGGATTTCCGTCTGACTGATGTGGCGGGGCGGGTTGTGAACGAAGTGTTGGCTTAGGGGTGAGGGGGATCTGACGGAGCCTGCCACGGTACGAAGCCGGCGAAAAGCGGTCGGCGCGCAAGCGCGCCTCCTACGCTTTGTCGCCAGTTCGCACCGGGCGCGGCTCCTTCCTCACCCTCTCCTGGGCACGCCTTCGCGGGTACTGCGGTAGGGGTGTCGTCCTTAGAGTTCGGAGACGTGAATGCCCGTCTTTGGGTCGTAGCGAATGACGACCCAGCGCATGGGGAAATCGTATTCGTAGCTCGGGGAGTCGGCGCGAGGGAATGGGATAGCCGTCCATGCTTCCCAAGAGGAACTGAGTGGGCTCGACCAGAGAAGGTCCCGCTGCGATTCGGAGAGAGATTCCTCGTGGATGGCGCCTGTGATCCAGACGTCATGGGTCATACGTAAGTCGGCTGCCTCTTCCTCGCTGAGGGGGCGACCGGGAAGTTTTTTGCGCGGGAGTTCGATATGGATGACGCACGACATGCTTTCCGGTGGGGAAACCCACAGGGTCGCGAGGTCGGAATGACCGTCTTGACTCCAGTACCACTCTTCGCCATTGCTTGGCTGCAGGAAAGCGAGGTCGACGTGGAATCCATTTGCGTCCGCTTCGACGAGCATGGGCCAGTCATGGACCATCGTGAGCGTCGAGGTCTCGGTCAGGCGACCTGAACGCCGGTGTTGCTCATAGAGCGGCACGTCTTCGAAGACAGGACGTTCGGGGACGAGGCATACCCCGCGGTCTTCGTGCCAATGCAGACGAAGCCAAGTAGGTCGAGGCTGGAGTTGGGAGTCGCTGGGCCAAGTGCTTGGAATCCAAAGCTGCCATCTTTGCTGACTGGGGTCGCCGAGATCGCGAAGGAGAAATCGCCCGCTTCGCTGTTCACCTGGTGCCCAAGTCTCATGGCCGCTTGCCGCCCCTGCTGGAACGGGAACCTCAGGAAACTCGGTCAGAAACGCTCTTCGCGCATACCACGTGATCTCCATACCCGGGGTCGCAGGGAGCTCCCAGCGCCATGGCTCATCATCGCGGACCAACTGAAACCGGATCTCCTCGACGGAGCGATTCTCGAGCTCCCAGATCACCCAGGCCCCCTCTCGGCGAAACTCAAGGCGCGCATGGCCGGAGAGCGGACCAAGCTGGAATGGAATGTGCCCGGTTCGAGTGAAGTGCCCTGCGTCGCTCGCCTCTTCGCCATTGCATTGCAGGGATGGCTGCCGCCCGAGCTCCCAGCGCACCGTGAGCTTCGTCTTCGCGAAGGTATCGAGAGCCTCAGGGGCGACGCGACATGGAAGGTACCAGTCGAGCGTGCATTGCAGCTTCCGAGGCCGCGTTCCGGCCCACGCCCAATCCTCGGAGTCTCCTTCGGACAGATCACAAAGCAAGACGCGAAATGACCGCGAACTTCCGGGCGCAAGATACGCGCGCTCCAACCATCCATCCTCGGTCCAAACGGGAGTCACAGGTCCATGGGAGAGAATGTCCCCTCCCCAGCGCAGCAGGCGTTGTTCCTCCTCATAGCTCCCACCTGGGACCGGTCGCCACCACAAGGGAGATGCGCTCTCGTTCCGAAACTCACCGCGCAGTTCGAGCCCCTCCATCGTGCGAATGAGACGAGCCTCGACCCACCCTGCGCCACAGGTCCCGCGAGCCCCACCCAAATCCTCGATCACACCATCCGACCTGAGGTAGCCCATGTCTGGTTCGACTCGGCCCTCAGGCCAGATCAGCACCGGCGGATCCTGGGTCTGCGATGCGGCAGGGAGCGCGAACAGAGTCCAAGCCAGAAACAGGAACGACCAGTTCATCCCACGCGTTTTGCAATCGCTATGCCAAGACTCCAGCATCGAAACGTCGGATTCCGTTCTCGATAAGAAACGCCTCGCTCTATTTGCTGACGATCACGCGTTCGAAGCGTGGGCCGGTTTCTGGGTCGCTGATGACGCGCCACCATTCTGCTTGGAGGTCGGTGGGCTGAGTGGGCGGGGTGGCCGTGGGGATGGGGAGCGGCAGGATGAGTTCCCAGCGCTGGGGCTGGCGGGAGCTCATCCAGCGTTCGCGATCGTCGCCGTCTAGATCCCAGTAGAACTCGTACATGGTGATGCCCTCGAAGATGTCACCTGGCTTGAGGGGGTCGATCTCGTCGTGGCTCGCCCAGCTTGGGGGGCTTGCGGCCGGAGGGAGTTCGGAGAGGTGGGGCGTGCCGGGGGCGCGCTCGTGTCCGGGATATTGGATCCAGATGGGTGTGGCACCTTGCCAGTACTTGAGCTCATCTTGGACCCAGACCTTCTCCTTGCCTTTCACGAGGAAGCGGAGATCGACCTCAGAGAAGGAGCGGGTGGCAACCCCGACCGCGTCCATGCCGTGGTAGTCGAAGACAGCGGTGTAGGAGCTCTCGGAGACTTCCCAGCCGTAAGGCATCCAGCCTCGGCGCCTGGAGTAGTCCGCAAAGGGATCGTCGAATCCCACGCTGGCACCCAGCTCGGGGTCCCAGAAGGCGTGGAACAGGGTCGGCACCCGGCCGCCCGACGCGCTCCGGGGTAGGTCGCAGGGAAAGCGCGCGTGCCAGCGCTCGCCTTGGGTCAGGCTGACGCCCGGGATCCGCAGCCTTCCGCGGCGGGTCTCACCCGGTTGCCACCACTCCTGCTCAAGCTGGCTGGCATTCTGTTGCCCGCTGTAGACCACGGGCGGATCCACGAAGCACTCCTCCAGGTCCCAGCGGGCGACGGGCTCACGCCCCCCGAACTGCACTTCCCAGATCTCGTCCGGCCGACGAAGGGGCAGGAAGGCGACGCGTTCGCCGGATGCGTTGGTCCATTCCCACTGCAGCTCCACCCCCCCGTCGACTTCAACGAAATGGACCCGACCGCGCAGGGGTCCGTAGGCGCACGGAAGCTCGGTCGGCTCGCGATATCGGGGCCGCTCCGCGAAGGGATCGTAATGCGGCAGATAGATCGGCTCTTCGTCGACCAGGAAGGCGATGCGCCTTCCATCCCGATGCCAAGCCAGCAGGACGAGGTCCTGTTCGAAGGCCAAGGTGCGCTCCGGCGGCGTATCGCGCGGCAGACAGAACTCTTCGTAGATCGCGACCTGCTCGAGGCGTTTCAGATCCGCGGACCTCCGCATGAGCCAGCCGCCGTCGTCCTCTCCCTTGCCCTGATGCACCACGGGGAACTCAAAATACCGCGACTCACCCGGATCGATCCGCCAGTTGTCGAGCTAGTGCTTGGAGGTCGCCACGCTGTCCTCCATCGTGCAGCCCACCCCCATCGAAGCGAGGTGGCGCCGTGGCTCCTCGCCCACCACCGTCGGCGGCACCACCGTTCCATACCCGATGCAGCCGATGCCCGTCCCGCGCCACCACAGAGGGCCATCCGATCGATTGACCAGCCGCCCGTGCGCGCGCAGCGCATCCGACTCCATCTCAAACCAGACCTCGACCGTCCCCTTGCCCGCCTCACAAACCGCGTCAGGCGCACGACTTGCAAACAGATCCTCCCTCTCCTGAGGCGCGCAGAACGCAATCGCAAACAGCAGGGCAAGCTCCACCATGCCCCACGCTAACAACTCAACCCGCAGCAGTTACCGCCCAGGCCACAACCAAACCCCACCACCCTCCTCAACAGACCCTCCGCCGGGTGGAATGATGAGCGAAGTGGACCGCGCCCGGTGCGAAGTGGCGACAAAGCCTAGGAGGCTGGCGTAGCCAGCCGAGGGCTCTTCGCCATCTCGCACCGAGGCAGGTCCACGCCGCTCAATCCCCAAACACCCGATATTCGGTCCGCTTCTCATACACCTCGCCCGGCTCCAGCACGATCGACGGGAAAGTCGGCTCGTTGATCGCATTGGGGAAGTGCTGCGCCTCCAGGCAGAGGCCGCCGTACTGCGGGTAGACCGTGCCGCCACGACCGGTGACTTCGCCGAGCCAGTTGCCGGTGTAGAGCTGCAGCCCGATGTCCTCGGTCCACACCTCGAGGCGTCGGCCGCTGCGCGGCTCGCGCACCGTAGCGACGTGCTGGAGTGGGAACAGACCGGTGCGATCGAGCACGTAGTTGTGGTCGTAGCCGTAGGCCGGCGTCTCAACCAGCTGCTCGATGCGCGCTCCGACCGGCGTGGACTGGCGGAAGTCCAACGCCGTGCCGTCGACCGATGCGATCTCGCCGGTGGGGATCAGCGTGTCGTCGGTCGGCGTGTAGGAGCTCGCCTTGATCTGCAGTTCGTGATCCAGGATCGTGCCTTCGCCGGCCAGGTTCCAGTAGCTGTGATGAGTCAGGTTGACGGGCGTGGGAATATCCGTCGTGGCCTGGTATTCGATGCGCAGCACGTGGTCGATGGTCAGGGTGTACTCGACCTCGAGCTCGAGCGTGCCCGGGTAGCCCTCTTCGCCTTCGAGGCTGAGGTAGCCGAAGCGCGCCCAGGCGTCGCCGTTGCGATGACGGCCGTAGGCCAGCAGCTTCCAGTGCACCCGGTGCAGCCCGCCGGGGCCGCCGTGCAGGTGATTGGGCTCGTTGTTGATCGCCAGCCGGTACTCGCGGTCGTTGAGCAGAAACTTGCCCTCGGCGATGCGGTTGCAGACGCGCCCGGTGGTACAGCCGAAGTAGGGATTGTCCGCGGCCTCGTACTGAGCGACCTCGTCGAAACCGAGCACGAGCTCGGTTCCCTCGTGCTGCCACGAGACCAGCGTCGCGCCATAGGTCGAGACCTGAGCGACCGAGCCGGTGCCGTTGTCCATCGTCACCAGCTGCGCCGTGCGGCCATCCAGGGTCGTGCCGAAATCAGTCACCGGCAGCGGGTCGGCGTTGGGCGGGGTCATCTGGCAAGCAAGAGCGAGGAGAGGAAGGGAAAGGAGTGCACGCATGACTAGGCCTGACGGATTTGCTCGGCCCACTGATCCAGTAGGCGCAGGTTTTTGACGCCGTGATCGAGTGCGATGCGCGGGGTCGCCCCGTCGCGCACCACTTCGAGCAGCTCACGCAGCTGCAGCTCGTACACATCCACGTTGTGGAAGACGCGGACGTGCTCGAAGTCCTCTCCTGAGCGCAAGGTCACGCGCGGCGCCTGGTCCCAGGAGATGAAGGGGCGGTCGAGGTGAATCGTGCCCTCGGTGCCGACCAGCATGCCGAAGCAGCGCAGCCCGGCGTCGAAGCCGCAGCTGACCACGCCATAGCGCCCGGCGCCGTAGTCGAGGATGCCCTGGGCGCTCCAGTCGACCTGGTGCTCGGGGTGCAGCCAGCCCTTGCCGGTGAAGGACTGCAGATCGTCGCCCAGCCACAGCCGGCAGAAGCTCACCGCGTAGCAGCCCACGTCGAGGATCGCCCCGCCCCCCCACGCCGGGTTGAGGCGGACGTCATTCGGGAAGCTGTGTGGGAAGCTGAAGGAGGCCTCGACCGTGCGCAGCTCGCCGATGCGCCCCTCTTCGAGCCACTTGCGGACCAGCCCGATCTGCGGGTGGTACTGATACATGAAGGCTTCCAGCAGGTGGCGCCCAGTCTCTTGGGCGACCGCGACCATCTCCTCGCACTCGGCCGCGGTGCAGCCCATCGGCTTCTCACACAGCACGTGCTTGCCCGCGCGCATCGCGGCGATCGACTGCTCGGCGTGCAGCCCGTTGTGGGTCGCGACGTAGATGACGTCGATCTCGGGATCCTCGATCAGCGCCTGGTAATCGTCGTAGGCGCGGGTCGGCCCCAGCGACGCAGCGCGCTCTTTGTCGCGGCTGGCGACGGCGGCGAGCTCCCAGCCGTCGATCTTGCGCAGGGCCGGCACGATCGAGTTGACGACGATGCGACCCGCGCCCAGGATGCCGAAGCGAACAGGAGTGGACATGGGGGGATGGTAGCGCCGCGACGCGCCCCCCGGCTGCCTAGGCCAGAATCGACTGCACCACCTTGCCGTGGACGTCGGTCAGCCGGAAATCACGACCCTGGAAGCGGAAGGTCAGGCGGGTGTGATCAAAGCCGAGCAGGTGCAGCAGGGTGGCGTGGAAATCGTGCACATCGGTCGCTTCGTCGACCGCGCCGAAGCCGATCTCGTCGGTGACCCCGTAGGAAGCGCCGGGGCGCGTCCCGCCTCCGGCCATCCACAGGGTGAAGGCCTCGACGTGGTGGTCGCGGCCGACGAAGTTGCGCACCTCGCCGAGCGGCGTCCTGCCGAACTCGCCGCCCCAGATGACCAGGGTGTCCTCGAGCAGGCCGCGCTGCTCGAGATCGAGCACCAGCGCGGCGCTGGCCTGATCCACCTCGCGGCAACGGGCCTCGAGCGGGGCCCCCAGGTGATTGCCCGGATCGCCGTGATGATCCCAGTCGGTGTGGTAGAGCTGCACGAAGCGCGAGCCGCGCTCGACCAGTCGACGCGCCAGCAGACAGTTGCGGGCGAAGCTAGGGCGCTCATCCTCGATGCCGTAGAGCTTGCGCACCGACTCGGGCTCGGTGCTGAGGTCAATCAGATCCGGCGTGCTCGTCTGCATCTTCGCCGCGAGTTCGTAGGCGGCGATGCGAGCCTCGGTTTCGGGGTCGCCGTGGCGCTCGGCAGCGAGCCGGTTGAGATCACCGACCGTGTCGAAGAAGTCGGCCTGTTCGGTCGCGTCGATGCCTTCCGGGTTGCGCAGGTTCAAGACCGGGTCGCCGGCCGCGCGGAAGGGCGTGCCGGCGAACTGCGTCGGCAGGAAGCCGTTCCCCCACAGGGGCGCGCCGCCACGCGGGCCGCGGTTGCCCGAGGTCAGCACCACGAAGCCAGGCAGATCGTCGGCCTCGGAGCCCAGGCCGTAGACCGACCAGGCGCCGGCGCTGGGCCGCCCGAACTGGCCAAAGCCCGTGTTCATGAACAGCTTGGCCGGCCCGTGGTTGATCTCCTGGCCCTTCAGCGCACGCAGCCAGCACAGCTTGTCGACGATCTTCGCCGTGTGCGGCAGCAGCTCGCTGATCGGCGTGCCCGTCTCGCCGTGGCGGGCAAACTTGCGCTGCGTGCCGAGGATCTTGGCGGTCGCGCCGTCGATGAAGGCGAAGCGCTTGCCCGCGCTGAGGCTGGGCGGCAGCACCTGACCGTCCAGGCGCTGCAGCGTGGGCTTCGGCTCGAAGAGCTCAAACTGACTCGGCGCGCCGGCCATGAACAGCCAGATCACCCGCTTGGCACGCGGGGCGAAGTGCGGGCCGAGCGGCTCCTGCGAAGCGGCAGGAAGCCCGCGCCGCATCAGTTCGACGAAGGCGAGCGAGCCCAGGCCGAGGCCACGCCGCAGAAGAGCGCGACGACTGAGCCGCTGCAGCGAAGCGAGGCGGTCGGATGCTTGGCGAGGGTCGATCATGGCCGCGTCAGGAACTCGTCGAGGTTCAGGAGGACGCGGCCGACGGCCGTCCAGGCAGCGGCCTCGCCGCGCCGTTCGGCGATGGCCTGCCAGTGCTCGCGCAGGCGACTGCGTTCCGCCGCGCTGCCTGGCCGTCCGAGCGCCAACTCGAAGGCGGCGGCGAAGGGCTCGGCCTCGGCGCTCAGGCGCGCGCCGAGCGCCGCCGCGAACTCGATGACCATGCTGTCATTCGCCAGCGTCAGCGCCTGGAGCGGAGTATTCGACCGAGTGCGCCGGGTGCAGCTGGCGCTGGCCGCCGGCTGGTCAAACACCGAGTAGAACGGGAAGGGACTGGAACGCCAGATCCGCGTGTAGAGCGAGCGACGATAGCGATCGCCCCCCTCGCTCGGCTGCCAGGACTTGCGCGACTGGGTAAAGGCGAACACGCCCTCCGGCTGCGGCGGCTGCACCGGCCCGCCGCCGAGGCGCGGGTCAAGCAGACCGCTCACGGCCAGCGCCGCATCGCGCAGCGTCTCACCTTCGAGACGCAGCCGCCGCTGCCGCGCCAGCCAGCGATTGTTGGGGTCGCGCTCGCGCTCGGCCGCCGAGGCCGCGCTGGACTGGCGATAGGTGTGCGACAGCACGATGCGCCGCACCACGTGCTTCCGCGAGTAGCCATGCTCGACGTAGTCCTGTGCCAGCCAGTCGAGCAGCTCTGGATGCGAAGGCTGCGCTCCGCGCAGGCCGAAGTCATTCTCCGTTTCGACCAGACCGGTGCCGAACAGCTGCTGCCACCAGCGATTGACGGTGACTCGGTGCACCAGCGCGTTGCGCGGGTCGACCAGCCAGCGCGCTAGATCGAGTCGCGATTCAAACTGCGCCTCGGGGGCAAAGTGATTCATCGCCGCGGGCACGCCCGGGCGGACTTCCTCGCGCGGATCGAGGAAGGACCCTCGACCAAACAGCCGCGTCTCGCGCGGGACCTCGCGCGCCTCCAGGACCAGCGACATCGGCATGCGCGGCCGCGCGCCCTGATGCTGCCGCAATGCCGTCAGCGCGTCGCGCCAGCTCGAATCCACCAGCCCGGGATCGAGGCCACTCTGTGCGGGGACCTCGAGTGCGTCCTCATGCAGCAGCACGCGGAAATGCCCCAGCGTGTGCCGATCGCCGTGCTCCTGCTGCAGCTCGACCCGCAGCTCCCAGTCGCCCGCCGGCAGCGGCTCGGCGAGGTAGAACTGCGCCACGTGCGGCTGGCCGAAGGCTGGCTTGATCGCCCAGCCGGGACGCTCGTCGAGCACCTGCTCGATGGCGTAGTGCCGTCCGCCCTCCGCGGAGGTGTCCTGTTCGTGATCCGCGATCGCGATCGCCAGCGGCAGGCGCACCCAGCCGGAATCCTCGGCGTTCTCAGGGGTCTGCCCGGCAGCCGCGGCGTCGTCCGTGGCCGGACGCGCATACGCACGCAGCTGCTGCAGGACGAAGTTGCCGTTGCTCGCCCGGCCCGGGCCCCCACCCGAGAGCCCGCGCGCCGGCAGAGCTTCGAGCCGCAGCGCGCGCAGCCCGGAATGCACCCGGCCCTGCAGGAAGTAGGTGCTGTACACCGCCCCCTGCCCGACGACGCGGTAGGCGCCGTCCTCTTCGGGGCGCAGCTCGGGACCATTCGAGGCCCAGGCCCGCGGCTGCCAGATCGACCAGCCGCGCGCGGCCTGCTGATGCGTCGCGACGACAGCGCGCTGCCGCGCCCGCAGCTCGGCTTCCCAGGCAGCCGCGGCGGCCTCTTCTTCGGCGTTGCGCGCCACCAGCAGGCTGGGATCTGAGCTGACCCCCGAATCCCGCGTCTGGTTGTAGAAGGCGTAGAGCTGGAAGTACTCGTTCTGGGTGACCGGGTCGTACTTGTGCGTATGGCACTGGGCGCAAGACATGGTCGTACCCAGCCAGACCGCGCCGGTGGTGTTGACGCGATCGAGCACCGCGTTGACGCGGTTCTCCTCGTCCTTGGCTCCGCCTTCCTGATTGATCTGCGTGTTGCGATGGAAGCCCGTCGCCAGCCGCTGGCTGCGCGTGGCATCGGGAAGCAGATCGCCCGCCAGCTGCTCGATCGTGAACTGGTCGTAGGGCATATCGGCGTCGATCGCGTCGACCACCCAGTCGCGCCAGGGCCACACGCTGCGCCCGCCGTCGATCGTGAAGCCGTGCGAATCGGCGTAGCGCGCGGCGTCCAGCCAGGGGCGCGCCCAGCGCACGGCAAAGTCGGGCGATGCCAGCAGCGCATCGACCCGCGTCGCCCAGGCTGCATCCGAGGGATCGGCCAGCCAGCTGGCCAGCTCGGCGCGCGTCGGAGGCAGCCCGGTCAGGTCCAGGTGAAGCCGACGGAGTTGAGTGGCAGGATCGGCTGGCGCCTGCGGCACCCAGCCCTGCTCCTCGAGGCTTGCGCGCACGAAGGAGTCGATCGGATTCGCCACCGGGA
The DNA here is from genome assembly GCA_002705055.1 of Planctomycetota bacterium. Lineage (GTDB taxonomy): Bacteria > Planctomycetota > UBA1135 > UBA1135 > UBA1135. Next base: position 23,655 of record PAHY01000056.1, read on the forward strand.
AGCGGGTGGGCGGCGGCTCGACCTCGGCGAAAGGCGCGTAGGCCCAGTGCGGCTGCCAGCTTGCGCCCTCCTCGATCCAGCGCCGCAGCAGCGCGACTTCCTCGCGGCTCAGCGCCTCGCCGTGCTCGGCAGGAGGCATCCGATCGCGTGTGTCCTCGGTGGTGACGCGATACAGCAGCTCGCTGTCTTCGGGATTGCCCGGGACCACCGCCTGATAGCCGCCGAGGTCGGCGAACAGACCCTCGGGCGTATCGAGGCGCAGGTCGGCTTCGCGGGTGGCCGGATCCGGGCCATGACAGTGCAGACACTTGTCGGCCAGCAGCGGGCGCACCTCGGTCTGCCAGGAGACGGGCCGCGGCTCCTGCTCCGCGCGAGGTGGTGAGTCCTGAGCAGGCTTCAAACCCCACCCCAGCACCCCGCCCACGACGACGAGTGCCAGCTGAATCGATGCAATCAGTCGGCCCACACGCCCATTCTAGAGCGCGGAACCGCAGCGCGGGCAATTGCGCAGCTTGCCGCGCAAAGCCGGAGGGATCTTGATGACCGCCTGACAGTTGGCGCAGCTGCGCTTGGCGTATCCCGAGGCCGAAAGGTAGGCGTCACTCGCCTCGCGCATGCGTCGGCGACGCGCGCGCGGTGACGCGGCCGGGGGCACGGGCGGCGTCGCCGGCGCCGCGGCATCCGTCAGCCCCATGACCGGAGTGGCGCCGGCCTGCGCGGGGGCCACAGCCGCCACCGCGCCGCCGTCCTCGGCCAGCGTGCGCGCGCCGACCATGCTGCGCCCGGTCACTTCGCGACAAGCGCGCTCGTAGTCGGCGTAGCCGGCCCCGCCCCCCATCGCGCGCAGAATGCGCACGCGCTCCTGGATCGGCGGGTGCGTGGCGAACCACTGTCGGCGCGCGCTCAGCTTCTCGCCTTTGCGGAGCGGCCGCACGATGTACATCGGAGCCGTCACCCGAGACTGGTCAGCCTGCGGGCGGGCCACGCCGCCGATTTTCTCGAGCGCGCTCGCTAGGCCCTCCGGGTAGCGGGTGAAACGTGCGCCGCTCGCATCGGCCAGGTACTCGCGGCGACGCGACAGCGCAAAGTAGAGCAGCTGCGCCAGAATCGGCGCCAGCACGATCACGATCACCCCGATCACCGCCGCGGCGGCGTTGCTGTTGTTGGAGGAGCGCGAGCGGTACCCCCCGCCCCACCACAGCGCGCGGGTCGTGAACTCGCCCAGGATCACGATCGCACCGAGCATGATGCCTGCCGTCGTCATCAGCGCGACGTCGCGATTCTTGACGTGGCCGATCTCGTGGGCGATCACGCCTTGCAGCTCGTCGCGGTCCAGCATCGCCAGCAGTCCGGTCGTGACGGCGACCACCGCGTTCTCGGGCTTACGCCCGGCCGCGAAGGCGTTGGGCGCCCGATCGTCGATCACGTAGATCTTCGGCACGCCGTCCAGCCCCGCGGCGATCGCCATCTCCTCGACGATGTTGCGCAGCTGCGGCAGTTCGCCCGCGGGAAGCTCACGCGCTCCGGCAAAGTTCAGCAGAACCTGATCTCCGGAGCTGATCGTGGTCATCCACATGATCAGCCACAGGGCAAAGGCGATCGCCGCCCCCACCAGAGCCGCGTTCGCACCGCCCAGCACCGCGCCCGCCGCCGCGCCGCAGGCGACCAGCATGACCGCCAGCAGCGTGACCACCAGCACACTGCGCACCTTGTTGGCGTGGATCTGTTCCCACATGGCTTAGACGGAAGCGTCCGGAACGGCGCGGGCCGTGGGATCGATCTGCAGGTGTTCGCGGCGCGGGAAGCCACCCGCCAGCAGCACGCCCGGGAAACTCTCGCGGCGCGTGTTGTACAGCGCGACCGCGTCGTTGAAGGCCTGGCGGGCGAAGGCGATGCGGTTCTCGGTGCTGGCCAGCTCTTCCTGCAGCGCCAGGAAGTTCTGCCCCGACTTCAGATCGGGGTAGTTCTCCATCACGGCGAAGAGACCGCCCAAGGCCGTCGACAGCGCCGACTCGGCCATGCCCACGGCCGCGGCCTGCGAGATGCCGCCGCTGACCTGAGTCATCGCGCGCGACCGCGCCTCGGTCACTTCGCGCAGCACTTCCTGTTCAAAGTCCCGCGCACCCTCGACGGTGGCGACCAGATTGGGGATCAGGTCGTGCCGCCGCCGCAGCTGGACGTCGATCTGCGACCAGCTGTTCTCGACCTCGTTGCGCGCGCGCACGAGGCCGTTGTAGACCAGGATGAGGAGGAGCGCGAGCAGCGCCAGGCCAACGAGCAGGTAGATCTCGATCATGCTTCCGCTTCCCTCTCGTCTACGGTGCCGGGGGCCGCGGCGTCGGGAAAGAATGCGCGCAGATACTCCTGTACCTGACGCAAAGCCACCTGATCCTCGCCTAGCGAAACGCGCGCGAGTCCCTGCAGTTCGCCGGGGTCGAACCACAGGCCGTGCCCCTGCGGGCAGCGATCCAGCACCGGCCCTGCGCCGCGCCAGTGCACGGCCTTCATCCGCCGCGCGCAGCGTGGACAACGGCGGCGACTGGTCTCGCCAGGGACCTGGCTGAGTTCGGCCTCGAGCGCAGGGATCTCGCTGCTCGACTCTGCATCGCTGGCAGCGACTGCGGCGTCGAAGAGCTGCACCAGTTCCTGAGCATCGAACCAGCTGCCATGGCCGGCGATGCACAGGTCCAGCTCGACCTCGTCGACTTCGAGGATGACCAGCTCCTCGCGGCAATCCGGACAGCGCATCCGGGCAGTTTAGCGGCGGCTCGGGCTAGGATGAGGGGGTGAGCCTCGAGCACCGACTCCGCGCGATCCTGGCCCTGGGCGGCGCCGCTCTGGTGCCAGCCTGGCTGCCCTCGGAATCGCAGGCGCCCGACTTTGAGCGGGACGTCCGTCCCTTCCTGAATAAGCACTGCATCGAGTGCCACCAGGGAGAGGATCCGGAAGGCGATTGGGATCTCACGCCTCAGCTCGACGAGACCACCGCGCGCGCCGCCTTTGACGACTGGGATTACCTGCGCGAGCGGGTGCTGGATGGCGAGATGCCCCCACGCAGTCGGCCGCGCCCGGGCGGCGCGGAGACCGAAGCCTTCTTGGCCTGGATCGACGCCGCGCACGGCCCAGTGGATCCGCGCTTCCGCCCGCTGGATCCGGGCCGACCCGTGCTGCGCCGGCTCAACGCGCGCGAGTACCGCAACACGGTCGCGGCGCTGTGCGGGGTCGACTTCCCGGCCGAGGACTTCTTCCCCGCCGATGCGGTGGGCTTCGGCTTTGATCACATCGGGGCGACCTTGAGCCTTCCGGATGCTCTGCTGGAGAAGTATCTGCAGGCCGCCGAGCGCATCGCCGATGAGGCGATTGTGCGTTGGACCCCGGAGGACGCCAAGCCGCGCCGCTTCAGCGCGGGCGAGCTGGAGGGCGGCGACGATCGCAATGGCGCCTTCCGCGGGCTGTACACCCGCACCGCCACTTCCGCGGCGCTGCATGTGCGCCATGCCGGCGAGTACACGATCACCATCGAGGCCTGGGGGCAGCAGTTCGGCGATGAGGTGTGCAAGATGGCGCTCTCGGTGGATCGGCGGATCGTCGAACGCTTCGACGTTCCGAACACGCGCAATGACCCGGGCCAGTTCCAGGCGACCGTGCAGCTGGACCCGGGCGCGCATCAGATCAGCGCGGGCTTCATGAACGACGCCTACCAGAAGGACGTCGGCGACCGCAATCTCTTCATCGCCGGCATCGACGTCGAGGGTCCGGCGCAGCCACCCGCGCCCACGCCATTCCAGGCGGCGCTGCTCGAGGCGCACCCCGCATCGCTGGGCAAGAAGCAGCTCGAGTCCATCCTCGGCGAGCTGATGGAAGCCGCGTGGCGGCGCCCGGTGGAGCGCGCCGAGATCAAGCGACTGCAGAAGAGCCTGCCCGAGGAGGCCGGCCTTGATGTGCAGCTGCACCAGGCGCTGGTCACGCTGCTGGTCACCCCCCGCTTCCTGTTCCGCTTCGAAGCGGATGAGGCGTTGCATGCCGAAGAGCAGGAAGCCGCGATCCTGCGACGGATCGCCGGGGAGTCCCTGCTGCGCAAGGATGTGCGCGCCCTCGACGATTGGGAGCTGGCGGCCCGCCTTTCCTACTTCCTGCAGAGCGCGCCACCCGACGCCCGTCTGCGCCAGCGCGCCGCGCAGGGTGCGTTCACGCTGGGAACGCCGGAGGTCGGCCCGGAACAGGCGCTGCGCCAGGAAGTGGATCGCCTGCTGGACACCCCCGCTTCCCGCGAGTTCATCCGCAACTTCGCCGGCCAGTGGCTGCAGCTGCGCAATCTGGATCGGATCGCCGTCGATACCGAGCGCTTCCCGCAGTGGAGCGTCGGGCTGCGCGATGCGATGAAGCGGGAGACCTACCTGCTGTTTGAGGCGGTCCTACGCGAAGATCGCGACGTCCGCGAACTGCTCGACGCCCGGTTCAGCTTTGTGAATGCGCAGCTTGCCCAGCACTACGGGATCGAGGGCATCGAAGGCGAGGAACACCGCCGCATTGACTTGCCCGATCCGCGCCGCGCCGGGCTGCTGGGCCACGCCTCGGTCCTCACCCTCACCTCCAACCCCTCGCGCACCTCGCCGGTCAAGCGCGGCAAGTGGATCCTGGAGAACCTGCTCGGTGCCCCGCCGCCGCCCCCGCCGCCCGAGGCGGATGCCTTCGATGAAGCGGCCGTGGCCACCGCGGCCTCGCTGCGCGAGCAGCTCGCGGTCCACCGCGAGAAGGCCTCCTGCGCGGTCTGCCACGATGCCATGGACCCGCTCGGCCTGGGCCTCGAAAACTTCGACCCGATCGGCAGCTGGCGCAGCGAGGACGCCGGGGTGCCGGTCGACGCCAGCGGCGAACTCCCCGACGGCAGCCGCTTTGAGGACGCCGGCGGGCTACGTCAGCTGCTGCGCGACGACCCGGCCTTCGTCCGGACCGTGACCGAGAAGCTGCTGGTTTACGCCCTGGGCCGCGGCCTCGAGCGCAGCGACCGAGCCTCGATTCAGGGCATTCTTGATGGCCTGGACCCGGAACATCCGACCCTGCGCGGGATTCTGCACGGTATCGTGGAGTCTCCGGCTTTCCGCCTCCGCCGTACTGCCCCATGAGCGATTCCCTGAGCCGCCGCCATTTCCTTCGAGGCCTGGGCGCCTGCGTCGCCCTGCCTTGGATGGCCAGCCTGCCCGGCATGAGCCCGGTGGGCCGCTCGCCGCTGGCGCCGAAACGTTCGAAGCTGATCTACTTCTACGTCCCGAACGGGGTCCACATGCCGGACTGGACGCCGCAGTCCGAGGGCAAGGACTTCGAGCTGCCTTGGATCCTGGAGCCGCTGGCCCCTTACCGCGAGCACTTCTCGGTGCTGACGGGGCTGACGCAGGACAAGGCCCGCGCCAATGGCGACGGCCCGGGCGACCATGCCCGCGCCGCGGCGGTCTTCCTGACCGGCGTGCAACCCCTGAAGACCGACGGCCAGATCCGTCTGGGCGCTTCGGCTGACCAGCTCGCGGCGGCCCAGGTCGGCGCCGAGACCCCCTTCCCCTCCCTGGTGCTGGGCTGCGAGAAGGGCGGCAATGCCGGCCAGTGCGATTCGGGCTATTCCTGCGCCTACTCCAGCAACATCTCGTGGCAGAACGAGACCACGCCCGCGCTGAAGGAAGTGCGGCCACGGCTGCTGTTTGAACGCCTCTTCCGCGGCGGCGCCTCGCGCGAGGACGGCCAGGCCCGCGCCGAGCGTCTCGCGCGCCGACGCAGCGTGCTCGACTACGTCCATGACGACGCCAAGCGCCTGCAACGTGACCTCGCCGAGGACGACCGCGTCAAGCTCGACGAATACCTCAGCGGCGTCCGCGAACTGGAGCGACGCATCGAGAACGCAGAGCAGGAAATCGTCGTCGAAGTTCCCGACAGCGCGCGCCCGGATGGCATCCCGCGCGATTTCGGCGCATACCTGCGCCTGATGAGCGACATGGTGGTGCTCGCCCTGCGCACCGATCGGACCCGCGTCGTGAGCTTCCTGATGGCCAACGAGGGCTCGAACCGGGCCTACCCGATGCTGGATATCCGGGACGGCCACCACGAACTCTCGCACCATAAGAAGGACCCCGCCAAGGAAGCGCAGATCCGCAAGATCAACCGCTTCCACGTCGAGCAGCTGGCCCACTTCATGAGCCAACTCGTCGAGACGCAGGATGGCGGCCGTGCGCTGATCGACGAAGTGCAGATGGTCTACGGATCGGGCATCAGCGACGGCAATCGTCACAACCATGACGATCTGCCGGTCCTGCTGATTGGCCACGGCGCCGGCAAACTGAAGCCGGGGCGCCACCAGCGCTTTGCCAAGGAAACGCCGATGAACAACCTGCATCTGCGCCTTTTGGACAACATGGGCGTACGGGTAAAGGAAGACTTCGGCGACGCGACGGGCCTGCTTCAGCTCCAGGGCTGAAGCGCATACCAGGCGAGGTTGGCTTCGCTGCCGGGCTCGACGCAGGCCTCGGCCTCGTAGGGCTCAGGCATGGGCACGAGACGGTCGAGCAGTTTGGCGTAGACGAAGCGCTGCGCGCCTTCGGCATGCATCATGAGATGCCAGATGCTGAGTGAATCTTCGGGCCGGCACAGCTCGAAGAGGATGGCGAAGTGATCGTCGCCCACCCCCAAGGGCTGTCCCGCATCGAGCTGCGCGAGGATCTGCCGCAAGCGCTGCGGGGCATCGTCGAGGATGGGCGTGCCGGGGCCCGTGGCCACCTGGGCCAGCACGCTGGCCCCCTGAGGCACGTAGACCTGCCGCCCATGCGCCTCGAAAGAGACCGCGCCAGCCACCACCCGCACCAGAGTGCGCTCTTCGTCGAGGACCTCGGCCCGATAGACGCAGCCGAGATCGACCGCCACTCCGCCCGGAGTGCCCAGCTGAAAGCGCCGCGGCGGCGCCAGGATGGACGCCGTCACCGCGCCGCTCTCGAGCGCGAGCAGATGTTCGCCGTCGATCGCGCGCGCGTCGCCGACGCGCAGGCGGCTTTCCGGCTCGAGGACGACCTCGCCCATGCCAGGTACCGCGATGCGGGCGTGCATGCCTGGCTGCGTTTCCAGCACCTGCCCCAGGCGGAGGCGGGCGGGCACCCCCTGCTGCAGCGCGACGCCCTCGTCGAGGTGGACCGCCACCTCGTACTCGATGGGCAGGGTGCGCCGCTCGCGGAACCAGGGCCAGATCGCCAGCGCAAGCAGGAGCGCAGCCGCGGCCACTCGGCGCGGACGCCAGAAAGCCGTAGCCGGCGCCGGATCGGGCTGCTCGCGTGCTGGCAGGACCGGGGCTTCCTGGCCCCAACCCGCCCAGCGTTCCGAGACCAGCTCCGATTGCACTTCGTCGGCGAAGGCTTCGAGTTCGGCGTCGTCGTAGGGATCGTGAGGAGTGGTCATGCGAGGTCCTCTTGGCAGAGCTGGCGCAGACGGACGAGGGCGCGGTGCACCCGAACGCGCACGCTACCCGGCGTGCTGGACAGGAGACGGGCCATCTCGGCGGCGGACAGACCCTGAATGAGGCGCAGACCCAGCAGCTCGCGATCGCCTGGAGCGAGCCGTTGGAAATGCGTGAGGATGCGCGCCGCTCGATCGTTGCGATCGAGCTGGTCGAGCGGCGAGCGGTCTTCCTTTGCGGGGACGCGCTGCGCGGCGGCCTGACGCTTGCGGAGTTCGCGGCGCTGCCCCCGCATATGGCGCCGCAGCTGATTGCGCGCGATGCCATAGACCCACACCGTGAAATCGCCGTCGATCTGGAAGCGCGGGAGAGCGAGCCAAGCGGCGAGGAAGACCTCTTGGTGCACATCGGCGACCTGATCGGCTGGCAACATGGCGCGCAGCAAGGCATGCACCGCCGGCCCGCACTGTTCGTAGAGACCTGCGAAGGCCTCGCGATCACCCGCCTGTGCCTGGACAAGCTGCGTGCGCAGAGTGTCGGACGCACCTCGGGGCGGGACCCCCTGCCCCCAAGGGGCAGAGGGTTCTTTCGGCGAGGCAGAGCGATCTGAAACCAAGCTAGCGGTCGAGCACAGTGACCAGTGCATCGTAGTCGTCACGCGTGAGAAAGTGCTTGGCGGTCGCAGACAGATTGGCACGGAGCGTGGCATCCTTGCCGACGAGGGCGGCGCAGCGCAGGAAGGCCTCGCGGTCGACCTTGGCCTGGCGCAGATCGAAGAGGCCCAATGCCAGTCCCAGTTGGACGGCGCCATTCTGGGGGGCATGCTTGCCGGCATAGCGCAGTGCCGCGGCACCATCGCCATAGTCGTGCGAGAGCGGGGCTGCAGCAGCCGGACTCATGATTTGAGCCAGCGCCGCCTGGAGGTAGCCCAGGTCGAAGATGAGCGGCGCGAGTTGCTTGGCTGAAGCGCCGTCGATCTGCGCGGCAACAACGCGGGCGCGCAGCACCGAAAGCAGGCGCTCGCGCTGGCGCGTGCGCTCTTCCGTGCTTGCTGCACGGTGCAATGGGCTGAGCAGAATGGCGCTGCGCCGCAGGTTTTCCATGCGGGTGAGGGTGTCTTCGCTGTTGAGCAGCGGGAGCAGATCGGCCTGCAGCTGCTGAAGCGAGTAGCGCGGTGCGGCCTCCATGGGGCCATCGCCCCAGGGCAGCGTGCGGCCCGTGACCTCGAGCGGGAAACAGATGGCAGGGGGGCCCAGCGCGGGCAGGACTGCCGGGGCTGAAGAGGGCGAAACGGCCGGAGCAACCCAGGGCAGGGCCAACAGACAGAGCAGAGCAGGAAGCAGGCGTGGCATACCCGCAGTTGCCCGCAGCGCCCCGAGCGTTAACAGGAAAATCAGTCCGCGAGCCGCGCCCGCAGCGCCCGCGTTGAATAGAGCCGCACCGCGCCGCCTTCGCTCTGATAGCGGCCATAGCTCGCCATGCCCGAGCCAAACTCGACCTCGCCGTCGCCATCAAAATCGGCGAGAGCGCGCACCGGGAAGCCCAGGCCGGCCGCCCCGTGATCGGCGAAGTCGCCGAACAGTTGCTGCGCCTCACCGCCTTCGAGCGCCGGGCGCAGGTCGTAGACGAACATCGCCCCGGCGTACTCCGCGACGTGCTGGTAGGACACCGCACCCACCGCGAGTTCGCGCAGACCGTCTCCGTTCAGATCCGGCACGCTGGCCAGCCCCACCCCCAGGCGACCATCAAAGTGCGCGCCATCGATCCGCAGCAGCGGATCATCCGATGCACGGGCCGGGTCAAAAACAAAGACCGAGCCGCTCTGCGGCCCGCGCGCGTCGCGCTTGAAGGCCCCAATCGCGACCTCCGGCTGGCCGTCGCCGCTGAGGTCATCCAGCAGCTCCAGTTCACAGCCGAACTCGGACTGATCCAGATCCCCCCACCAGCTGCGGATCGGCGTTAGCTCCGCGCCGGAATAGAGAATCGCCATGCCGGAGCGGTCCATTTCGGGAGCGCTGAACAGCTTCACGCCCACCACGATCTCGGGGATGCCGTCGCCGTCGTAGTCGCCCGCCTCGATCATCTTGAAGGGGAAGCGATCCCGCGGACGCATCCTCGACGGCTGTGCCACCCGCTCCAGGATCGCGCCATCGGCACCAGAGACCACGATCAGCTCGCCGTCCCCCTTCGCGGCCACGCCGGGACGCGGGCGGCCCCCGAACTCATCCGGCGGCGGGAACTCGCCGCTAAAGCCGGCCACCAGCAGCTCGCGCACGCCGTCGCCGTTGCGGTCCGCCACGGTGCAGAGATTGCGGCGGAACTTCACGCCCTGATCGCGCGCAGTCAGGGTGTAGATCACCTCGCCGTCGACCCCGGAGATCGCGGTAATCCGGCCATGTGAGGGATGATGCTGATGCCCGTCCATGACGAAGTAGTCGGGCACTTCGTCCTGATTCAGATCTTCGCTGGCGACGATGCGGTGCCCGAAGCAGCCATCCGCCTCGCGGCCGAACACGCGATACAGCGGCTCACCGTCGAGCTGCGCGCCGGAATACACCGTGATCGCCCCCACGACCGCGCCGGCCTGCCGCTCGCCCGGCGAGCCGACGACCAGATCCGGCACCCCGTCGCCGTCCAAGTCCCCCGGCGAGACCAGCTCCGAGCCAAAGCGCCCGTCCACCACCTGGCCGTTGATCTGCAGCAGCTCTTCTCGACCGGAGACGAATCGCGCCGCCGAGTCGTTCGGCTGCTCCAGGGGATTCGGTCGGAATAGCCAGAGAAAACTGGCCGCGATGCCGAAGCCGAGCGCCAGCCCGGCTGCCGTCGTCGGCCGCTGATGCCGCTGCAGAAACTTGCGCGACCGATAGATCGCCGAAGGCGGCTTGGCGTGAATCGGCTCGCCGGCCAGGTAGCGCCGCAGATCCGCCGCGAGCTCGGCCGCGGATTCGTAGCGCTGAGTCAGGTCACGCTGCAGAGCCTTGCCGACGATGACCTCCAGCTCGCCGCGATGCTGGCGGACGACCCGGCCGATCCGCGTGGCATCGGACTGGGTGATCCGCTGCCCCGCCTCGAACAGATTGAGGCCCTCCAGTTCGTGGGGCAGCGTGCCGGTGAGCAGCTCGAAAAGCATGACCCCCAGCGCGTACACATCGGCGCGCGGGCCGACCCCGTCGGCCCGGCCCGAGAACTGCTCGGGCGCCATGTAGCCCATCGTGCCGACCACATGTTCAGAGTGCGTCAGCAGGGTGCGGGTCTCAAACTCCTCGCCCACCGCCCGGGCGATGCCGAAGTCGAGCACCTTGGGCTGACCGTGTTCATTGACCAGCACGTTGGCCGGCTTCAGGTCGCGGTGGATGATGCCCTGGCTGTGCGCGTAGTGAACCGCGTCGCAAACCTTGGCCAGCAGCTCGATGCGCTGGTCGCGCGAGAGGTTTTCCTCGTCGGCGTATTCGGTGAGCACCCGACCGTCGATGTACTCCATCGCGAAGTACGGACGGCCCTGCGAATCCTCGCCATCCGGGTCGGCGGCATAAACCTGAGTGATGCCCGGGTGCTGCAGCAGGCCCAGCAGCTGAATCTCCTCGCGGAAGCGGCGCAGCGCCTGAGCGCTGAAGCGGGCGCCGCGAATCAGCTTCAAGGCAACGCGGCGTCGCGGAAAGATCTGCTCGGCCAGATAGACCTCGCCCATGCCGCCTTCGCCGAGCAGGCCGTGAATCCGAAAGCCGGGAATATCCGGCACCGGCGCCTGCTCTTCCCACACATGCGCCAGCTTCTCGCGATCGACCACCGGCTCGGGGAACTCCAGCGGCTCCTCGTCGTAATAGAGCAGCTCCTCGACCTGCGAGCGCACTTCCTGCGGCAGCTCCTGCTCGTCGAGGAAGGCCTTGCGCTGCTCCCCCGAGAGCTCGCTCGCAGCTTGAAACAGCTCCTTGATGCGCGCGTACTCGGCCGAGCTGCTCAATCTCGTTCTCCGCGCGCGAAGCCGGCGGCCAGCCAGGCGCGCGCCATGCGCCACTCACGCTTGACCGTCGAGGCGGAAACCCGCAGATAGGAGGCGACCTCTTCATGGCTCATGCCGCTGAAGTAGCGCATCTTGACGATCTGCGCCTGCCGGGTGTCGAGCTCGTCGAGCTCTTCCAGCAGCTCGTGCAGCGTGTAGAGATCGAACTCCTGCGTCCGCCCCGGCACGAGGCCCTCATTCAGCGTGACCCGGTGCCAGCCGCCGCCCCGCTTCTGCGCGGCGCGCTGCCGCGCGTGCTGGACCAGGACCTGATGCATGGCCAGCGAAGCCAGGGCGAAGAAGTGGTTGCGGTCGCGGATCAGGGTGGGATTGCCGCGGGCCATCTTCTCGAAGACCTCATGCACCAGCGCCGTCGCCTGCAGGGTGTGCCCCGGATTCTGTCCACGCATGCGGTGCGCCGCCAGCGCACGCAACTCGTCGTAGATTTCCTGCTCGAAAGTCCTGGGGCTCATGGGGAGGATCCCTCCAACAGAGAGACGACTTCGATTCTATTCCACCGCCAGCCGTCCGCCTCGCAATCCGAGAATCCGTTCTAGGATGGACGGATGCACCTGCGCACAGCTCTGTTTCCGATCCTCCTCGTGGCCCTGGCTGCGGCCACGCTGCTGCCCGCCCAGCGCGGGACGCCGAGCTTTTCGAATCAGAATCACGCCAAGCTGATCGTCGCGGTCGACGGTGATCCGGGCGACTGGGCCAACTGGGGCTTCCTTTGGGATGCGGGCGAGCGCCGCAACGGCCGCCCCTGACACCCGGCAAGCGGCATCCTCGATCCGCAAGCCTCGCGCAGTCAGCTGGAAGAGAGCAACAAGCGGATCGTGCTGGGCATCACCGACGAGGCCTGGGACCCGGCCATCGGCCCCACCGAGACCGAGATCCTGCGCGTGATCGGCGACCGCGGCTGGAGACTGCTGCAGGTCGACGCAGGGGCGCACCACCCGACGCTGCCGAACAAGGTCGAGGTCGATCGGCTGACGACCTACTGGTTCGTGCGCTAGCCATGCAAAAAGCCGCCGTCCCACGCAGGGACGACGGCTTGACTTGGCTACCCGACAGGGACTTGAACCCCGACCGACTGGACCAAAACCAGCTGTGCTACCGATTACACCATCGGGTAATGGCCGGAGATTCTAACTCAAGCGCGACGCTCGGGCAACTCCGGTAAGTCCAGCAAAGCACGCCGCAGGAGCTCGAGGGCATCACGCACGGTGCCCACCTGAATCCCCTGCCGCCCGGCCCGGGTCCACTGCTGACGCAGCACCGCGCGGCTCTCGCCATCCGGCCCGGCGATGCCCAGATAGACCATGCCGACCGGCTTCTCGGGGCTGCCGCCCCCCGGCCCGGCGATGCCGGTGATGCCGATGCCCCAGTCGGCCCCGGCCTCGCGGCGCGCCCCTTCGGCGAGCGCCCGCGCGACCTCGGGCGAGACTGCGCCGTACGCGTTCGGGCCTTCCATCCACGCGGTCGGGACGCCCAGCTCGCGGTGCTTGGCCTCGTTGGCATAGCACACCCAGCCGTAGCGATAGACGTCGCTGGCCCCAGGCACGCTGGTGATCGCGGCGCCCAGCCCGCCGCCGGTGCAGGACTCGGCGGTGGCAACGGTCTGCCCGGTGGCGCGGAGCGCGCGCACGACGACCTCCGCCTGGGTCTCGCGGTCGCGGCCCCAGAGCCACTCACCGAGCTGCGCCTGCAGCTCTTGGCCCATGTCCGCGAGCACCTGCTCGGCGCTGCGCGGCGGCTCGGGTCGGGCCAGAACCGACAGCGTGACCTGCTTGCCGTGGGCGGTGATCCCCATGCGCGGATTGCCGCCGGCTTCGAGCAGGTCCCGGATCCGCGCTTCGACGGTCGACTCGGGGATCGAGACGGTGTGGAACAGGCCGTAGGCGAGCTCCTGAGCGCCGCCGAGGGCCTCTTCGACCTGATCCCGTCCGCCCCCGAACCAGGCGGCCTGGCACTCGACCGGCGGCCCGGGGTGGCAGATGAAACGGGTGCCGCGCGGCAGTTGCACGGCGAAACCCCAGGCGGTGCCCTTCTCGTTGGCGAGCGCGACCGCGCCCTGCGGCATCCGGCCCTGATCCAGGAAGAAGGAAGGCGGCGCGGTGTCGTGCTGGCGCTCCCAGATCTGCTGGAGCGGCGCCCGAGCCCCGGGGATCTCCACCAGCAGCGCCGCAGCGCTGGCGTCGCGGGCCGAGCCCTCGGCGCCCGGGGCCGGCTGCCCC
>PAHY01000057.1 GCA_002705055.1 Planctomycetota bacterium
AGGAGGCCACCTGCCGCAGTCGTCGTACGCGGCGCAGCAGCAGCTAAAGTCCACGTGGAACACCTCCGTCGCCTCGGCCGAGCTGCTGGCCGACGCTGCGCGGATGGAGGCTGAGGCCTGGGCGCTGCAGGAGCACGACAAGGCCACGCTGACGAAGGAGCAGCTGCTGTGGGCGCGGCGCGTGGATCGGCAGGTGGTGCAGTCGGAGAACCACCGGCTGGCGGAGAAGGTCGTGAACCTGACCGACGCGTTGCTGCGCGAGCGGAGCGAGGCCCAGGCCGAGCTCGAGTCGGTGCGACGACGGCTGGGCGATGCGGAAGAGGAGGCGCAGATCGTGCAGCGGCGAGGCCTGCGACTGATAGCGGATGTCCATCCGCACCCAGTCCTGGAACGAGACGTTGTTGGGCTTGCCGTCGATCTGCCAAAGACAGGTCAGGCCGCCTTTGCAGAGCAGGCGCGTGTGGTGCCAGGCCTCGTACTCGGCCACTTCGTGCGGCATCGGCGGACGCGGACCGACCAGGGTCATATCGCCCTTGAGCACGTTCCACAGCTGCGGGAGCTCGTCGATGCAGGTCTTGCGCAGCAGCTTGCCGACGCGCGTGACCCGTGGGTCATTCTGCAGCTTGAAGGCCGGGCCGTCGCGCTCATTGTCCTGCTGCAGCTGGGCAAGCTGAGCCTCGGCATCGTCGACCATCGTGCGCAGCTTGTAGAGCGTGAAGTGCTTGCCGCCGTGCCCGACGCGGGTCTGGCGGAAGATGACCCCGCCGCGCGACTCCAGGCGAATCGCCAGGGCCGAGACCAGCAGAATCGGCAGCGCGAACACCGAGAGAATCAGCGCACCGACCACATCGACCAGCCGCTTCAGGAAGGGCATCGGGATCAGGAAGAGCTCGGTCAGGCCGCGCGGATCGCCCATCCAGCGACGCGCCTCGCTCGGAGAGTCGCCGTCCTGCTCGCTCGAATCCTCGTCACCCCGATCATCAGAGTAGAGCTCGCAATGGAAGGCCGCAGCGCGATCGCCCAGGGCCTCGAAGACAGCCTTGGCGACGGTGCGCGCCTCAAACAGCGTCGCGCCCGGAAGCAGGATGCCCACGGCCTTGTCTTCGTCCAACCAGCCGGCTTCGTCGGTGATGCGCAGACGCTGGGCACAGAATGCCCGGATCGCCTCGAAGTCTTCCTTCTTGGCCTTGCGGCCGGTCAGTCGAATCACCGAGAAAGGATCGCCTGCGCGCTCCGAGCGACTCGCCTCACGCGCCAGCGCACGCAGGAAAGCGTTGCTCGAGGACAGATCCTCGGCGCGGCGCACCTTCTGCAGGCGATCACCCAGAGGCTGACCTCCCCGATCTCCCAGCCTGCCGAACCTCATGACATCAGCAGCGTGCGGCACGGCGTAGGGCCGGGCCGAATCGCGGGGTAGGGGTTGAGGGGATGACATGGGGCGGAGGCTCAGGAGCTCGCCCAGAGCGATTCCAGAGCCGGAATGAGTGCAGCGGCGGCCGAGGCGAGCTCGGCGTCTGAGGGCGCTCCCGCGAGCGGGAATTCGAAGTAGATCGACGCGACGTCCTGGCGAAGGCCGTCCACCGTGCGGAGGCGGCCGAGCAGCGCCCCGGCGTCCTCGGTACCGGGTACCAGGGACGGGCGTTGTTGCCAGTGCAGAACACGCACCTGCTCTCCTTCACGGTCGAAATCATGAACACTCAAGCGCGCTCCGGCTTGCGTCCAGAGAACGCGAGCGTCCAGGTCTTCAAAACCTAGGGAGCGATAACAGATATCGACCGGATGGGGGTATCCACTCCAGCGAAGTCCGCGTTCGAAGTAGGCGAGATACATCCGCCCCTCGCTGCCGTTCTCCGCCAGAAGCTGCTGAAAAACGAAGGCCGTGGGCGGGAGAGCCCCCAGATCGACCGGATCGACGTCGTAGACCTCGCCCAGCTCGAGCGTGCCGATTTTCGCCGGCAGCCGAGCCAGATCGGGCTCGACGGCCGGGTTGACGGTTCCCAGCGAGACCAGGTGCGCCAGCGCGCCGGCGCTCAGGAGCAGGACCCAGGCCAGGACTTGTATCCAGCGCTTCATGCCAGCACCCCCAGGGATTTGGCTGCGGCAGGCGGGCCGTCATCGCTGCGCTTCTTGCCGCGCTGCACGACCACGTCCATCAGGTAGGCGAGCAGGCCAGCGCCCAGTATGACCACCAGCTGGCCGAGGATCTCGTGCCCTACGCCGGTGACCGCCGGACGACCCCAGAGATCCAGGATCAGCGCCGTCAGCGCGATCCGCACGCCGTTGATGAAGAGCGTGAAGGGAACGGCGAAGGCGAGGAAGGCCAGGGTCAGCGGGACGCGCAGCCGGAACAGCCCCCCCAGGAAGAGGATCAGGACCCAGTAGATCAGGAGCGCCCCCGAGCCGCTGCAGGCCTCGGCGACGACCAGGGTCCACTCCTGGTAGGTCAGTTCATTGCCGATCCAGGAAGCACCGGTGTCGAAGGGCTTCAACATGCCCACCGCCGCGGCTCCCGAAGCCTTGACCAGTTGCGGGACTGCCCAGTCGAAGAGCGGGAGCGGGGGGGGCACCATGCCCTGGAACAGCACCAGCGGGGCTGCGTAACGACGCAGGGCGGCCACTCCGCCGGTCGCGCCGACCCAGGCGGCGATCGTCAGCGGGAAGGCCGCGATGGACAGCGTGAAGATCGCAGCCAGACTGCCGACTGCCAGCACCGTCGTCGCCAGCAGAAGCAGGAGAATCGTGGGCCAGTTCGGCCCCACGTCCGCGGTCGCTCCCATGGACTCGTCACTGCGCCGACGCCATGCCAGACCGGCGGCCAGGAACGGAACGAGAATCGTGTATGAAACTCGATCCGCCTCACTCACCAGCTTCCACCACTCGACGAGCAGCGGGGCAAAAAGCGTGACGATGCCGACGACCTGGAGCGACCGTGCGGTGCGCACGGTCGCCAGGGTCGCCATTCTTACTGGTCTTCGTCCTTGCGGCGACGACGGGCCAGCACGCCACCGGCGGCGGCGGCGCCACCGGCCAGAGCCAGCATGGTCATCGGTTCAGGCGAGTTGACCGGAGCCGGGCGACTCACGGAGGCCTTGCCAGGCGCTTGTTGCGCCAGCAACGGGGCGCTCGTCAGAACGAGGCCAAAAACGACAGTCATGAGGGTTTTCACGTCTCTTCCGGGGAAAAAGGGGATGGAAGGAACTGGTTGCAGACACATCGAGCGCTGCGCACAGCATTGAGGATTGTATCCCAAGTTCATGAAGCAACCGTGAAAAATGGCACGGGGCCGCATGAAATGAGGAGATTGGATTTCGCCCCAAACTGCGACAGTCGAAGGACTTCCGATGCCGATAGGATGAGCGGAGGGCCGGGCAGAAAGGCGAAACGAGTTCGCATTTTCAAGCCCGCGCCGCAAAAGCTTCCGCCGAGGGCGGAAAACGTGCATCATGGCTGGGAGTACTTGTGTGATCGTCGGTGAGGGGCCTCTGGCCCTCTCAAGCGCACGAGCCCTGCACGATCGGGGGCATCGCATCTTGGCGATTGCCAGCGAGGATGAACTGTTCCGCGGATGGGCGGCCGTGGCCGGAATCCGGGCGGATCAGAGCCCTCGCGCCTGGCTGGACGGAGCACTCGGCGAGAGGCCGGAGTACCTGTTCAACGTCGTCCACCTGCAGATCCTCCCCGAATCCGTCCTCGAACTTCCGAGTCGGGCCTGCCTGAACTACCACGACGGCCCACTCCCGGCCTATGCGGGCCTCTACGCGCCCAACTGGGCGATCCTGCGTGGCGAGTCCGGCCACGGCGTTTGCTGGCACGAGATGCGTGCTCCCGGGCCCGAGGCTCCGCGCTTTGACTCCGGCGCGATCTACGCGGAGGAGAGCCTGGCAATCGGACCGGACGAAGCTGCCTGGAGCCTTCAGGCGCGCTGCTTCGAAGCCGCCGAGCGCTGCTTCCGCTCGATCCTGGATCGGCTGGATGCTGGCGAACTCGGGCCGGGCCGGGCGCAGGACTTCAGCCAGCGCAGCGTCTTCACCCGTCTGCAGCGCCCGCCGTCCGCCGGCTTCCTCGACTTTCGCCAGCCGGCCTCAGAAGTTCAGCGCCTGGTTCGGGCCTGCGACTTTGGCCCGCAGCCCAATCCCTTCCTGACCGCGAAGCTGGGCGCTCCGGGCGCTTGGTGGATCGCTCAGGATGCGCGCCTCGTGGACGGCACCGGCCAGGCCGGCGAGATTCTGGCGCTCGACACCCAGGGCATCACGATTGCCTGCGCCGAGGGCGCGCTGCAGGTGGGGCGGCTGCTGGAGCCACGCAGCGGCAACGTCGTCTCCTTCGAGGAGTTCGCGGCGCGCAGCTCCTGGAAGCCGGGCGCGCAGTTGCCGGCACCCGCCGCGGGCCTGGAAGAGGGCCTCGAGGAGCTGCTGCGTGCCGAAGAGCGCTGGCGCCGCCAGGCCAAGCTGGCTCAGGCCCGCATGGATCTCGGCCGCGAAGCCCTGCCGACCGAGGTCGAGGAACTGGAGCTCGAGCACTTGGGCATCCGGGCCGAAGCTCGCGAGGAGGGCTGGCTGGATCTGTTCTTCCAGCTGCGTGCGCAGGTCCCCGCGTCCTCCGCAGCCACCTCCTTGCTGCTGCTCACCCCGGACCAGCCTGCGCATCCGCTCGCCGAGGCAGCGCGCCCGCTTGTGCTCGCCACGGAGGACAGTCCAGAGCTGCGCGCGGACATCCTCGCTCGCCTGGCGCTTCCGGGACCGCTGCAGGATCTGAGCGCACGCCTGCCGCAAGAGTTCTCCTGGCCGCGGGATGCCGAGGGGCAGCTGCGCGCCCGCTTCGCCTGCGTGATCTGCGACGATCCTGCTCAGGCCAGCGCGCCTCCGGCGGTGGACTGGACGCTGATCTGCCGGCCCGATGGCAGCCAGGCCCGCGTCCTGACGCGCACCGCCTGGCCGGCCCAGCTGGGTCCGTTCCAATCTGCGCTGCAGGGCGCTGTCACCCCAGCCGCCGCGCAGCAAAGCGTGGCGCAGGCCTGGCACGATGCGGTTGCCGCGCAGCCCGAGGCTCCCGCGCTGCGCTGTCGGACGGAGAGCTGGACCTTCGCGGAGCTCGACCAGCAAGTCCAGGCTTTCGCTGCGCAGCTGCTCGCCTGCGAGCTCGAGCCGGAGGCGCGAGTCGGCCTCGCCCTGGAGCGGTCTCCTGAGCTGATCGTGGCCATGCTGGCTTGCCTGCAAGTCGGCGCAGCCTACGTCCCGCTGGATCCGGAGTTCCCGCGGCAACGGCTCCGCTTCATCGCCGAGGACGCCGGCCTCCGCGTCGTCGTCTCGGATCCCTCGACCGAGGCCCGCGCACCCGAGGCCCCTCATCGCCTGCGCTTCGATGGCGCCGCGTTGGCCGCGCCCCGCTCCGATCAGCGCGCCGCGATCCAAGAGCGTGCCGCAGCGCTGAAGCCAGCGCAGCTCGCCTACCTGCTTTACACCTCGGGTTCGACCGGCCTGCCGAAAGGGGTTGAGATTGAGCACGGGAATCTGCTCGAGTTCTTCGCCGCCCTCGACGAGGACCTCGGCGCGCCGCCGCACCCCTTCCTCGCGGTCAGCAGCGTCAACTTCGACATCTCAGTCCTTGAGCTGCTCTGGACCCTCACGCGCGGTTGCCAGGTCGTCCTGTACCTGGGAGAGGGGGACCAGGCCGAGCTGGCAGTGGACGCCGATCCGGCTCTGGCCGCCGGCATCGACTTCAGTCTGTTCTTCTGGGGCGCCTCAGGAAGCGGACCGCGTGCGGACGGAAGCTCGCCCTACGATTTCTTGCTGGGCGCCGCCCGCTTTGGCGATGCGCACGGATTCAAGGCCGTCTGGACGCCCGAGCGCCATTTCCATGACTTCGGCGGCCTGTTCCCGAACCCGCATCTGACCAGCGCCGCGCTGGCGACCGTCACCGAACGGATCGAGATTCGCTCCGGCAGCACGGTGGCGCCGCTGCATTCGCCGGTGCGCCTGGCCGAAGACTGGGCGGTCATCGATCAGCTCAGCAAAGGACGCGCAGGCTGCGCACTGGCCTCGGGCTGGGCGCCGAACGACTTCGTGATCCTGCGTGACCACTACGAGGATCGGAAGCAGCGCACCTTCGAACTGATCGACTCGCTGCGGACGCTCTGGCGGGGGGATGCCCTCGCCCTGGAGAACGGCGTCGGCGAACGCGTCGAAGTACGCACGCAGCCGCGACCGGTGCAGAAGGCGCTACCGATCTGGCTGACCGCAGCCGGCTCTCCCGAGACCTTCGAAGAGGCCGGGCGCCGCGGCTGCCATCTGCTGACGCACCTTCTGGGACAGAGCCTGCCCGAGGTCGCGGACAAGATTCGGGCCTACCGCCAAGCCTGGCAAGACGCGGGCCACCCGGGCCAGGGCACCGTCACCCTGATGCTGCACACCTACGTCGGCCGCGATGACGAGCACGCGCGGGAGATCGCCCGCGAACCGATGAAGCGCTACCTCGCGACTGCGGTCTCGCTGGTCGAGCAGGCGGCCTGGGCCTGGCCGGCGACGCGCCAGCGAATGGAGAAGGAAGACGCGAGCTTCCAGATGGAAGAGTTGCCGGAGGAAGACCGCGACGCGCTGCTCGAGTTTGCCTTCGAACGCTACTACGGGACCAGCGGGCTGTTCGGCGGCATCGAGCGCTGCGTGGAGATCGCCCGCGAAGTGCAGGCCATCGACGTCGACGAGATCGGCTGCTTGATCGACTATGGCGTCGCCGACGGCACCATGCTGGAGAGCCTGCCGCGCCTCGCGGAAGTGCTGCGTCGGGTACAGCGCCCCGCGCCGCGCCGCTACGACGGCAGCATCCTCGGGCATCTGCGCGAGAGCGGGATCCGCGCCATGCAGTGCACGCCTTCGATGGCCCAGATGATGGTGCTCGATGCCGCCACGCGTGAAGCGATGGGCAAGCTGGAGTGGATGCTGGTGGGCGGCGAAGCGCTGCCGGCGCCCCTGGCCCGCACGCTGGAAGAATGCGTCGGCGGTCGGGTCGTCAACATGTACGGACCGACCGAGACGACGATCTGGTCCAGCTGTCAGGAGATGCAGCAGACCCAGGAGCGCGTTTCGATCGGCAGGCCGCTGCGCAATGAGCGGATGTACGTGCTCGATGAGCGCCTGCGCCCCTGCAGCGCCGGCGAGGTCGGTGAACTCTGGATCGCAGGCGCCGGCGTCGGCCGCGGGTACTGGAACCGGCCCGAGCTGACGGAAGCACGTTTCCGGCCCGATCCCTTCGCACCGGAGGGCAGCGGCGAGCGGATGTACCGCACCGGCGACCTGGCCGCCTGGGCCGAAGACGGCACCCTCGACTACCGCGGCCGCGTGGATGCCCAGGTCAAGCTGCGTGGCTATCGCATCGAGCTGGGTGAAATCGAGCACGCGCTCGGCGAAGCCGGAGGCGTGCACGAGGCGGCGGCCATCGTGCGGGAAGATCAGCCCGGCGACCCGCGACTCGTCGCGTACTACACGGCCACGGAAGGCCGCGCCCTTCCGCTGGAAGCCCTCCGCGAGGCGCTCCGGCGTCGTCTGCCGGAGTACATGCTGCCGCAGCACTTCGAGTGGCTTGAGCAAATGCCGCAGACGCCGAACGGCAAGATCGACCGCAGGGCGCTGCCGGCCCCGCGCGGGCGTGCGGCCGAGCCCAGCGCTGCGCGGATCCCGCCCGCCTCGGCCAAAGCGGGGGCCGCGACGCCGGCCGCCCTCGACGCGATCACCGAGATCTGGAAGGAAGTCCTGGGTCTCGAGCAGGTGGGGCTGGATCAGAACTTCTTCGACCTCGGCGGGCATTCGCTGCTTGCAGTGCGCGTGCAGATTGAGGTCAAGAAGCGGCTGAGCTGCGAGCTCAGCCTCGTCGATGTGTTCGGTCACCCCACGGTGCGTGGTCTCGCGAGCTTCGTCAGCCCGGCCGATCCGGGGGCCGAGCCGGAACAGCCGGCTCCCTCCGCGGCGGCGCAGCGCGGCGCGGCGCGACGCCAAGCACGCGCGCGGATCAGGCGCGAACCTCGGCAGCACTAAGCCAGCCGCAGGCAAGGCGGCGGCTCCAGGCGCGCACCGTGGCGCCGGTCGGCAGCCGGCGCTCAAAGTCCGCGCCGAGCTGCAAATCCCAAGCCTCGCCCGCTTGACCGAGCAGCTCGACGGCGAGGAAGTCGAGGCCCTGATTGCCCGCGGCGTGCATGGCCTTGAACAGCGCCTCCTTGGCGCTGAAACGCGCCAGCGCGGCCGCCTCGGGGTGCTCGCTCTGCTCCGCGAGCGCTCGTTCGCGCGCAGACAGAACGCCGCTCGCATCCTGCGCCGACAGGCCGGCAGCGGTTTCCAGATCGACCCCGATGCCTCCGGACTCGCTCTGACGCGGTCGGGCCACCGCGATCACGAGGCCACCAGCGTGACTCAGACTCGCCTCGACTTCAGCGGGCCACAGCGGCGCTCGATCTGCGCCGCGCAGAAGCTCGGTCACGGGATGGCCGCACGCTCGCAGCACTCGCCGCGCGGCGCAACGGCCGCTGGCAAACTCGACCTGGCGCGCGCGCACCGCAGCCGCGATGCATGCCGCTTCCTGCGGTCCGAGCTCATCCAGATCCGCCTCCGCGACGGGAAGCGCAACGGAGTGCGCCGCGGCACCCAGCCAGCGCGCCACGCAGCCGCTTAACTCTGCGGCCGCTCCGGCTTGCTCGCGTTCCGTTTGCGCCATTCTTCCATTCCTTCGGCGAGGCTGACGCGCATCCGCGCGCCCAGCACCCGCACATGCGGTTCCAGCACCATGCTGTCGTGGTCGCCGTCCACTTCATAGGTGTCGATGCCACCCAAGGCGAAGGGCAACCAGTGATTGCAGGGATCCTGCACCTCACGAAACTCGTTGGTGAAGCGATCCCCCGACAGCTCGTAGCGACGTTCGAGCTGCGGCCGGAACAGCGTCAGCAGACCGTCATAGGGCCGCAGTTCGTAATGCTCCAAAGCCTCGAGGAAGGCATCCTTCACCTGCTCGGAGCGGAACTCGGCCGGCGTCCCCGGCCCCGCGGCGATCGCGTCACGGCGGCGGCGCGACCATTCCCAGGCGATGCGCTTGCGCAGCCAGCGCAGCACAGCGCCGCGTCCCTGCTCGCGCAGCTTCTGCCGCAGGATGGTCCAGCGATCGCGCCAGTTGGCGACCGGCTGATGCGGGATGGGGGTGTCCAGCAGGACCACCGCCGCGACCTCTTCCCCGGCGGCGCGGAGCTGATGCGCCATCTCGTACGCGGTGATCCCACCGCCCGAGAATCCGCCGAGCAGGTAGGGACCATGCGGCCGCACCTGGCGGATCTCCGCCAAGTAAGCCTGCGCCATATCCTCGAAGCGGCGGTGCGGCGCTTCGTCCGCGCGCAGCCCGGCGGCCTGGATCGCGAAGACCGATCGGTCCTCGCCCAGGTGCATCGCCAGATGGCGCAGGTTGAGCACATTGCCGAACATGCCGGCCACCAGGAAGAAGGGAGGCTCGCGCGTCTCACGCACCTCGTTCATCGGCACGAGGTAGGACCACTGCGGGCGACTGCGTGGGCTGGGCGCGGCTCCGTCTTCGGCGCCGCTCCACTCCTGGGACGCTTCCGGTCCCATCTCCTCGCGCAGCAGCGAGGCGCAACTTGCAATCGTCGGCGCCTCGAAGAGCACCGACAAGGGCAGCTCGACTCCGAACTGGGCTTTGACCCGGCTGAACAGCCGGACCGCGATCAGTGAGTGTCCGCCCAGCTCAAAGAAGTCATCGTGCACGCCGATCTGATCGACCCCCAACAGCTCCTGCCACCAGCTGACCAGCTGCTTCTCGATCGGATCCGTGGCTTCGACGAACTCGGAAGCCAGCGCCGGGCGCTCAAAACGCTGTTCGCTCGCCTGCGCATCGCGCGCGCGGGTGGCGACATCCTGCAGCTTCAGGAGCTGCTGGAGGTCCATCGAGCTGACGTGGACCACCGGAGGAGTCGATCGCGACCAGACGCGCTCCAGCGCTCGCATGCCATCCGCGGGCGAGATTCCCGAGTCGAGCATGGCCAGGAAAGCCTCTTCGGCGGGGGTGTGCTCGGCGGGCCCGACGACCTCGGATGCGTCGTGCCGGCAGAGCGCTTCCATCCCAGGCAGGCGACGCAGGCGCAAGCCGCGGATCGCCACCGCGCGCGCGCCCGACGGAGCGAGCAGATCGAGGTCGACCACGGCATCCTGCGTCGCGGCAGGCGTCGCCTCCCGCACGGAGACGCGCACTTCGCAGCGCGGCGGCACCACGGCCTCCACCTCGATGCGGCTGTACTCCAGCGGTACCCAGAATCCGGGCTCGCTGTGCTGCTGCAGCAGCAGCACGGCGCACCCGGTGGCGGCGTCCAGCAAGGCCGGATGCAGGGCATAGTCCTCGCCATCGCTCGCGTAGGACTCCGGCAGCGCAAGCTGACCGCTTGCGTGCTGCGCCGAAATCTGCAGCGCGCGGATGGCCTGCCAGCGCGGCCCCAGCTTCAGGTGCTCCGGCTGAATCTGCAGCGCGGCTGCCGGGAGCGCCACGGCCTGCGCCGAGCACGGCACGATCGCCGACTCGGTGTCGGGGTCGCGCGGACCGACCTGTGCCTGGACGTGCAGATCCCAGGCACCGTCCGGCAGCAGCCGACTGCGGATCTCCGCGCGACGACGCCCTTCGCCGGCAAACAGCCGGACTTGAAGCTCGCGGCGCCGGTCATCGGGTACCGGACAGGCCGCGAGCAGCGCCAGGGACTCGATCTGCATCGAAGCCTCGTGCGGCCTTCCCTGAGCCAGCGCCCACGCGCTGCGCAGCAGCGTCAGGTAGGCGGTGCCCGGCAGCACGGCGCGCCCGCTCTGCAGCCGGTGCTCATCAAGCCACCAGCTCTCACGAGGGTCGAGGACCATGCGATAGGCCAGCTCCTCACCGGAGCGGATCACGGTGTCGAACCAGGGGTGATCCAGACGCAGGCGCTCGCCGGGCAGGCGGCCCTGGCGATGCATCGAGACGGCCAGCTTCTCCGCCATGCCGATCTCCTGCCAGATTCCCCAGTTGACCGCGAGCACCCGCTGACCCGCGCGGTCCGCACTCTCGGCCAGCGCGTTGAGGTATGCGTTCGCCGCCACGTAGTCGGCTTGACCCGCCGGCCCGATCGTGGCCGAAGTCGAGGAGAACAGGACCAGCGTCTTCCACTCCAGGCCGCGCAGAGCCTGCATCAGCACCTGAGCGCCATGCACCTTCGGCGCGAACACCCGCTCGATGGCTTCCGGCGAACGCAGCTGCATGACGCCGTCCTCGAGCACGCCCGCGGCGTGCAGGACCGCGTCGAGTCGGCCAAAGCGTGCATCCAGTTCCTCGCGCACCGCCCGCATCTGCTCGGGGTTCGCGACGTCGGCGGTCAACACCACGACTTCACTGCCCAGCGCTTCCAGCTCCTGGACCCGACGGATCCGCTGGCTGGTGGGGTCGTCCTCGGCGTGCGCGGCCAGCCAGACCTCACGCGCCTGCGGAGCGGGGAGGCCACCGCGACTGACCAGCACCAGGCGCGGCTGCGCCTTCGTCGCCAACCACTGCGCGACCGTCAGGCCGAGGTCGCCCAGGCCGCCGGTGATCAGCACGACGGCATCGCGGTCGAGGTCCAGTTCCTGCGCCGCATCCGGATCGGCGGGCAAGGGGGCGCGGTCCAGCTCGTAGCGACGGCCCTCGCGCCAAGCCACCTGGGCCACGGGCGCCGCATGGAGCAGCTCCTCAAGGAGGGGCTCGATCGCGGCCGCGCGCGGCTGATCCAGCACGCGCGTCTGGAGTTGCGGGTACTCCCGCGGCATCACCAGCAGCGGCCCCAGCACCGTCGCCTTCTCCGGATGGATCTCATCCTCGGCGCGGACTCGCTGGAGTTGATTGGCGACCACATCCAGCTGCAGGGCTGCGTCGAGTTCCAGCTCGCCGAGCGCTTGGGCCAGGAACAGCAGACTGTAGAAGCCGCGCTCCTGGTGATGGTGAAACAGGCTGGAGCCGGGTCGCGGGTCGCAGGAATCGGTGATCGACCAGAGATGCAGAATCCGTTGGGGGAGCCGACCGGCCTGCTGCAGATCTTGGAACAGCGCGTCGTAGCCGCTGCGACCGCCTTCAGGCGCGAGCGCAAAGGCGTCGTCGGCGAAGCGGTAGTAGGCATCGCCTTCGCGCACGCAGATGGTCTCCTGACCGGCTGCCTGCAGCTGCGCGACCAGCTGTTCGCCGACGCCGTGCCGATCCAGGAAGACCAGCCAGCGTTCGGGCGGCTGCGTGGCGGGACGGCGGGTCGCGCCGCGCTCCACCCAGTTCGGCACGCTGAACCACTGCTCAAAATCCTCCAGCCGCTGCGCCTGCTGCGGGTGCGTTGACGCGTCCACGGCATCCGGCGCGCCGACCTTCGGCTCAATCCAGAACTCGCGACGCTCGAAGGGATAGGTAGGCAGCGGCACGCGCAGCCGGGACTCGCTGCCACGGACGCGCTCCCAGTCCAGCTCCACGCCGGCCGCCCAGAGCTCGCCGAGCGTCGCCAGCAGAAACTCTTGGTCGTCGGCCTGCTCATCCGGATGGCGCAGCGAGGCCAGCACCGCGCGCCCGCGACCGGCAGCCGGTTGTTGACGGGCCAGCGAGCCAAGGATCTTGCCGGGACCGACCTCGAGCAGCACACGCCCCTCGTCTTCCAGCAGAGCGGCGGCGCCCTCGGAGAATCGCACGGTGTGGCGGAGGTGTCGGACCCAGTACTCCGGGTCGCAAGCCTCTTCATCGGACAGCCAGGTGCCGGTCAGATTCGAGATGATCGGAATCTCCGGCGCGCGCAGCTGCATGCTCTCCAGCTGGGCTCGGAAGGCTGCCAGGATCGGCTCCAGCGCCGGCGAATGAGCCGCGCAGTCGATCCGCACCCGCTGGAACTCAAAGCCCTGGTCTTCCAGCGTCTCCGCGAAGCCACCGAGCGCATCGACCGGACCGGAGACCATGGTCTGTTCCGGGGCGTTGCGTGCCCCGACGACGAGCGGCTCCGGAAGCAGCGCCTCGACCGCTTCGGCCGGGGCCGCGATGCTGAGCATGCCGCCCGGGGGCAGCTGTTCAAACAGCCGCCCGCGCAGCACGACCAGCGCCAGCGCTTCTTCAAAGTCGAAGACTCCGGCGACGCAGGCCGCCGCGTTTTCTCCCAGGCTGTGCCCGAGCAGCGCGTCCGGTTGCACGCCGAAGGACTGCCATAGCCGCGCCAAGGCGACCTCGACCAGGAAGATGGCGGGCAGCTGAACCGAAGGGCGATCGAGTTGGGCGCGTACCGCCTCCGAGTCCTCCGGCTCGGGAGCGAACACCGGCTCAAGATCCAGCTGATGCTGCGTGCGCAGCAGGGCCATGCCCTGTTCCAAGGCTTCGCGGAAGACTGGTTCAGTCTCGCGCAGCCGCGCCGCCATTCCCGGGTACTGCGCGCCGCCTCCGGGGAAGAGGAAGCCGACGCCCGGGTTCTCTCGCGCCGGGCCGCGGCTGCCGCGCGCCAGCTTGGGGGCGAGAGCGCGCAGGCGTGCGACGGCATCCTGGGCCGTCGCAGCGACGACCTGGGCACGATGCGCAAAGGCTTGACGTCCTTCTTGGAGCGTGAATGCCGCATCGGCCAGCGCCGCGAGGCTTTCAAAACGCGCGGGCTCGGCTTCCAGGGCATCCGCCAGCCGCTCACAAGCCTGGGCGAGCGCGGTCGGCGTCTTGGCGGCGAGCGGAAAGACCTGAGGCTGACGCTGCGGGGCCACCGACTGTTGCGTCGGCGCGGCCTCCAGGACGGCGTGAGCGTTGGTGCCGCCCACCCCAAGCGAGTTGACCGCAGCCCGCAGCGGGGTCTCCTGCTCCGGAAACTCGCGCGCGGCCGCCTGGACCTGGAAGGGGCTGCGCGCGAGGTCGATCTGCTCGTTGGGCTGCTCGAAGTGCGGGTTTGGCGGCAGACAGCGGTGCCGCAGCGACTCGACCGCCTTGATGAAGCTGAGCACGCCGGCCGCGGTGTCGAGGTGGCCGATGTTGGCCTTCACCGAGCCCAGAAAGCAGGGCGACTCACTGGATCGTTCCGACTGGTAGGCCTGGCTCAGCGCCTGGACCTCAATCGGATCGCCGACCGCCGTCCCGGTGCCGTGGGCTTCCAGGAACGCGACGGTGCGCGGGTCGACGCCCGCCACCGCGAGCGCCTCAATAGCCGCGTCGGCCTGGCCCTGCACGCTGGGGGCCAGCCAGCCGGCTTTGGTCCCGCCGTCATTGTTGACGGCCGAGCCCAGCAGCACGGCGCGCACGCTGTCGCCATCTGCCAGCGCATCCTCCAGCCGGCGCAGCGCGACGATGCCCGCGCCGCTGCCGAAGATCGTGCCCGTGGCCTGGGCGTCGAAAGGGCGGCACTTGCCGTCCCGGGCGAGAATCTCGTTCTCGCGGAACAGATAGCCATGGCCGTGGGGGAGCTCGATGGTCGAGCCACCGGCGAGCGCGAGATCGCACTCCCCGGAGAGCAGGCTCTGCGCCGCGAGGTGAATCGCCACCAGCGAGGTGGAGCAGGCCGTCTGCACCCCGATGCTCGGTCCCTTCAGGTTGAGCTTGTACGAGGCGAAGGTGGTCAGGAAGTCCTTGTCGTTGCCGGTGTGGCGGAGCAGGAAAGGCCCCACTTCGGCGAACAGCGCCGGGTCGCGCAGCAGGTTCTGGAAGTAGTAGTTGTTCATCCCGCAGCCGCCGAAGACGCCGATCGGTCCGGCGAAGCGACTGGGGTCGTAGCCCGCATCCTCAAGCGCCTCCCAGGCGCACTCCAGGAAGTGGCGATGCTGCGGATCCATGATCGCGGCGTCCTTCGGCGAGAGCCCGAAGAAGCCCGCGTCGAACTGCTTGAGCCCCTCGAGCCGCAGCGTGGCCGGGACGTAGCGAGGGTCGGCGATCCACTCCGCCGGAACGCCGGCCTCTTCCAGCTCGGCCGGACTGCGCATCTCGACCGAGCACACGCCGGCGCGCAGGCGTGCCCAGAACTCGGCGGCGTTGTCCGCGCCGGGAACATGGCAGGCCATGCCCACGACGGCGATCGCCGAGGCGTGGTCGGTGGGAAGGGAGGGATCCATGCAGGAAGGGCGGGTCCAGGATGCCCGCGCGCGGTCTGCCACTCATCTTTCGGCAATTTGCGCGTCTGACTATGCAGGCCGCGGCCGGATTCCTCGCAAGTCGAAGGAGTTCGCAAAACGCGCGGCCGGATGCGGGCTGCTCGGCAGCCAAGAGTCCCCGATTGCGCTCACATAAGATGCGCGCTCCTGCCGATGGACAAAGTGATGTTCCGCCGACTCTCCCTCTGCGGACTGGCCTTGTTGCCGGTCGCGTGTGCGTCTCCGGTGCCGAAGCTCCCGGCTCCGGGCACCATGCTTGAGCACGATCGGGTGGAGGGCTACGCCACCCCGTCCGAAGCCGCTGCAGCGCTGGCCGCCTTCGAGGCTGCCGGGGAGCGCGTGCTTCAGGATGGCTACCGGGTCACACCCGGCGATCAGGTCACGGTCTCCGTCTTTCAGAAAGAAGAGCTGTCCACGACGCAGCGCGTCGGCCCCGACGGCATGATCACGCTGCCCGTGGTGGGCGACGTCGAGATCGGCGGCCTGGCCCGCCGCGCCGCTCTGACGCGGATCCAGGACGCATTTGAGCCTTCCTACCCGGACCTCTCGGTCACGCTGCGCATCGACGAGTACAGCGCCTTTCGGGTGGTGGTCCTCGGCAGCGTCGGCTCGCCCGGCGAGTACAGCTTTGCTCAGTCGCCCAGCCTGCTGCGCGCCCTGGGCCAGGCCAGCGGCCTGCAAGCGGACTCGAAGGAGGTCCTGCCGGAGCGCTGCGCGATCATGCGCGGCCAGGACGCGATTCTCTGGGTGGACCTGAATCAGCTCATGCGCCAAGGGGACATGAGCCTCAACGTGCAGTTGATCCCCGGCGACGTGATCCACGTTCCGGCTGAAGCGCAGAAGCTGTTCTACGTGCTGGGCGAAGTCGCCAACCCGGGCATCTATCCGCTGCGGCGCGGCTCGACCACGCTGGATGCGCTGGCCCTGGCGGGTGGCACGCTGATCTCTTCGGATGATGAAGAGGTGCGCCTCCTGCGCCCGCGTGACAACGGCGCCGCCGGCTTCGACTACGAGGAGTTCACCGAAGGCACCGATCTGGCCACGATTGCCCTCGAAGCGGGCGACGTGGTTTACGTCCCGCGTCGCACGCTGGCCGAAGTCGGCTGGATCTTCCAGCAGATCTCGCCGATCACCTCGCTGCTGCTGACCTACCAGATCGCGGACGACCGCAACAACTGATCCCAAGTTCACGGTGATCCCCAACGACCAGATCAGCCTGCGCGGCAGCCAGGAATCACGTCAAGTCCCGAAACGGCGACTTGACGTGTTCGGCAGTCTGCGCAGCCACGTGGGCATGGTGCTGCTGCTCTTCGTCGCGATCGCGGCGGGGGGCGTGTTTCTTGCCCTCAAGCTCGACCGGCCCGTCTTCGTTTCGGAAGGCGAGATTCACGTCGCCCGGAATTACCAGCGCACGCTGGAGACGGACTCCGAGCTCAACCTCTCCAATACGCGCGACTACGACATCTTCCGCAATGAACAGGTCGCGCTGATCCTGAAGCCCGAAGTCCTGCTCGACGCGCTGGACCGCGCCGGACAGCTCGATTCTTCGTATTGGGGTGTGGCCGGCGATCCGGACCGCGTCCTGGCCGAGCGCCTGGAGCGCAGCCTGGTCGTCTACCCGATCCCGGCCTCCTACCGCATCAAGATCGAGCTCTACGCTTCGGACCCCTCGATCCCGCAGCCCCTGGTCAACGCGCTGATGGATGCCTTTTTGGAGGCGCACCGAGTCGAGTTCTTCTTTGCCGAAGATGAGC
>PAHY01000058.1 GCA_002705055.1 Planctomycetota bacterium
CGAGCCGATGTCAGCGACGCCGAACGCGCGCGCGCCTTCGAGCCCTTTGATCCGGCGACGGCTCCCCAGCTGGCCGGCTTTGCGCTGCTGATCATGCTGATTTTGCTCGCTGCCGCCACCCTGGTCAGCGAGGATCTCACCTGCATCTTCACCGGACTGCTCGTCGCGCAGGGTCGGATCGGCTTCGTGTTCGGCACCGGCGCCTGCTTCCTCGGCATCCTGATCGGGGACGGCCTGCTCTTCCTGCTCGGCCGCTGGCTGGGACGACCGGCGCTGGCGCGCGCTCCGCTGCGCTGGATGGTCCGCCCGCGCGCGGTCTACCGAGCCAGTTCGTGGTTCGAGCACAAAGGCGGCAAGGTCATCCTGCTGTCGCGCTTTCTGCCGGGCCTGCGGCTGCCCACCTACGTGGCCGCCGGCATGCTCGGACAGAGCCTGCGCACCTTCTTCTTCTACTTCGCCATCGCCGGGCTGATCTGGACGCCGCTGCTGGTCGGTCTGTCGACCTGGGCGGGCAAGGAGGTGCTCGAGGCGCTGCACGCGGTCGAGGGCTACGCGGTGCCGATCCTGGTCCTGCTGGCCTTTGGCATCCTCGCGGCTCAGAAGCTCATCCTGCCGCTGTTTACCCGCCGCGGTCGCCGACTGCTCTATGCGGCCTGGCGCCGCAAGGTCGAATGGGAGTTCTGGCCTCCGCAGGTGTTCTACCTGCCGGTCCTGGTGCAGATTCTGTTCCTGGCGCTGCGCCACGGCAGCCTGCGCCTGGTCACGGCGGTCAATCCCGGCATACCCACCGGCGGTTTGGTCGGCGAGTCGAAGTGGCAGATTCTGCAGGCGCTCGGCATGGATCCGGAGGCCGAAGGCGGCGCGAGCGGCCCGGCCGCCGGCGCGCTGCCGCGCAGCCTGCTGCTGGGCGCGCACGCCGGCACCGCCGAGCAGCGACTCGAGCGCGCCGAGCATTTCATGGAGATGCACGGGCTGGGCTACCCGATCATCCTCAAGCCCAATCGCGGCGAGCGCGGCCGCGGAGTGGAGGTGATTCGCCAGCGCGAACAGCTGGCGCGTCGCCTGGAGATCGACCCGACGGATCTGCTGCTGCAGGAGTTCGTGCCTGGCGTCGAGTTCGGCGTGTTCTATGTCCGGGAACCCGGCGAGCCGCGCGGCCAGATCCTGTCCGTCAACGGCAAGGAGCTGCTGCAGCTGGTCGGCGACGGGGAGCGCCGGCTGGAGCAGTTGATTCTGGAAGACGACCGGGCGGTGCGTCAGGCCGAGGTGCACTTCGAGTATCACGCCGAACGGCTGTATGAAGTCCCCGCCGCCGGCGAGGTGGTCGATCTCGTCGAGGTCGGCGCGCACGCGCGCGGCACGCTGTTCCTGGACCGCCGCGATCTGGCCAGCGAGGCGCTGCTGGCGCGACTCGATGAGATCGCCGGCGCCTTCCCGGACTTCCACTTCGGCCGCTTTGATCTGCGGGTGCCCGACGAGGACGCGCTCCGCGAGGGCCGCGAGCTGCGCATTCTCGAGCTGAACGGGATGACGGCGGAAGTCGCCCACATCTACGACCCGCGCAACAGCCTGTTCGCTGCCTGGCGCGACATCTGCCATCAGTGGCGGGTGGCTTTCCGGATCGCGTCGATCAATCGCCATCAGGGCGCGCTGCCGTCCACTTGGGGCGAAGTGATCGGCGACTGGAATCGCGCCCGCCGCGAGCACCGCGCGCGCGAGCAGGCGCTGCTCCAGGCTGAAATCGCCGAGGAAGAAGCACGACAAAAAGCCACGACGGACGCCACCCCGGCGGCGTCAGCGGGTTAAATCAGGCCATGCGCGCGCTTCTCACCCTCCTGCTGCCCCTTCTTGCGGCGGTCGGCACCGCCGACATCGTCTGGGAGAAGGATTTCGACGCTGCCCGCGAACGCGCGGCGGCCGAGAACAAGGTCCTGTTCTGCGCCTTGAACATGGATGGCGAGAAGGCCAACGATCGCATGGCCGAGGATGTCTATCAGGACAAGGACGTGCTCGCACTGACCCAGCACACCGTCAATCTGATCGGCTCACGCTTCGAGCACGGCGGCAAGTGCAAGCGCTTCCCGGGCATCGAATGCGCGCACCATCAGGCCATAGAGACGCGCATCCGCGCCGATGTCATCGACGCCTCGGCGGACACTCCGCTGGTGGCGCCGCAGCATCTCTTCGTGGGCCCGGACGGCAAGATTCTGATGTCGGTCCCCTACGAGATCAGCGCCCGCGAGCTGCAGTGGTGCCTGGTCACCGCGATCCTCGAGGTCAACCCGGACGCCAAGGTCAGCATGCCAGAGCGCGCGCGTGCGCCGCGCCGGCTGATCCAGGACGGCGTGCTGAAGGGCAGCGGGGACGCCACGATCACCCCGCTCAATGAGGACGAAGTCGAAGCGACCATCGAGGCGATCCGCAACGGCATGCGCGCCGGCGAGCGCGCCGAGGCGATGATGCGCCTGCT
Organism: Planctomycetota bacterium; assembly: GCA_002705055.1. Taxonomy (GTDB): domain Bacteria; phylum Planctomycetota; class UBA1135; order UBA1135; family UBA1135. The sequence goes on from PAHY01000058.1 coordinate 2,471, forward strand.
CGCCACCGACGACCCGGCCGCGGTCGAGTTCATCGACATCGAGCTGGGCGACGTGCGCATCCAGCGCCGCAAGCCGCTGCTGGTGCGTGCGCTGCGCGCGATGGGCGCAGTTTCGCCGGAAGCTTTCGCGCCAACGCTGGAACGATTCCTGAGCTTCCCGGATACCGAGATTCGCCTGGAGGCCACGGTGGCCCTCGAGCAGATCGGCAACCCCAAGCTGGTCAAAGAGCTGCGCAAGCTCTACGGCAAAGAGGATTCCGCGCGCGTCCGCGCGCACATGATCCGCGCGATTGGCATCGTCGGCGCCGATGACAAGTCGGCGCGGTCCGCCGTGATCAAGGCGGCGAAGGACAAGAAGGACGAAGTCTTGGCCGCGAACGCGCTGTTCGCGCTGGGCGTGCACGCGACGGACAAGAAGGCCTGGGAAGGCATCGCCGAGGGGCTGGCCCACGAGAGCGCGCGGCGGCGTCAGGCCGCGGCGCTGGGGCTGGCGCTCGGCCGCGCGACCGAGCGCCTTGAGGCTGTCCGCGAGGCCCGCAAGGCCGAGAAGAACGCCGAGGTTCAGGCCACGCTTGATGCGGTCATCGCGGTTCTTGAAGGAGGCCCCATCGAGGGCCTGGCCGAGACGGTCGCCGAGGTGACGGATTCCGCGATCCCGCGCCCGCGCTTCTTTGGCGGTCAGACCGGCGCCGAGGAAGCCCCCAGCGAATAGAGCGCTTCGGCGAGGCGCTCGTAGTCCGCGGCTTCGTTGTAGATCTGCGCGGAAACGCGCACGCAGCGATGGCGCGGCAGAGCATCGCGCCCTCCCCAGCCGAACACCGGCACCTCGACCCGATACTGCTCGCGGAGCGCGGTCTGCAGCGGGTCCCAGTTGTCGGGAGCGGGGGGGTCCAGGATCGGCAGAGGCACCGAGGCCATCGCCGCGAGCATCGATTCCGGCGCCGGCGCTTCGAGCTCGAGCCGTTCACAGATCGCGCGGCGGGCGGCGCAGACCATCGCGTGGTTGCGCGCGCGCAGCCCCGGCCAGCCGCCGCTCACTTGCTCGTCGACGATCTGGATCGCCGCCGGGACCGCGAGGATCGCCGTCGGATCCATGGTGCCGGTCCAGTCAAACTCGACCAGATAGCGGGAGCGGTCCTCGCGCGGTGAGTTGGCGCCGTGGCTGATGCAGGCGGGTCGCACTTCGGGCTGCCAGCGCTCGGGCACGCACAGGAAAGCCGCGCCCTTCGGCGCGTTGATCCACTTGTGGCAGTTGCCGGTGTAATAGTCAGCGTCGAGCGCGGCGAGATCGAGCTCGATGTGCCCGGGCGCGTGCGCGCCGTCGACCAGGACGCGGACGCCGCGTTCCTGCATAGCCGGGATGATCCGCTCCATCGGCAGGACGATCGCGGTCGGGCTGGTGATGTGGTCGATCAGCAGCAGGCGGGTGCGCGGCGTCACGCGCGCGAGCAGCGCTTCGAGGATCTCCTCGGGCGAGGCGACCGGCCAGGGCAGCGGCGCGACGACGACCTGGCAGCCTGCGCGCTCGGCCACGTAGTCGAGCACGTTGCGGCAGGCGTTGTATTCCTGGTCGGTGACCAGCACCTCATCGCCGGCGTCGAAGGGGAAGCTGCGCAGCACCGAGTTGACCGCGTAGGTCGCGTTCGGCACGAAGACGAGGTCCTGTGGCCGCGCGCCGAGAAACTCGCCGAGCACCTCGCGCGTGACGTCGTAGCGCTGCTCCAGCTCGCGGGCCAGGAACTCGACGGGGCGCGCCTCAAGGTGATCGCGCAGGCTCTGCTGCACGGCCAGGACGGCGCGCGGGCAGGCGCCGAAGGAGCCGTGATTCAGAAAGGTGACCGACGGATCGAGCGGCCAGGCGGCGGCTTCATCGAGCTTCATCGCCTGCAAGTCTAGCGGCCGTGGAAGCGGGGAAGCTTTGCGAGTAGGCTGAGGCGATGGCGCTGCCGATTTTCAAGGCTCCCGTCCTGACCTTCGTGCTCGGGGGCGGGCTGTCGGTGTGGGCGTATCACACGCTGACCGACGACTCGGCCCTGCGGCAGCGGGTGGCCGAGCTGGAGCAGCTCAATGAAGCGCTGCAGCAGCGGATCGAGTTTCTGCGCGAGCGCAAGCGCGTGGCGCGGATTCACGTGCTCGATCAGGTCGCCGATTCGCAGGCCCCCGGCGGTCAGCGCACGACCTTCCGCTTTGAGGAGATCGACGCGGAGGGCAGCCCGCTCAATCCGCCGCGCGAGTTCACGATCGACGGCGATGTGCTGTATGTGGACGCCCAGGTGATCAAGTTTGATGACTCCTTCCTGCAGGAGCACGAACTTGAGAAGGGCAGCACCCTGCTGCTGTTCCGTCGCCTGTTCGGCGAACATCAGGCGCCCGCCGAGGGCTTCGCGCTCGACGCCGCGCAGCGCCCCCCGGATGGCTATTCGGTCGAGAGCGCGCCCGACGCTTTCTCAGCCGAGCTCTGGGACAACTTCTGGGACTACGCCAACCGGCCCGAGGTCCTTGAACGCACTGGGGTGCGAGCCATGCACGGCGAGGCTCCGTACATGCGGCTCGAGGCCGGCCGCAGCTACCAGGTGGAGTTGCGCACGACGGACGGACTCACGATTCGTCCTTTCCAATCTCCTTGAGCCGGGTCGAGACGAGCTCGAAGCGAAGGTCGCCGCGCTGACGCACGCTCCCCCAGCTGAGCCCCGAGCGCGGGCGTAAGCGCAGGCGCCAATCCACCAGCCCCAGGCTGGGCGCCGGATCGGTGATGAGGGGAGCCACGCTGTCCGGAGTGACCACCAGCCGAGCCAGGCACAGCCGCGGGCGCAACATCTCGAGGCTGAGTTCCAGCCTCAGCCCCCAGGGCCGCACGCAGAGATCGAGGTAGATCGGGGGCCACGCATCCTGCTGAATCAGCAGGCCGAGTTCCGGCGCTTGGCCCTGCCGATGCACGACCTGCACCCGAGGCGCCCCTGGTTGGCTCACTCCGAGACGGAAACGTCATCTGCCCCAGATGCCGCCAGAAAACCGACGAGCCTGACCCCCTTCAGTGTGCTCGCTCGGACCTAAAGTATTTTCTGATAAAGACTTCGGCTCGACTTCTCACCCTGACGCCCTCAATTGAGAAAGTAGACCTTAAGTTACTTCATCTAAATGACTTAGGGCAAAAAAGCCCACTAAAGGGGGTCAGTCTCCGAGTGCTTGCACAAGGGCCGCGATCTCACTCGGACCCGTAGCCGAACTGCTCACCCAAGCCCGCAGCGCCGGGGCGCCGTCCGGCAGGGTCACCGCGTCAATCCAGGCGATGCTGGAGGCCCGCAAGCGCGCAGCCAATGCCTCGAGTGCGGCCTGCCCGTCGACTTGCGGGGGCACGAAACAGACGACGGGGACGTCGTCGGCACCGCGGAGGCGGCAGTCGGCGGCGCGGAGCGCGGCGCGGAGTTCGTCGGCGCGGGCGCAGAGCCGGTCGAGCAGTTCGCCGTAGCCGGATTGGCCGTGTTGTGCCAGCCAGAGCAGGAAGGGCAGGGCTGCGGCGCGGCGTGCCCCCAACAGCCCGGAGGCGCGGGCTTCGGCCGCCCCGGCGGTGGTCGCGGGCAGGCGCGGGTCTTCCACGGAGAAGGCATGGCCGATCGGGCGCGGATGACGACAGAGCAGGAAGCCGGCGCTGCCGGCTGCGGGGAGTCCGCCCCGGGTCTCGGTGGCGAAGGAATCCGCGTGGCTGCTGCCGGCGAGCAGCGGCGCGAGGCGGGAGGCGTAGACACCCAGCCCCAGGCCGTTGCCATCCACGTGCACCCACATCCCCTGCACACGCCCGAAAGCGACCAGCTTCTTGACCGGGTCGATCGCGCCGGTCGAGGCCGCGCCCGCGCCGACCGCGACGAAGAACGGCGTGTCCCCCGCCTTCGCGTCCTCGATCACCTGCCGCCGCAGCGCCGTCGGATCGATCCGCCCGGCTTCATCGCAGGGGATCGCGCGCACCGCGCTGCGCCCCAGGCCGGCGGCGTGAGCGCGTTTCTGCCACGGGCCGACGATCGCCTCGGAGCAGTAGAGCCGAGGGCGCCCTTCGACGGCGGCGATGCCGTCCGCTTCGAATTCGGGGAAGCACTGTGTCGCCGCGGCAATCAGCGCGGCGAGCTGCGCCTCCTCACCGGTCTCACAGACGCGGGCGACGGTCCGATCGGGGTCCATGCCCACGATCCGGACGAAGTGGCTCATCAGCAGCCCTTCCAGTTCGGCGACGCCCGGGGCGAGCTCCCAGGCCACCGGGAGCACGCCGAGGCCGGCCTCGAAGGCCGCGGCCGCTACCGAAGCGTCGCGGCATCCACCGGCGATCGAACCGAAGTACATGCCGTGGTCGGCCTGCGCGCTGGTCGCGCGCAGCAGCACCGCCGCCGCCTGCAGCAGGTCCTCGCGGGCGACCGGCTGCTGAAAGTCGAAGTGCTCCGCGAGCTGGGAGCGAATCGCCCCCGGCCGCCCCGGATCCACCGCCGGGGCACCCCCGCTTTCGGCCAGCACAGCGAGCAAGCGTTCGATCCGATCGACCAGCGAGTCCATTCCTTAGGCGCGGGTGCCTCGGCCCGCGGGCGCACATCTTAGGCCCGCCTCCGGTGCCAGCGTCCCGATCGCCCGCGCGGCTTCCGCCTCGTCCACTCCCCAGGCCGCGGCAAGGGCGGCAAGCTGATCGTGCCCGACCCGCCCCACCCCGAAGTAGCGGGCCGCCGGATGCGCGAAGTAGAAGCCGCTCACCGAAGCCGCCGGGCTCATCGCCCAGTTCTCGGTCAGATGCAGGCCAAGGTTCTGCGGCACCTCGAGCAGCTCGAAGATCCGCTCCTTGAGCCGGTGGTCGGGGCAGGCCGGGTAGCCGGGCGCGGGCCGAATGCCGCGATAGCGTTCGGCGATCAGCTCCTCGTTGCTGAGGCTGGACTCCGACTCATAGCCCCAGAACTCCTGCCGCACCCGCTCGTGCATCCGCTCCGCCAGCGCCTCGGCCAGGCGATCGGCCAGCGACTCGATCAGCAGAGCGGTGTAGTCGTCATTCTCCTCTCGGCTTGCCGCGGCGAGCTCCGCCACGCCTTCGCCGGCGGTCACGGTGAACAGGCCCAGGTGGTCGATAACCTCAGCGCTCGGCGGCGCGATCAGATCGGCCAGGCTCTGGCAGGCGCGTTCCCCGGCCTGGCGCTGCTGACGCAGCATGGGCAGTCGGGCCAGAGTCTCGGTGCGTGCCGCATCACGGAACAGCTCGATGCTGTCGCCCTGGCGGACGGCCGGGAAGAAGCCCACCGCGGCGCGCGCGCGCAGCTGCCGCCCGCTCACCAGCTGCTCGAGCTGGCGCTGGGCGTCCTCGTAGAGCCGACGCGCTTCGGTACCGACCACCGGGTCGTCCAGAATGGCGGGGAACTTGCCGGCCAGCTCCCAGGTCGCGAAGAACGGAGTCCAGTCGATGCGCTCGACCAGCTCGGCGAGCGGGTAGTCGTCGAAGACGCGCACCCCGGTGAAGCTCGGCTGCGGCACAGTCTGGGCATCAAACACATGACGCGGAGCGCGCTTTCGGGCCTCGTCCAGGCTCCACAGGGTGCGCTCGGCCTGCTTCTCGGCGCGCGCGATGCGCGTCCGCTCTTGGCGCTCGGTCACGTCCGCGACGAAGGCCGCGCGACGCTCCTCGCTGAGCAGCTCCTGCACCACGCCGACGGCCCGCGAGGCGTCCGGCACGTGGACCACCGGGCCCGTATAAGCCGGCGCGATCTTCAGCGCCGTATGCGCGGCGCTGGTCGTCGCGCCGCCGATCAGCAAGGGAAGCTCCCAGCCGGTTCGTTCCATCTCGGCCGCGACCCGCTCCATCTCAATCAAGCTCGGCGTGATCAGCCCGGACAGGCCGATGATCTGCGCTCCCCAGGCGCGCGCCTCGTCGAGGATCTGCTGCCCCGGCACCATCACGCCCAGGTCCTTCACCTCGTAGCCATTGCAGGCCAGAATCACTCCGACGATGTTCTTGCCGATGTCATGCACATCGCCTTTCACCGTCGCGAGCAGGATCCGCCCGCGGCTCTCCGCGCCGGCCACCTTGTCGGCCTCCAGATAGGGCTGCAGCCAGGCCACCGCCTGCTTCATCACCCGCGCGCTCTTGACCACCTGGGGCAGGAACATCTGGCCGCTGCCGAACAGCTCGCCGACGATGTTCATCCCATCCATCAGCGGGCCTTCAATGACTCGAAGCGCCTTCTCGTGGCGCGCCAGCGCCTCGGGAAGGTCGACTTCCAGATGCTGCGTGATGCCATGCACCAGCGCGTGCGCCAAGCGAGCATCCACATCCTGGTCGCGCCACACCGCCTGCTCGACCTCGCGGGCTCCCGAGCCGGCCTCACGCCAGGCTTCGGCCATCTCGATCAGCCGATCGGCGGCATCGGGCCGACGATTCAGCACCACATCCTCGCAGGCGGCGCGCAGCTCCGGATCCAGCTCGGAGTACACCGCCAGCTGTCCGGCGTGCACGATCCCCATGTCCATCCCCGCCTCGATGGCGTGGTACAGGAACACGGCATGCATCGCCTCGCGCACTGCGTCGAGACCGCGGAATGAGAAACTCAGATTGCTCACCCCGCCGCTGACCAGCACGCGCGGCGCGGCCTGCTTCAGCGCCTCGGTCGCCGCGATGAAACTGCGCGCGTAGTCATCGTGCTCCGCCATGCCGGTCGCCACCGCGAGCACGTTGAGGTCGAAGATGACCTCCTCGTCACGGAAACCCAGCTCACGCAGGATGCCCAGCGCACGAAGGCAGATCTCCATCCGTCGCTCGACATCGACCGCCTGCCCTTGCTCGTCGAAGGCCATCACCACAACTGCGGCGCCGTAGCGACGGGCCAGGGTGGCGCGACGACGAAACTCGTCTTCGCCGTCCTTCAGGCTGAGCGAGTTGACCACGCCGCGCCCCTGCAGGCAGCGCAGGCCGACCTCAATCACCCCCCAGTCGGAGGAATCCACCATCACCGGCACTCGACTGATGTCCGGCTCGCTCGCCAGCAGGTGCAGGAACTGACGCATCGAGGCCGGGCCATCGAGCAGCGCCTCGTCCATGCAGACGTCGATCATCTGCGCCCCCGCCTCGACCTGTTCGCGCGCGACCTCGAGCGCCGTCGCGAAATCACCCTCGCGGATCAGCCGCGCAAAGCGGCGCGAACCCGCCACGTTGGCGCGCTCGCCGACGTTCAGGAAGTTGAGCTCCGGGCGGACCACCAGCTCCTCGAGCCCGGAGAAACGGGCCAGGCCGTCGGGCTCGGCGGGCTGGCGCGGCGGCAGCCCCTGCACCGCCTCGGCCATCGCCCGGATGTGCTCCGGCGACGTACCGCAGCAGCCGCCCACCAGGTTGACCAGGCCGTCCTCGGCGAAGCCGCGCACCTGCTCGGCCATGGCCTGCGGCGAGAGGTCGTACCCCCCCAGTTCGTTGGGCAGGCCCGCGTTGGGGTAACAGCTGACGAAGCACTCGGCGAGATGGCTGATCGCGGCGAGGTGCGGGCGCAGCTCGGTGGGCCCCAGGGCGCAGTTGAAACCGACCGCCAGCAGCGGGAAGTGGCGCACGGAAGCGGCAAAGGCCTCGACCGTCTGCCCAGACAGGGTGCGTCCGCTGGCGTCGGTGATCGTGCCCGACACGATCACCGGCACCGTCGGCACGCCCTCCTGCGCGAACAGTTTATCGATGGCGAACAGCGCCGCCTTCGCGTTGAGCGTGTCGAAGACCGTCTCGACCAGCAGGAGGTCAGCCCCGCCGTCCAGCAGGCCGCGCGCCTGCTCGCCATAGGCTTCGACGAGCTGCTCGAAGCTGACCGAGCGGGCGCCTGGATCCTCGACGTCGGGCGAGATCGATGCCGTCCGATTGGTCGGCCCCAGGGCTCCGGCGACGTAGCGCGGGCGGCTCGGATCGAGCGCGGTCGCGCGGGCGGCCTCGCGCCGAGCGATCTGCGCCGCGGCGCGGTTCAGCTCGTAGACCGCGGCCTCAGTCCCGTAGTCGGCCTGCGAGATCGAGGTCCCGTTGAAGGTGTTGGTCTCGATCAGATCAGCGCCCGCCTCCAGGTAGGCGCGGTGGATCCCGGCGATGACCTCGGGCTGGGTGATCGACAGCAGATCGTTGTTGCCCTGCAGATCCTGCGGATGATCCGCGAACTGCTCACCGCGAAACTCGGCCTCGCCGAGCTCGTGGCTCTGAATCAGCGTGCCCATCGCGCCGTCGAGCACCAGGATGCGCTCGCGCAGCAGCTGATCCAGGGCAGGCCGAGCGGCCGCGGCGGCGGCGCACGCTTCCGGGGTCGGTCCGGTGCTCATCGACGTCCCTCCAGGCTCTGTAGCAGCGCGACCGCGGCTTCCGGCTTGTTGAACGGCGCCGCCAGCTGGAATCCGGCCACGTGCGCGCGCAGAGCATCGATCGCTTCCAGCGCGATCGCGATGCCTTCCTCCGCGGCCTTGCCGGAACGGTCGGCGGCGCGCATCCGCTTCAGCACCGCGTCCGGCACGTGCACCCCCGGCACCTCCGAAGCGAGGAACTCGGCGTTGCGCAGACTGCGCAGCGGCCAGACTCCGGCCAGGATCGGCGGGCCGTCGGGTGGGAGCTCGGGCAGGCGCGCGAGCAGCCCTTCCACGTCGAAGATCGGCTGCGTGATCGCGAAGTTGATCCCCGCGCGCACCTTCCACTCGTAACGATGCAGCTCGCGCTCCCAGTCCACCGCGGTGGGGTTGAGCGCCGCGCCGTAGCAGAAGTGCGTCTGCCCCTTCAGGTCGTTGCCGCCCACGTCCAGGCCGTGGTTGAGGTTATCGAGGATGTTGCAGAGGCCGATCGAGTCGACGTCAAAGACTGCGGTCACATCGGGGTAGTTGCCCTGGTACGGCGGATCGCCGGTGATCACCAGCATGTTGCGCAGGCCCAGCGCGTAGCCGCCCATCAGATCGGACTGCATGCCGAGCAGGTTGCGGTCTCGGCAGCAGAAGTGCACCAGGGTCTCGATTCCGGCCTCGCGCTCGATCAGGTGCGCCGCGACCGAGTTGGAGATCCGCGCCGAGGCGCGCGGGCCATCGGGAAGGTTGATCAGATCGGCGCCGGCATCACGCAGGGTGGACGCGACCTCGATCAGCTTGGCGGTGTCGGGCGTACGCGGCGGCACCAGCTCGACCGAGACCGGACAGAGCCCCTGCTCCAGCAGGCGACCCAAAGTCGAGCGTTCAGCGAGCGGCTTGGGCTCGCGCGGGCGCTGCTCGCGGACGCGGGTCGCCGCCACGGCCGCACGCTCGCGCTCGCCGCGCTCCTGAGCGCCTACGGCACGCGCCGCCCGCGCCATGGCCCGCACGTGCTCGGGGGTCGTGCCGCAGCAGCCGCCCAGCAGCGTGCCTCCGGCCTGCAGGAATCGCCGTGCGAAGCGCCCGAAGTAGTCCGGGTTGTTCTCGTAGAAGACCCGGCCATCCAGCTGACGCGGCATGCCCGCGTTGGGGCGCGCCGAAATCGGTAGCTCGCCGCAGTTCATCAGCACCTGCGTCGCTTCCAGCACTGCGCTCGGTCCCGAGCTGCAGTTCACGCCGATCACATCGACTCCTTCGGACTCGAGCCGCGCGTAGACCTCTTCGGGATGCGCGCCGCGCAAGGTGACGCCCGCGCCGGTCACTGTGAAGTGAGCGATCAGCGGCAGCGCGGAGACTTCGCGCACCCCGCGCACCGCCTCGATCAGCTCATCGACGCTGGAGAAAGTCTCCAGCGAGATGGCCTCGATCCCCAGCCCGGCGAAGACCGCCGCCGACTCACGGAAGGCCGCGCGCGCTTCGTCGCGGGCGACGCGGCCGAAGGGCTCGATCTCGACTCCGGTCGGCCCCATCGCCCCGACCACGAAGCGCGCATCCCCTGCCGCCTCGCGCGCGATCTGCACCGCCGCTTCGATGACTTCCTGCAGCCGCCGGCCCTCGTCAAACTTGGCCAGCCGATAGCGGTTCGCCCCGAAAGTGTTGGTGTGGACGCCCTCGGCGCCGGCCTCGAGGTAGCTGTGGTGCACCTCACCGATCAGCTCGGGGCGCTGCAGCTGGACGAGCTCGAAGCACTCGTTGAAGGCGATGCCGCGCTCGTTGAGCGCCGTTCCCATGGCGCCATCGAGCACCAGGGGCCCAAGTGCGAGGCGGGCTCGTAGGTCGAGCCGGGGAGCCGAAGCAGGCGTGACGGAGGAAGGCGAACTGTCCATGGCCGTTCGGGCTGGGGACAGGCTCTCTCCACCATCAATCCGGAAGCGCCTCGCGGCGCGTGCGGGAGCCAGGCTCCCCCGGTAGGTCTTGCCACCTTCCCCGACTGCGCGCAGTCAGGGGGTTGGCCGGGCTTCGTTGGGCCTGTCCCTCCACCCGTCTGTATGGTTGCCCGCAGGATAACGCGCGCTTGCAAGAAACGAAAGCGATCCCGCGAGCTTCCGCCTTGGGTGTCTAGCGGGCGCGCGGGCTGGGCACCCAGGCGATGCCATCCGGGCCGCGGCCCGTCGGCAGCTGCGCCACCACCTTGCGTCGGATCAGATCGACCACGGCGACGCGGTCGACTGCGGCGTTGGCGACGAAGGCCAGCTTGCCGGAAGCGTGCAGGCTGACCCCGATCGGAATCGGACTTTCGCCCATCTGACCGAGAATCGCGTCGCCCTCTTCACCGACCTGGAAAGGCATTTCGATCGCACCCAGGAAGGCCGGTTCGACCGCGTCAAACAGGCTGAGCTTGCCCGCGATCGCGCTGGTGACCAGGACCAGGCGGCCATCCGGCGAAGCCATCGCACGAATCGGGAAGCCCTCACAGGGCAGCTCGGTGACGAGCTTCAGGGACTCGGCATCGAGCACGGAAACCGTGCCTTCGCGCCGGTTCGAGACCCACACATGACGCCCGTCCGGCGTCACGCAGACTCCCTCGGCTTCGGCGCCGGTCGGCACCTTGGCCAGCAGCTTGAAACCGCCTTCGCCGTCGGGACCAATGACGGAAGTCGAGCCGCTGCCGATGTTGGCGGTGAACACCCGGCCGTTGGGGGCCCAGGCGACCATGTGTGTGGCGTTGGCCTCGCTGTCGACCTTCGCGACCACCTCGCCGCCCGGGAAGCTGACCCGCCAGGCCTGACGCACGACTTCGGCCGAGACCCAGAGATGCTTGCCGTCCGGCTCGAAGGCCAGGCCATGAGGACGAATCGGCGCGCCCAGGTCGATGCCGCCCACCAGCTCGAGCGTGGCCAGATCGATCACGCTAAGGCTGCTGCCCATTTCCTGTTCGCCGTAGTTGGCCACGACCGCGAAGCGCCCCTCCGGATGCACCGCGACCTCGTGCGGCCCGACCCCCGTCTTGAGCGTGGCGAGCGTCTCGCCCGTGGCGACGTCGATCACCATGGCGGTGTGCGCGGCCTTGTTGAGCACGATCACCCGGCCCGCGTCTTCCTGGCCCGGGGCGGTGTAGCCGACCGGCAGCTCCGGCGCTGGAGCGGCGGCTTCCTGCGCGGCAAGAGGAGCAGAGGCGAGCCCGGCCAGGACGGCCAGAGCAACAGGACGGAGGGGCGAGCAGAGATGCATGACGGAGCTACGGCTCCCCCATGCTAACGACTCAGATTTCCTCGCCGTCCACTCCGAAGTCGCCGGACTCCAGGTAGCGGATCACGGCCTCGACCACCTCGGCCTTATCCATCACGAAGGTATGCAGGCCGCGGACGAGCAGGAAGTCCTCCATGCCGGCCAGCTTGGTCTCTTCGACCCGCACGACGCCGTCGTCTTCGCCCTTCAGCAGCGGATTCCAGCCGCCGCCATCCCCGCGCTGCGCGGCCACCACGGCAAAGCGGCAGCTCGGCGCGGGCACCTTGTCGGCCTCATCCAGGCTGAGCTGCGGCCCGACCTCGCCGAGCACGAAGCGGAAGGGCAGGAAGTCCTTCAGCGCCTGCGCCAGCGCGGAACCCTGGCTGGGCGGCGCCAGCATGACCAGCCGCCCGACCTCCAGCTGCTGCTGCCAGGCGTCGTCGCGCGCGAGCGCGGCGCGCACCACGATGCCGCCGAGGCTGTGGGTCACAAAATCGACGCGCTCGATGCCGTCCTCGGCCAGGCGGTCGAGCAGCCCACCCAGCTGCTCCGCGTGCTCCTCCAGCGAACGGCGCGTGCTGGGGTAGCCCATGTCCAGGACTTCCCAGCCCTGCTCGCTCAAGGCCTTCCGCATCTTGCTCATCGACGAGCGGGAGCGGCCCAGGCCATGCACGAGCACGGCGATGCGCTGCGACTGCAGCTGCAGCTCGCCGGCGTCCCGCGCCTCCTGCAATGCGGCTTCGCAGGCTTCCAGGCTGCCCCAGGCGCGCCGCACATTGCTGCGATCCAGCAGCCGCGCGTGCCCCGTCCAGACGTGCTGCTGCACGCGCCAGCCGGCATACCAATGGCGGTCCGCCCAGAGCTGTTTGCCCCCCATCGTGGGGAAGGGAAGGTTGGGGCGCGTGCCCATCTCAGCCGGCCCGGCCGCATCGGCCGAGGTCGAGGAAGGCCCGGGCTGGCCGGCAGCGTCCGGCTTCTCGAGGTGAAAGACGCACGCCGCCAGGCTGCATGCAAGCCAGCAAACCGCTGCGCGCCACCACTTCATGAGCCGCTAGAAGCGGAAGTGGAAACGGAACAGCAGAGCGTGCACATCGCCGACATCATCGCGATCGGCGCGCACGAAGTTGGTCTGAAAACGCAGATACCGGTTGAGGTACCAGTTCCAGGCAACCGCCAGGTTGAGGCCGTCGCCGCCGCTCACGCCCTCGTCCTCGAGGTCCAGGCGCGAAGCCCGGAAGGCGACCTCGAATGCGCCCATGCCGTCGCCCTGCGGGTCAAAGTCGGCCGCGGGGGTGACCGTCCACAAGGCGGCCCGTCCCTTCTTGTAGCGGCGCACCTCGCCGGTGATCATCCGACGGGCCTCCGCCACCCAGCCCTTCATACCCGGGTTGACCCCACCCGGGCGGTCGAAGCCGGCGTAGGTGTACTCGAACAGGAAGGAGTTCGCGCCCTGGATCCAGGCCGACTCAAAGCCGAACAGGAAGACTTCTTCGGCGGAGACCGCCCCGGTCGCGATCAGATCCGGGCCGATGGTCGTGCCCGCCCCCCCGTCGTAGGCCACCATGCCGTCATCCGGATTGCGCCAGCTGAAGGAGCCACCGACGTGGAGGATTTCCTCTCCCCCGTGACGGTCGATCGGCAGGTAGGTCAGGCGCGTGGTGAGCGCCAGCTCGTTGCCGCCGGTGCCGTCGACGCTGCTGCCATCGCGGTCGGTCTCGCGGAACAGGCCGAGGTGATAGGAGCCGCGATCCTCATCGAAGCTGGTCCGCCAGGCCACGCCCAGGTTGCGCGACGGGAAGAGCGCGTTCGCGAGCGGCCGTTCGAGGAAGCTGTGGTTGTGGACCGGCGTCTGGTTGGAGAGCCCGATCGGTTCACGGAAGTGCCCGATCCGCAGGGTGCCGCCTGCCAGCACCCCGCGCAGGTCGACGTAGGCGTCCCGCACTTCGCCGTCGGCGAGGTCGCCGTTGAAGCGATAGTTCGCCCAGCTGCCGATCTCGCCCGCGACTCCCAATCGAGCGCGGCGAAGCTCGGCGCCGTTGCTCCAGTCGCCGGTCGCCGATTCCAGTCCTTCCTCGGCGTCGAAGAAGGCCCAGTCCATGTCGATCTTGCCCTGCAGTCGCAGGCTGATGCTGCCATCGGCCGAGCGCAGCTCCCAAGGATTGTCGCTGGAGGCCAGCGCAGCCGGCTGCACGGGGCCGGGGTCTTCCGGCTGCAACTCACGCGCCTCCGCGACGACCTCCGGGCCGGGCGGCGGCGTGACGTCCTGTTGCGGCCAGGCCGCCGCAAGGAGGAGCGAAGCGAGCATGAAAAGGCTCAGACGTGAGAAATCTGCTCGGCGTCGTGCGGGGTCCGCTCGCCGGTCTCGCAGTCATAGACGTGGAAGCTGCCCATCTCGGCCCCGTAGAGGTGCAGCGAGACGGTGCGCTTGCCCTGTTCCGGCGATCCCGAACGATGGACCAGATCCGGAGGCGCGGTAAAGCCCACGACGCTGCCCGGAGACAGCGTGACCCGGGCGTGGCAACGCAGCCCCGGGCTTGCGTCGCCGCAGGCCGAAGCCGGACAGAAAGACTCTTCGTGCAGCTCGCCTTCGAGTACCCCGACGATGCCCCAGGCACCGTGATCGTGCACCGGAGTCCATTGCCCCGGGCGCCACACCATGGTGTAGAGCGAGAACGGAGGATCCTGCTGCTCGTGAATCAGATGGCGGGTGTAGCCGGCATCGCTGCAGTCGAAATCGTCCGGCTCTCCGCCCGCCGCGATCAGATCGCGCAGGATCGGAACCAGCCGCTCGACCGCTTCTTCGGGAGTGGGTTCGCCTTGGAGGGCCACCCGACAACGTTCCACCATGTCGGGGAGGCCGGGGAGGGACTGGGAGGGAATCGGAGGGGTCATCTCTCGTCCGGGGATGCTGGCTCTTCCTTCGAGAAAGGAAGAACCCCCAGGATACCAGCCGAGGCCGATTTCGCGTTTGCCACCGGCAGCCCGAAGTGAACCCTGCCGTTCACCGGATCGATGGTCCAGATCAGGACGTCGAGGGATCGCCGGCCCAGGACCGCGTGCCGATAGCCCTCGAGGAACTGCACCCCGGGCGCCGGGAAGCGATAGCCCGCAAACTCGAGGTCGAGATCGAGCCGCCCGGTATGGATGGCGCCGCCCGGACCCAGCACCGTGCGCACGCTGCCCGTGCGCTGGGCTTCGCCGCGCAGCGGGAGGGTCGAACGCAGCCGGTCGGGCAGCGCCAGCGCCCCGTCGAATCCCGAATCGAGCAGCAGCCGCAGGTGCTCGTCGCCGACTCGAATCGGACAGAAGGGAACGCCGCCGCTGCGTCGCATCGCGAGCACGCCCGCCTTGCCGACCTCGGGCAGCGGAGCGTCGTCATAGACCCGGAGCTCCTTGGCCGCGGCATCGAGCTGGAAAGTGCGGCGGCCCAGGAGAGGCAGTCCGAGCACCAGCTGGACCGCCTCGCCGGTGTCGGCGCGCAGGAAGGAGAGGTCCCCGCGCAGCGCCCGGATCGATTCGGCTTCGAAGGCTCCCCAGCGCAGCTTTGGCAGGGTGGTCCCCCGCTTGTAGCCGCGGCCGCCGCCGCCGTCGCGCGACCACAGCCCCCGCTCGAGCGGCAGTTCAAGCTCCTCGCAGAGCGCCTCGTCAATCAGCGCCCGCACCGACAGCCCGGTGTCGTAGGCGGCCAGGACCTCGCGCTCGCCGATCTGGACCCGCGCCAGCACCCAGCGCGAGTCGGCATGCAGCGGCAGCCGCAGCGCCGCAGCCGGCAGCTTCAGCGCGGCCGCCTCCTGCAGCGGCTCCGGGCGCAGATCCCCCGGCAGCTCGCAGCGCGCGGGCGCAAACGAGAGGGCGAGCAGCGGCAGGTGGCGGAGCCCGAGCACGGACCGAATCCTACGCGGCGGCGCCGAAAGCGCAGGGATTGCTGGGCTGGGCGAGGGAAGGACTGGAATTGGTGCTCTCCGCCTCCCAAGTACAATGCTGGGAATGTCGGGGCAATCCAACTCCGTACTGGACGACATCGTCGGCGCCTTCGCGAGCGTGGGCCGCACGCTGCTCGCCGTTCTGCTGGCTGCAGTGGGGCTCGTGGTCGGCGTGTTCCTGCTGGCGATCGGCGCGGCGTTCTGGCTGGTCTTCTGGCTCGGCTACAAGCTGCGGCTCAGCAAGATCCCGCCGCGCGCGCGCTTTCAGCGCCTGCAGATGTGGCTGGTCGGCAAGTGGGTGCAGCGCAAGCTGCGGAAGGCCGGGATGGCCGGGCCTCCGGGCGCCAACCCCTTCGCCGGGGGCGCCCCCGGCGGGCCCGACATGAGCCAGTTCTTCCAGGGTCCGATGGCCGAGATGTTCCAGCAGATGCAGCAGGACGCCGAGCGGGTGCGCGGGGAGCGCGCCGCCGGGGTGCGCCCGGGCGAGTCGCAGCACGGCGATGTCTCGATTGAAGAAGCTCCGGTCGCGGCCTCTGCCGAGGACGAAGACGATGCTCCGGAAGTGGTCGCCGAGGAAGTCGGCGAATACCAGGGCTCGGTCGAAGAGCTGATTCGTCGGCGCCGCGGCTAGGCGTTTACCACCACAGCAGCTGCGCCAGCCCGGGCGTCCACGGTCGCGCCTGAACTTCCCAGTCGCCCATCGGCTGGACCAGGATGAGCCGGCGCGGTGGCACTTCCCAGCAGAGCTGGCCGTCCCGCCCGGCGCGGGCGTCCAGCGGCATCCAGCCTCCGTCCTGCCAGGCGCAGAGGACGTAGCTGTGGTCGGTCTCGACCTGCACCGCTGCGGTCGCAGGCAGCACACCCTCGGCGGGCTGCTGCGGGGCGATCCGATCCAGCTCGAGCAGCGCGCCCGGGGTCTCGAAGCCGATGCCATCGAGCACGCGCACCCGCCCCTGCGACTGCAGCACGAAAGGCGGGCCCGCGGGCGTCATGCCTTCTTCGCTGTACCAGGCCGGCAGGTAGGCTACCCCGACCCCGAGGTCCTCGAAGCGCACGTAGCTGCCCTCATCGGAGACCTGACCGGCGGCGACCGGCGTCCAGTTCTGGCCGTCAAAGACGCAGGCGAAGGCGAGCACCGAGCGGCGCGTGTGCGGGCGCAGTGCCACCCCGATCGACTGCGTCTCGGTGTAGGTGGAGGTCACGTCGCGCATCCGCGCGTCGGCGAGCCAGGCCGGCATCGGCTCGTCGCCCGGCACGCGGGAAGCCCAGGCCTCGGCTTGCGCCGCGAAGGTCCGCCGATAGACCTTGGCCAGCCGACCTTCAGGTGCGACCGTTGCCTGACCGGGAATCATCAGGCGCGTCCAGGCGAAGTTGCCGCGCCGCGCCGCCCACGCCGGCGTGTAGTCGAGCACCGCGGGGATGGCGTTGGCGCGCAGAGCCATCAACTCAAGGTGCGCCAGGTCCTCGACCCGGCCACGCTTGCTGCTCAGCATCTCGCTGAGCGACTGGTCGGTCAGGTGATAGGAGTAGGCCGGCTCAAGCTGGACCCAGCTCTGCACCGAACGCCGAATCCAGGCCGCGGCCTCGACGGGATCGCGCGGATGGTCCAAGCGATCCTCCAGCCCGACGAAGGTCTCGAACAGCACGCGGCGCCAGTCGTCCAAGGCCTCGTCGCCGACGCGGTGCGGCAGGACGGCCTCACAGAAGGTCTCGAAGTCGAGGCCTGCGGTCCACGGCCGCTCGCGCCAGGCGCGCACCGCGAACTCGACCTGTTGAACCAGCTCCTCCTCGCGCAGGCTGAGCAGATCCCCGTCGAGCCGTACGACGCCCGGCCGCAGTCGCCCGCGCTCCCGCTCCAGTTCCGCCCAGATCGCCGCGCGCTGCGTTTCGCTCTCGAAGGCCTCGAGCGGGATCTCGACCTGGCGCCCGGCCTCATCGAACCAACCCATCTGGGCGTGGCCATGGCGGTCCAGGTGGATCAGCAGCCACTCCATCGCGGCGTGCTCGAGCGGGCGCTGCGCGGGGTCGAAATGGTTGAGCGCCGCTTCCAGCTCGAGGCGGTTGGCGCGCGCCGCGATCAGCACCCGGTCGAGGCCGGTCGGGCGGCTGGCGCTGGCCGGCGTCGCCCGCAGCGTGCCGCGCTCCGGCAGCGGTTCGATGGCGGTCTCCTGTGCGGGCAGCGCGGCGCCGACGGTGCTCAGCCCGAGCAGCAGCGTCAGCCGGCAGCGTGCAGCGATCGCCATGCCCGGAGCATAGCGATTTCGTAAGGCCTACGCCTCCATCGTGCGGTGTCGGTAACGATCTACCGCAACCGCCGCGACGATGATCACGCCGATCAGGATCTCCTGGACGTAGTTCGGCACGCCCGTGAGATTACAGCCGTTGGCCAGGAAGGCCATCAGCAAGGCGCCCAGGATCGAGCCGGCGATCCGCCCCTCGCCCCCCGCCAGGCTTGCGCCGCCGATCACCACGGCGGCGATCACGTCCAGTTCCTCGCCGATCGCCGTGGTCGGGTCGCCGACCGTGAGGCGCCCGAAGGTCATGACCCCGGCGAGGCCGCCGAAGATCCCGCACAGCACGTAGATCCAGATCTTGGTCCGCCCGACGCGCACCCCGCACAGCCGCGCCGTGTCTTCATTCGAGCCGATCGCCAGGGTGTGCGAGCCGAGCACGGTGTGGCGCAGGACCAGCCCGAGCAGAATCGCCAGCAGCAGCGTGAGCCAGACGGCCTGCGGCAGACCCAGGATGCGGTAGTCCTCGGCCTTGCTCATCAGGTTCTCGAGCCAGCCCGCCGGTGCATCGATCTTCTGCTCGGAGGCGAGCCACTTCGCGACGCCGCGCGCCACCCCCATCATGCCGAGGGTCGCGATGAAGGGGATCACCCCCAGCCTGGCGATCACCAAGCCATTGACGAGTCCACAGACCGCGCCGGTGGCCACCCCGGCCATGGCGCAGAGCATCGGGTCGTAGCCCGCCTTGGCGACCGCAGCCGCGACCACCGAAGCGAGCGCGATCACCGAACCGATCGACAGGTCGATGCCGCCGCTGGCGATGACGAAGGTCATGCCGATCGCGCCCAGCCCCACGATCACCGTCTGCACCGAGACAGTGCGCAGGTTGCGGGCGCTCAGGAAGGCGTCGGGTTCGAGGAACCAGAACAGACCGAGCACCAGCAGCAGACCGAGCAGCGGCCCGGCGATCGGGCGGATGGCCGGCCAGAGCGGCAGGGACGAGCGAGTGCTTGCGTTCATCGTGCGGTCTCCGTCGCGGCCAGCACTTCGCCGACGCCGCGCGTTGCCTCTTCGAGCAGACCGTGCTCGGTACATTCTGCCACCGGCCGGGCGGGGCCGAGCACCCCGCGGTGCATCACGGCAATGCGATCGCAGACGCCGAGCAGCTCAGGCAGGTAGGAACTGACGACCAGCAGGGCCTTGCCCTGGGCAGCCAGCTTGCCCATCAGGCGATAGATCTCGACTTTGCTGCCGACGTCGACGCCGCGCGTGGGCTCGTCGAGCAGTAGCACCGGGACGCCGGCGTGCAGCAGCCGCGCGAAGGCGATCTTCTGCTGATTGCCCCCGGAGAGATCGCCGATCGGCTGATCGGGGCCGGCGCAGCGCACCGCCAACTCGTCGATCCAGGTCTGGGTCAGGCTGCGTCGCCGTGCATGAGAGAGCCAGGGGCCCTGCAGCAGCGGTTGCGCATGCCCGAGGGTGAGGTTCTCTCCCAGCGAGAGGTTGATCGCGAGGCCTTCCTCCTTGCGGTCCTCCGAGAGCAGGCCACTGGGAGTCTTGGCCGCCGCGAGGTACTCAAACCTGCCGCCCGTCGCCGGCACCAGCCCCTGCAGGACGCGCAGCAACTCGGTGCGCCCGGCCCCGACCAGACCGGCGATCCCGAAGATCTCGCCGGCGCGCAGCTCAAAGCTGGCGTCTTCAAGCAGGCGGGGCCCGCGCAGGCCTTGCGCACGCAGGGCCACGCCGCCGGCCTCATGCGGGACCTGGGGAAAGACCTCGTCGAGCGAGCGGCCCACCATCATCTCGATGATCCGCTCAATCTCGACCTCGCCGATCACGCCGCTGCCCACGGTCTCGCCATCGCGCAGCACCGTGAAGCGATCGGCGATCTCCTCGACCTCCTCGAGGAAGTGCGAGATGTAGATGACCGAGACGCCGTCTTCGCGCAGGCGCTGCACGACCTGAAACAGACGCTCGGTGTCTTTGCGCGACAGCGAGCTCGTGGGCTCGTCCATGACCAGCACCTTGGCTTCGCCGACCAGCGCGCGCGCGACCTCGACCAGCTGGCGCGCCCCGGTGCTCAAGGCCGAGACCAGGGTCTCCGGCCGGATATCCGGATGCTCCAGGCGCTCCAGCGCGGCTTCCACCGCCGGCCGCATCGCCTTGCGATCCATGCGCCCGAAGCGGCCGCGCTTTTCGCGTCCGAGCCAGATGTTCTCGAGCACGCTCAAGTGCGGCGCCAGCGTGAGCTCCTGGTAGATCATCGCGACGCCGTGCGCGCGCGCGTCCAGAGGCCCGCTCGGCCGATAGTCGCTACCGTCCAGCTGCATGCTGCCGGCATCGGCGCGGTGCGCGCCGGACAGCACCTTCATCAGCGTGCTCTTGCCGGCGCCGTTCTCGCCGATCAGCGCGTGGACTTCGCCCGGGCGCACTTCCAGATCGACCCCGGCCAGGGCCTGCACCGGCCCGAAGGCCTTGCGCACGCCTCGCATCGCCAGACGCGCCGCCGAAGCCGCTGCTACTTCAGCCACTTGTCGAAATCGACATTCCAGAGCGCGCGGATGGCCTCGGTATCGACATTCTCTTGGGTCGCGACCGTCACGCCGGTGTCGACGAACTTGTCGACCGGCTTGCCTTCGAGGTGCTCGACCATGCGCTGGACCGCGAGCTCGCCCATGCGGAAAGGATCCTGCAGCACGAGGCCGTCAATCTCGCCCGCGCGCAGGCCTTCCAGCAGCTTGTCGGTGGCATCAAAGCCGACGAAGCGCACCTTGCCGGCGCGATCCGAATCCTGCAGCGCGCGCAGCATGCCGAAGGTGGTCGGCTCGCAGGCGCAGAAGATGCCGTCGATCTCCTGATGGTTGATCAGCAGGTTCTCGGCGGTCTGGTAACACTCATCGGAGGTCGCACCACCAAACTGATTGCCGGACACCACTTCGACCTTCGGGAACTCATCCCGAATCGTGTCGAGGAAGCCGATCTCGCGCTTCGAGGTCGAAGCCGAACCCTCGAAGTAGCGCATCATCATGACCTTGCCTTCGCCGCCGATCAGCTCGGCCAGATGGCGCGCAGCGACCACCCCGCCCTGGCGGTTATCGGTCGCGACGAAACTCTCGTAGCCATCCCAGTTGACCCCGGAGTCGACCACGACCACCGGGATGCCTTCGGCCTTGGCCTCCTTCAGCACCGGGACCAGCGCGGTGTCATCGAGCGGGCTGATGACGATGCCATCGACTCCTTTGGAGATGAAGTTGTCGACCACTTCGATCTGCGCGATCCGGTCGTCCTCTTTGGACGGCCCCATCCAGGTGATCGAAACCGGCAGCTCCATTTCGGCCTTGCGGGCGCCGCTGTGCACGGACTTCCAGAACTCGTGCGAGGTTCCCTTGGGAATGACCGCCAGCTCGTACTTGGCTTCCTCGGATGAACCGCCCTCGGCGTCGCCGGAACCGCAGGCGGTCAGGGCAAGCGAACCAAACAGCAGGGCAAGGGGAAGGAGGGAGCGTGGGATCATGCCTGGGGAACCGGGTGCAGCAGCTGCCCGCCGAGAGTGAGGGTGAGTTCCGAGGCCGTGCGCTGCACGACCGCCTGGGCGCGTTCGAGGCTCGGCGAATCCCCAACCCGCGCTAGGTAGGGTACGGTCAGGCTCGCCATGGCGCAGCCCGTGTGGTCCAGAACCGGCGAGGCAATGTCGGTGATGCCATGGGTGATCAGGCTGGGCACGCGGGTGCGGCCGGTCTGGCGGACGCGTTCGATCTTGGCCAGCAGCGCGACCCTCTCTTCGTCGCTGCGCTCGACCTCGTCGTCGACGAAGATCGCCTCGTCGTTCTCCCAGCTGGGGCGGAAAGCGAGCAGGGTCAGCCCCGAGCAGGAATCGAGCATCGGTGCCCGCGCGCCAACCCGCACCGAGAAGCCGATGAAGCCGGGCGGATCGACCTGGGCGATGACCACGGCGAAGCGGCTGAAGCGCACGGAGAGGTGACAGGACTGCTCAATTTCTGCCGCCAGGCTGTGCATGACGGGGATCGCGGCGTCCAGCAGGCGACGGCTGGGCGGATGCTGGTGCGCCAGCTCGAAGAGCTGCGGCGAGAGGCGGTAGAGCTCGTCTTCGCTGCCGCGGACCAGGTAGCCGCGCTGCTCCAGCACCGAGATCATGCGGAAGACCTCGCTGGGCGTTCGACCCAGCGCGTGCGCAATCGCCGCCTGGCTCATCGGCTCAAAGCGACTGGCCAGAAGTTCGAGAATGTCCAGCCCCTTTTCGAGGGCCGGAGCGGTATACCGGGAACGATCGGACATGGGGGGAGCGGCAAGGGGGGGGCTTGCCAGCGCCGAGTTTATGAGTAAAATCCGATTTCATCAATGAACCAGCCTCCCCATTTCGTCCTGGATGCTCACATGCATTGCTGGGACCAGTTGAGCGGCATGATCGGCAACCAGAAGCCGGTCACCCCGCTGAAGCAGGGACGGATCCGCGTCGGCGAGGAAGTGATGCAGGGGATGCCCCCCACCTTTCTCGATTGCCGCGCGACGGCCGAGCGGGTGCTCGCCGACTGGGACTGGGTCGGGGTCGCCGGCGGCGTCCTGGTGCAGGAGTACATGGACGGCGAGCAGAACGACTACTCGCTGCAGATTCTGGCCAAGTACCCGGATCGCTTCCGCGCCTACTGTCTGCCCGACTTCTTCCGCACCGATGACGTCGCCGATGAGGCCATCGGTTTGATCCGCAGCGGCGGCTTCTGCGGCGTCAAGATCTGCGGCGGCCACGTCGAAGGCCAGGTGCGGCTGGATGACGAGCGGCTCATGCCCATGTACGCCTACCTGGATGAGCATGATCTGCGGATCTCGCTCGACTTCGCCGAAGGCGAAGCGCAGGTGGCCGAGTTCGAGCGGGTGCTCGAACGCTTCCCCGAGCTGCAGGTCGCAGTCGGGCACTTCGGTCTGCCCACCCGCCAGGGCTGGCCGGCGCAGCTGCGCATCGTCCATCACCCACGCGTCATGATGGAGTCCGGCGGCATCGTCTGGCTCTACCGCCATGAGGGCCCGGAGTTCCCCGGCGCGCTCGAAGCGATTCAGCGTGCCCGCGATGAGGTGGGCATCGAGAAGCTGATGTGGGGCTCGGACTGGCCGCGCACCATGTGCGACTTCACCTATGCACAGAGCCTGGACTTCGTGCGCCGCACGGATGCTCTGAACGAGGAAGAGAAAGCTGCCTTCCTCGGCGGCAACGCAGCCCGTTTCTACGGGTTCCCCTCACCTGAACCGCAGCGCCAGCCGATCCCCCCCATAACTGCCGGCTAGGCGCGAGCGGGCTGCTTGCCCGTCCTTTCCCCTCTTACCGTGTCCCGTACCTACTTTGTCACCGGAGCCCAGGGCTGCATCGGCAGCTGGGTGGTGCGCCTGATTCTCGAGCAAGGGGATCGCGCTGTCCTGTTTGATCTCGACCACCACGACAAGCGGCTGGCTCAGGTGCTGAGCCCCGAGCAGCTGGCGGCCGTCGATCGGGTGCAGGGCGATGTCACCGATACCGCGGTCGTCCGGCAGGCCATCGAAGCCTGTCAGGCCGACGCGATCATTCATCTGGCCGGGCTGCAGGTACCGTTCTGCGCCGCCGATCCGGTGTTGGGCGCGCGGGTCAACGTGGTAGGCACGCTGAACATGTTTGAAGCAGCCCGCGCGATCGGCCTGCCGCGGCTGGTCTATGCCAGCTCGGCCGCGGTCTACGATCAGGCCGAAGGGCTGGAGCAGGTCGATGAGTCGGTCACTCCGGCGCCGGCCACCCACTACGGGGTCTACAAGCTCGCCAATGAGGGCAACGCGCGCGTCTACTGGCAAGACGCCGGCCTGGCCTCGGTCGGACTGCGTCCGCTGACGGTGTACGGCCTGGGCCGCGACCAGGGCCTGACCTCCGGCCCGACGCGGGCGCTCAAGGCGGCGAGCCTGGGCCGCGCCTTCACCATCGGTTTCTCGGGCCCGACCGACTTCCTCTACGTGGCCGACGCGGCGCGCGCCTTTGTCGAGTGCGCGACGGCCCCGCTTGACGGCGCGCGGATCTTCAATCTGCACGGCGAGTCTGTCGATGTCGCTGCGGCGGTTGCGCTGATGGACGAAGTGCTGCCCGAGCCGCAGCGTGGCCTGATCCAGGTGGACGGCCCGGTGCTGCCGATCGCCCCGCGCTTGAGCGACGCGGCGCTCCGCGCGGCGCTGCCCGATCTGCCCAGCACTTCGCTGCGCGAGGGCTTCGGCGCCACCCTGCAGCACTTCCAGGAGCTGGCTTCCGCCGGCCGCCTTCCCACCGACGACCTCGACAGCTGATGAACGAGCACCTCCGATTCTCCGACGCGGCTGTTCTGCTGAATGAGCGCGACAACGTGGCGGTGGCGCGCCGGACGCTGGCTTCCGGCACCGTGCTCGAAGACGCGCCGGGCGATGCCGGCGCCGTCGGCCTGCAGCTGCTGCGTGAAGTCGAACCCGGGCACCGCTTCGCGATCGCGACCATCGGCGAGTCGCAGCTGGTGCGGCAGTACGGCGAGCCGATCGGAACCTCGCTGGGAATCGCCCCGGGCGACAAGGTCGATCACGGCAACATGACCGATGAAGTGCCGATCGTGCGCGAGCTGCCGGCGGAGATGAACAACGTCGGACCGACGCCGCCGCCCGAGGCGGAGCGGCTGCAGTTTCAGGGCTTCGTGCGTCCGGATGGCCGCACGGGCACGCGCAACTGGGTGCTGGTCATTCCCAGCTCGATGTGCGCGAGCCACGAGGCGCAGCAGATCGCGACCATCGGCGAGTTCCAGCACTGGTCCGCGGAGCAGTATCCGAACGTCGATGGCGTCTCGGCGATCCCGCACGGGCGTGGCTGCGGTACTCCCGACGGCGACAACGTCGAGACGATTCTGCGCGTGCTCTCCTCGTACGCGACCCACCCCAACGTGGGCGCCGTGGTCTTCCTCGAGCTGGGCTGCGAGAAGACCGGGCAGGATCTGCTGCGTCGCTGGATGCGCGAGCGCGGGATGCTCAGCGAAGACGAGCAGTGGGTCGGCGATCGGCCGGCGCGCTGGGTCGGCATTCAGCAGGCGGGAGGCACACGGCGCGCCATCGAGCAGGGCCTCGCAGCCGTGGCCGAGCTGCTGCCGCTGGCGAACCAGACCTCACGCGAGGCGCGCCCGATCAGCGAGCTGGTGCTCGGCGTCGAGTGCGGCGGCTCGGATGGCTTCTCCGGCATCTCGGCCAACCCTTCGCTGGGTCGGGCCGCGGATCTGCTGGTCGCGCAGGGCGGCTCCGTGATCCTCTCCGAGGTGCCGGAGTTCTGCGGCGCGGAGCACCTGCTGGCGCGCCGCGCCCGCGACCGCGCCACCGGCGAGGCGGTCTATGCGATGGTCGACTGGTACCGCGACCGCGCCGCGCGCCTGGGGAAGGACCTTGGCATGAACCCCAGCCCGGGCAACATCGCCGGCGGGCTGCTGAACATCACGATCAAGTCGCTGGGCGCGATCGCCAAGGGCGGCACCACGCCGGTGCAGGGCACGATCGACTACGGCGCGCCGATCGCGCGCCCGGGGCTGAACCTGATGCAGGGCCCGGGCTATGACCAGGAATCGGTGCCGGGCATGGTCGCGAGCGGCGCCACGGCGGTCGTCTTCACGACCGGTCGCGGCACGACGATTGGTAATGCGATCTGCCCGGTCATCAAGCTGGCCACCAACACCGCGATCTTCGAGCGGATGGAGGGCGACCTGGATCTGAACGCCGGCACCGTGGTCGATGGCACCGAGACGATTGACCAGGTCGGGCAGCGCGTCCTGGAACGCGTCCGCGAAGTGGCATCGGGGGATCGTCGCAGCTGCGCCGAAGAGACCGGCCACCGCGAGTTCAACATCTGGGCCCCGGATCCGCTCTCGCTGTGAGCGCCGAGCGCAGTGATCTGCTGGTGATCGGCGGCGGCCTCGTGGGCCTCGCCACCGCGTGGCAGATTCATCAGCGCCTGCCCGGGCGCAGCATCCGACTGCTCGAGAAGGAGGGCGGCCCGGCCGCACACCAGAGCGGGCACAACTCGGGCGTGCTGCACAGCGGCATCTACTACAAGCCGGGCTCGCTCAAGGCGGAGAACTGCCGCGAGGGCAAGCTGGCGATGCAGGCCTTCTGCGACGAGCACGGCATCGACTACGAGGTCTGCGGCAAGGTGATCGTCGCCACGGAGGAGCGCGAACTGACTGCGCTCGACAACATCCATCAGCGCGGCCAGGCCAACGGAGTGCGCTGCGAACGCATCGGCCCTGAACAGCTGCGCGAGATCGAGCCGCACGTGGCCGGGATCGCGGCGCTGCACGTGCCCGAGGCAGGCATCGCAGATTACAAGGCGGTGGCGCGCAAGCTCGTGAGCCTGCTGCAGGATGCCGGGCACACGATTCAGTTCGAGACGCAGGTCCAGGAACTGCAGGCTGACGCCGAGGGCGCGCGCGTCCGGACCAACCGCGGCGAGTTTCACGCCCGCCAGGTGGTCGCCTGCGCCGGCCTATACAGCGACCGCATCGCGCGCCGCGCCGGGATCGACCCGGGCGCCAAGATCGTGCCCTTCCGCGGCGAGTACTTCGAGATCGTCGAGGAGCGCAAGCACCTCTGCCGCAATCTGATCTACCCCGTCCCCGATCCGGCCTTCCCCTTCCTGGGTGTCCACTACACCCGGATGATCGACGGCTCGGTCGAGTGCGGCCCCAACGCGGTGCTCGCCTTCCGGCGCGAAGGCTACAAGCGCTCGTCGATTCACCTCGGCGAGCTCGCCGAGTCGCTGAGCTGGCCCGGCTTCCTGCGCCTGGCCGCCAAGCACTGGAAGACCGGCTGCGGCGAGATGTGGCGTTCCTTCAGCAAGAGCGCCTTCACTCGCTCGCTGCAGAAGCTGATCCCCGAGATTCGCAAGGAGGATCTGCACGCCGCGCCGGCTGGCGTACGCGCCCAAGCGCTGCAGCGCGACGGCAGTATGGTCGACGACTTCCTGGTGCTGGAGAATGACTGGGGCCTGCACGTCTGCAACGCGCCCAGCCCGGCGGCGACCTCCTGCCTGAACATCGGCAAGCTGATCGCCGAACGCATCACCCCCCGATTCGCGTGAGCCTCGCGGCCGCGCCTGCCTGACATGGTCGAAACCAAGGTCTTCCCGATTGAACACCTGCGCGAGTTCTCGACGCGGGTCTTTCAGCACTTCGGCGTCCCCGACGAGGACGCCGCGCTGGCGGCCGACGTGCTGGCGGTCAGCGACCTGCGCGGCATCGATTCGCACGGCGTCGGTCGCCTGCACACTTACTTCGACATGCTCGAGTTGGGGCGGATCAACCCGACGCCCGACATCAAGATCGTGCGCGAGAGCCCTTCCACGGCGACGGTGGACGGCGACAACGGTCTGGGGCTGGTAGTCGGCCCGCGCGCGAACGAGATCGCGATGGACAAGGCCGAGCAGGTGGGCACCGGCTGGGTCTCGGTGGCCAACACCAACCACTACGGCATCGCCGGCTGGTACGTGCTCGAAGCTCTGAAGCGCGACCTGATCGGCTGGTCGATGACCAACACCACGAAGCTGGTGCAGCCGCTCTGGGGCGGCGAACGTCGCCTGGGAACGAACCCCATCTCGATCGCCTTCCCCGGCATGGAAGAGCCGCCGATCGTCATCGATATGGCGAGCAGCGCGGTGGCCTACGGCAAGATCGAGATCGCCAAGCGGCGCGGCGAGCCGATCCCTTCTGGTTGGGCGATTGATGCCGCGGGCAACGACACGCAGGATCCGCAAGCGATGATCGACGGCGGGGCGCTCTCGCCGCTCGGCAGCTTCCGCGAGATGGGCGGCCACAAGGGCTACTGCCTGGCCGCGATGGTCGACGTCCTGTGCTGCGTGCTGTCCGGCGCGAACTGGGGCCCCTGGGCGCCGCCCTTCGCGCTGCGCCAGGAGATCCCCGAGCGCTCAGTGGGCAAAGGGATCGGTCACTTCTTCGGCGCGATGTCGATCGAAGCCTTCCTGGAGGTCGACGAGTTCAAGCGTCAGATCGACGACTGGATTCGCACCATGCGCGCGACCAAGCCGCAGCCAGGGACACCTGGCGTGGTCATCCCCGGTGACCCGGAACGCGAAGCTGAACAGGTCCGCGCCGAGCAGGGCATCCCGCTCGTCATGCCGCTGGTCGAGGAACTTCGCGACATCTCCCAACGAACTGGAATCCCCTTCGACTAGACTGCTCGCACATGCGCCTCGTCACCTTCGAAACTGATGGCCGGACGGCAACCGGCTGCGAACTGAACGCCGAGCAGGTGCTCGATTTCACCCACCCGGCCGCTCAGCTAGAGCAGCCGCGCGAGGCGCTGGGCTGGTTTGATCTGGCGAGCAACAGCCTGCAGCAGGCCCGCGTGCTGGCCCAGGAGCTGGCCGACGACAGCGCGCGCTTGGAGGCGCTGAAGGAGGCCGGTGCGGTGCTATCGACTCAGCACATCACTCTGCTGGCCCCGATCCCGCGCCCGGGCAAGTTCCTGTGCATCGGCCTCAACTATCGCGACCACGCCGAAGAATCCGGTATGGCCGTGCCCGAAGAGCCGGTGGTGTTCTCGAAGTGCATCACCGCGGTGACCGGCCCCGAGGCCCCGGTCTTCCTGCCCGAGTCCAGTCAGCGCGTCGACTACGAGGCCGAGTTCGCCATCGTGATCGGCAAGCGCTGCCGGCGCGTCGCGCGCGAAGAGGCGATGCAGTACGTGCTGGGCTACACCTGCGTCAACGATGTCAGCGCCCGCGACCTGCAAGAGCGTGACGGTCAATGGGTGCGCGCCAAGTCGCTCGACAGCTTCGGGCCGATGGGCACTGCGGTCGTCACCGCCGATGAGATCGACAACCCGCACGCGCTCGGCATTCGCCTGCGCCTCAACGGCGAGACTCTGCAGGATTCCAACACCAATCAGCTCATCTTCGGCGTCGATGAACTGGTCAGCTTCCTGTCCCGGGACATCACCCTGGAGCCCGGCGACGTAATCTCGACCGGCACGCCTCCTGGGGTGGGCTTCGCCCGCAAGCCGCCGATCTACATCAAGGACGGCGATGTGATGGAAGTCGAGATCGACGGCCTGGGCGTGCTGCGCAACCCGGTGCGCCGCTAGGCAGCCGCCTGATCGCGCCAGGCTGGCAGGCACTTGCGCCACCAGTAGGCGTCCAGGCCCAGCAGCAGGATCAGGCAGACGGTGCTGAACTGGAATACGAAGGTCAGATCGCTGGCGTAGCTGCCATCGCTGAGATTCCAGATGCACATCACCAGCGCGAAGACCCAGAGCGGGATGCGCCAGATGCTGAGCACGATCAGGCGCGCCCGCGCCGCCAGCCGCTGCACCGCCTCGCTCGCGCGATACTTGCCGTAAGCCTCCAGCCCGGTGAAGCAGGGCATGATCTCGCTGGCGAGGGTCACCATGACCATGCCGTAGCCGACCTCGATCTGCAGCGCGTAGGCATAGGCGGCCGCCCCCAGCCCGTGGTGGAAGATCAGGTCCCGGCGCGGAGAGATGCCGTGTCGCAGGCTGCCGTACGCCATCCAGACGAAGTCCGACATCAAATGCCCGTAGGCGATGATCACCCCCCATCGCAGCAGGTCGCCCGGCTCGTGATGGACCAGAAAGGCGTCCTTCCAGTCCGGTAACGCCAGGCCCAGGCCGACAAAGCCGATGGCGGTCAGCACCACCGCCGCGACGCCCCGCGAGAGCTTGAAGGCCCGCGGATAGGCAGGCTCGACCCGCATCAGCACCCAGACATGCACCAGGGTGAAGGCCAAGGTGGCCACAGCGATTGCGGGGAGCGCGCTGAGAAACATCTGAAGCGAGCCGTTTCCGACCCGAAGATAGTGTAGAGGCTGAGGCAGATTCCTGCGATCGAGGCCTCCAGGAGGGAGATGAGCACACGCAAGGGGATTCTGTTGACCGGTGGCCGGGGAGACCGCCTTTATCCGGCAACGGTCGGCGTGAACAAGCATCTCCTCCCGGTCTGGGACCGCCCGCTGCTCTACTACCCGCTGGCGACGCTGATTCAGCTCGGGATCCAGGAGATCCTGGTCATCACCAGCGAGCACGAGCGCCGCAGCTTCGAGACCCTGCTCGGTCACGGCGCCCGCTGGGGTGTGCGCTTCTCCTACGAGACGCAGGCCGAGGCGCTGGGCGCAGCTCATGCTCTGGGGCTCGCCGAGGACTGGCTGCACGGCTCTCCCTGTGTGCTGGCGATGGGCGACAACATCTTCGCCGGCGAGCGGCTGAACGAGCTGCTGCGCGCCGCGGATCGCGAGACGGAAGGCTGCACCCTCTTCGCTTCGCGGGTCGACAACCCGCAGAACTACGGCGTGGTTCGGCTGGACCAGAATGGTCGACCGACCGGGTTGGAAGAGAAGCCGGCCAAGCCCAGTTCGCCCTGGGCGGTGACCGGCCTGTGCTTCTACGACGGCCGCGCCGCCACCCTGGCGCAGCAGCTCGCGCCCTCAGGTCGCGGCGAGTTTGAGATCAGCGATCTGCACCAGACCTACCTGCAGGAAGGCGCCCTGCGCATCCTGCCCCTCGGCCCTGCCACCTCGTGGTGGGACTGCGGCAATCTGATGCAGCTGCACGACGCCGCAACCGCCCTGCGCGCCCGCGAAATCGAGACCGGCCGCAAATTTCCTACACCGGAAGAAGCTGCGCTGCGCGCAGGGCATCTCAGCCCCGAGGCCTGGACGGCACTGCTGGAGCGTCTTCCGGACGGACCGTACCGACGCTACCACGCGCTGCTGGCTACGACGGCGGCTCCTCGTCGGACGGCGGCATGAGCCCGACCCGGCTCACCAAGCCGCGCGCATCCACGATCAGCTCGTAGCTGCGTCCGTCCGGCGCGGCCACGGCAAGCAGACGGAGCGGGCAGCCGCGCAGACGCGCTGCCTGCACCGCGCGGCCGCCCGCATTGCGCATGCTGAATCCGGCCGGGATCAGGTCGCCACAACGCGGAACCGATGGCCACGCGTCGAGCGCGACCATCGGCCAGGGTGTGCCCCCCAGGGCACTCGGGAAAAAGCCGCTCGGGATCAACGCACCGGCTTGAAGATCGGCGCCGCTTTGACGCTCTTCGACTTGGCCTGCGGCGGAGCCGTCAGACGAGTCACCTGGAAGCCGCGGTCGCGTAGCAGCTGGACCACGTTGTTGTCCCCCACCATGTGCAGCGCACCGAAGGCGAAGACGTAGGACTTCTCCGGGTGCTCGTTCATGAGCTTGCCCGAACGGTCGGCCATGTGGACATTGCGCACGTCGAGCAGCGCCTTCATGAACTTGACGTCGATCGGATCTTCCGGATCGAAGTCCTCCATCGCGTACTTGAGCATGGCCGCCTCGTTGCCGGAGAGGTAGATCTCCGCCAGCTCGGCGATGCGCACGCGGCCCTTCTCGATGTCCTCCGCGGCGCGGTCGATCGAATCGACCAGCTCGCCGGCGGCCTCTTCGTCGGTGAGAATCGACAGCGCCTTGAACTGCTCATCGAGCGTCTCGACGCCGCCCACTTCCTTGCCGGCCTTCTTGGCGGCGTTCCAGATCTGCTCATCGAGGGCCTTGCCGACGCCGTACTCCTTCATGACGGCGAGCTGCTCCATGGTCATGGCTGCCATGAAGGGGCGCATCTTCTTGAGCTGCGGCACCATGACGCCGAGGCCATAGTGATCGCCGACGATCCGGCCGAGCTTCTCCATGCTCTCGGCCGGGATCAGATCTTCGAGCGAACCCGACTCGAGCATGCCGAGGTTTTGGATCTTGGTGGCCGTGGCGGGGTCCGTCAGCAGCTCCATGTTGACCTCGGTGTAGACCGCGTCGGCCTCCTTGAACGCCTTCTTGACCGTGTCATTGAACTTCAGAAAGCGCTTGTCCGGCACGTGCATGGTGCCAAACAGGAAGGATGCCTTGTGGCCCTCCTTTTCGATCTTCCAGATGAAGGCGTGCTCGGGGCGCTCGAGCTTGGGCTTGGCGGCCGGCTCTTGCTTGACTGCCGCGTCCTGGGGCAGCCAGGCGGCCGGAAGCGGGAAGACGGCGGCCAGAGCAGCCACCGCGACAAGGAGGGGACGGAGGAGCCGTGTCAGCATGGTCCAAATCCTACGGGCCGCCCTGCCAGGCGTTGTCGGAATCAGCCGCCGCTTCCGGGGCCTACGGGCACCCGCAGCTGCTCCTTGAGCCAGCTCTCGATCCGCGCCAGGCTCTGCTGACGACCGCTGGTGACCCAGCTGGAGAAGCACAGCTCGCGCTCGGCGTCGCCCTCGATCCGCCAACGCTGCACCGCGGGGCGCGCGGCGGTCGGCGGCAGGTTGCGGGCGAACGCGGCGTCGAGGTGCCGCCCCTCGACCTCTCCGGCCTCGAGGGTCTGCAGGAAGGCCCCCCCGGCGCGGTAGACCCGCTCGATCTCGAGCTCGTTCTCGACCGCAAACTGATGCAGCAGAGGGTCGAGATCGGCGGCGAGTTCCGACTCGATCAGCAGCCGCAGCGCATCCTGCGCCACGAAGGCCTGCGCGTACTTCGCCCCGTCGCGATTTAGCTCGAGGATCGCGCCGACGATGGCCCCCAGCGCCGCGACCATCGCGACGAGGATGATCCAGTTGCCCCCTGAGCCGGAGGCGGGCGCGTTGCCGACCCGCATCTGCGCAGCCTAGCAGCCAGAGCTGTCGGCTACGATGCCCGGGATGAGCCTACGCATCTTGCTGCACTGCCTGTTCGGGGCCCTGCTCGTGGCACCGCTCGCCGCGCAGCGCGCCGACGACCCGAACTTCCGCGGCCCCAGCGCGCGTGCTGACCAGACGATCTTCAGCCCGCTCGATCTGCCTGCCCCCAACAGCATGCGCACCGGCGCCGGCGCCCCGGGCCCCGACTACTGGCAGCAGCAGGTCGATTACGCGATCGAGGCGCGCATCGAACCCAGCACCCGCCTGGTCGCCGCCAAAGCGCGCATTCGATACACCAACCATTCGCCCGATCCGCTCGACTACCTGTGGCTGCACCTCGAGCAGAACGTGTTCCGGCCGGACAGCGTCGGGGCGAAGATCGGGGCCCGCGCGGCGATCGGCCTGCAGAACGCCGAAGGACGCGGCTATCGGATTCATCGCGTGCGCGACGCCGCGGGGACCAAGCTGCCGCTCAGCGTCTACGACACGCTCGGCCGGATCGACTTGGCTGAACCGCTGGCCCCGCACGGCGGCCAGCTCGAGTTCGAGATCGTCTGGGACTTTCAGATTCCCGAACGCGTATTCCGCCGCTTCGGCATCGAGCAGGTCGAGCAGGGTGAGGTGATCCAGGTCGCGCAGTGGTTCCCGGCGGTGGCGGTCTACGACGACGTCCACGGCTGGAACACACTCCCCTACCTCGGCACCGGCGAGTTCTACAACAACTTCGGTGACTACGATCTCTCGATTACGGCGCCGCGTGGCTGGACCGTAGTCGCGACCGGAGCGCTGCAGAATCCGGCAGAGGTCTTTACGCCGACGCAACTGGAACGCTGGCAGCGCGCCCACAACAGCGCCGAGACCATCGAGATCATCGCCCCGGAAGAGGTGGGCACCGACGAGGCGATCCTCGACGGTCAGGGTCCGCTGACCTGGCGCTTCCGAGCGGAGCAAGTACGCACCGTCGCCTTCGCGACCTCCAACGCCTTCGTGCTCGACGCCGCCGGCCTGGGCGACACCCTGGTGCAGTCCGCCTACCCGAAGGAAGGTCTGCCGCTGTGGGCGAAGTCCACGCAGATGCTGCGGACCGCGATCGAGGGCTACAACGAACGCTGGTTCAAGTACCCCTACCCTGTCGCGACCAACGTCAACGGCATCGAGGGCGGGATGGAGTATCCGATGATCATCTTCTGCCGCGCGCGGCGGAGCGAAGCCGGGCTCTACGGCGTGACTACCCACGAGATCGGTCACAACTGGTTCCCGATGATCGTCAACACCGACGAGCGGCGCCACGCCTGGATGGATGAGGGCTTCAACACCTTCATCAACTACTACTCGCGGCGGGACTGGTTCCCGGACAGCGAGGGTGGGCGCGCGCATCCGGCCGGGGTCGCGCAGCTCCTGGCGCAGCCCAATCAGGTGCCGGTGGCGACGCCCGCCGACCACCTGCCGGGCAGTCTGCTGGGTGCGCTCCAGTACACCAAGACCGGTGCCGGGCTGGTGCTGCTGCGCGAGACCATTCTGGGCCCCGAGCGCTTTGACTTCGCCTTCCGCAAGTACATCGAGCGCTGGGCTTTCAAGTCACCGCGCCCCGCCGACTTCTTCCGCACCATGGAGGATGCCGCCGGCGCCGATCTGGCCTGGTTCTGGCGCGGCTGGTTCCTGGAGGTGCATCACCTGGATCAGGCGCTGGGCGAAGTGGAGCCCGCTGCGGATGGACGCGGTCCGACGATCGAGGTGCTCAACCTGACCGACATGGTGATGCCGGTGCGACTGCGCGTCGAGTTTGAGGATGGCAGCGTCGAGGACCTCAAGCTGCCGGTCGAGGTCTGGTACAACCGCCACCGGATCGTCGAGCGCCTGCGCACCGACAAGTCGATTCGAGCCGTCACGCTGGACCCGGAAGAAGAGCTGCCGGATGCCAACCGGCGCAACAACCTCTGGCCGAAGGTGGACTAGTTGCCTGCGGGAACTGCGGCTGCGTCGGGCAGCGGATTGCCGGGATAGGTGATCCCTGCCACGCCGTACCACTCGACGATTTCGACGCGCAGCCGGCCGGCCGCGACCGCCGGATCGCTGGCCGCGAGCGCCTCGGCCTCTTCGCGCGTCGGCACGGTGTAGAGGAACAGCCCGATGAGCGGATCCTCTGCGCCTTCCTGCGGGCCAAAGGGGCCAGCCAGGATCATCTTGCCTTCCGCGGCGATCTCACCGATGCGGTCGAGGTGGGCGCGCTGCAGCGCCGCGCGCTCCTCGGCCGGGACCTCGTTGCTGTACGCAGGCCCGCGCTTGATGATGCCCATCCAATAGCTGCGCATCGGCGCCAGCTCATCGCCGGAAGGCGGATCCGCCTTGGCCTTCGGCGCGCTCTGGTATTCGCGCACCTCGTCCTTCTCGACCACGAAGACGCAGGAAGGCAGCGCACAGACGGCCGCAAGAATCAGGCTGAGGCAGCGTTTCATGCTGTGCAGTCACAGGGAATGGTGAAACCGAGGCGCAGCGAGCCGCCGTCGACCTGGAAGGAGACCGAGCTCAGAAGTCGGTGCACGCAACGGATGAGCGGCGGCGGGGAGGGATTCGGCTCGTAGTCAATTATCTCGGTGCCGATATCAATGCTGAGACCGTTTAGCTCTCCTGGCAGTTCACCGGAGAGCTGGTTCACCCGCTCCGCGAAAGCGTCTGCAACACCGCCCGAGGGAACCCCCACGATCGGGTCCGTGAGCTGCTGCCAGACGGGACCGGCTTGCGACACAAGTCCCTGAAGCGTCGCCGCTCCCGACTCGATCGCTGCTGGCGCGAGCTCCTTGGAACTTGGTCGGAGGAAAGGCGAGATCCGCGCACTCATGAGGCGGACAGCCTATATCAGCCGCCTGCCCGGACGCAACGGAAGCCAATGTGAGGCTGGCGCGCCTCAGGGTCTTGCCCCGTAAACCACACCCTGTCCCAGGATTTCGACACCTCGGTAACGGCCTCAATGCCAGAAATTCGCCCCGCAGGATGCCCGCAGCACCGGTACTCACGTAACGGCTCGCTATCGAGTGCGCCCCCAGTCATTGTGACGGTGTATTCCACCACCCCCATGAGGCCGAGTCGCATCCCACTCGCACTCCGGTCGAGTGGGCCGCTTCGACTCGTGGAGGGCAGCGCCTCGACCGCCCAAAGCAGCGCCCACGGCGTCTCGCTTTCCTCGTTCTCCCAGTCTGCCTCATCCTGCCACCAACGCACAGCGGAGCTCGCAGCGATGAGCTGATCGCGCGTCACTCCTTCCGGAAGAAAAGTAAGATCGGGTCCGCGGTGCGCCAGCATCCATTCGACCGTGGTCGGAAGTCGGCAGCCGAGCCAGGCTGCGCAAGCGGCAGCCTCGTCGAGGGTGACCCAACCGACAGGCTTGTCCGCGTGCTCTTCCCAGTAGGAATCGTCGATCCAATCCGAGAGATCCGGCCATTGCAACTCGGTCGCGAGCATGAAACGTCGGAATATACGGTTGCTGACCGGCGCTTCCTGGCATTGGAAACGCGCGACGTCGACGGTGGGGATCTGCTTGCGAGCCTCCACATTCAAGAACCGATCAGTCGACAGAGTGGCAGCATCGACGCTCACCCAGTCCAGCTGCTGAGATCCCTGCGGGTTGACGAGCAGGCGGCGCACCTCTCCCGAGCGCGTTTCCAGCACGGTGACTTCCGTGACGGGACGGCCCGACCACCGCAGGCGGAGCACGCCGATCTGTTCGGGCTCCAGTTTGAATAGCCCCTGGACGGGACCCTGCTTCGCTTCTTCCCAAGCTGACCAGGTGATTCCATGGCGACCGAGTCGGGCCCATTGCACGGACTCGACTTCGTCCCAACTCGCGCCATCGAGCACGATGTGAAGCCAGGGTTGGCGGCCCTCGGCGAGCAGAGCCGAAGACTCACTCGCGCTGAGGCCCCAAGCCGTCATTTGTTCCACAAGTCGGGCGGCGACCGCGCTCTCGACTCCGTCCTGCGGAGACAGAGGATTGACGAAGCGACTTACCGACCTGCGTGCCAAGTCGGGCGCGAGAAGTGCTTCGCCCACGGCGGCCCGCGCAAAAGTCCTTCCGTCTTCTTCCAGTTGATCGAGAGTCTGACGCGATTCCTGAGGCAAGGCCTCACGGCCCCCTTCGACCTGCGCCAGACTCTCCTGTACGGCGCGCAGATCCAGCTGCTCCGGCGTCGCGACGGCGGCTTCGATGGAATCGACCGCTGCCTCGAGACGCTGGGAGTCGGCGAAATAGCCGGCGCCCATCGCACCGAGCGCGAGAGCGATCCCCCCCACCAGGCCCATGGCGTAGGGCAGCGGGCGGCGCTGGACCGCGCGGCGCACGCGCGTGACCGGGGAAGGAATCTTGGCCTCGAGCGGGCGGGACTCCAGGAAGGCACGCAGGTCGCGCGCGAAGCCCGCCATGTCCGGGTAGCGATCGGTCGGCCGCTTCTCGATGGCCGTGGTGCAGAGCAACTCGAGCGTTGCCGGCACGCTGGGCACGACGCGCCGGATCCGCGGCGGCATGGTGCGGGTGATGTTCTGCATCACCTGGTTGACCGTCGGCGCATCAAACGGCCGCCGCAGGGTGAGCAACTCATAGAGGACCACCCCCAGTGAGTAGACATCGGTGCGCTTGTCGATCCCCCCTTTGATCGCCCGTACCTGCTCGGGGCTCATGTAGTTGGGGGTACCCTCGACATCGCCGGTCCGCGTCAGACTGCGCTCGCCCTGGACCTCCGCGAGGCCGAAGTCGATCAGGTGCGGCTGCCCCTGATCGTCGAGCAGCACGTTCTGCGGCTTGACGTCGCGGTGCAGGACGCCGCGCTCGTGTGCGTGATGCAAGGCCTCGGCGATCTTGCCCACCAGCTCGACCGAGGCGCGCACGCGCGGGGCCTCTTCGGTAGGCAGCAGCGGGCTGCGCCCCAGCAGGTGGCCGGGCAGCGAGATCGTCTCCTTCTGCGCGCGCTGCAGCAGAATCTCGTCGGCCAGCGTGTGCCCCTCGACATAGTCCATGACCAGGAAGGGGCGGCCGGTGTCATCGCCGGCGAGCTGCAGCTTGACGATACCCGGGTGATCGACGCGGGCGTTGGCCTTGGCTTCG
Organism: Planctomycetota bacterium; assembly: GCA_002705055.1. Taxonomy (GTDB): domain Bacteria; phylum Planctomycetota; class UBA1135; order UBA1135; family UBA1135. The sequence goes on from PAHY01000058.1 coordinate 39,921, forward strand.
CGGCGGAAGCGCTCGACGGCGATCGCCGAAGGAAGCAGCCCCGAACCCAGCACCTTGAGCGCGACCAGCTGATCGCTGTCCGGCTTGCGCGCCAGGTAGACCACGCCGCGCCCCCCGCGCCCCAGCTCGCGCAGCAGCTGGTAGCCGCCGATCTGCTCCTCGGGCAGGAAGTCTTCCGCTTCCTGCCGCAGGCGGTCGGCGGGCAAGGCCAAGCCCTGCGGCGGCTCGAGGAACTCATCGAGTTCGGCATCGGCGGCGAGCAACTCTTCGACCCGCGCGCGAAGCTCGGGGTCGTCGGCGCAGGCGCGATCGAGAAAAGCCGCACGCTCGGCGGCGGGAAGCTCGACAGCTTCCTCGAAGATGCGTTGGATACGGGCGAAGTCGGGCTCAGCCACGGAGCAATAGCTTCAGTTGAGATCGAGCGAAGCGCCACTTGCGCTCGACGGTACGCGCGGAGATCCCCAAGATGTCCGCGACCTCGGGATAGGAGTAGCCGCCAAAGAAGCGCAGCTCGACCACCTTGGCGGCCTCGGGGGACTGCAGTTCCAGACGGTTCAGGGCCTCGTTGACCTGCAGCAGGTCATCGGAGGCAGTTTCAAAGCTGACGACCCAGTCGTCGAGCGGGACGCGATGCTCGCCAGCCTTGCGCTTCTGCCGCCCCTTGGCACGCGCATGATCGACCAGGATGGAGCGCATCGCCCGCGCCGCCACCGCCAGGAAGTGATTGCGATTCGCGTAGGTGTCGGCGTCGCGGCGGTGGATCTTCAGAAAGCACTCGTGCACCAGGTCCGTGGGCTGCAGGCTGTGCCCCTGATTCTGGCCTTGCATGAAGCGCGCAGCCATCCGGCGCAGCTCGCCGTAAACAAGCCCCAGAAGCTGTTCTTCCACAGCGGGGTCGTCGCCTGAACGGCGGAGCAGCTGCGTCAGGTCGTCCAGGGAGTCAGTCATGAATCGAAAATGACGACCACGGCGTCGTGGTGAGAGTGCCGTAGCCTGCAAGGACTTTAGCGCAGGCTGAGGCTTCTGCGCTCCTCGGAATGGGGCGAGAGTGCAGGTGGCGGAGCTCATGCCACAGAAACGTCTTCCCGTGCGCCGCCCCGCCACCCGCTTCGCCGCTTGCCACGGCCTACCGATTGAATCCGCTTGGAAGCCCCCGCGATCCTGCGTTAAGGTAAGGGCTTGGGCCCCAGGGGCCAAACCATGCAAGAGATCGTCGAAGAGACCTCTCAAATCATCCAGAGCCTGCTCGAGGCCGAGGCGAAATCCGCTCCCCGCCCCCGAGTCCGACCGGAGGCATTGCGCTGCCGGGAGACCCTGGCCCTGGATCGCGCCGGAATCAGCGAATCCGAAGTCCTAGGAGCTCTCCGGGAGATCGTGGCCGAGACGCCTCGAAGCTCGGATCCGCGTTTCTACAACCAGCTGTTCGCGGGCCGGATCCCGATCGCTGCTGCCGCCGAGACCATTGCGTCCTATCTCAATGTCTCGATGTACACCTACAAGGCCGGCGGCCCGCAGGTGCTGCTCGAGTGGGAAGTGCTGCAGCGCATGCTCCGGTTTGCCGGTATGCCGGACGGCGACGGCACCTTCGTCCCCGGCGGTTCGCTGGCCAATCTGATCGGCGCGATGCTCGGCCGCAACCAGGCCGCCCCGGAGATGCGGGATCACGGTGCCCCAGCGGCCCGGCTGATCACCTACGTCAACGGCACCGGCCACTATTCGGTGGTCAAGAACGCGGGTGTGCTCGGCATGGGCCGGGAGAATGTCCGCCAGATCGAAGTCGATGACGCCGGCGCGATGGTGCCGGCCGCGCTGCGACGCGCCATCGAACAGGATCTGGCCGCGGGTCACCTCCCCGCCGTGGTCATCGCCACTTCGGGCACGACCGTGCGCGGTGCCTTTGATCCGCTCGAAGAGATCGCCGCGATCTGCACCGAGCACGACATCTGGATGCACGTCGACGCCGCCGTCGGCGGATCGCTGCTGCTGCACCCGACCGAGCGCGCGAAGCTCGCGGGCATCCAGCACGCCGATTCGGTGACTTGGGACGCCCACAAAATGATGGGCGTCCCGCTGACCTGCTCGGCGCTGCTGGTGCGCGACCGCGAAGTGCTGGTGCGCAATCTTTCGGAGGCCGCCGAGTACCTCTTCCAGGTCGACGACGATCACCTCAACCCCGGCCGCCGCTCGATTCAGTGCGGCCGGCGCAACGACACCCTCAAGCTTTGGGCCGCCTGGAAGTTCCTGGGAGACGAAGGCTGGGAAGCGCGCCTGGAGCGCCAGCTCGAGCTGGCTCGCTATCTTGCCGCGCGCGTCGAGGAACGCCCCGAGTTCGAGCTCTGCGAGCAGCCGCCGCTGACCATGATTAACTTCGTCGTGCCGGGCAAGTCCAGCCCACGCATCTGCGACCTGCTGCACGAGCGCGGTGACGCAGTCGTCGGCTACGGCGATTGTGGCGGGGTCGAGGCCATCCGGATGGTGACCATGAACCCCGAAGTCACGGAAGCGCAACTCGACCGCCTCCTCGACGAGATCGTCGAAGTGGCGGCCGAGTTACCCAGCGATCAGCCTTCGGTCGAGGCTCAACGCGGCGCGGCGTCGCGCGCAGCCAGCTCTTCGTAGTAGCTCGCCAGTTCGGTGTGCCCGGCGGCCCGCAGTCCTGCGGCGAGGCCGGCGAAGTCACGACGGCGATCCGCGAGCCAACGACCATCCTGAAGCTGGCCGGTGCCGCGGGCGCCCGCCCGCATCTTGCCTAGGCTGGCGACGTCTTCGAGCAGAGTCTCGACGCTGACCGGACCCTGATAGACCACGCAGACGCGGCCTTCGGCATCCAGCAGCAGGCTGCTGGGCAGATAGCTGGGAGCGTTCGGGCCGAGTAGTTCGGTGAAGAGCATCTGCAGCATGTCGAACTGCGCTTCGCCCGTCGGACCCGCCAACTCGCCGTGCCCCATCTTGACGATGGTCTCCTGCGCCTTCTCCTGCTGATCGGCAGGGTCCGTCGAGAGCGGCACCACGCGCAGACCGGCGGCAGCAAGCCGATCGGCGGCGTCGTGGAACTCAGCGAGCTCCTTGAAGCAGTTGGCGCAGGTCAGGCCCCAGAGGTTGATCAGCACCGGCCCGCCTTCGAAGCTCGCCACCGTGCGTTCGGTGTCGGCGTAGGAAGGCAGCGGGAAGGGCTGCATCGGCAGACGGTCCACCAGCACGATGCGCCGCTCTTCGGTGGTCGAAGGGCTGGGCTTGCTGATCGGCGCCGAAGCCATGCTGGTGACCGGCGGACGCTCGATGACCACCGCCTGGCCGGAACCCTGCACCAGTCGGTAGATCTTGTCGCTGGCCACCCCCGCGAAGCTCTCGACCTGGCCATCCGGCCAGCGAACTTCGACCTGCATGGGCGCCGCGGAATCCCCCAGGCCAAAGTGCAGGAAGCGCGAGCTCTGCGAGAGGTAGGCATCGCCAGCGCGCAGAGTCGCGACGGAATCGGACTGACCGTCACGCTTGACGGTGACGTGCGCGCCGATGGCATCGCGGTTGCTCTTGCCGGTGCCGCGCAGCTTGAACTGCACCCAGTGCGCGTCCTGTCCGACCTGGTTGCGCAGGAAACGCAGGCGCGGGGCCGTGCGGTTCTTGATCAGCAGGTCGAGCGCTCCGTCGTGATCCCAGTCGATCAGAGCCAGAGCGCGGGCGTCATCCCCGTAGTCCGCGTGGGTCGCCTGCGAGACATTCGCAAAGCGTCCATCGTTCATGTTGAGGTAGGCGCAGTTCTTCTCGCGACCGCTCCAGGATGCACCCTGCTCCATGATCATGTGCGTCATGGCCTGCCAGGACTCCAGGTAGGGATCGGCGTTCCGTTCTTCGTTCTTCTTCGGACTTTGCAGCGTCACGCGCCGCCAGAAAAAACTTCACAAGTCGCCGGTGTCGGGCCCGGTGACGAATCCGTTCGGAACGTAGATGTCGTCGAAGCCATCATTATCGAAATCGACGAAGCGCGCGCCCCAGGCCCAACGGCCTAGTTCGACGCCGGCGACCTCGGTCTGATCGACGAAGGTGCCGTCGCCCTGGTTGACCAGCAGAAAGTTGCCGCGGGCGTGGCTCAGGAAGCTGTCCGCCTGGTCACGCTCATCGGGACGCCACTAGTCGGCCTGCGTGACGATCCGCAGACCGGCCGAGCTGAACATATTGGACAGGTAGATGTCCATATCTCCATCCCGGTCGTAATCCGCCGCGCTCGCGCCCATGCTTGCGGCAAGCTCGCCGAGGCCGACTTCCATCGCGACGTCGGAGAAGCGCCCGCCGTCGTTGCGGTAGTAGTTGTTGCGACCGAAGTCATTGGTCACGTACAGGTCGAGGTCGCCATCGGCATCGAAGTCCTCGAACAGCGCACCCAAGGAGAACTTGGAGTTGTTCTGATTCAGGCCCAGCTCGTCGGTGACATCCGTGAACTGGCCGGGGCCATCGTTGCGCCACATGGCATTGCGACCGCCGTTGTCCGCGTCGTGGTATGGCACCGGCATCCCGCCGCCGAGCGCACCGGATTCGCCGGCGAGGTTGTAGCCGCAGGCGTAGAGGTCGAGGTCGCCATCGAGGTCGATATCCGCCGCCGAGATGCCGTGCACGAAGCCGGTATCACGACAGTTGAGCGGGACCATGTTGCCGAACTTGCCGGTGCCGTCGTTGTAAGCCACCACCAGGTTGGGCCCCATCGAGACGATCAGATCCTGGTCGGCGTCATTGTCGAGGTCGAGCAGCAGCGCCCCGCGCGTGTTGTCGAGGAAGGCCACGCCGGCTTCCACCGAAGTCTCGGTCACTGTGCCATCGGCCTGGCGCAGGAAAAGGCGGTTGGCGAGGCCGCCCGGCTGGCAGACGTAGATGTCCTCGTAACCATCCTGATTGACATCGCCAATCGCCAGCCCCTGCCAGCCCATGTACGAGTTGCCGGTCAGGCGGTCCTTGCGGCGATACCACTCGCCGGCACCGAGCAGGAACTCGTCCTGATAGTGCTCAAAGCTGCCGAAGACATGCTCGGTCAGATCCGCCAGGATCGAACGCGGCGTGTCGATCTCTTCATAAGCAAGAGTCTCGATCTCGCGCAGCTTGGGGTGCTCGACCTCGGGCGTGCCGGTCCAGTGCAGGCGCCACTGATGGTTGATCTGCTGCTGCGAGCCATCGGGCTGCTCGATCAGCGTCGAGACGTAGGCCTTGGTGGCATAGTGCTCGTCACCGAGCGGCTCGACCGAGAAGATCTTGACGTCAGCGTGGGCGTGCGCCGAGCCTTCGAGTCGAGCGCGGTAGGCCTCGCACAAGGTCGCGAAGTCCTGACGCTCTTCCGGCTCGGCTTCTGCGCGCCGCACCACGAGGCCGTGCGCGTCGCGGGCCGCTTGCAGGCCATCGCGCACCAGCGGTGCGCTGGCGACGAAGGCATCCGAGCCATGACCGAGGACGGTTTCCATGCTGGCGTGCTCGGGGTCGAGCAACTCATGCATCCAGTCCTTGAGCGTGTGCTTGGCGTGATCGTGGAGGACTTCGGTATCCCAGCCGTCGAAGCTCGCGTCACGGCGCGCGAGCTCATCCTGGATGGCCGAGGCATCGGCCTGGCCAGGGGTCACGAAGAGCACTTGGTTGCCTTCTAGAGGCTCGACGTCACCGCCGGCGCCTGTCGGTTGTTCCTCCTTGCCGCAACTCACGAGCGGCAGCAGGGATAGAACGACGGCAACCCTCGCAAGTGGGGAGGAGAGGGCCACGAATTGAGTTTAGCCACGAATGGCCAGCCTCACGCCCCAAAATTCCCTGCTCAGACCCAGGCGTGGAAGTGCCCGCCGCGCGCCTTGAGCAGCGTGCCGATCGTCATCGCCGCGTTAATCAAGCCCACGTGGGTGTATGCCTGCGGGAAGTTGCCCAGCAGTTCGCCGGATGCTGCGTCAATATCCTCGGAGAAGAGGCCCATCGGGTTGGCGTGGCCGACCACCGTCTCGAACATCTCGATGGCTTCCTCAAGCTGTCCGGACAGGGCCAGAGCCTCGATCCACCAGAAGGAGCAGATCGTGAAGGTGCTGCTCGGCGAGCCGAAGTCGTCCTCGTGGATGTAACGCATCACGCCCCGCTCGCGCACCAGCAGCTCGCGGTAGCGATCGAGCGTGGACAAAAAGCGCGGGTCGGTCGGTTCGATCAAGTCGATCGAAGGCAGTAGCAGGTTGGCCGCATCAGGGTTCTCGCAACCGAAACTCTGCGTGAACATGCCGAGCTTCTCGTTGTAGCCGCGTTCCAGAATCTGCTCGCGCATCGAATCTGCTTCTGCGCGCCAGGCGACCGCCAGTTCGTCTTCGCCGAGGCGTTCGGCGACGGCCGCGCCGTGGTGCACGGCAGCCCAGCACATGGCCCGCGAGAAGGTATGCAGGAGCGGCTTGCCGCGGTACTCCCAGATGCCGAGGTCCGGGACCTCAAAGGCCTCGATCGATTCGTGGACCATCCGCTTCAGGAGCGGCATCCACACCGAGGGGTCGCGGAAGTCGACGCGTTCATCCACCAGCATCGTGCGCAGGCAGAGCACCACCTCCCCCATCAGGTCGGTCTGCAGCTGCTCGGCAGCCGCGTTGCCCACCCGCACAGGCTTCGTGCCCTTGTACCCGGCCAGGTGATCCAGCTCGCGCTCGAGCAGCTCGCGCTCGCCGCCGATGCCGTAGAGCGGCTGTAGCGGCCCGCTTTCCGCGACGTCGAGCACGAAGCGCAGGAAGTTGCGGCCTTCCTGGAAGTGCGCCAATCGGCGCAGCGCCTCGACCGTGAAAACCGAATCGCGCAGCCAGCAGTAGCGGTAATCCCAGGTGCGTGGTTCGCCGATGGCCTCGGGGATGCTGGTCGTCGTGGCCGCGATGATGGCGCCGGTGCCCTCGTAGGCGTGCAGCTTCAGGCATAGCGCCGAACGGATCACGGCGGCGTCGGCAAAACCGGGCAGATTGGAGTTCTGCACCCACTGGCGCCAACCGGCGATCGTCAGGTCGAGGTCGCGCTTGACGTCGTCGATGTGCGCGAAGCCCTGCGGCAGTCCGTAGTCCAGCACGAAGAAGCGCGGCAGGTCGAGCGCAAATTCCGAACCGTTGAGGATGTAGTCGACCGGCAGGTTGCTGGTGAGCGAGAAGGGCTCGCCGGCACCGACGAAACTCAGCCCGGTCTCGGTGCGCAGCAGGTCGGGCTTCTCAAGGCCATAGTCCGGGCGCGGGTCAAACTCGCAGCGGACGCGCGGCCGGCCCGAAACCGGGCGCAGCAGCCGGACCACCCGCAGCGGGGCGCGGTGCCGCAAGC
>PAHY01000059.1 GCA_002705055.1 Planctomycetota bacterium
CCTGGTCGCCGGAGCCGGCGGAGTAGCCCCAGATCAGTAGACCGGTGTAGATCACGAGCGGGGGGCCGACCGACTTCCAGAAAGCCGCCGCGTCCCAGACGTTCTTGGACAGCTTGTAGTAATGGGTGAAGAGGTACTTCACCACGCCGCAGTCGACCCGGTGCGGGTCCCGCTCGGTGTTGGTGTAGCGGTGGTGCAGCACGTGCGCGGCGCGCCAGCCGCTGAACACCATCAGGTGCAGCGAGGAAAGGAGGTTCCCGATCAACCAGTTCACCCGGGGGCTGCGCGCGAGTGTTCGGTGCGCGCACATGTGCACCACGATGTGCCCGAGGTAGTAGAGATAGCAGGCGAGTAGGAAGGTCAGAAAAGTGATCATCGTCCTGGGTTGCACCGGGACGAACGAGTCCCCACGCCCAAGACTCGCCTGATTTCTGTGCCGCCGAGCAGATTGCTCGGGCGGATTTCCTGCGACGCTGCTCGCAGGTTCGGGATCGCACACTCGCGCGGTCCCCAAACACCGTTCCAGGCCACGCTGCGGCCGGCGGAGTCCTTGGTACACTACCGGGCTTTCTTCCTCCGATGTCCCGCAACAACCCCCGCAAAAGGCGCACAAATCGGCGCAAACCCGGCCATCACGGCCGTGGGGCGCCGAAGGTCAGCCGGTCCGAGCGCCGCAACGCGCACGGCCTGGTCGCTTCGACCGATTCGCCCGAGTCCGGGGTGCTGGATCAGCGCGGAGTGCGCCTCAATCGTTGGCTCGCCGAGCGCGGGGTGGATTCCCGCCGCAAGTGCGATGCGCTGGTCCAGGAGGGCAGCGTCGAGGTCAACGGCGAGATTCGCCTGGATCCGGGCTACCGGGTGCAGCCGGACGATGAGGTCCGCGTCGACGGCCAGCCGGTCCGCGATGTCCGGCGCCTCTACTACCTGTTCTACAAGCCGCGCGGCGTGCTTTGCACCGCGGACAAGCGCGAGACGCGCCCGCGCGTGGGCGATCTGGTCGATCACCTCGTGCCTTCGCGGGTCTATCCCGTGGGCCGGCTCGACGAGGACAGCGAGGGTCTGCTGCTGCTCACGAACGACGGCGATTTTGCGCACATGATGATGCACCCCTCCTTCGGGGTGCCGAAGACCTACGTGGTCTTCACGCCGCTGATCGTGCGCCAGCAGGATCTGGACGCGATCCGCGAAGGTGCGTGGATCGACGGCCAGAAGGTCGTCCCGGAGAGGGTCAAGATCGTGCGCCGCACCAAGGCCGGCACTTCGCTCGAGCTGGTGCTCCGCGAGGGCCGCAACCGCGAGGTGCGCCGACTGCTGGCCCGCCACGGCTTTGGGGTCAAACGGCTCAAGCGGGTGCGCATCGGCGAGCTCGGGGTGAAGGGTGTCCGCCGTGGCGGCCTGCGCCCGCTCACCCGCATCGAGCGCGACCGTCTGGTGGCCGTTGCCCAGGGGGCAGCGATGGAGGAGGAAGCAAGTTCCACCGCTTCGGCGAAACCTTCTTCCCGCCCGCGTCGTGCTGCAATTCGAAAACGTCGTTCGTGACCCCGTCCACGGGGACATCCCGCTGACCCGCGAAGAGCTCGGGCTGCTCGATACGCCCGAGATGCAGCGCCTGCGCCACGTGCGCCAGCTCGGCGCCGCCTATCTGGTCTATCCGGGGGCGCAGCACTCGCGCTTCGAGCACTCGATCGGCACGGCGCACCTGGTGTCGCGAATGGTGCGCGAGATCAACACGGTGCGCGATCGCGAAGGCGGCGGGCGCTACGGCGGCTTTGACCAGCACGAGCTGCGCATCGTGCGCCTCGCGGCGCTGGTGCACGACTCCACGCACCTGCCCTTCGGGCACAACATCGAAGACCAGACGGGGCTGCTTCCGCGCCATGACAACGCCGAGCGCTTTGAAGCGATGTTCGGCGATGACACCGGCCTGGGGCAGGCGCTCGCGGCCACCGGGGTGCGCGAAGAAGTCTTGGCCATCCTGGCGCCCAGCAGCTCGCCGCGCGCCTCCGAGGTGCCGGCCTACTGGCGCGGCCTGGTCAGCGGCACGATCGACGCGGACATGCTCGATTACCTGGCGCGTGATGCCATGTTCACCGGCCTGCACCTGGGTTACGACCCGCGGATCTTCAACATGTTCCGGGTCGACCGGCGCACCCAGCAGCTCTACGTCGACTTGGGTCGCAAGGGCTATCTGAAGGAAGCGCTGCTCAGCGAGATCCTGCGCTGCCTCGAGGCGCGCTACTACTTCAGCGAGCGCGTCTATTACCACCACGCCAAGATCGCGGCTGGCGCGCTGGTCGCGAAGGCAGTCGAGATCGCGCTGCTCGATGGCGCGATTGAGTTTGCGCAGCTGCAGCGCAGCACTGACGCCGGCATGATCGACCTGCTCGACCGCGCGCAGATCTCCGATCCGCAGGCGGCGGAGCGGCTGCGCGTCTACGTCGACGCGCTGCGCTCGCGCAAGATCCCGAAGCGCGCCGCGGTGTACCCGGTTTACGCCAACCGCGAGGCGCAGGATCAGCTGATCGAGAAGTACTTCGGCGCCGGTACCGCCGAGACGCGCCGCGAGGTCGAGCAGCAGCTCGGCGCCGAACTAAAGCGGGCCACCGGCCAGGATGTACCGGTGCTGATCTACTGCCCGGCGGCGCGCATGCAGCTGAAGCAGGCGCGGATGCTGGTGCGCTGGCCGGGCGAGAGCTCGCTCGCGCCGCTCAATGACTTCGCCGAGCACGTCCCGCGCCTCGCCGACCTGGAGCAGTCCTACCAGCGCATGTGGAAGTTCTATGTGCTGGCGCTCACTCGCGACGAGAGCGTCCTCGCCCGCCTCGGCGAGATCGCCAACGAGTTCTTCCCCGGCACCACGAACGTGCTGACGCCCAGCCGTGGCGACACCGGTAGTTTGGTCTACGGCAACGCGCCAGCCTGAAAGCCAGGGCTCGTTTAGGGCAGCAGCTGAATCGCGACCGCCTGGGTCACGCGCTCGGGCGCCACGCTAGGCGTGGGCTGAGTGATCACGGCGATGTGCAGCGTGCGACCGACCAGCGTGCCGCCAAACATGCCGGGCGCAACCTGCATGTCGATCTGTGCCTGCGCGGCGGCATCGAGGCGGCCGATTTGTGGACGGAAGACGCCGCGGTCCAGGCCGCTGGCGAGGCGCTGGAAGATCGGCCCTGAGCTGAGCGGGACGCTCAGGCCGATGAACTCGGTGGGGCCCGTGCCGCGGGTGGAGGCGAGCAGTTGGAAGAAGTGCCGCGCGCTGGCAGCGGGCATCGCCAGATCAAGTTGAATCGTGCCGCCGGCGCCGAGCGAGAGCTGGTCCGCACTCGCGACCAGCCCGGCGCGGTAGTCGAGATCGGCGCCGGAGACCACCTCCAGCTGCTCGCTGCCGTCGCGAAGAGCGCGGGTCCACAGCACTTCGTCGACGCCATCGCCGTTCAGATCTGGGAACACCGCCAGGACGACCGTGGGCAGATTGCGCTCGGCGCTGGGCAGCCGGTGGGCCCAGAGCAGGTTGCCATTCGTGCCGCTCGCGAGACGCACGCGCGACTCTTCGCTGCCTTCCGCGGGCCCGACTGCGAGCCAGTCCTCGGCGCCGTCGTGGTCCAGGTCGGCGATGGTCCATTGTTCATAGTCCACCGAGATCGCCGGCTGCGGCGAGAACCAGAGCTGCTGGCCGCTGGCTCCGTCGACCGCATACAGGCCGGAATCCGGGCTGGAGTTTGGCGGGCCGGGCGCTTGCACCAGAACCTCTGGGCCGGGTGTGCCATCGAGCTCGGCGAGTGCCAGCGGCTGAAGTTGGACGTGCCCGTCAGCCCCCAAAGCGCTTGGCCGTTTGCCCCGGAGATGGCGCGGACCACACCGTTCCAGATCGACTGCACCGTGGCCTCCGGACTCGCGACGAGGAAATCCGTCACTCCATCGCCGTCGAGGTCAGTCTGCAGACCATTGCGGAAGCTCTCCTCCGCAAGGTTGGCATCGACGCGCCAAAGCGACGCGCCGCTGACGCCATCAAAGGCCTCAAGGAAGCCCGGAGTTTGCAGCCTCCAGGTGACGAAGTCGAGGCGCTGGTCACCAGTCAGATCGAAGAGCAGGATCTCATGCGGCTTGCCGACTGAGTCGAGCGAGCGCGTCCAGATCGCGTTGCCGTTCCCGCCGTCGAACAGGACAGCCTGTTCAGTGCTGAGCGACAGCACTTCCTCGCGACCATCGCCATTCCTGTCCGTCAGGACGATCTGCTCGGCCATCCGGTCGAACTGGACGCTCGCTTTCTGTTCCCAGGCCAGGATGCCGCTTTCGGCCTGGACTACTTGAATCGCGCCGGGGTTGCTCGCGCCGCTCGGCCGGTAACGCGGTACGCCGATGCACAGTTCCAGTCCGGCGGTGCCATCCAGCTCGCCCACGGTGAGGCTGTCCCAGCGCACCGACTGGTTGAAATAGCTGCTGCTCTGCCACAGCAGCTGACCGTCGGCGCCATTCAGGGCGGCCAGACCGCTCTGCCGTCCGAGCAGAACTTCATCGATGCCATCCCCATCGAGATCCGGGCACCAGTCCAGCCAGTCGTAGGCCAGCCCGCGGTGGCTCCAGACGCGCTGCCCGGTGCGACCATCCAGAACGATCGCCGCACTTGCGCCGGCAATCCCGCGCAGCTGCCGCACTTCGGGCAGGCCATCGCCGCTCATGTCCACCAGCTCGGCCTTGCGCCCCAGCTGGTCCTGAGCCTGCTCACCCCGCGCACGCCACAGCGGCTGCAGCGGCGCGCCTGCCCAGGCGGTGATCCGGCCGCATTGCGTCAGCCCCGCCTCGGAGTAGTCCGGCTCAAAGAGAACGAGCTCCGGGGCGCCGTCGCCGTCGAGGTCGGCTGCTTCCGCATGCGCGCCACCGAAAGGGACCTGCTGGCGAATCAAGGCGAGGCCGGTCGCCCCGGAGACCAGTTCTCCGACTGTGCCGTGCTGAACGAAGACCTCGGGTACCGAGTCACCGTCAAAATCGACCAGAGGCTTCGCCTGAACGCCCTGCCCGAGGTCCGAATCGATCGACCAGATCGGCGCATGCCAGCCGCCCACCGGCTCCTGGGCAGGAGCCATCGAAACCAGGGTGAGCAGCGAGATAAGCATGCCCTAAGCCTAACCCGAATCAGCGATCCCTGCGTTGCTGGCGCGCGTGCGCCTGCATGTCCACGACCTCGTCGTGCTCATCGACGATCTCCTCGCCGAGCAGCGCTTCGAGGACGTCCTCGAGGGTCACGATTCCTTCGAAGCTGCCGTATTCGTCGACTACGGCGACCATGTGCTTGCGGTCGCGCAGGAAGACCCGCATCAGCGCGTGGCCCGGCATGCTCTCGGGCACGTGGCGGATCGGATGGAGGATGTCGGCGAGCGGCTTGTCCTGATGCCCGCGCACCACGTGCTCGAGCAGCTCGCGGCGGTAGACCATGCCGACGACTTCGTCCGAGCCGATCTCGGCCACGATCGGAACGCGGCTGTGGACCTGATCCATTTGCTGCGCCGAAGCCGCGCCGATCGTCAGTTCAAGCGGCAGCAGATTAACCACCGGGCGCGGGGTGCGCAGCGAACCGGCGGTCGTCTGGTCGAGACGCAGCGCGTTCTTGACCCATTCGTGCTCTTCGTTGCGCACCTTGCCCTGCTTGGCCGCCATGCGCGAGAAGACCAGGATCTCCTCTTCGGTCGGGCCGTGCTGCGGCTCGCCGCCGGTCAGCGCACGCATCGCCCAGCGCGCCGGGCGGGCGATCGGCCAGGACAGCCACACCATGACCTGCAGCGGCCAGGCGACCCGCGGCCCGAGGACCATCGCGAAACGGAAGCCGACGCTCTTCGGCACGATCTCGGTCAGCGCGAGCACCAGGAAGGTGAAGATCGCGGCGAACCAGCCGAAGGCATCGTCGCCGTACTCGGCCGCGACCAGCGCGCCGCACCAGGCGGCGCCGATGGTGTGCGCGATGGTGTTGACGGTCAGAATCGCGGCGATCGACTCCTCGGCATCGGTGCGCAGCCGCGCCAGGCGCTGGGCACCGCGCACCTTGCGCTTCTTGAGCAGCTCCAGCTGCGAGGGGCTGACCGCGTACAGCGCCGCTTCGAACAGGGAGCAGAGAAAAGAAGTCGCCAGCGTCAGCGACGCGATGATGATGATCAGACCCATTTAGCTCAGCGTGGCGAGCCGCGCCGCGATGCGCCGCAGGGCTTCTCGTAGGACTTCTTCCGAAGCCGCGAAAGACAAACGGAAGGCGTCGGGCTTGCCGAAGGCGCCGCCGCCGATGAAGGAGACGCGGTCCAGTTCGAGCAGCAGCTCGGCCAGATCGTCGCCGGAGTCGATCCGGCGCCCGGTCGTGGGTTCGGTCTTGCCCAGGTAGGCCCCGAGGCTGGGGAAGGCGTAGAACGCACCCTGCGGCATCGCGCACTCGAGGCCGGGGATCGCGCGCAGACCTTCAACGACCAGCTGCGAACGGCTCTCGAAGGCGGCGCGCATTGCCTCGCGCTCGGCGGCACCCTCGCGCAGCGCGGCGACGCTGGCCTCCTGCGAGATCGCGCACGGCGAACCGGCCAGCTGCGACTGCAGCGCGCCGATCTTCTTAGCCAGCGGTTCGGGCGCGGCCAGGAAGCCCATGCGCCAGCCGGTCATCGCGTAGGCCTTGGACATGCCGCCGATCCAGACCGAGGTCTCGCGCAGACCGGGCACCACCGCGAGCGGCGAGCGGTGTACCGCGCCATCAAAGGTGAGCGCGGCGTAGATCTCGTCTGAGAGGACGACGATGTCATGGGCCAGCGCCCACTCGCCCAGCTCGCGCAGCGTGGCTTCCGGGTAGACCACCCCGGTCGGGTTGCTGGGGGTATTCAGCAGCAGCACGCGGGTGCGCGGCGTGCGCGCGGCTTCGAGATCCGCAACGCGGGGCAGATGGTCCGGCCCGCAGGGCACGAGCACCGGCGTGGCATCGGCGATGCCGACGATTTCGGGGTAGCTGGTCCAGCTGGGGGTCGGGATCACGACCTCGTCTCCGGCCTGCACCAGCGCCAGCAGGGCCTGGGCAATGCCGATCTTGGCCCCATTCGTCACAACGATTTCACTCGGTGCGTAGGAGAGGCCGATGTCCTGCTGGATATGCTCGCAGATAGCCTCGCGCAGCGTCTGGGTACCCGATGCGGGGGTGTACTTCCCGCGCCCTTCCCGGATCGCCGCGATGCCCGCCTCTTCGGCGGCGCGCGGTGGCGTGAAATCCGGTTCGCCGGCCGTCAAGGCCAGCACCTCGATCCCTTCGGCGCGCATCTCGCGCACCTTCTGCACCAAAGCCAGCGTTGCGGAGGGGGCCAGGCGCGCGACGCGCTCGGCAAGTCGAAGGGTAGGAGTCGTGCTCAATGGGGTGCCGGGGCTGTCCGCAGGGAATTCTAGGCAACTCTGCGCCGCGAACCGAGAATCGACGAGCCGATGCTGCAACGACTGCGCGCTTTCTTCACCAGCCGCCGCCTGCTGATCGCCCTGACCGTGCTGGTGGGCATCGTGGGGGTGGGCTACCTGCTGTTCGCCAGCTTCGTGTTTGACCCCCTCGAGGACCCCCTCGAGGACACCGCCAGCATCGTGCCGCGGGATGTGGAGTACTTCTTCCGCTGGCAGGACGCCGGGTCGAGCTTCGCGCGCTTCCCCGAGCCGGCGGTCTGGGGCGATCTCAAGGCCACCGAGGTCTACGACGAGCTCGAGGCCGGCGGCGGGATCGACCAGTGGGCCGAGCGCACCGGGCTGGGCGCGCTGTTCGGCCAGCTCGGCGAGATGACCGGCGCGGTCCCGGCCGGCCTCAGCCTGAAGAGCGACTTCCTGCGCGAAGTGGCGCTGGCCGGCCGTGGTGAGCCCGGCCTGGGAGCCGGCTTTGACGGGGTGCTGATGCTGCGGGTCAGCTTCAAGGTCAAGGCTGGCGTGGCGATGCTGAACTTCGACTTCGTCCGCGACAAGCTGCCGGAGGACCTGGGCATCGTCAAGGAAGGCGACTACTACCGACTGCCGGGCTTCTTCGAAGGCAAGGACGCCTACCTCACGCGCACCCGCGACATCGTGATGCTGGCGAGCAGCGCCGAGTGGCTGGACAAGGCAGCCGACCTCGAGCTAAAGAAGGGCGAGGATTCGCTGGCCTTCGCCTCGGTCTTCCACGACAACGTCACGGCTTTCCTCGGCGAGAGCGATCAGCCGATCGAGGTCTTCATGCGCTGGGAACGCCTGCGCGATCGCCTGCCCGGCTTCCCGCCGCAGGGCGACGAACCTGGCTTCGTGACGCGGGCCTTCTCGTCCTTCTTCACCACCGATCTGCTGCGCATCGCCTCCGGTTACTGGCTGCCCGGCAAGCGTTTCCAGGTGCGGCTTTCGGGCGATGTGGACTCGAGCCGGGCCACCAGCGAGTTTCAGAAGAACTGGCTGGAGTCGTCCTCGGTGTCGGTCAATCGCATCCGCGACTTCGCCGGGCTGGTGCCCTCGGACAGCTTCTTCTTCTCGGGCTTTGCCGGCCGCACCGACGAGGTGCTGATCGAGATCGAAGGGGCCATGGACGCCGAAACGCGTCGGCTGCTCGACGAGATTGCCACCGGCACCGGCCGCTACAACGGCATGGTCGATCTGCTGCGCGCGCTTTCGGTGCACTTCCAGCCGGGCATCTTCATCGCGATGCGCCGCAACGATTACCCGGAGAAGACCGGCGACAACAAGATCGAGCACGACGACACCCCGGTGCCGGCGATCGCGATTCTTGCTCGAGCCACCGGCGGTTCTTCCTACGAGGATCTCCAGGCGATGATCGCGCGCGATATGCAGCGCCTGGTCGGCGGCGAGGTGCGGCAATGGAATCTGCCGCTGGCCGGCGGCGCGAGCGGCAAGTCCTTCAGCTCCCCGGCGATTCCCGGTACAGGCGAGATCATCTTGGCCGACATTCCGGCGCTGAAGGCGGTCATGATCTGCAACCACTGGGATTACGCGACCAAGATCTCCGAGCTGTCGATGCGCTCGATCGCCGGCGACCCGCGCAAGGAGAAGCTGTCGAGCACCGACAAGTTCCGCTCGGCGATGGATTCGATCGAGGCCGGCGTCAGCCTGTTCGTCTGGATGGAGCCCTCGGAGGCCCGTCCCTGGCTGGACAAGGTCGCCGAGGACTACGCCGTCGCCCGCTTCCGCGATTCCATGGACCAGAAGTACGCCGCCGAGCGCCCCGGCATCGAGAGCCGGCTCAAGCAGCAGCTGTTCAACACCGACGGGCGTCTCAGCGCCGATCAGCAGCGCCAGCTCGATAACGCGGTCGATCAGGCCCTGGAAGAGCTCGATGCCGACGAGCGGGCCCGCCAGGTGCCGGCCTTCCGCGAGGAATTCCAGCAGGGGCTGCTGCCGCTGCAGTGGCTGGACTGGGCCTCGCTGATGCTCAAGGCCAACCGCCGCAAGGCCTCCATCGTGGTCGACGGGGCGCTCCGTCTCGACTAGGGGCGGGGAGGGGCCCGGGGCCGACCCGGTCCGTTCCGGGATCCCGATTGACGGCGGCCCAAAGGCCGCTAGAATCTTCGGTCCATCCTGCCGGGATGGCGGAATTGGTAGACGCGCATGGTTGAGGGCCATGTTGAGGTAAAACTCAGTGCAGGTTCGACCCCTGTTCCCGGCACCAGATCACCGGGCCGTCCGTTTGGGCGGCCCGTTTCTCGTTCTCGCGCAAGAATCAAGCCATGCCCAGCCCCAAGCTGAGTCTTCAGACCACCACCCTGTGGGAGTACCCCTCGCAGCACTACGGCAAGGGCGAGCAGGGCAGCGCCGACTACCGCGGCGCCACCCCGTCCTGGGTGATCTGGAACCTGCTCCAGCGCTACACCCAGGAAGGCGAGGTCGTCGTCGACCCCATGTGCGGCAGCGGTACGACCCTCGATGTCTGCGCCGACACCGGCCGCGAGGGCGTCGGCTTTGACCTGCAGCCGCATCACCCCGGTGTGGTCGAGAGCGACGCGCGCGACCTGCCGCTCGAAGACAGCTCGGTCGACTTCTTCTTCTGCGATCCGCCCTACGGCAAGAACCTGAAGTACTCCGGCCGCAAGGAGTGCATCGGCGAGCTGGACGCGCGCGATCAGGCCTACTTCGACGCCATGAAGGAGGTCTTCGAGGAAGCCTGGCGGGTGCTGAAGCCCGGCAAATGCGCGGCCTTCTACGTCTGCGACGTCTGGACGCGCCAGCTGATGGTGCCGATCGGCACGCACTTCGTCTTCATGCTCAACCAGATCTTCGAGATGGTCGACCACATCGCGGTGGTGCGCGGCAACAAGGATCTCGACAAGGGCAACTATCACAAGGCCGCCGAGGAGACCAACTTCTTCCTGCGCGGCTTCAACCACCTGATCGTGGTGCGCAAGCCCGAGTGGGCGGAAGACGAGGGCGAGGCCGGCGGCCGGCCGAAGAGCAAGCGCAAGCCGCAGGACGGCGGTGAAGGCAGCCGCAAGCGCGGCCGCTCCGGCGGGGGCCCGCAGAAGCGCCGCCGTGGCGGCAAGCCGAAGGGCGGCCGGGCCAGCGACTTCGTCGAACACGAGCGCCCGCGGCGCAAGCGTCGCCCCGGGGGGCGCTCGTAAGGGTGGCGGCCGCGGGATCGACGCGGGCGGCCAGCCTGTTTCTCGGTCACGGCACGCCGATGAACGCGATCGAAGACAACGCCTTCAGTCGCGCCTTCCGCCAGCTCGGCAAGGAACTGCCGCGCCCGCGCGCGGTGCTCTGCGTTTCGGCGCACTGGTGGACCGAAGGCAGTCTGCTGACGGCTGCCCCGCAGCCGCGGACGATCCACGACTTCGGCGGCTTCCCGCCGGCGCTGCACGCGGTGCAGTACCCGGCGCCCGGCGACCCGGCGCTGGCCGAGCAGGTGCGCGCGCTGCTGGATGCCAGCGGGGCCGCGGCCGCACCGGTCGAGCTGGACCTCGAGTGGGGCCTCGATCACGGCGCCTGGTCGGTGCTGATCCACCTCTATCCCGAGGCCGATGTGCCGGTCGTGCAGCTGAGCCTCGACGCGCGCCTGAGCGGCGCTGGGCACCTTGCGCTGGGGCAGACGCTGCGGCCGTTGCGCGACGAGGGCGTGATGATCCTGGGCAGCGGCAACATCACCCACAACCTGAGCGACGCCTTCGCCCAGATGGGGGCGAGCCAGCCGGTGACGCCGGCCTGGGCGCGGGCCTACGAAGCGGCGGCGACGGCCGCGCTTGAGGCGCGCGACAGCGAAGCTCTGCTCGCGCTCTGGCCGGACGGCCCCGATGCCCGCCAGGCTCACCCGCACCCGGATCACTGGTTCCCGCTGCTGTATGCCTACGGCGCGAGCGACGCGGCCGACACGCTGCGCTTCCCGGTCGAGGGCTTCGACCTGGGCTCGCTGTCGATGCGGGCGGCGCTCTGGGAAGCTTAGGGCCCGGGCCACCGCCGGGAGTTGCGGCCTCTCGCAATCCGAAACAAGGCAGGGGGCTGGACTAGCATGGCCCGATGACCTCCCCAGAAGCCCCTTCCCTCTACGATCGCCTCGGTGGCACCGACGGCATCAACGAGATCGCCGCGGCCGTGGTCCAGGCGCACTCGATCAACCCGGCGATCAAGGATTTCTTCGCCGACAGCGACATGGAGAAGCTGACGCGCGACGTCGCGGACTTCTTCAACATGGGCTCCGGCGGCCCGGCTGAGTACCAGGGCCGCGACATGCCGAGCGCGCACAAGGACATGAACCTCAACGAGGCGCACCTGGTGGCCGCGATCGACGATGTGCTGGGCGTGCTCGACGCCCGCGGCGTCGACCCGGTGACCCGCAACGAGGTGCTGGGCATCCTCTACTCCTTCAAGGGCGAGGTGCTCTTCCAGTAGGGGCGGAAATCTCCTTGCGAGCCGGGCCTGCCCGCCTATATTGAGATAGAATCTCAACAAGGAAATGGCGCACCCGCTCTCCGAGATGCCCGAGGAGCTGATCACAGCTCTGCTCGCCGCCAACTTTGACGCCGCCTCGCTGGCGAACCGTCTGGCCGACGCGGGCCTGCGCGTAAACGCGCAGTGCCCGCGTCTTCTGCCTTTCACCCAGCGCGCGGTGCGCACTCAGCCCCCGCTGGCGCGCAGCCTAACGGCCTTCCTCGACCGGATGCACGCGGAGCGCATCCAGGAGGTGCGGGAGTCCGAGCTGGAGCTCCTGCGCACCTGGGCCGTGGCCGCCGACTGGACCCGCTGCCGCGATTTCGGCGGCGTCCTGTGGGCCTTCGCCCGGGACGAACGCCCTGAAGTCCGCGCCGCCACCCGCGTGCTGATCCAGCGCCTGCTGCAGCACGCGCTGCGCCCGGCCTGCCGCGGCTAGAATCCGCCGCATGCAGCTGCCGGCCGAAGGCTTCGTCGACATCCACGTCCACATCCAGCCGTGGGAGCAGCTGAAGCCCGAGGTCCGGGCCAAGATGACCGCCGGGCGGCCGGACCTGGAGCTGATCTCGACCTTCCAGGGCGATCCGCATGCCTTCGCCGACTACCTCGACGAGATGGGGGTGTCGCGCTGCGGGCTGGTCAACTATCCGGCGCCGCGGATCATGGGCTTCGATCAGTCGACCAACGACTTCGTCGCCCAGTACCGCGACCAGCGGCCCGATAAGTTCCTGGCCTGGGGCGGCATGGACCCGGAGTGGGTCGACGACCCGCGCGGCGAGATGGAGCGGCTGCTCGACGAGCTGCGGCTCGACGGCATCAAGGTGCACCCGCCGCACCAGGGATTCCGCGCCAACGACTACCTCGAGAAGCTGCCCGAGCTGCGCGTGCTCTACGAGACCTGTGAAGAGCGCGGCGTGCCGGTGATGGTGCACACGGGGACTTCGGTCTTCCCCGGCGCGCGCTCCAACCTGGGCAACCCCATGGACTGCGATGACGTCGCGGTCGACTTCCCGCAGCTCAAGCTGGTCATGGCCCACTGCGGTCGGCCGCTCTGGTACGAGGAGGCCTTCTTCGTCTGCCGCCGCCACCCGAACGTGATGATGGACCTCTCGGGCATCCCGCCGCAGCAGCTGGCGACGGTGCTGCCGCGGCTCGAGTTGCTCGGCGACAAGATCCTGTGGGGCACCGACTGGCCCAGCCCGGGGGTGAAGAACCTGCGCTCGAATGCCGAGGTCTTCGCCGCGCTCGAGGGCTTCCGCGACGAGTTCAAAACCAAAGTCCTGGTCGACAACCCAAACCGCGTCTGGCCCGTGGCTTAGGGCGGTCGGCAAGGCCTGATTCAGGCAAGCTCGAGGCCTAGACTGGCCGATGAAGGAAGCCGGGAACTGCGCTCCCGGATCGTGCCATGACCGCGCCGCTCCTCAGCCTTGTCGTGCCCTGCCGGGATCGCCCGGAGGCGCTGAATGAGCTGTTGGACGCGCTGGACGCGCAGCAGGGCGCGCCCGCCTTCGAGCTGATCCTCGTTGATGACGGCAGCGAGCCGCCGATCCGCGGCCTGCGCGAGACGGCCTACCCGCTGCGGGTGGTGCGGCAGATCCCGCTCGGGATCTCGGCCGCGCGCAACAACGGGGTGCGGCAGGCCACCGGCGAGATCCTGCTGTTCGTCGACTCGGACTGCGCACCCGAGCCGGACGCGCTCGCCAAGCTGGCCGAGGCCGCGGCGGCTCACCCGGAAGACCTCGCCTTCCAGCTGGGGCTGGTGAGCGGCGAGGCCAGCATGGTGCAGCGCCTCGAAGGTCTGCGGCTGGAAGCGATCCAGGCGCTGACGACTTCGGAAGACGGCCACGTCGGCTTCACCAATACCTCGGGTTTTGCGCTGCGGCGCGCCTGGCTGGGTGACTCGCCGCCGTTTGATACCGCGCACCTGCGCGGCGAAGACTCGGGCCTGCTGATGCGACTCGCGCGCGAGCAGAAGTTCCCGCGCCACGTGCCAGAGGCCCGCGTGCATCACAAGCCGGACCTCACGACCTGGCAGTTCATCCGCAAGCACTTCTGGATCGGCTACCGCGCCGGGCTGGCGCGCGATGAGATGCGCAAGTCGAACGTCGAGCTGCTCTCCAACAAGGAGCGCGGCCGCATGTTTGGCCAGATCCGCGCCGCGGCCAAGCGCCACGGCTGGGGTCCCAGTCATCTCTTCTTCCTGATCCTCTGCTACGCCAACGAGCGGCGCGGGCGGATCATGCACGAGCTCTTCGGGCTGCAGCGGGACCGGATTCCGCTCGGGCCGATCGGCGTCGATCCGCTGCGCGAACGTGATCTGATGGCGCGCATCCTGCAGGCCGCCGAGCGTGGCCAGCCGCTGCGCGTGATGGGAGTGACGCGCGAGATCCTGGTCCAAGCCAAGGCCGATCCCGCGTTCGCCGCCCAGGTCCAGGCCCATGACCTGCTCTACTGCGCCGAGGACGCGATCCGCCGCAAGCTGTGGTGGTCGACCCGCCAACGCACCCACACCGTCTGCCTCGACGCCGTCATGCCCGAGCTACGCGAAGAGGCCGAGCGCCGCGGGATTGCGCCGGATCGAATCCTGGCGGATCCGTCCTAAGCAGGAGAGTGTCCGAGCTGATTCTGCTGACGGGGGCCACCGGCTACGTCGGTGGTCGCCTGCGCCGACGCCTCGAAGAGCGCGGCTTGCCGCTGCGCTGCCTGGCGCGCCGGCCGGCCGAGCTGCGGGCCCGCGTGGCGGACACGACCGAAGTCGTCGAAGGCGATCTGCTGCAGTCTGCGACCCTCGCGCCGGCGCTGGATGGCGTGCACACCGCCTACTACCTCGTGCACTCGATGGGTGCGAGCGAGGACTTTGAAGAGCGCGATCGCCGCGCGGCCGAAAACTTCCGCGCCGCGGCCCAGGCCGCGGGCGTCCAGCGCATCGTCTACCTGGGCGGGCTCGCGCACGGCGACGCGCTGTCGCCGCACCTGCGCAGCCGCCATGAAGTCGGCGCGATCCTACGCGCGGGCAGCGTGCCGGTGCTCGAGCTGCAGGCTTCGATCGTGCTCGGCTCGGGCAGCCTTTCCTTCGAGATGGTGCGCGCGCTGGTCGAGCGGCTGCCGATCATGATCTGCCCGAAGTGGGTCGAGGTCGAGGCGCAGCCGATCGCGGTTGAGGATCTGCTCGCCTATCTGATCGAGGCGCGCGAGGTGCCGCTGCCACAGAGTCGCGTCTTCGAGATCGGCGGCGCGGACCGCGTCTCCTACGGCGATCTGATGCGCGAGTATGCGCGGCAGCGCGGCTTGCGGCGCTGGATGATCCGTGTGCCGGTGCTGACCCCGCGCCTCTCCAGTCTCTGGCTGGGCCTGGTCACGCCGATCTACGCGCGGGTCGGTCGCAAGCTGATCGAGTCGATCAAGCATCCCACGGTGGTGCAGGACGCCAGCGCGCAGGAGGTGTTCACGGTGCGCCCGCGCGGCATGGCTGAGGGCATCGCCAAGGCGCTGCGCGACGAAGAGCGGCGGATCATTGAGAGTCGCTGGTACGACGCCTTCTCTTCCGGCGGCGACGCGCGCTCCTGGGTGGGCGTCCGCTTCCGCAATCGGCTGGTTGATCAGCGCGCGCGCGAAGTTCGGGTGGGGCCGACCGCAGCCTTCGCGCCGATCCGGCGGATCGGCGGAAAGACCGGCTGGTACGGCTTCGACTGGCTGTGGAAAATCCGCGGCTTCCTGGATCTGCTGGTAGGCGGCGTCGGCGTGCGCCGCGGCCGACCGCACCCGGACGATCTGCAGGTCGGCGACGCGCTCGACTTCTGGCGCGTCGAGGCCTACGAGCCGGACCGCATGCTGCGCCTCTCCGCCGAGATGAAGCTGCCCGGCCGCGCCTGGCTCGAGTTCGAAGTCATCCCGACCGACACCGGCGCGACCATCCGCCAGACCGCGCTCTACGATCCGGTCGGTCTGCTCGGGCTGCTGTACTGGTGGGCGATCTACCCGCTCCACGTGCTCGTCTTCCGGCGCATGCTGCGCAACCTCAGCCGCGCGGCGGAAGCGGGGGCCGCACCCTGATCAGGGCTTGGCTGCTAGGCTGCATCGGTGGCCCTGACCCGACAAATCCTCGCGGTAGGCGTGCTGTGCGCCGCCGTGGCCGCGTGCCACGAATCGTCGCCTGCGCCTGCAGCGCAAGGGTTTGAGGACCGCGTGCATGCTTGGGTGGGGAAGAAGCTGGAGGTCCGCCACCTCGACACGGAAGGAGCGTTCTGGGAGGACTTCCAACTGGTTCTTCGTCTGATCCCCGCCGGGCAGGCGGCGGACCGACTCGCCTTTGATCGAGTGCCCGCTGACGACAACAAGATCTTTCAGCACTGGTATCTCTGCCTGGGCGACGATCAGAGTCTTCCGCCCGAGGAGCGTCTCGGTGAGGACCTTCGGATGAAGCAGGTGCCTACGATCGCGCTCCTGCTCGGCAATGGCTACAACGCGCATGCGTACGAGTTCCAGCTGGTGGATGGCGAACTCCAAGGCACTTGGAGCGGCAGGAGCTGCCTGGGCCCCACGGGGCAGGGGCGCGCTGTGCTTCAGTTGGCGGCTTCGGACTGATGGCGACCCGGCGGAAGCAGCAGCGCCACCGGCAGACTGAAGGCGAGGCTGCCGATCATCGACAGTAGGAAAAGCTGCGGCAGGGGCACGCGCTTCCTACCCCAACGGCGCAGCAGCCAGCCGACCAGGAAGACCAGCGCGAAGGCCTCGAGGATGAAGGCCAGCGCCAGCGGGTTGCTGAACGCTTCGCCGAACAGATCACCCGCGGCGCTCGCCGGGGCTCCAGGTGGGGGCAGCAGCAGACATCTTCGTCCTGTTTACGAGGGGCTCAGGAATCTGTGACAGGATTCGCGGCAACTGCTCGCAGGGCTCGGTCTACCTCCCGGAGATGCGATGCCATGTGCCCCTCCTTGCCCTATTCGCGCTCGGTTCGTGCAGCCAAGCGATCCAGCCCGCTGCTCCCGAGGCGCAGTTCTCGATTCAGGATCAGGTCGAACTTCTGCTTGGCAAGGAGCTCGTTCTTTTGCGCCATCTCGACGAAGGCGCAAGCGCGATTCCGATCCCGCAAGCGGTCACGCTCCACGACGAAAAGACGCTTTGGCAAGGCCGTTATCGGCTCGAGAGCCACGATCGAAAGGTGAACTGGAAAGTCCAGTCCTGGGGCTACGGCTGCGACCAGACGGAAGCGGGAGCGGATTGTGATCTGATCCTGGGCTTCTCGTCGGGGTGCGGGAATTGCGGGGGATACAGCGTCAAACTTCACTACACGGACACCGGCTGGTCCGGACGCGCGACGCACTGGTGCACCACGGAAGGGGAAGTCGACACCGGGGTGATGGTGCGCCTCCTGCCGCAGGGCGAGGCTCAGCGCGACTGAGCGCCTCGGGCACCGGTCTGCACCCGCCAGAGCGCGGCGTACAGGCCGCCCTGCGCGGTCAGCTCGTCGTGGGTTCCGGACTCCACCACCTCGCCGTCTTCGAGCACGTGGATCTGATGGGCGTTGCGGATGGTCGAGAGGCGGTGGGCGATCACGATCGTGGTGCGTCCCACGCTGATCCGTTCGAGTGAACGCTGAATCGCGGCTTCGGTCTCGTTGTCGACGGCCGAAGTCGCTTCGTCGAGGATCAGGATCTGCGGGTCGCGCAGCACGGCGCGTGCGATCGACAGGCGCTGACGCTGGCCGCCGGACAGCTTCTGTCCGCGCTCGCCGACGATCGTGTCGTAGCCCTGCGGCAGCGCTTCGATGAACTCGCTCGCCTCGGCGATCCGCGCGGCCTCGGCGATCTGCGCGTCGGTGGCGTCGGGTCGGCCATAGGCGATGTTCTCGCGCACGCTGCCGTGGAACAGGAACATGTCCTGGCTCACCAGGCCGATGTGGCTCCGATAGGAAGCCAGATCCAGCTCGTTCAGATCGTGCGCGCCCAGGCGCACCGTGCCGGCGCTCGGGTCGTAGAAGCGCAGCAGCAGCTTGATGACCGTCGTCTTGCCGGAGCCGGTCGAACCGACCAGCGCCGTGGTCTGCCCCGAGGGGAAGACGAGGTTCAGATCGCGCAGCACATCGCCGCTGCTGGCATAGCGGAAGCTGAGCCCATCCAACTGCAGGTCGGCGCGCGCCAGCTCGTCCGTGACCGGCTGAGCGCCCGGCCGAATCGTCGGCTTCAGGTCCAGCAGATCGAGGATGCGCTGGGTCGACGACATCGCGCGCTGATACAGATCGAAGGTCTCGCCCAGGCGGGTCAGCGGCCACAACAGGCGCTGCGTCAGGAAGACCATCACGCTGTAGGAGCCGACCGCTAGCTCGTCGTTGGCCGCCATCCAGCCGCCGAAGGCGAGGGTCGCGGTGAAGCCGACCAGGATCACCATGCGGATCAGTGGCGAGAAGGCCGAGCTCAGCCGAATCGCCCGGGCGTTGGCCTGGCGGTAGGCGTCGCTGCGCTCTTCAATCCGCTCCACCTCGCGCGCCTCGGCGGTGAAGGCCTTGATTGTCGCGATCCCGCCCAGGTTGCCGGCCAGGTCGCCGTTCAGCAGCCCGACCTCCTCGCGCACATCGCGATAGCGCGGCGCCAGCTTCTTCTGATACGCGATCGAGCCCCACAGGATGAAGGGCATCGGCAGCATGCTCATCCAGGCGATCTCGGGCGCGATCCAGAAGAACACCGCGCCGATGGTCAGCACCGTGGTCGAGACCTGCAGCAGCTCGTTGGCGCCGATGTCCAGGAAACGCTCGAGCTGATTGACGTCGTCGTTCAGCACCGACATCAGCCCGCCGGTCGAGCGATCTTCGAAGTAGGCGAGCTGCATCTCCTGCACCTTGCCGTAGGCGTCGAGCCGCAGCTCGTGCTGCAGGTCCTGCGCCAGGTTGCGCCAGCCCAGCTTGTGGAAGTACTCGAACAGCGACTCGAAGGCCCAGATCAGAAAGGTCAGTCCGGACAGCACGAAAAGCTGGCTCGTGATCGACACAAAGCCGACGGTCGCCAGCCACGAGCCCTCACGCTCGACCACGATGTCGACCGCCACGCCGATCAGCAGCGGCGGCGCCAGATCGAAGATCTTGTTCAGCACCGACCACATCGCTGCCCGACGCACCCGGCTGCGGTGCGGGCGCGCGTACTCGAATAATCGAGCAAGCGGCGAGCGATGGGCGTTGTCCATGCGCGTATTGTCGGCCTGCGCCCAGCGAGGCGCTTACAATCCAGCTTGGTGATGCGACATTTGCACCCGTTGCTTGTCTTTCTTGTTTTCTGCGCCGTGTCCCTCACGGCCTGCAGCGGCAATCCTCTGCTCGAGGAGAGCGTCCAGACGCTGAACGGTGTCGAGGCCGTCGATCTGGATGGCAAGGCCCACGTGCCGGCCCAGATCGCCGCCGAGGACCGTGCGGTGCTCTTCGTCTTCTGGGATCCGACGAACGGCAAGCAGTACCCCGTGCTCCAGGACACCGCGCAGATCGCGCGCGAGCGCGCGGACGAGTTTCAGTTCTACGGAGTCATCCGCGGTGCCCAGCACGACGAAGCCGAGCTGCGCGCGCTGCTGGAGCAGCTTGAGGTCGACTTTCCGCAGCTGATGGATCGCGACGGCTCGTTGACCCGCCGCTACCACGCGCAGGACGCGCCGTGGTTCATGGTGTGGGGGGTGCACGGCCAGCTGAGCTACCGGGTGCAGGGCTTGCCCCACGTCTGGGACGGCATCCAGGGTCGCAGCAACTAGGCCAGCAGCGCCGCCGCACCCAGCAGGCCGGCGTCGTTGCCCAGGATCGCGCGATCGACCTTGTAGTCGCCGTGCGTGCGCCCGGCGCAGCGGCCGACGACGTGGTCGATGATCGGCTCGCGCACCAGGTCGACGATCGCGCCGGCGCCGCCTCCGAGCACCAGCACCCGAATATCGAGCAGGTGCACGACCTGGGCGAAGCCCTCGCCCAAGGCGCGGCCGGCGTCGTCGAAGACCGACTTGGCCACAGGGTCGCCGCCGCGCGCGCGTTCAGCGAGCTCCGGCAGGTGGATGTCCGGCTCGCCGGTGCGCTGGCGCCCGCGTTCGGTCATGCGGCTGGCGGAAGCGTAGACCTCGAGGCAGCCAGGATGGCCGCAGCCGCACAGCGGGATCTCGTCGGGCACGAAGGCGCCGGCCGCGCACAGGTGGCCGTATTCGCCCGCCATGCCGCCGACTCCTTCCCAGAGCTGGCCGTCGACGATGATGCCGCCGCCGATCCCGGTGCCGATGGTGGCCAGCAGGAAGGTGGGGTACTCGCGCCCTTTGCCGTAGCGGGCTTCAGCCAGCGCGGCGACCGAGGCGTCGTTGCCCAGCCGGACCTCCGCCCCGGTCACCTCCGCGAGGCGCGGGCGCAGCGGCTGGCCGTCAAGAAAGCGCAGATTGGGCGAGTCGACCACGCCGGTGATCTCGGCGTCGAAGACCCCAGGCACACCCGCGCCGATCGTGAAGGGCTCGTCCTCGGGGACGACCTTGCGGACCAGGCGGTCGAGCACCTCGATCATTCGATCGAAGTGGTGTGGGGTGTCGTCCGAAGCCCGGACCACCACCTTGCCGTCGGCCACGCGCCCGACCTTGAGCCGGGTGCCGCCGACGTCGATCCCCACGCGATGCACCATCGCGGGGGATCATAGCGCCGCGCCGTGGCCTAGTAGTCGAGCCGGTCGACCCACTCGACCGGGAAGGGAATCATGAGCTGCGCGGCCTGCCCGTAGACCGGCTGCAGTCGGTCGTAGGCATCGACGAATGGCAGTCGCTCGGCGCGGTCGGCGAGCGCGCGGATGGTGCCCAGCGCCACGCTGCAGATGCGCGCCATGTCCTCGTAGAGGATCTTGTCGGCGGTGTCGCCCGGCTTGTGGTAGTCCTCGTGTTCGTCGGTGTTGAAGAACACGATCGGGATGCCCGAGTAGTAAAAGCCCACCTGGTCGCTGCGATCGAAGAACTCTTCGTTGTCGAAGCGCAGCCGCAGACCGGCGCCGTTGCCCTGCGCCTGCACTAGGTCAGCCAGGCCCTCGGCGGACTGCGTGCCCACCACGTAGACCGAGCTCTCGACCGCACGACCGACCATGTCCATATTGACCATGCCGACGATCTGGCTGGTGTCGACGAAGCCGCCGGCCAGGAACTGGTAGGAGCCGATCAGGCCCAGCTCCTCGCCCGAAAAGGCGACGAAGATCAGGCTGCGCTTGGGCCGCTGGTCGGCCGGCAGCGCGGCGACCGCGTCCATCATGGCGAGCAGGCTGATGGTGCCCGAGCCGTTGTCGTCGGCGCCGTTCCAGATCTCGCCGGCTTCGTTGAAGCCGACGTGGTCGTAGTGCGCGCCGATCACGACGTACTCCTGGGCGAGCTCCGGATCGCTGCCGGGCAGCATGCCGATGTAGTTGCGGCCGACGACGTCGACCGGCTGGGTCTTGACGCTGACGGTCATGCCGTCGACCGGAAGCTCAAAGGAGTTCGGGCTCATCGAGTCGGCGTTGGCGTCGATCCACTCCTGCGACTCCATGCCGATCTTGCGCAGCAGAGCGCGCATCGCGCGCGGCGACAGGTAGCCGACCGGCACTTCCGCGCCCAGCGGCGAGCTGTTTTGCATGATCGTGAAGATCTGGCCGACCGCGTCCTCGGCAGTGAAGTTGGTCGCAGCGAGTTCGTCGGCCGGCATCATCGCTGTGATCGCCGGGCCCTGCAGCATCTGCCACATCTGGGAGTGAGCCGGCCAGAACGGCGCGCCGTTGGCGCGCGGCTTCTGCAGCGGGTCGGGCGGCGTGGCGGCGAGCACCGCGATCGCGCCGCGCTCGACGCAGGCCTCGACCTTCTCGGCCAGGGTCGACTGCGGCAGCATGCGGCGGCCGCGCCAGGCGTGCTCGCCGTCGCCGGCGCCCGGCTCCCAGCGGAACAGGACGGCGATCTTGCCCTCGAGGTCGATGCCCTCGAAGTCGTTGTAGCCGTACTCGGGGGCTTCGATGCCCCAGCCGACAAAGACGGCTTCGCCGGAGACCGTGCCGCGCGGTGAAGTGGGGTGCGGCAGGAAGTCATAGCCCGCGTCCAGGCGCTTCTCGCCGACCATCAGGTACGTGCCTTCGGCGTCGAGGTGCACCGGCTCGGCGGGGAATTCCTGGTACCAGGAATCGCCGAGCGGCTGCAGGCCGGCGCGCTGGAAGCGGTTGCGGATCCACTCGCCGGCGACGCGCGCGCCCATTTCGCCGGTGCGACGGCCCTTGAGTTCGTCCGACGCGAGAAAGTGCAGATCGGCGCGGAGAACCTGCGGGGCGAGGGCGGGGTGATCGGCCCAGGCCGGAGCCGCCGGTTCCTGGGCGGCGAGGAGAAGGAGAAGGGAAAGCATGATGGAGTCTTAGAGCTTGCCGCCGGCGGCGACGTACAGGTCGAGGGCCTCGGGCATGATGCGGCTGAGGCGCTTGATGCGCGTCTGCGACGACGGGTGGGTCGACAGCCACTCCGGCGGGGCGGCGCCGCCCTGCGCGCCCATGCGTTCCCAGAGGCCGATGGCCTTGCGCGGGTCGTAGCCCGCCGCGGCGGCGAGCATCAGGCCGATCTCGTCGGCTTCTGATTCGTGGTCGCGCGAGAAGGGCAGCATGATGCCGACGGTGCTGCCGACACCGAGCGCGCCGAGGATGGTGTTGCGCTCCTTCGAGGGGCGGTCCTTGAGCGCGATCGTGGCGCCGACCATGGCCACCCCGATGGCGGTGTTCTGGCTCATGCGTTCGCCGCCGTGGCGGAGGATGGCGTGGGCGACCTCGTGGCCCATCACCACCGCCAGCGAATCCTCATCCTGGGTGACGGGCAGCAGCCCGGTGTAGACCGCGCACTTGCCGCCGGGCAGGGCCCAGGCATTGACCATATCGGGCGAATCGATGAGCTTGAACTCCCAATCGAACTGGCTGGCGTACTTGGGGTAGAGCTCGACCGCGGCGCGCGCGACCCGATTGCCGATCCGGGAGACCATCTGGGCGTCCTTGCCCGAGGTGAGGACGCGTTCTTCGGCCAGCATGGCCTCGTAAGCCTCGGCGCCCATCTCCATTTCTGACTCGATCGAGTAGAAGTTGAGCTGGGTGCGTCCGGTGCCTTCCACCGTCTGACAGGAAGGCAAAACCGGGAGGAGGGGCAGGAGCAGGAGCAGTGCGCGCTTCATTTCTCAGGGACCGCTACGGGTAAGGCACTATCGTATGGCAGCTTTCCTGAGCAGGACCCTGATGGAACGCAAGAATCCCACCTTGTTGTTGGTGCTCGATGGCTGGGGCCACGCAGCCGCCGGCGAAACCAACGCGATCACCCAGGCTCCGGCGCACCACTTTCTTGAGTGGTGGGAGACCTGCCCGAAGGCGCTGCTGTCGGCGAGCGGCCGCGAAGTGGGCCTGCCGCTCGGCCTGATGGGCAACTCCGAAGTCGGCCACACCAACCTGGGGGCTGGTCGGGTGGTCTATCAGACGATCACGCGGATCGATCAGGCGATTGAAGACGGCGCCTTCGAGCGCAATCCGGCGCTGCGCGGGGCGATTCAGCACGCGCTGGATCACGGCAGCCGGCTGCATCTGTTCGGGCTGCTCGGCGACGGAGGGGTGCACGCCTCGTCGAAGCACTATCAGTCGCTGCTGGGCCTGGCGGCTTCGATGGGGCTCAGCGGCGAGCGGATCGTCTTCCATGCGCTGCTGGACGGGCGCGATACCCCGCCGACCTCGGCCGAGGGCTACCTGGCCGAGCTGGACGGCATGCTGAGCCAGGTCGGAGCGGTCGTCGGGTCGGTCTGCGGGCGCTATTTCGGCATGGATCGCGACACCAACTGGGAGCGCACGGCGCAGTTCTGGCACGCGATGGTCCATGGCAAGGCCGAGTTTGAGGCGCCGGATGCGCGCGCGGCCTATCAGCTGGCGCGCGAGCGCGGCGAGACCGACGAGTTCGTGCAGGCGACCGTGGTAGGTCGGCCGGGCGAACGTTGCGTGCGCAACGACGACGCGGTGCTGAGCTTCAACTTCCGCGCCGACCGGGTGCGGCAGATCACCGAAGCCTTCCTGGCGCGCGACTTCAGCGGCTTCGAGCGCGGCGCGCAGCCGCAGGTGCACTACGTCACGATGACGCAGTACCGCAAGGACTTCGCCTGCCCGATCGCCTATCCGCCCGAGGAGCTGCGCTCGCTGTTCGGCGAGCTGGTGGCGGCGCGCGGCATGCGGCAGTTTCGCTGCGCCGAGACCGAGAAGTACGCCCACGTGACCTTTTTCTTCAACGGTGGTCGGGAAGAGGTCTATGAAGGAGAGGAGCGGCTGCTCATTCCTTCGCCCAAGGTGGCGACCTATGACCTGCAGCCGGAAATGTCGGCAAATCTTGTCACCGATGCGGTGGTGGATCGTCTTCAGAAGGGAGAGGACGATTTGTACGTGGTCAACTTCGCCAACGCCGACATGGTCGGGCACACCGGCATCCAATCGGCCGCCGAGGGCGCGGTGCGCGCCGTCGATGGCTGCCTGGCGCGCATCGTGCAGCAGGCGCTCGCCCAGGGTGGCACGGTCGCCATCACCGCCGATCACGGCAACAGTGAAATGATGATCGATCCGGTCACGGGCCAGCCGCACACGGCGCACACCCTCAACCCGGTGCCCTTCGTGCTCATCGGCGAGCGGTTCCAGGGCGCCCAGCTCAGGAAAATGGGAACGCTCGCGGACGTAGCACCTACCCTGATGGAAGCGATGAATCTCGAACAACCCTCCGTCATGGATGGTCGCTCGCTGTTCCACGCCTAGTCTCCTCATGGTGCGCGCACTTCTCAGCTTGGCCCTGGCCGTGGTCTTGTCCGCCGGCGCGGCGGCTCAAACGACCTGGTACGTCGACCCGGCTTCGGGCAACAACACCAACACCGGCACCTCGGCCGGCGACGCCTTCCTGTCCATCACCCATGCGCTGTCGCAGGGCGCGCTGGCGAGTGGCGACACCATCGTGCTCAACGGCGGGATCTACAACGCCAACAACGGCACCAATGGCTCGGGCAACCTCGCCGAGACCTTCCCGCTGCAGGTACCCAGCGGGGTCTCGCTCGTCGCGGGCTCGGTCTTCTCCGAGCCGGTCATCGATGGCGCCACCACGGGCGGCAACAGCTCCTTCCTGCTCACGCTCAGCGAAGACATCAGCGCCATCACGGAAATCGCTGGCATCACCTTCGAGAACTGCGGCAACGCGATCTGGTCCTTCCCCGCCTCCAACTCCATCCGGGGGCTGGTCATCGACAGTTGTACCTTCCGCAACTTCACCGGCGCGGCCATCGAGCTGGCGCTGCGGGGCGGCCTGGCGACGGATTCCTTCGTGGTGGCCAACTGCACCCTTACCGGCAGCAGCGCGTTCGCGGGCATTCAGGTGGTCGCCTCCGATGCCACGGTGCTCGACGGCGGCTCGATTCAGGATTGCACGGTGGCCGGCTGCGGGATCGGCATCGACGTCTTCACCGAGTTCAACGGCACCATCGACCGCGATTTCCTCATCGCGCGCAACACGGTCAGCGGATTCACCACGGCCGGCATTCAGCTGCGTGCCTTTGTGGGCGATTCCACCAATACCGCTACGGTGCGCGGCAACATCATCCTGGGCGATGGGGTGGGGGCCAGTAACGAAGCCGGTCTCTCGGTCCGCGCAGAAAACACCTTGGGTGCAGGCAGCCCCTCGGTGGTGGACGGGCTGATTGCCTTCAACGATTTCTCGCGCTCCAACGTCAACATCAAGCTCGAGACTACGGGGGGTGCAGCAGGCAGCACTCGGGTCGAGTCCGTCTTCGCCGGCAACCTCATCCGCAATGCCGTCGAGTACGGGGTGCAGGTGCTGTCCTTCATCAACGACGGCGGCATGGCCCCGGATTTCGGTGGCAAGGTCGGCGGCAGTGCCAATGCAGGCCGCAACACCTTTGAAAACCCCACCGCCACCTGGGAGGTCGGCCTCGACCCCGAAGGCGACATCTCCGGCCCCATCGCCATGGCCGAGAACTTCTGGCTCGACGGGCTCAATCCGCAGACCCGCACCGAGCTGGTCGGGCCGGTCAACTACCCCAGCTTCCTGCCGATTCTGTCCAACAATCTGATCGGCAGTCTCAGCCGCGCAGTGATTCAGGCGGGGCAGGCCGAAGTTATCACCATCGCGCTCTCCGCAGGCCGCTTCGTGGTGCAGGTCGACGAGACCTTCGTCGCCGATGTTCTGGCCGCAGTCGGTGAGTTTGGCCAGTACAAGTCCTTCGAGATCGTCGGCCCGGACGGCAACATCGAGATCGAGCCGATCGATCTGCAGCTTGTCGCTGTCAATGGCACCGAGCTGAGCTTCAACTTGCCCGGCCTCGCTGCCGGCAACTACACGATCAACTTCACCAACCCCGGTTTCCAGCAGCTCGTCTCGCTGGGTCTGCGCGTCACCAGTGGCGGCGGCGGCGGCGGCGGGGGTGGCGGTGGTTGCGTGGTCGCCACGGCAGCGCACGGCGACTACAACGCGCCCGAAGTGCGCATCCTGCGCGAGTTCCGCGACCGCTATCTGCTCCCGCATGCGTCGGGTCGGCAGGCCGTCCGTGCCTACTACCAGCACGGCGGCCCGGTGGCCGTCTGGATCGCGCAGCGTGACTGGGCCAAGTCGGCGACGCGTGCCGCGCTGGCAGTGCCCACCGGCATCGCCTGGACTCTGCTCCACTGGAACCCCGGCCAGCGCCTGCTCGCTGCTGTGCTGCTCCTCGGAGCGAGCTTCAGCATGTTCCGGCGCCGCGCCTAGGACTTACTGCAGCGCCGCGACCGCGGGCCGAATGCCCGGCGTACGCCGGTGGCGCGGGTCGGCGGCGCCTTCCGGCAGGACGACCTCCAGCAAGGTCCGCTCGCCCGTGGGCAGGTCCAGCTCGGTCTTCATCCCGGGGGCCGGCTGCGCGCGCGAGTGTGGCATCCAGGCCAGCTTCCAGGCGCCGCCCTCCAGGGCCGGCGAAGCGAAGCGCCCCTGGGCGTCGGGGCGAATCCAGATCACCTCCGGGCTGCCCGCTCGGCTCAGGTGCAGAAGCCCCAACTGGCGCGTTTCGCCGTCCAGGCCTTCGAACACACCCACCACCTGGGCCGCCGGTTCCATCAGCAGCTCGAAGCAGGTTCCATCCAGGGGCAGCTCGGCGGCGCGGGCTTCGGTGGGCCGGTAGCCGGGTGATTCCGCCCAGAAGCGGTACTGCGCGTGCGGCAACTTGCGCACGCGGCCATTGCCGGTCGCGTCGGTGCGCAGCTCGGCGATCTGTCGACCCGAGCCGGCAGCCTTGGCCAGGTGGATGGTCACGTTCGGCAGCGGCTGGCGCGTCTCGGCGTCGCGCACCACAAAGCTGATGTCGTGCAGCTCGTCCGGGCGCAGCCCCGAGGTGTTCAGGGACGCAAGCTGCGCGCCGCTGCCTGACTTCGAGACGTGGCGGGATCCGATCGGGGCCTGGGCGGGTGCGGTGACCTCTTCGTTGGAATCCTCGGCATCGCCGGGGTCTTCCGAGCTCTCGGCTTTCGGCTGATCCCCGAGATCCTTGAGGTAATTCTTGGCGGCAGGATCCTCCTGATCCTTCGGCCCCCAAACGAGGGTCACGAAGTAGATCAGGCTCAACGTTGCGAGCACGAGGCCGAACACGACCCGGGGTCCACGCCAGGACTTCATCTCAACCAAAACAAGGGGGGAAGGACGTCGAGAGCGCTAGCCGCGCTCGCGATCCGGCTCCTTATCGGGGCGGGTCCAGGAGGTCATCACTCGTTCTTCGCCGGAAATCGTCTGCAGCGCCCCTTCGCTGCGCAGGGCCCGACGCTTGATGATGCCGAAGCCGATCGCGCGGTCGCGCAAGGGCGACCATACCCACGAGGTGACCACGCCGACAGGCTGATCCTCGGCGTCGTGAATGGCTGCGCCGCGCAGCGGCTGTTCGTGGCTGCCGAAGTCAAGCAGGCAGAGCTGGCGCGGAGCTTCGCCGTAGGTGTCGACTTTGGCGACCACTTCCTGTCCGGCGTAGCAGCCTTTGGCCAGCGAGGCGCGTTGCCATTCGCCGGTCTCGGGCAGGATGCTGTCGCCGTCGAAATCAGTTCCCCAACGAGGGTTGCCGCCTTCGACGCGCAGGATGTCGAGCACGACCCAGCCCGTGGGGACGGCGCCTTCGGCCTGCAGGCGCTCGGCCTCGCGGCAGACGGTCGCGGGCGGACCGACCAGCTCGCGGCAGAGCACCCCGCGATCGGGCCGGCTGATCCACAGGCAGTCTTCGCCCAGCTCGGCCGCCGACTCGATGCCGAACTCGGTCGCCTGCGAACCCGGCCCCAGGGTGAGCAGCCGCGCGCCTTCCCATGCCTGCCACTTGATGCGCTCGCCGAAGTGAAGCATGTCCACGCGCTGCAGCAGCGCCCCCACTCGATCCTGCGGGCAGTCGAGCAGCAGCGCCGGCTCGCCGTCCTCGTCGGGCAGGCGAAACAGCAGCAGGTCGGTGATCCAGTGGCCCTTGCCGTCGAGCAGCGCCGACCACTGACCGCCACCGGGGGCGAGCTTGCTCAGATCGCTCGACAGCGTGCGCTGCAGGAAGTCGATCAGATCGGCCCCGCGCATCTGCACCAGGCCGCGGTCGCCGCCATCGGCGAGGGCCAGGCTTTCGCGCGCTGCCTGGTACTCCTGGCCGGCGCCGGAGACCCGCAGCGGAAGCTGGCGGCCGGCCACCTCGAGGAAGTCGGCGCCCCAGGTCTGATACAGCTCGTGAAGCGGAGTCGTGTTCGAAGTCATCGTCATGGCAGCGCAACGTGCAGCACTTTGTCCGACAGCAGCGGGGCGAAGCGCACCGGGTGCTTCTGCACCAGGCGCAGACCGGCTGCGTCGACCTCGTCCAGGATCGCGCGGGGCGAGGGGTTGGCCGGAGCGAGCGGGAGCAGGCCGAGCCGGTGGCGGAGATGGCGCCCCCAGATCCGCAGGGTGCGTCCGTGACGGTAGTCCACGATCACTCCCAGCCGCGCGACCCGGCCGAACTCGCGCAGAAAGTCGATGCGCAGGGCGCGGTCCCGCACCAGATGCAGGAAGCGGATGCAGACGACGGCGTCAAAAGCGTCGTCGGCAAAGGGCAGCCGCGCCGCATCGGCGACGCAGGCCTGAATCCCCGGGTGCTTCTGCCTGGCTTCGCCGAGCATGGCCAGAGATAGGTCGGCCGCGAGCACGGTTCCCGGGCAGAGTTCCTGCAGCAGGGCCGTGAAGCGGCCCGTTCCAGCCGGAAGATCGAGCACGCTCTGCGGGGTTTCGCCGGTGGCGGCGATCAGACTGTCCCAGGCCCGGCGGATGGTCGCCGCCTTGCGCGCATCGCGCGCCGCGCCGCTCGAGCCATCCCAGCGGTGGTCGTAGCGGGCGGCGTAATCCGCGTCCTGGTAGGTCTCCAGCTTCTTGGGCCGGCGAGGCTCCACAGAGCTCATCTCTGGAGGATAAGGTGGCGTATCCTGGAGCGGATGACCGAAGGCTTGCCACTTCCCCCCGAGCGCGCCGTCGATGCGCACAAGGGTTCGTTGGGGCGCCTGCTCGTGGTGGGTGGCTCGCGCGGCCTGGCCGGGGCGCTGCACCTGATGGTCGGGGGTGCTCTGCGGGGCGGCGCGGGTTATGTGGTCGCCGCCGCGCCGGCCGAGCTTGCCTCCGGGCTCACGGTCGCGCACCCCGAAGCGGTGCAGCGCAGTCTTCCCGGCACAGAGGGTTTTCTGCAGGCCGCCGAGGTTGAGCTGCTGCTCGCTGAACTGGAAGAAGCCGATGCCCTGGCCCTCGGCCCGGGGCTGGGTCTCCACCTGGCGACGCAGGACTTCGTCCTCGATCTCCTCCACGCGGTGGCGCGCGCGCGTCCGGGCATGCGGGTCGTGGTCGACGCCGACGCGCTCACGGCGCTGGCCCACGCCGATCGTTCCGGCGGACTGCGCTGGGAGGCCTTTGCCACCCTGGACCTCCTGCTGACTCCGCATCCGGGCGAGGCCGCGCGGCTGCTGCGCAGCGGCGATGCTCAGGACGTCCAGCGCGATCGGGTTGCCGCCTGGCGTGCGCTGGTCGAACGCACCGGCGCCGTGGTCCTGCTCAAGGGGGCCGGGACGCTCACCGGCACGGCGCAGGATGCCGCCCCGCATCAGAACCCCACCGGTAACCCGGGGATGGCCACTGCGGGGGCGGGGGATGTGCTCACCGGCCTGCTCGGGGCTTTGCTCGCCCGTGGCATGACTGCCGCCGATGCCGCCCGGCTCGGCGCCTGGCTGCACGGCCGCGCCGGCGACCTCGCGGCCGCCGAAGGCAGCCCGGAGTCCTTGATCGCCGGCGATCTCCTCGTCACGCTGCCGCGGGCCTGGCGCGCGCTGGGCCCACCATCCTCGACTCTCGCAAGCTGATGTCCCCTCTCCTGTCGCTGATCCTGTGTGTGACGCTCAGCTCTTCGGCTGCAGCGCAAGAATCGGCTCCGGCACAGGAGTCGGCCGCGGCGCAGAGCTCCGAGCAGGCTGCGCAGAACTGGCGCAGCTGGGTGGATGCCCTGGCGCCTCCCTACATTCGCCGGGATGGCCGCGGCCCGGATCGCGAAGCGGTGCAACCGCTGCTGCGTTTTGCGCTCGTCGACGGAGGCCCGCCCGCGCAGGTCGAAGACTTCGAGCGTGCTCGCATGATGATCTTCGAGCGGCTCGCTCCCAACCTCGAAGCCGAGCACTGCGGTTGGATCCTGGAAGGCCTGCGTTCGGGTGAGATCGTCGATCTCGATACGGCGCATGCGCTGCTCCTCGCCGCGCGCGTCTCCGAGTCCGGGCCCAGCCTGCTGGCCTGCGCGCTCGATGAGGACCTGGACATGCCGACGCGCGCCGGAGCGGTCGCCCGACTGCTGGCGGCCGAGGGCCGCGCGGCTCTGGACTCGCTGCAGGCGCTGATTCAACCAGAGACCGAGGCCGTCCTGCTGCGTCCGATCTACGCGGCCTGGTCGCAGATGGTGCGCGAGGATGATCTGCCGCGCCTGGAGGAGCTGGTACGCCAGGGGCCCGGGCTGGTGCGCGAGTACGCGCTCCAGACCTGGGGGCGGGTCGAGACACGGCCCGCGAAGCGCGTGGAGATCCTGAAGCTGGCCGAGCCGTCCGGCTCCAGCTTCCGCGCCGTGGTCTTCCGCGAAGTGGCCCAGCAGGGGCCGGCCAAAGAGCTCGAGGTCTACGTCCGTTCGCTGCTCGATGCGCCGCGGATCGAAGAGCGCCGCCTGGCCTTGTCGATGCTGGCCAGTTTCGCTTCGCCCGAGGTGGTGTACAGCGAATGGGAAACGCGGCGGCTGCCGAACGATCCGCTCTCCACGCAGGGGCAGTGGATGAATCAGTTGGCTCGTCTGCCGCTCGAGAAGGCGCAGCGTGCCGCCGCCGCGTGGCTGGTGCAGGACGGCTGGCGCGAGTCCCGCTACGGCATGGCTGTGGCTCAGACGCTGGGGCAGCGCGCGATCACCGACGAGTACCTCAGCAGCTTCCTGCCCCGCACGGATGTTCCGCTGCTGATCCGCGTGCAGCTGGCGACCGACCGCGCGGCGACCAGCGCCGACGCCCGCGCCTGGCTGCGCCGGAGCGCGCCGGAGGCCAGTGGGATCACGGGCGTGCGCATGGTGCGCGCCCTCGGCGAGCTGGGCGAGGCCGAGGATCGCCTGTTGCTCGAGGAGATCGCCGGAGATCCGGGCCGGCCCGGTCTGCTGCGCGCCGAGGCGGTCCGCGCCCTGGCGCAGGTGC
This sequence comes from Planctomycetota bacterium, assembly GCA_002705055.1. GTDB lineage: Bacteria > Planctomycetota > UBA1135 > UBA1135 > UBA1135. The sequence goes on from PAHY01000059.1 coordinate 31,602, forward strand.
CCGGGGGCGTCGCGGTGCTAGCGGCATGCGTGGCCTCCCCGCCGCGCGACTTCGAGACCGCGGAAGCCGTGGTCGAGAGCGCGGTGCTCGCTGGCGATGCCGCGCTGCGGGCGAGCGTGCACGAAGCGGTCGCGGCCGGCTTCGGCTTCGAGACGGAGAGCGCCGAGCACGTCGCGCTGTGGCGCACCTTGTGGCGGGCGCAGGTGCGCAAGCCTCTGCGCACGGAGGCGCGCACGCTGCTGCAGGAGGCGCGCCGCGAGCTGCTCGCGCTCGAAGAGGACGACCCGACCGAGCCCTGGCCGGACCCGCGCGCGCTGCGCGGCGACTACCTGCAGCTGGTCGAAGTGGTGCAGGCGCTGGCGGCGACCGCGCCGGCCCGCGCCTTCCGCGTGCCCGAAGCCATGGAGCTCGGGCGCCCGGTTTCGCGTCTCGGCCTCGCGATCTGGGCGGAGGCGGCCCTCAGCTCTTCGCCCGATGCTGCCGCGGCCATCGCTGCCCGCCTCGCCGGGGATCCGCGCATCCTGCGCGGCAATCGAATGCGCGCGTTGGGCCTCGCGGCTCGCGCGGCCGAGCGCTCCGGGAATCGCGACGCCGAGCTGGCGGCGCTGGACCGGATCCTCAGCCTGCTGCGCGCCGATCTGGACGAGGCCGATTTGGTCGATCTCGGCTACGGCCTGGGTTTGGCCAGCCCGCGCGCCTGGCTGCTGCCGCTCGATGAGATCGGCCAGCGCCTGGTCCTGGCCGAGGCCCGCAGCTACGAATCCGGTCTGGGCACCGTGCTGGGGCCGCTGCTCGAGGGCGGCTGCCGGGTCGAAATCCTGCTTCAGGCGGGCGACATGCTGGCCGAAGCGGAATCCTGGAGCGCCGCGCTGCGTTTTGCGCGCCGCGCAGCAGATTTCGAACCGGGCAACGTGCGGGCGCGTTGGCAACTGGGTCGTGCCTACGAGGCCATCGACCTGCTCGAGGAAGCTGCCGAGGCCTACGCCGAGGCCGTCCGCCTCGGACCTAATGATCCGGCGACCGCCCGTTTTGCCGCCCATCGCCTGGAAGCTCTCGCTGTCCGCTAGTTCCAAGAATCAGAATCATGAAGCTCCACTGGACCTCCAGTCTCCTTCCCGCCGCCACCCTGGGTGCGCTGGCCATCGCCGGGGCTTCCCAGGAGCCCGCCGCGACGCAACCGGGACAGGACCCCGTGCAGGAGCAGATCCGCGAGGAGCTCGAATCGGCTGGCGTGCGGGTGGACCTGCAGCGCAAGCTGATCGAGATTGACGCTTCGATCTGCCAGGACCGCGAGCCGCTGGAGTACCTGCTGGTCACCGAAAAGGGCAAGGATCACGAATCGCTGCTGCGCTGCACCGAGGTCTCGGCGGAGGCGCTCAACACGGCGATGCTGCTGATGGGGGTCGAGCCGGGCCGCAACTACGACGTCAAGGAAGTCGATCCGCCGCCGACCCAGGAAGAGTTCGACGCGGGCGCGCCGCTGTTTGAGGTGCAGCCCGCCCAGGGCGACGGCTTCTATCTCTACGTCTGCTGGGAAGAGGTAGACCTCGACGGGCAGAAGCGCACCCGCTTCTACCGGGCCGAGGATCTGGTCGTGAACGTCCAGGCCGAGCGGACCTACAGCCGTGGGCGCTGGATCTACCTGGGCTCGCGCTTCGTCAAGCCGCACAAGGACGCCGAGGAGTACTTCGCCGCCGAGGGCGAGGGCAACCTGATCTCGGTGGTCTACTTCAAGCCGGCCCACCACCTGCTCACCGGGGCCGACCCGGAGGCCGAAAACCAGTACATCTGGTACCCGAATATCTTCCTGATGCCCGAAATCGGCCACCCGGTCCGCCTGCTGTTCAGCCGGACCGAGCTGGAGCAGGCTCCTCCGCGGCTGGGCGAAGAGACGAGCGCGACGGCAGAATAGCCGGGTGCCGGAACGCGCCACCCCCGCGCCCAGCGCTCGACTGGAAGCTGCCGTGAGCCCCGATCCCTCCCGAACTGGTCTGTTACTCGTCGGCGTGCGTGGCGCCATCGCCACCACCGTTCTGCATGGTCTGGAGTCGATCCGTGCTGGCCTGCCGGCCTGCGGCCTCGTGACGGAGACCACCGCCTTCCGGGGCAACAATTGGGAGGATCTCACTCGCTTCCACATCAGCGGCTGGGATATCGGTGGCGACGCCCACCGCACCGCGGAAGACCTGGCGCGCATCGGGGTGCTGCCGCAGGACCTCGTCGAGCTCACCGCGGGTCTGCGGGAACGACTCGAACACGCGGTCGCCCCCGGCCTGCCGGAGCCGGAAGACGCGCAGCTGGTCCAGGGCGAGAGCGCAGACCGCCTGCTGCTCTCCCTTCCCGAAGCGGTCGAAGCGCTGCGCGGGGACATCCGCAACTGGCGCAAGCAGGAAGGCTATCGGCGCTGCGTGGTCGTCTACCTCGCGACGGCCGAACGCGAACGGGAACTCCCGGCTGGCTGGAGCCACCCGGAAGCCGACCCGATGGAGCTGCTCAATGATGCGCCGCGGGATCTCTCGCGCTCCATCCTCTATGCCCTCGCGGCGATCCTCGAAGGCGTGCCCTTCATCAACTTCACGCCGGCGCCCGGTGGCGCAGTCCCCGCAGTGGCCGGTTTCGCCCAGCGCATGGGCGTACCGCTGCTCGGCAACGACGGTAAGACCGGCGAGACGCTGGTCAAGACGGTGCTGGCGCCGATGTTCCGCGACCGCGGCCTGAACGTGATGGCCTGGGAGGGTTACAACATGCTGGGCAACAAGGACGGCGCGGCGCTCGCGGATCCGAAGCGCGCATCCGGAAAGCTGAAGAACAAGGACGCCGTGCTGCACGACATCCTCGACAACGAGCGCATGCACTCGGGGGTGCGCATCGACTTCGTGCCCAGCCTGCACGATCACAAGACGGCGATGGACTTCATCCACTTCGAGGGCTTCCTCGGCAGTCGGATGCAGCTCCAGTTCACCTGGCAGGCCAGCGATTCAGCGCTCGCAGCGCCGCTGGTTCTGGATCTGGCGCGGATCGCGCTGCGCGCGCAGGAGCGTGGCGAAGGCGGCCCGCTGCGCGCCGCGGCGTCGTTCTTCAAGAGCCCGCTCGAGGTTCGCGATCACGATTTCCATCGCCAGATGGAGCTTCTGCGCGAGTGGTGCGCGCATGAAGAAGACTGAGCTCGACTTCGATCTTCCCGAAGAGCTGATCGCGCGGCACCCCAGCGAGCGCCGCGACGCCTCGAGGCTGCTGGTGCATCGCAGCGGATCCGGCGAGACGCGGCACGAGCGATTCGATGCGCTGCCGCAGTTTCTGCGCGCGGGCGATCTGCTGGTGCTCAACGACACCCGCGTGCTGCCCGCACGGCTTGCCTTGCGCAAGGAATCCGGAGGACAGGTCGAGGCCCTCTGGCTTGAAGCGGGGGAGACCCCAGAGCTTGCGCGGCTGATGCTCAGCGGGGGGAGGCTGCGCCCAGGTGTCCGGCTGGTGGACGCTGAAGGTCAGGCGGTCATCGAGCTCGTCGAGAAGCCCGAACGGGGGCGCTGGATCGGCCGCAGCCTGCAGCAGCCCTGGCAGGATTTGCTGCAGCGCATCGGGACTCCACCCTTGCCGCCGTACATTCGGCGACTGCGCAAAGCCGCCGGCGAAGCCGAGATCGAAGCTGCAGACTTCGAACGCTATCAGACCATCTGGGCGCAGCAGGAGGGCTCGGTCGCGGCGCCGACCGCGAGCTTGCACTTCACGCCCGAGCTGCTGGCGCAACTTGAAGCCATGGGGGTGGAGCGCACCACGCTGACGCTGCATGTTGGTCTCGGGACCTTCGCGCCGGTCGAAGTCGACGACGTCCGGCAGCACACCATGCACGCCGAGGAGTACTCCGTTTCTGCCGCCGCAGCCGAAGCACTGCGCCGCGCAAAGGAGCAGCGGCGACGGGTCATCGCAGTGGGCACCACCGCCGCGCGCGTGCTGGAGAGCCTGCCCGAGGAGGTGCAGGCCTGCCATGGCTGGACCGACGTCTTCCTCCTTCCGGGCCACCGCTTCCGCTGGCTGGACGGTCTGCTGACGAACTTCCACACGCCGCACAGCACGCTGCTGGCGCTGGTCGCAGCCGTCTGTCAGGCCCACGGCGGCCGCGGACTGGAGCAGGTCAAACAGGTGTATGCCGAGGCGATTTGCGAGCGCTACCGCTTCTACTCCTATGGCGACTCCTCGCTGTGGCTGCCTGAGGACGCGTAATTTCGCCTTCTGACGGCGCAATGGGCGCAATTCATCGCCGACTCGCGGCGTCCGGCCGCGATCCGTTTGGCATGATGGAGTTTCCGTGAGCGGCCCGGAATTTCCGGCTGCCGCTCGACCTTTCCCTCCCCATCATGACAAGACGATTCCCCCTGTTTGCCGTCGGCGCCTTCGCCGCCTCGGCTTGGACGACTCCTCTGCTGGCGCAAGGCGAGATCCACACCTGGGTCGGCGACGCCCGCTATCAGTTCCTTGGTCACGACGTCGATGCAGTCGGTGACGTCAACGGTGACGGTTATGCCGACGTGCTGGCCGGCCTTCCGGGTGACAACGGCTTTGGCCAAAGCTCCGGTCTGGCGCGCCTCTTCAGCGGCGCAGATGGCTCGCAGCTCTGGGCCTGGAACGGCACCGCCGGCCAGGATGAGCTGGGTCACTGTGTGAGCAGCGCCGGCGACGTCAACAACGACGGAGTCCCGGACCTGATCATCTGCGCACCCAAGGCCGACTTCGGCGGCCAGGGCTCCGGCCGCGTGCGCGTCTATTCCGGCAACGGCTACGGCCTGCTGCACACCTTCGACGGCGCAGCCAACAAGGACTTCCTTGGCTGGGCGGCCTCCGAGCTGGGCGACGTCAACTACGACGGCTTCGATGACATCGTGATCGGCGCTTCGCGGTTTGACGACGACTCGATCGCGACCGGCCCGGGCGATGGCTATGCCAACGTCTATGACGGTCGCACCGGCGCGCTGATCTATCAGTGGGTCGGGCCGCACAACAACGCTTTCCTGGGCCACGCCGTGGGAGGCCCTGGCGACGTCAACCTGGACGGCGCGGCGGACATCCTGGTGGGCTCGTACGGCGAGGACGTCGGCGGCAACAACACCGGTCAGGTCACGCTCTACAGCGGCGCCGATGGCTCGATCATCTACCAGTGGAACGGCGATAACCCGTCGGACAAGCTGGGGATCTCGGTGGATGGCGCGGGTGACGTCAACAACGACGGCTACCCGGACATCATCGCTGGCGGTTACCAGGCCGATAACAACGGCACCAACTCCGGTATGGCGCGGGTCTACTCCGGCGCCGACGGCAGCGTGCTGTACACCTGGTACGGCGACAACGCCGAAGATCTCTTCGGTCAGTCGGTCTCCGGGGGACAGGACCTGAATGGTGACGGCCACGACGACCTGCTGGTCGGCATTCGCCACGAGGACAGCTTCGGTGATAACTCGGGCGCTGCGCGCGCCTTCTCAGGCGCGGATGGTTCCGTGCTGTGGACGGCCTATGGCTACGCGGACAACGATCTGTTCGGTCACGCCGTCGACATGAGCCCGGACATCAACGGTGATGGTGTGCCGGATGTCATCGTCGGTGGCATTCAGTACAACGACGGTCCCGGACCGGGCAACGGCATCGTGCTTGCGCTCGATCCGACGACCGGCCCGCCGCCGCCGCCGCTTCCGTATCCGAACCTGCCGAGCAGCTTCGTGGCGATCGGCGCGGGTTACAGCGACGGCTTCGAGGGCCACGCCGGCACTCCGCCTTCGCACTTTGGCATCAACGAGCTGGCCGCGGTCACCCGCGACCCGGACATCAACGCCTGGTGCAACATCGGTCAGAACGGTTCGTGCACCGGTGGCATCAGCGGGGTGGGCCCGCGCACCGGAAGCTACGACCTGGAGCTGGGCGCGACCCCTGGCTTTGACGGATCGAACACCCTCGCCACCGGTCTGGTCCTGGGTCTCAACGGCGGAGGAAGCACGGCTTACGAGCTGGACTTCTACCTCTACAACTTCGGCGAAGAGCCGGATACTGATGATGGTGTCTACGTCAGCACCGATGGTTACGACTGGCAGCCCGTGTTGGGTGGCTGGAGCAGCCGTCCGGTCGGTCAGTGGATTCACATCACCGGCGTGGATCTGGGTTCGACCTCGATCGACATCAGCGGGGACTTCTACCTGCTGTTCGCGCAGACCGATAACTTCCCGGTGGGCGAGGACGATGGCATCCTGATCGATGACATCAACATCGTGCCTGCGGTTTCGGGTTATCAGATCACTAGCATCAGCCCGGGTACCGCCGGTGCGGCGAACACGATCCAAGTCGAAGGCGCGACGCCGGGCGTGGATTCGACCTTCGCGTACAGCGTGCGTCTGGGTTCGACTCCGGTGCCGGGTTGCGCGGGTCTGACCGTGGATCTGAAGCTGCCGACGATCCTGGGTAACGATACGGCGGACGCCGCGGGCAATGCGTCCTTCACGGCTTTCGTGCCTCCGTTCGCCTCGGGTGTGACGGTTTATCTGCAGGCCGGCGAGCTGTCGACCTGTCAGGTCACGCCGCTGTACACCCACGTCTTCCCCTAAGCCTTCGAAAGCTCGAAGCTCAAGCGCCGTCGCTGGAATCAGCGGCGGCGCTTCTTCTTGAGGTTCTTCAGAGCGGCATCGACGCCGCTGCCCTCGGCCTGAGGAGGTGTCGGCTTCTTGGCCGGGGCTTCGACTTTGCTCGGAGCGGGCTGGGCAGGCTTCTTGGTCTGCGGCGTCGGCTGATCCTGTGCTTGGTCCGCGACCGCCGGCTGCTCGTCGACGGCGCCAGCATCGGCCGTGGCGGCGCGGCGCAGGCGCGGCAAACGCGGCAGGGCGGGCAACCGCACGCTGCCTTCAAACAGCCGGCGCCAGGCGATCTCTGCCAGCAGCAGCAGCATCGCGGCGAGCACGAACCAGTGCGTCCAACTGCGGGTGGCGCGGCCGCCCCGTTCGCCGCGCCAGAACTCGGGTGCTGGAACGTTCAGGCGGCCGCCGCTCAGGCGCGCGATCGTGCCCAGCACCCGCTCGCCGGCATCGCGTTCGGAGCGCGCGGCGAACTCAGGGGAGTAGGGCAGCGCAATTGGATCGATGGGGACGACCTCGCCATCCGGGGTGGCGGCGGCAAAGCGGTAGACGCCATCACTGCGTAGCGGGACGCGCGCCTCAAAGCGGTTCTCGCCAACCGGCACCAGCTCAACCGGGGAGCTGCGGCCGGTCGGATCGACCATGCGGGTGGTCAGCGGCTGGGCCTCGCCCAGCTCCGGATCCACTTCGATGCTGATCACCGCCTCGCGTCCTTCGCGCCGCACGCTGGAGTAGTACTGCGCCGGCGGCGCCTGGCCGGAGATCCAGCGGCCGAGCGTGACCAGCACGTTGGCGGCCTCCGCCCACTCCGCTTCGGGGACGCCCCAGCTGCCGTCGACCTGCGCGGTGAAGGCAGCGGTGCGACCCAGGCCGGCCTGCATCGTGGCGACCAGCGGCGCGGCGTACTCGTCCTCGCTGACGATGCCCAGCGAGGCCCCCGGGCGCAGATAGCACAGGTTGTAACCGGGGACAGTCAGCCACGGTCCCGGGGGCAGCGCGGCGATCGCGAGCAGGCCCGGCTCGATCCGCGACGACGTGGCGACATCGACGAAGGAGGAGCGCGCGGCCAGCATCGTGTCCTGCGCAAACAGGCGCGGCAGCTCGGCGGCGTCTTCCGAGAAGTAGATCTGCCCACCGCCGCGCGCAGCGACGTCCTGCAGGAAGAGCGCGTCCCTGCCCTGATCGGTGCCGAGAGCCACCACCGACACGGTCGTGCCACGGTTCTCCGTCAGGTCGGCGAGCAGCGCCTGGTACTCGCCGGGTTCTTCCGCATCGTCGGCATCGGCGAACAGCACGATGTGGCGATTGGCGCGCGCGCTGCCTTCCAATCCCCGGGCTGCAGCAAGCAAGCCGGTGTAGGTGAAGATGCCGCCGCCGCCGGCGCGGATGCCTGAAACTCGCCCGGCGAAATCCTGGGGGTCGTCGACCTGCGTCAGCGGCAGCACGGTGGTGGGCGCGGAGTCGACCGCGATCACCGTGGCTTCGTCGATCGGGCTGAGCAGGCGGATGGCCTCCATGGTGCCTGCGTTGGCCAGGTCCATCTTGGTGCCGCCGCCCGCGGCCGCGCCCATCGAGCCCGAGCGGTCGAGGACGAAAGCGATCGCCAGGCCCATCTTGCGCTGCTCGACTCGCAGCTCCATCGTGACCGGCAGCAGCGCGTCGATCGAGGAGCGGTAGTAGCCGCCCACGCCGAAACTGGCGCGGCCGCCGGTGATCAGCAGGCCGGCGCCCAGGTCCTCCACCTGGCTGGCGATCGCGGGCAGCAGCTTGCCCAGCTTGCTGGCGGTGACATTCTCGAGCACGAAGCCGCGGAAGTTCTCGAGCCAGACGGCCGGCTGACCGGCAATCTCTTCCGCTGCACGCACCTCCACGTTGAGCCCGGAAGCGCGCATCGCGTTGACGAGCCGTCCAGCCTGCCCAGTCGAGTTGATCACCAGGATCGGGCGTGCTCCGGCGACCCGCGTGACTCCCAGGGCGGCGTTGTTCTCGAGGATGGGATCGCCATCGACTTCGATCCGCAGTCGGTAGCGCGCCATGCCCACTTCCTGGCCGCGGTCGCGGAAGCGAAGCGGCTGCAGGCCGCGCTGCAGTTGCACGTCGCCCTGCGCGATGATCTCTTCGCCGCGGAACAGGGTGTAGCGGGCCGGGCCGGCTTCTTCGGTGCGCACCCAGGCCTGAAACTGGAAGGGCTCGCCAACGCCGACTTCGCTGGGCAGGTCGAGTCGTTCCACCAGCACATCCGCTTCGCTTTCCTGCGGCGTGGTGCGCACGTCGATCCGGACCCCGCGCGCGGCGGCGCGGCGCGCCACCGACTCGGGCAGCTCGCCCTGAAACTCGCCGTCGGAATAGAGCAGGATGGCGCCCGGGCGATTCTCGGGGATCAGCGTGAGGGCGCGGTCCAGCGCTGCGCTCAGGTGGGAGCCGTCCGGATCGACTTCAAGCTGGAAGCCTTCGAAGACCGGGTCCGTCTGCGGGCCCTGCTCGATCACCGCCTGGCTGCCGAAGGTCACGACCGCCAGTCGATCGCCGGTCTTCATGCCTTCGCGGGCGAGGTCGACGAGTTCCGAGGTACGGGTCGCGGTGCCCGCCGGCATGGAACGCGAACGGTCGATGACCAGAACGAGGTCCCGGCCCTGCACCGATCCGCCTCCGTGCGGCGAGGCGAGCGCGATCAGCAGGCTGAGGCCGATCGCCAGACGCAGGAAGAAGCGCAAGCTGCGATGCGTGGTGCTGCGCCACAAGAGCCAGCCCAGCGGCAGGCCGAGCAGCAGCAGTTCAGGGTAGAGCAGGCTCATGCCGCGCGCCTCCCGCGCAGGATCCACCAATCCGCGGCGATGGCGGCGAGCAGCAGCAGCAGCAGAATGCGCGAAGCGGGAGACTCCGCGTAACGATCGGTGGCCGGACTCGTCTCCCGGGGTGGGGGGGAGGTGGTGTCGGTGCTTCCGCTGCGCAGGTCTGACTCGCGCGCATCGCGAAAGTTCACCGCAAAGCGCCAGCTCTCCGGCGGGTCGGCGCCCTCCCGTTCCAGCAGGTAGTCCGCGGCCGGCGGCAAGGCCTCGACCCGCAACAGGTCTTCGGCAAATAGGCTGCGCTCCTCGAGCGCCGCGCTCTGCAGCCGGTAGCGATGGCGGCCGGCGCGGCGCAGCTCAAAGTCCTGGCCGGCGACCAGGTTCACGGCGCTGGGCCCAGGCAGCGAAGCGCGCCGCAGCTGCACCAGGTTGCTCAGCAGGATCGGCCAGTCCGGGGACAGGGCCAGGGTCGAGCGCGCCGCCACCAGGTTCAGATGGAAGGTCACCGCGCCCTCACTCAGCGACTCGGTCAGCAGGGCAAACTCGCCCACCGAAAGCAAGGGGATGCCGGGCAGCGTGAACTCGCGGGCGCGCGTCCAGACCAGACCCTCGAGCGTTAGGTCGGTCAGCAGCGGGTGCGCGCGATCCGGCACGAAGCCGCGGACAAAGGCCTCGGCCTGCTCGCCGGAATCCGGATTACGCGGCAGCACCAGGGTCCAGGCCGGCGCGGGCGCCGGCTCGTGCGCGATTACCAGGTGCGCATCGTTCAGGCTGGCGCGGGGGATGAGGCCCGGGATCGCTTCGCCCACGACATCCAGGCGCAGCGTGGCGGCGTCCTCTTCGTTCAGGGCATGGCCGAAGCGCACCCGTCGGTCCACCGGCGGGTAGAGAGTCGCGACGTTGTCCACGGTCAGCGCGTCCGCGCTCAGTTCCAGAGTCAGAGCCGGCGTGTTCGGCGGCAAGGGAACGCGCAGTGCCTGCTCTTCGTCCGGGCCAAGCTCCAGGCTGCGGGTGGTCAACTCGGTGGCTCCGGCCAGAACGCGCAGGGTGGTCTGTTGGGGGGCGTCGGCGTAGCTGCGCACCAGAACTCGCAACACCTCGCCGTCGTCGTCGCGGACGCGGCGGGCATCGGCCAGGGCCAGGTTGCCCGCAGGCTCGCCCACCGTCACGACGCGCACCTGCGCGCCCAGGCTCTGCTCCGGATCGGGCGCCTGGTCGGTCAGGAACAGGATCTCGCCGCTCTGCGCCAGTTCGCGCGCCAGGTCAATCGCCGCATCCGGAGCGTGGCTGGGCGCGGCCGGCTGCCAGTCTTCCAGCGCGCGGCGCGCGTCCGGCAGCAGCGCCGCCGGCCCGCACAGCAGGCTGGGTCGCACGCCCGATCGCACGAGCGTCACGCGGGTGCGTCGGCCGTGCTCGTCGAAGGCCTCCTCGAGCGCCTCCAGCACCTTGGCGCGCCGCGGCGCGTGGCCCATCGACGCGCTGTCGTCCAGCACCGCCACCAGGTGCTTCGCCTCGCCGCCGGCGAGCGGATCGAAGCCGCCCAGAAGCAGGCCGGCCAGCAGCGCTGCGAGAACTTCCAGCCAGAACGAGGGCGTGCGGCGCAGCGGCTGACGCTTCCGGCCGGTGCTCTCGCTGCGCTGGGCGTCCTCCCACAGGAACAGGGCGGCGATTCGCTGCACCTGATAGCGCCTGCGGAAAAGGTGCAGCGCCACGACCACCGGAACGGCCAACAGGCCCAGCAGGCCCCAGGGCTGAGTGAACCAGCTCATCGCGGAGCGACGACCTCAGCGGGGACCAGGACTTCGCGGACCAGCGCCTCCAGGGGCTGCCCCGCCGAAAGCTGAAGGAAACGGGCGCCGGCTCGCTGCGCTTCCTCGGCCAGGCTGCGGCCGAGGCGCTCGAGCCGATCGAGGTAGTGACGGATCGCGCGGTCGTCGATCGGCAGTTCGCGGGCGGAGCCGGTCTCGACCTCCTCGAGGCGTATATTGCCGCGGAAGCTCGGGTCGAGTTCTTCCTGGTCGAGCAGTTGCAGCAGAACCAGGTGATGTGCCCGGCCGCGCAGGCGCTTCACCAGCGCCCGGGCATCGCTGGGGAACAGGAAGTCGCTCAGGACGATGCGAACCGTGCCGGCGCGCAGCGCTCCGGCGAAGGGGACTTCGCTCAAGGGGAGCTCACCGTCAAAGCGGAGCTCCTGTTCGCTCTGCCACAGCTCGGCGTCGAGCGGAATCAGCGCATCGCTGGCGGAGTAGGCGCGGAGGCTGGCGTCTCCGCTTGCTGCGCCGGCGAGAAAAGCCGCGAGCTGCTGGGTGCGCTGCTGCTTGGCCGGGCTCAGCGCCATCGAACGGCTGCCATCGACGAGCAGCTCCACCGTGGCCGCGATCTCCTCGCGATAAAGGCGCGTCGTGAGCGTCTCGGTGCGCGCGTATGCCCGCCAGTCGATGTGACGCAGGTCGTCGCCAGCCTGGTAGTCGCGAAACTCTTGGAACTCCATCGAGGAGCCGGTGCCCTTGCCGAAGCGATCTCCGGCAGAGCCACGCACCGGCTGCGCCTCGACGGCGAGCCGGTAGCCGCGGCCCAGGGCGAAGGAGGTCAAGGCTGGGAGGCCTCCCGGCGCAGCTTGCGAATCGAGCGCAGTTGCGACGCGGCGGTGATCAGCATCAGGAAACTGCCGAGGAGGCCGAGCATCCACCAGAACGCAATCGCTCCGGGTGCCTCGAGGCTGTTGAAGTTCTGATCCACAGCCCAGAAGGGATTGAGCACCGAGTTCACCAGCGTGTTGCCGTGCAAGCGGAACAGCAGCGTGAGCACGCCGAGCACCAGGATGATCCACAGCGGTGAAGTCACCAGGAAGAAGCGCAGGCCCGAACGGGCCCACGGCTTGGCGTTCGGGCGCGATGCCAGGAAGGCGGGGAAGCTGCAGCAGGCCAGCGTGACCCCCAGCGCGGTCAGGTAAGCCCCGAGGCCTTCCTCGACCAGCACCGTCAGGCGGTCAGCGAGGCCGACCGGGCCGTACGGCATGGTGAGCAGGTAGATCATCGTCGGTGCCCCGGCGATGACGAGCTGGATCAGGAACAGCACATAACCGGAGCCGCCGCCGGGCAGGAACAGCCAGGTGCCGAAGCGACGCCAGCGACCGGATTCGATCTGGTAGCGGCAACGCACCTTCATGCCGGTCGATTCCGTCATGGTCGGCATGTTGAGCAGCACCAGAATCGGCAGGCTGGCCACCAGCAGCGGGAAGGCCATCCGCGCCGGGGTACCGAAAGGCACCACCGTGGCCATGATCAGCGGGGCGATCCCCAGGAAGATCGAGCAGGCCACGCCGGCCCACCGCACGCGCAGGAAGCCGTTCTCTTCCGGGTGCGAGATCGACGCCACGGCCAGCCCGTGCAGCCACAGCAGCGAGAAGAAGCTGGCCGCGATCATCAGGCCCATCGCAACCAGGAACTCGCTGGTCGAGCCGAAGCCGGAGCCGAAGAAGACCAGGGCGTTGCCGACGTTGGCGAGGGCCATCAGCGCGAAACCGCAGGCGCCCAGGAAGACCATCATCAGGATCGAGCCGGCGGCCTTGGTCTTGGCCATGGCTGCTGCCAGGATGCCGAGCAGGCTGAGCGTGAGTCCGATCGAGATGCCGAGCAGCGTCAGCATCAGGGCGACCAGCAGGTCGAGCCCGTACAGCGTGGCCGCGGTCGCGAAGAAGGGCAGCATCGCGACCAGGAACAGGCCGATCGTGATGCCGGCGCTGAGCCACTTGCCCAGCACGATCTGCGCTGGGCTGAGCCCCGAGATGAGGAGCGCGTCGAAGGTGCGTTCGTCGCGCTCCATGGCCATCGAGCGGTGCGCCTGCACCGGCACCGCAATCAGGGTGCAGAACAGGAAGACCAGGTGCAGCGCGAAGAACATCCGCGTGCCGCTCTGCGCGAGCTCCGACGGATCGTTGACGTCGAGGTTGGCCAGCACCACCGCCGAGACGATGGCAGATACCGCGAGGCTGAGGATGAAGGAGCCGCGGAAGGAGCGACCGCGCACGGCCTGTCGCACTTCCTTGACGAGCACCGGGTTGACCCGGTCGAGCGAACGAGGGGGACGACTCATTGCAGGCGGCCCTCCGTGAAGCTGAGGAACAGCTCTTCGAGGTCGATGCGGTGCCAGCGGAACTCCACTGGGCGCAGTCCCCGTTCGACGAGAGCGGCGAGCAGGGCTGCAATCTGCTCCTCGTCGCCGGCGAACTCGACGATGAAGTTGTCGCCGTCGGCGCGGGTCTGCAGCACTCCTGCCTGTTCGGCGAGCGCGATCTCGACCTGGTCCGGGTCGGCCAGGCAGCGCAGATAGAGCATCTCGTGCTGCGAGAGATCCGAAGCCAGCGTGGCGACGTGACCTTCGCGCACGAGGCGCCCGCCTTCGATGACGACGACGCCATCGCAGGTCTCGGACAGCTCCGACAGGATGTGGCTCGAGATCAGAACGGCTTTGCCCTGGTCGGCGAGCGCGCGGATCAGCTCGCGGAACTCAACCCGCGCGCGCGGGTCCAGTCCGGAAGCCGGTTCATCGAGGATCAGCAGCTTGGGATCGTGCAGCAGCGTCTTCGCCAGGCAGAGTCGCTGACTCATGCCCTTCGACAGGCTGTTCATCATCCGATCCATCAGGTGGCCCAGTTCCGTGAACTCGGCCACGGACTGAATCCGCTGCTCCCGTTCGGCGCCCCGCAGCCCGGCGGCGCGGGCATAGAAATCGAGGTACTCCTCGATGGTGGTGTCGGCGTAGGTGCCGAGCGCATCGGGCATGAAGCCGATCTTGGCGCGGGCGTGGCCCGGGTCGGCGAGCACCGAAAGACCGTCCACCAGCACATCGCCCTGGCTCGGCAGGTCGAGCGTCGCGCAGATCCGCATCGTCGTCGTCTTGCCGGCACCGTTGGGGCCGATGAAGCCCCAGATCTCGCCGGGTGAGACCCGAAAACTCAGGTCGTGCACCGCGGTGAACTTGCCAAAGCGGCGCGACAGTCCGCGCACTTCGAGGAGAGGGACAGCGCTCATGGGCGTTCCTCCATCAGGCCGAGGATCAGGTGCACCGCGTGCTCTTCCTTGCGCGAGACGCCGCCGTCCGGCAGGAAGGGCGAGCGTTTGACTTCGGCCATCCAGGCGCGCCGCGGCAGGACCGGCGGCAGATGGCGCAGCGCCAGCGAGTTGAAGCCGAGGCCGTCGTCCTTGACTTCGTCCAGGCCGCTGATCAGTTCGATCGGAGCGTGCGCCGTCGCGTGGCGGAGCCGAACATCGAACAGCGCTTCGGTCTCGATCAGCTGCACGCGTTCGCCGGCTCCGATCTCGACGTCCGCGTCTTGGGGCTGGAAGGAGCGGCCTTCGTTGTCGACCAGGCGCAGCCGCTGCAGCGGCACATCGAGGTCGTTGACCGCGTACAGCGTGTCGCCTTCCTTCTCGAGGCGAAGGCCCGAGCGCGCGGCCGCGTGCGCGGACACCGCGGAGCTGGCCGGGACGCGCGTGGGCAGAAATGCGCCTCGCAACGCGCCGCCCGCCGCCAGGTCGACCAGGAAGCGCGGCTCGCGCAGGTTGTCGGCGGTGTACGGCGACGGGATGACCGCGGCCTCCGCGCCGTAGCGCTGAGTCTGAGCGAACAGTGAGCCGCTGAAGCTGGTGCGGGTCGCGACCGTGCTTGCCGTGCGCCGTTCCTGGTCGAGCCAGGTCACGCTCTGCACGCTCTCGCGCACCCCGAGGCCCTGACTCAGCAGGCTGACCATCAGAATCACCACGGCAAAGCCGAGCCCCAGCAGCGGCGTCGTCTGCAGGAAGCGCCAGGGCTTGGCGTTGCGCTTCTTCATCTGCGCAAACTGAATCGGCCCCATGATCAGCGCGACCAGAATCAGGGCGGCGGTCAGCAGGTTGAGCGGCGGCAGGCCGACCCCGGGCAGCGCGGGCGGCGCGCGATAGAACAGCGAGGGGAAGGGACCGTCGCTGGACCCGGCGAGCAGGCCCAGATGTTTGGCGCCGAAGGACTCGGCAAAGCCCAGCTCGGAGTACAGGGTGATGCGGCCGAAGCCGTGGCGGTAGACCTGCCCGACCTGGTTCGCTTCCAGCTGCAGGCGATCCTGGAGGCGGACGCCCGAGGCCGCGAGCAGGTCATCAGCGCGGCTGCGCGGGCCGCCGAAGAAGATCAGGTTGCCGCCCAGTTCGGTCCACTTGGCCAGCGCGTCCATGGCGGCGCGGCCGGGCAGCGGCGCGTTCAGGTCAATCGCCACGAACATCAGCGTGGAATACGCGCGCCAATCCGACGAGAGGTCTTCGGCGATCACGCCGGCCGCGACCGTCGACCGCGTGAAGCTCACGCCCTGCCCGCTGCCCGCGCCGAGGCCGATCGTGAGGGCCTGAAACTGCTGTGCCTGCTGAAAACCGGCCGAGGTCACGACCAGGAACGGCGCCGCCGAGCGATTGGCGCTTCCGCTTTCGATGCGGTGAATCGTCTCGCTGACGCTGACCCCGCGATGCGAGGCGCGCAGGCGGACCGACTCGCCGAACTGCTCGCCGAAGAACGGCACCAGAACCTCGAGCTCGCGCTCTTCGCCGGGCTCGAGCGTGACCGGCAGCGTGCTCTCGCTGCGCACATCCCATGCCCCGCCCAGGCTGAACTCCAGGGTGGTGCTGAGGGTGGCGTCGAGCTGGTTGGTGAGCCGCAGGCGCACCGGCAGCCAGCCCGGTCGCATCGCGCGCGGCAGCGGCACCTCGGTCGAGATCTCGAGCGACTCATCGCCGAAGGTCTCGTAGCTGGACTGGGCCTGTGCCCGCGGCGCCAGCGCACCGAAGCAGAGCGCCGCCAGCAGCAGGAGCAGGCGGCGAGTGGAACAACTAGGCGTCGGCATCGACGACTTCGCTCGGCAGCGGCTGATCGAGTTCGGGGACGGAGGCAAGCAGCTCGCTGACGACCTGAGTCGGCGTGACGCCATCGAGGCGTGCGCGGTAGTCGAGCACGACCCGGTGAACCAGGGCCGGGCGCGCGACGCGCTTGACGTCATCAAAGCCCACCGTGGCCTTGGCGTGGAGCAGCGCGTCGACGCGCGCGGCCTCCGAGATCGCGATCGCGGCGCGCGGCGAAGCCCCGTAGCGCACGTAGTCACGCACGCGCTCCGGAGCGGCGGCGCTGCCGGGGTGAGTCGCCGCGCACAGGCGGCCGATGTACTGCGCCACCGCCTGCGGCAGGTGGACGCGCCCGGCGCGTTCGTGGAAGGTCTGGAACTCGGCCAGACCGGCGACCGGCTCGGGCTCGGGCGGCCGCCCGTGACGGCGCGACTGCACGATCTGGGTCAGGACTTCGGGGCCGACCGGCTCGACCAGCACCTGAAACAGGAAGCGGTCCAGCTGCGCTTCAGGGAGGGGATAGGTGCCCTCCATCTCGATCGGGTTCTGCGTCGCCAGCACGAAGAAGGGCTGCGGCAGATCACGGGTTTCGCCCAGCACGGTCACGCGGCCCTCGGCCATGGCCTCGAGCAACGCCGACTGCGTCTTGGGTGAGGCGCGATTGATCTCGTCGGCGAGCAGCACGTTGCAGAACACCGGGCCGGGTCGGAAGACGAAGTCCTTGCCGTTCTCGGTTTCCTGCAGGACGTGCCCGCCGGTGATGTCGCCCGGCAGCAGGTCCGGGGTGAACTGCACGCGGTGGAACTCGAGCGAGAGCAGGCGAGCCAGGCCTTTGACCAGCTCGGTCTTGCCGAGGCCGGGCAGGCCCTCAAGCAGCACGTGTCCGCCGGCCAGCGCGGCGGTGACCACCGAGCGAATCAGCTCGTCCTGCCCGAGGATGATCTGGCCAAGTCGATCGAGCAGCTTCCCGCCGATCTCGGCACACTCTTGGATCTCGGCTTCGGTGAGTGGGGTCGGCGTGGCGGTCATCGGAAATCGCTTGCGCGGTCTGCGCGCAGATTAGCAGGGCGGCGGCCGGCTACTTGTCGCCTTCGCCGCGCTGGAAGAAGCGTTGCACCGCCTTGCGATGCTCCGGGCTCATGCGCCGCTTCCAGACGGCTTCACCCGTCGCGCCCACCGCGCCGCCGCCCTGCTGGCCTTCGGCCTCGGGGCGCACTTCGGGGGCCATCTGGCTGAAGCCGAGCAGCTGCATCGCCTGCTCCGGGTTGTCCGGGGCGGGCAGGCCTTCAGCGGTCATCTGCTCGCGCAGATCCGGGGTCTCGTTGCCCCAGCTGAGCGGGGTAGCGCCCGGACCGCGGCTGATGCCCGAACCCGTGCCGGCCTGCATCAGGCCCGGTCCCGGCTGCCCGTTCTCGCCCTGGGCCATGCCGCCCGGAGTCAGCCCGAAGGGGTGTTCTGCGCAACCTGCGCAGTCGCCGGAGCCACTTCAGGTCCCGCCCGGCTGTTGCTGTGCCAACTGTTCCAGCTGCTTGAGGTACTCGGCCAGCTTCTCCGGGTCCGGGGGGCTGGCGCCCGCCTTGCCCGAGGCAGGATCGAGCAGGCCCTTCTTGGCCATCTCGGCGAGCTTCTCGAGCGCCGCCTCGGACAGCCCGTTCGCCAGGGCTTCGGCCAGCTTGGCGATCTCCTCGGCGCTCAGGCCAAGCTGCTCGGCCATCGCGCCCAGCTCGGCCATGCGGCCAGCCTCCGCGAGCTTCTGCAGAGCATCAAGCGCCTCTTGAGAGAGCCCGGCCTCGGATAATTGCTCCAGCATCTTCTCGCTGAGCTGATCCTGAGGCAGCAGACCCTCGTCCTGGCTCTTCTCGAACAGATCGCCCAGGGAATCGAGCGCGTCCTGGTGGTCCTGCGGATCCGGGCTGACGCCCTGCTGGGCGGCCTCGCCCGCCTGGCGCACCACGTCCTCGAGTTCGGAGGCGGCGCCTTCGGCGGCTTCCTCGAGCCGCTGCTCCAGCGCGTCGAGCGCCTCGCGCATGGCTTCGCCGGTGGGGCGCGGCTCCTCGCTGCTGCCGCGGAGAGTCTCGATGTTCTGCTCGATCTCCTCCTTCAGCTCGTCCTCGAGCTCAAGGGTCTCGTCGAGAGTCGCGGCGAGCTCTTCCAGTTCATCGAGGCGCTGCTCGGCGAAGAGATCGGGCGAGGGCTGGGCGATCGCGCGCACCGGCACCAGCAGGCCCAAGGCGAAGAACAGCAGGCCGGGTGCCAGGGCCGGCGCGACGCTGCGCCGCCAGGCCGGGCGCGGGCGGGTGCTGGCCTGCGGCGAAGCGGCCTCCGCGCCGGTTTCATAAGCGTAGAGCAGCTCGCCGGAGCCGCCCGCCCGCAGGTCGAGCAGGGTGAGGACCTGCTCCTCGGAGACGCGGCGTTGACGGTACTGCCAGCCTGCCCAAACAAGCCCGCCGAGCACGCCCAGCGCGGCCGCCGGGAGCTCGAGCTGGAGCCCGAAGCCCCGCCCGATCAGCAGCGCGCAGCCGCCGGCCAGCAGGCCAAATCCGACCCCGCGCGCGCTCAGGCCCAGCAGCAGGGCGCGATTCCAGCGGGCCTGGCCGCTGCGGACGGTTTCCTGGAGGCGGGTCACGTCACAAACCTCTTCGGAACAACGATAACCGCCTTTCGCCCGTTCACGAAGAAACCGGGGGAAGGTCAGGGAGATACCGTCATGGCGAAGGTGACCAGCCCCCGACGGTGGGGGAGGGGATGGGTGCAGGTGGATCTGCTAGCCCTCGGGCTCAGAATGAAGGTGGATCTGCCAGCCTATGTCTAAACAGATCTTCTTCCTCTACGAGGAATCAGAAAACCAAAAGGCTCGGGGGCGGAGCCCCGGACCCCGCTGGTCTTTCGCTCGCGAAAAGGTCTCAGAAGAAGCGGAGCTCTCCGACGGCTCCGGATCTGCGGGATATCCAGGTCGCGGATCTGGATCGGCCAGAAGCGCTTGCGGACTTGCGTCGACAGGCCGTGAAGCGGGGGTTTCGGTTTGCGGGGGAGTCCGGGGAACTGGATTTCTTTGCGCTTGCCAACCGGGCCCGGACCCGAGGGACGCGTCCTGGGGCGCTGTTTTTCGATCTGATTGCCAACCACCGGGTCGAGTACATCACGCTCGCGGACGAGGAGGCGGCGCGGGCGAAGCTGCGCGAGCTGCGGGAGGGCCCGACGGTGCGGTCGGTCGATCGCGTGGAGCCAGCTCAGCCGGCGCCGGTGCTGTCCGAGGAGTCGCGGATCGTCGCGGCCTGTCTGCAGGCGGCACGGGAGCACGGATTTCAGGATCCCTTCCGGGTCGCGCAAATGGGCAAGGGGTGGACCCGGGAGCAGTGGGATGATGCTCGGCTCCGGTATGCCGCGGAGCGGAGAGACGCGGTAATGTGATAATCGGTTTCCAGTCTCTCGCTCTGAGGGCCACTGGGAATCGTGATTCCGACTCGGCATACTCAGAGGAGGCAGGGCTAGCACCAAACAGCGGCGCTGGACCTGCGAGAGTGTAAGTCTGAAAATGACGGATAGCAGTGCAGACGTGACGCCATTCACGACCGTAGACCTGTTTGCGGGCGCTGGGGGGTTGTCCCTTGGCTTTGAGATGAGCGGATTTTCTCCGCTTTCCGCGAATGATCTTGACGGGGCGGCAGAATCGACATTCCGCGCAAACTTCCCCGAAACTCCATTCCTCTGCAAGCCTGTTCAGGAGCTCTCAGGACGTGAGCTGCTCGACGCGAGCGGCGTCATGCCAGGCGATGTGGACGTTCTGTTGGGCGGCCCGCCGTGTCAAGCGTTTAGTGTCTACAACCACCAGCGCAGCTTCGCCGACAGCCGATCGGGGCTCTTTCGAGAGTATTTGCGACTCGTTGACGAGGTGCAACCCAGAGTGGTTGTGATGGAGAACGTAGTCGGAATGACATCGCTCGGCGGAGGTCGGGCGGTGGAGGAAATGCATCAGTCCCTTGAGTCTCTCGGTTATTCGGTCGAGCATCGAATCCTAAAGGCAGAAGAGTTCGGTGTCCCGCAGGAAAGGAGGAGGGTCTTCTTTATTGGCTCAAGTAGTGGGCCAGTGCAGTGGCCAGAGGCCACGCATGGGGCATGTGATGATTTGCTCGCGTCACATCTGCCACGGTATGTTTCGGTTTGGGATGCAATCGGTGATCTTCCCAAGCGAGAGGCTGGCGAGGGGGACGATTCTCTTGCTCGCTACACGAGGAAAGCTAGGACCGAGTATCAGGAGCGGAGCAGGAGAGAGAGTGAGGGCGTCCTCAATCATGCGGCACCTCGACTTACCGAAGTGAACCGTAAGCGCATGGAACACATCCCTCCGGGTGGCAGCTGGCGCGATCTTCCGCACTCAATGCTCCCTGCAGGGATGAAGAAAGCGAAGCGGAGCGACCATACGAAGAGATATGGGAGGCTTGCAAAGAAGGGGCGGTTTTCCACGATTCTTACAAAGGCCGACCCTCATTGGGGAGCGTTCATTCATCCGGAAGAGAACAGAACGTTGACCGTACGAGAGTGTGCGAGGGCGCAGTCGTTTCCCGACCGCTTTTGCTTTCTCGGGTCACGCGTTGATCAGTATCGACAGGTTGGGAATGCCGTGCCTCCGCTCCTTGCTTCGGCTGTTGCGGATGCGGTTCGCGCGTCCCTTGGAGCGGTAGCTCCACGAAAGAGGCGCACTGGTCGCGGAGTCCGCGTTGGAGCCTGATCGAGACCCCCTGAGCTTTATCGCGGAGTGCCTGGGTGAGCCTCCGGCGGCAATGCGCAACCCGGTAAATGCTGATTATCGTTGCCCATTCATGGCATCGATCTGCACAAAGACCAATCACCAGATCGGTGACCCCGTACCCGTCTGCTCGCTCTACCGGCGCGGAGTCAAGCGCGAGGAAGGCGCGCCGCCAATCTGCATCTGCCCAAACCGTTTTTTTGAGGCGGACGTTGTTGGCGATGTAATCCGCGAGTGTTGGGGACGAGACCCTCACGGAGAAATCCGTACAGCTCATGAGGTTCGGCTCGACAAGTTTGGGAAGGTAGACCTTGTGATTGCGGAACTCTATGACAACGGCGGAGAGATCCGCCGGTTTCTCCCAGTTGAGATTCAAGCGGTTGATATCACGGGCACCTATCGACCCTATTACGAAGCCCTTGTTGAGTCGCGTGTGTCGGAGAAAGCGTCATATGGGTTCAACTGGGCCAACGTGCGGAAACGATTCATCACACAACTTGTTTCTAAGGGAGCGATCTGTTCGCGTTGGGACACCAAGATCGTTGCGGTTGTGCAAGAGGATCTCTTTGAGAAGTTTCAAGAACACGCAGAGTTCACTGAGGCACGAATCGATCAGGCAAACGTTGTATTCTTGACCTATCAATTCACCCGCAGCGCGGCGGACGATCGTTGGGGGCTGCAGTTCAGTAGGGTCTTCCCAACAACACACGGCTCATTGATGACAGCCTCTCTCTATGAGAGGGTTCCAGCGCGCGCCGAGTTTGAACGGAAGATTATCGAGCGCATGGACTTGTGAGCCTCCTTCGCCTTGGAGGGCGGAGGCGGATTCTGCTACGAATGTAGCCATGGCCTCGCAGCCTACTCCGTTCGCAGGGCTGTAGTGCGCTATTAACGCGCTGATAAAGTGCCATTAGGCGCCCTAGAGTATGCAGCTCTGGCCAGGCGCGCTAGAGATGTCGCAGAAAGTCCATCTGGTCATGAAGGACCCGCCGCATGCTTACCACATCCTCGGCATACGTGCAGAACACCAGGTGGCGTCCGACTCGCAACGTCCAATAACTACCGCGGATTGACTCCGCAGACCTTCCCGATTCAGGGTTCTCGGCGAGCCGGTCGAGAGCCTGTTGGATGTCGCGAAGGTAGCGGTACGCCGGCTCCGCGCTCGATTCCTAATAAGTGTAGAGCCAGACCCCCTCGAGATCGGCAACCGCAACCGCAAGCGGATGAACAGACAGCTCACGCATCCGCGCTGGCCCCACGACCATGGTGTCGATCACTGGAATCCCGAAGGAGGTTGCCACAGCGGCGGAGCTGGGACTCTGTGGCGAGATCATCTTGGGGAGGCTCGAGGCCATCCGACGGGTGGTTATGGCCCACGCAACTAGTCGTATACATGGGGGTAAAACAACTCCAAAACCTTGTTTCCGCGCGTCTTGATGGGCAACTGGTGCGAGGCTTCATCGACCTTGCTCGGTAGTCTTGGTCCGACTTCTAGCTTTGGAGGGAAGCGTTATTTCCCTTCACTTTTTTACGAAATCGCTTATGGTTCAATTGGCCCGCAGGAACCATGTTAGAAGCGACTGCATAAGGTCTGGATTGCGGTGACCGATATTGAGAACAAGGTGCCGCGAAATACGACCGCTTGTCAACAGCCTAAGCACGGCTACTCTTAGGGCAGCTCGGATGATGCCAAGCGCTAGGCCTTGTGCCATTGAGTGTTAAGAGAATTCAACGATGCGAGTTCGACCTTCGTTTGTGAGAGATCGCGCATGGCGCAGCGATCGGCCGCCAAGCGTTAGGGCTTTTCCTTGCTTACGTCACGGTCGTGAGTATTCTCACATCTGCGCTGTTGACGATCAGCTAGCATTCGACTGTTCTAACGAAGTATCGAATATGTTTCCAATCTCAAGTTCTCGCACTCGAGGCTCGTTAGCCGTTCTGGTTGCGATCTCCCTTGCCACTTTAGTCGGTTCAGTTTCCATCGCATCGGGTGCCAATCCAATCAATGCGATTGGTGGCTGCTTCAAGATTACTAAAGCCACGAGCAACCCTCCTGGATCGGATCCGGGTCCGACGGAAGTGACGGCCGACGGGCAGCCGTTAACCCAAGAGCAATCTGCCTATATCGATTGCATTGCGGATCTATTGGAGGAAATGGCGCAATCGAGTTGTTTTGGGACGCTCAACGGAGAGTTTCCCGGGTCTGGCTCTGGACCTGCTGGCCAGTCCTTTGCAGACGCACTCCGAGAATGGAAGGCATTCATCTGCACCGAGAAGGCTCCTATGGGCCCGCAAGCAGCTGCTCAAACGTCGTGGAGCTCAACGAATTACAGCTATCAAGCGACTGACAATAATGGTGCCTATGTCGAGAAGCATGTAGACCGCAATGGAGTTGGTACCCACATCAACCCGTATCTCTTGTCGAATGCAATGGGCGCGTTTGGCACCGACGAAGACAAGTTGATTCTCGCTGGCGTGTTAATTCATGAAATGTACCACGCTCAGAATCCGAGCAATTATCCGCCAGGTATTTCGCATCCTTGTGAGTTTGAATCAGCAGCGTACGAACTCCAGTTGGATTTCCTTTGTGACGTAGCGACCTGTCCTC
Organism: Planctomycetota bacterium; assembly: GCA_002705055.1. Classification (GTDB taxonomy): domain Bacteria; phylum Planctomycetota; class UBA1135; order UBA1135; family UBA1135. Next base: position 55,217 of record PAHY01000059.1, read on the forward strand.
CGACCAGTCCACCACCACCTGAAGGTAGAACGTGGGCTGATGCGGCCAAGAGTGGCTTCATTTATGCATCAAAATACTATTGTGAGCGATGTGACATCGCGACGATTCAGTCGTGCCCAGCATTAGGGATCGAGGAGCGGGACTGTCCGAATAACTACTTGCCGTCTCAGTTCGATCGTTTCGATTCAATGGTTGGATACACCAAGGGTGGTCTGGGCGACCTTGCCTTTGATCCAGTTGCAAATTCGATAACGTTTTCTCACCGAGGAGTTGAGCGCGTTTTGGATTTTGGGAATGCCATCCCAGGATTCCAAGCAACGTCGATTAGTCTGCCCCAACTTGCACCGATTGGAATTGTTGCGGTTGCCGGGCATGACACGGGTTCTGGCGAGGGCGTGTTACTTCGAGTTGTCGTAGATCTAAGTGCTGCTCCATATTGGTCAATTTCGGAGGAGTATCGTGGGGCAGGGTTTACGCTTCCTGCTGGGCTCGCGACCTCGGTCGATTGGCCAAGCCATGTTCTCATTTTGGATACGTTCGACGGCAAGGTTGTGCGCTGCAACTTCGTGTCGGATACCTGCACGACTTTGGCGGACTCAACTTCTCACCCAGGACTCACTGACTGTCGCAGTTTGTCGTATTTCATGGGAGTGGACCCTACTTCTTCGAGTCCCACGATGACGATTGTTGCCTCGAGCCAACCAGCATGGATGGTGAGGGAAGCAGTCCATATCCCCTCGGGATCGACCGAGATTCGACTTCTCGACATTGGCGTCGACGGCACGATTGATTTGTCTGAAAACCTAAGGCCGTAGGGAGTTTGCGGTGATTTGGAGTCGGCGGAACAGCAGCGACCCTGTGTTTAGTCGTCATTGATTCGACGATTAGATCTTTGGCAGCCTCTGCCGCATTTGTCCAGCTCACCCGTGTAGATGGTCTTCGATCGCGGGTGCAAGCCGATATGACCGTCGTTTCTTTGACGGGTCATGGATCTCCAGAAATCCCTCTTCGACCCACTTCCTGCAGTGCACGATCGCTGTGCGAGGGCTGAGGCCTATCGCGGCCGCAATCTCCGCCGTCGTGGCCGTTCCTTGCTCCTGGAAGAGTTCCAGGACGCGACGCTGCCGGTGGTCGAGTCGACGCAGCACGTCTGACTGGTCCGTGGCACCACGCTTCGCCGCAGCCTTCCCCTGCGCCTGGACGGCGCGAAATGCGTCCGCCATGCCGGCGCAGAAGTACTCCAGGAAGCCGGTCACATCAGCATCCGCACGTCCCTCGTAGTAGTTGTGGGAGGTGCCAATGGAGAGTGCCCGGTAGTAGCCGGCCAGATCCCGCGCGTAGTATTCCTCCAGGCTGTAGATGCCCTTGAGCCCATAACCACTTCGGTGGAGGAGAAGGGTGGTCAGAAGCCGGGCCGTCCGACCGTTGCCGTCAAAGTAGGGGTGAATGGTCGCAAACTGATAGTGCGCCAAGCCCGCCACGAGCGGAGCAGGGAGCTCGCCGCTCTTGAGCTGGCCCTGGATCCAGGCCACCAAGTCCGCCATCAGAGCCGCGACGTCCGATGCCTCGGGGGGCATGTAGACGATTCCTCCCGTCGCGCTGTCTCGAACGACGTTCTGGCCGTCTCGGTAGGGAGTGCCACGCTTTCGACCGTGATAGGCCAGGCCGTGGATGCGCTTGATCAGCGATTCCGAGATTGGAGCGTTGGAGGTCGCCGTGGCTTCGACCTCCTCGAGGGCGGCGTAGTAGTTGCGTACCTCGACCTCATCTCGTTCTCGGCCGGGGAAGTGCTGGCCGGCGACGGCCTCGGCGACCTGGTCGGGGGTCAGGCGGTTTCCCTCGATCTGGGTCGAATAGTGGGTGGTCAGGAGCCGGGCCGATTGCCGGAGGCTCCGCAGCATTTCGACGTCGAGCGGGAGCCCCGAGACCGCCTCGCGGACGGCCTCGATCTCCATCAGATCCTTGCTGATCCTCGCTGTGATCCGAAAGACTGGCTCGAACATCGAGCAATCCTACTACGAATCAAGCGGGGAGTCACGCCATTAACGCGCAGATAAAGCGTTGATAAATACCCCGGAGGCTTCAGGCGTCACAGCTCCGATGGGTTTATGTTGTGCAGCTCATGGCTACGAAGACACCTTATGCAGAGTCGTTTCGGCTTGAAGTGGCTCGTTTGGCGAGGAAAGAGATTCGAGCTCATCTCACACCGCTCACGAGCGACCTGAAAGCCGCTCGCAAGAAGATTTCGGCGCAGGCAAAGGAAATCGCTCGACTTCAGAGAGAGCTGAAGCGGCTTGGCCGTTTGGCAGAGCCCCATGCGGGAGTTCAAGGCGAGCGGGAACAGAGTGCTCAACCGGGCCAGCTCCCTAGGAAGTGGCGAAAGGACACCGTGCGCGCGACTCGTCGGGCGCTTGGGTTGACACAAGGCGAGCTCGCAGAAGCGCTTGGCGTCTCGATTGGGTCTGTCAACGGGTGGGAAACCGGAAGGACAGAGCCTCGGCACCGATGGAAGCAGAAGGTGCTTCAACTTCGAGAGTCGGGGGTGGAATAGGCTTCGGGGGGTTCTCGGCGAGCCGGTCAATCGGGGCTGGGCAGATCGGCGTGGACTTCTCCGCCGGCCGACGCAGAGTAGTAGCCCTCCCCGGGCCCCACGATCATGGCGTCGATCACGGGAATCCCGAGGAGGTCCCCACAGCGGCGGAGCCGGGACTCGGTGGCGAGGTCATCTTGGGAAGGCTCGAGGCCGCCCGAAGGGTGATTGTGGCCGACGATGATGGAGGCGGCGTTGGCGAGGATCGCGCCCTTAAAGACCTCGCGGGGATGGACGAGAGAAGATGTGAGCGTCCCGCGTGAAACGACGTGGGCATGGGTGACGGTGCCTTTCGCGCCCAGGAAGAGCACCACGAAATGCTCTCGATCCGCCTGACCAATCAGGCGTCGGATCAGGCCGGCAGCATCCCGAGGCGTTTCGATTCCAATGAGCGCGCAGTCTGCTCGAACGGCGCGGAGCCAAGTTTCGGCAAGCTGGATGGCGGGCTCCACAAACGGATCCATCACCATATCGATGGGTTCCGTGGGGGAGGGGGGAGGTCGATCCTCGTCGGATTCGCGCACCTGGTCTCCCGATGGCGGATCCGGTTGAAGCGGGTGCTCGGCTTGGACCTGGCGGAGTGGCTTGGGTGCGAAGTGCTTGTCTCGCTCGATGCGGACACCCCACGGCCCTCGGACCGCTGCGAGCTCGGCAAGCGAGAAGTACCCCAGCTCAGCCTCGAATCCAACGACCCATCCAAACGCTCGGTCGACCCCGTCGAACTCGAGCACGTACCAGGTCCAGGAAGTCCAGGGCGTGAACAGCTTGGCCTGCACGACGGGGTCGCTGTCTTGCTCCGTCGCGTAGAGCGGCGGGACCGTCCTGCGAAGCTCAGCCGGAAGCAAGGCGTCGATCGCAGAAGGGAGTGAGCCGGCGTTCTCGTGCGGGATGTCCCCGTGCCCCGTTCTCACGGGCGGGGGAGGGTCATCTTCGGGAGAATCGGCCGTGGGGCCTTCGTTTGCGATCGACATAGGAATGTCCCTCGCATGATTCGAAGGGCTGAGTCCAGGGCTTCCTACCCCTGTATGGCGTGGAGGGATGCACTGATCGTGTGCTCGCCCGCTTGGCGCGCAAGGGCCCGTGTCGTCGCTTCGCTCCAGCCCGCGCCAAACCCTTGACGCGCCGCACTCAAGGCGAGCACTTTGAGCAGGCATATCCACGCCAACGAAAGGAGTACATCATGGCGAATCAACCAATCGACACTCTGCGCGACGGATCTATCCGAGCCGCGATCTGGAAAAACGAAGGGGAAAAGGGCCCATTCTTCAGTGTGACCCTCACCCGGACCTTCCAGGATGAAGCGGGGAACTACCAGGACTCGACGAGCTTTAGCGGCACCCAGCTGCTGCGCGTGAGTCGCCTGGCCGGCAGAGCCTACGACCGAGTTGGAGAACTCGTCGCAGCGATGCGGGAGGAGCCGCGATAGGCGGCTTCGTGGGGCCCCCGGCAGAGAATTGCGCCGGGGGCTCTCGATTCCTTGGGGAGTCCTTGCAGGCCGGCGTTTTGGCAGGTATGTCTGGATGAACAACCACAATCCCCTTGGAGGGGGACAACATGGCAAAGACGCCCAAGAACCACGGCAAACCCTGGACTTCAGCTGACAACAATCAGCTCGACAAACTCATCCGGCAGAATACGCCCACGCGACTGATCGCACACAAGTTGGGGCGGACGACGAGTTCGGTTTATGCTCACGCAAGCGAAGAGGGCAAGTCGCTCAAGCCGACAAATCAGCGCCCGTACAATCGTCGAAAGAAAAAGGGATAGATCCTCTACAAGTCGACATCGAGTGCCCGGGTCGAGGACATGAATTCTTGGCCATGCTTGAGGAGCTTTGTCCAGGAAGCGCGAGAGAGAGCCCGGATTGTGCCGAGTTGATCACTCTTGAGGGCGACGAAACGAGTGAGATCAAGCGTGTTGTCCAAGAGGCAAAGAAATGGCTTGCTTGGACGACTGCCAAGTTGAGCGGACGATGATGACGATTCAACCCGAATAAGTTCCCGGCCCCTGGCTGACAGTGCGCATCACCACACCCGTCGAATCGTGGCGGGCGCCTTAGTATTCGCGCATGTCAGGCCCCGAGAACAACCCTGCGGAATCGAAGGGCCCCATTTGGGTCTCCATGCAAAGGGGGGAGAATCTCATAGAGCTCTGGCCGAGATGGAGGGGCCACGAATGACTGCACAGCTACAAGGGCCTCAGAAAACCGTTGCAGGTACTTTGCTCGGTCGAGCGCTTTCTGTGCACTTTGACTCTGTGCCGCACTCATCGCGGCTCCAAGCGCATCGCGCTTCTCGAGGAGAGCGGGGAGCTGAGGAGTAAGTGCAGCCTTAACAAAGATCAGCTTTTCCGAGATTTCCTTGGGCTTCTCAGGGTCGTACTCAATGCGCCTGAAGGGGGAAAAGGCTCGGATTGCATCCTGGACTGCGTCTCTAAGGGACTCTTCCCACTCCTCCTTGGTGTGTGTGCCCAGGTCTGATGAGAGTGCAGTTAGGCTCGTGATCGCCTGGTCAATGACAAGAACGACGCGTGATTCCTTCCCCGTCGCAGCAATGGCGGGGTCCGTGCTCGGGGACGAAAGCGCGGCAAGCGCTGAGATCATCGCGGCTTCGGCGCTGAGAATTGCGGCGTCAGCGTTGCCAAGAGCCGCAACACCGGTCGCGAGCTCGTCGATTTGTGAGTCAGACTTTGAGTTGAACTCGATGAGCATTCCATCCTGTAACTTCAACCCGAACTCGATGGACCCGATTAGGCGCTGCTCGTAGCTGATGTAGCGTGGTTTGCGGACATCTGGGAGACTGACTAGTCGAACCTCCGTGCCCTCCTTTCCGTGCTCGATGACAAGGAATGGCTTTGTCTCATAGTATTTGAACCCCGTGGGCTCTTCGGGATTGCCTCCCGAAACGCTGATCGAACTGCACGCCAAGCCGGAAACCAAGGCCATCGCGAGGGTAGTCACCGGAAGGAGTCTGTGGAATCGACGCATCATCCTGTATGGCACTCCTTGGAACAGTAGAAGCAGCCGTTCGTCTGCTTGTAGTGCTTGCGCGCCTCAGCCACAGCGGGCCGGCAGGCGGCGAAATCACCGAGATAGAGGCGGTTTTCGGGTTTCGGCATCCAAGCGCACCCGATCTTGTGCACTTCGTGGTCGCCGTTCGCCTGAGCGTTCATGTTGACGTAGTACTTGGCCATATCAGTTAGGGCGCCGGGCCAGCCGGCGATCGGGAAACGAGAATACGGCGCAGGCCCCGACATCTTTCTTGGGGAAATCTCTTCCAGACCGAGAGGGGAGGGCAGCCGGTTCCCACCGGCCACCCGTTTCTCAACCCTTCTTAGGCTCGCTCGAGCCCTCGGGCTTCTTCTTGTCCTTCGATTTCGGCTCCTTGGGAGCCGGATGGTGCTGGGGACCGCCGTTGGTCATGGGGATTGCCTCCTGGTGTTGCATGAGTTGCGAAACGCGGGAATAGCACTTCCGGAGCGCGTCGCGGGAGCTGCAAAACAGCACCACACCCAGGCCCGCCCCAACGACCAGACCTTGCCCTGAAAGGGCCGCAGGCCCAATCAACACCAAGACCACGCAGAGCGCCACAAGCCCATTCGCGTAGGCCTGGTAGTAGCGGTAGTGCTCCTCAACGAGCTGCACATAGCCCTCCAGGCGACGCTCGAGGAGCGAGTCATCCCACGTCGGCCGTGCCAACCCGGTCCGCGCATGCAGCTGATCTACGACCATCCACCGGGCCCCCGAAAGCACGACCCCGATCCCCATCGAAGCGATCGTCGAGTACAAAAAACCCCCGACCGCCGGCGCCGCACCCATGGAGCAGCCTTCCTGCTCGAGCCAGGCCCGTACCGTCACCGAGTGGTCCTGCAGAAACCACAAGACCGCAAACCCGGGGATCAAATAGGCAATGAGAAGGCCGAATCCACGGCCGGTCCAGTCCCCCAAGGGAAGCCCCCTTTCCAAAGAGCACAGGTGATCTCTCACCCATGCATAAGAAACTAGGGCTTTATTTGCATATCGTCAAGGGATTCTCTCTATACTCCCTTGGTCCCCGGAGGAGCCCCTGGCAACAGCCAGATCGGCCCACTCTGGTCGTTCTCTTCATCCCGGAAATAGAGCTCCAAGCCCTTCCTTCTTCCCTCGTGCAACGAGAGGTACACCGCGACCGCTTCGCGGACGACCTCGGCGAGAGCACCGTGTCCCCCTTGGGCACGCACCCGTTCGAGTTCTTCGATGGCGGGGGCGGGGAGGTTGAGAGTGAAACGACGCTTTTCGGGGTGTTCAGGGCTCATGGTGTCCTCGCGGCTCCAAACTTCTATGCAGGGGCAGAGAATACCATGAGTCCGCCTTGGAACGGTCTTCTCGGCTCGGCGTGGCTAGAGTGACCGAAGCATGACGACGGTCGAAGAGCGCATCTTCTTTGAGGCCTTCGAGGGCCTTCCGCGACAAGGGCCAGGGAATGACGCCAGCACGCTTCGGGCGCTTGCGCTTTGTTCAGGGCTTGGTGCCTCGCCGCGCGTCCTCGACCTTGGCTGCGGATGCGGAGCCCAAACGCTCGCCCTTGCGGGCAGTACGACTGGGGAGATCCTGGCGATCGACACGCATGCTCCACTTGTCAAGGCCCTTCGAGAAAAGGTCGAAGCGAACGGTCTGGCGGCTCGCGTCGAGGCGAGGGTGGCCGATATGGCCACGCTGGAGATTCCCCATGGCAGCTACGACCTCATTTGGTCGGAAGGTGCCCTCTACAACATGGGGATTCCCCAGGCGCTCAAGCGAGGCCGCGCCTGGTTGCGTTCTGGAGGGTGGATGGCGTTCACGGATGCGGTGTGGCGGCGCGAGAATCCGCCCGAGGAAGTGCGTGCGGCATTCGCCGACTACCCCTTGATGGGGCGCGCGGAGGACATCCTGGCTCTCCTGGAGCAAGACGACTGGGACAACGTCTCCTTCTTCGAGCTTCCAGAGGAGGCATGGTGGGTTGATTTCTACGGGCCGCTTGAGCAGAAGGTGGGCGAGCTGCGCGTGGCCTATGCAGGGGACCCGGAGGCACAGAGTGCCCTTGATGGAGTCGCCGCAGAAGTCGCGCTGCACCGTGAGTTCGGGGACTACTACGGCTACACCTTCTTCATCGCGCAGAAGCGTTAGCAGTACGTTTGCAATCTCGAGTCGCACGGTTGCAAGTGCCTGCATCCGGCTTCGAGTTTTTTTCGACGCGCTCAATCCGTGCAACTTCGGCACGTTCCGAGACTTGCTAGGAAGTTGGGAGGGACGTGCAGTGCGCGAGCGGATCTGGCCTGTCCCGCAGGGGCGCGGACTCCCAGCCGACTGTCACCTTGGAGGTGTCCAGCTAAGGGGGTCAGGCCAATCCTGGCCACCCCCAATCACACCGCTCCGGCCTTACGAGGCAGGCTGCTGCCTGCCCGAAACCCCTCAGCCCTGAGAAACGAGAAGCTGAGATTGCACAAGAGGAACTGGCCCATAAACGGGGTCCACGTCACCAAGTCACACCTTAGAGAATGTGCGGTTTTTTTGGTGTCTGGCCAGTTCACACTGCGCTATGTTCCCAGTAATAGGTGTTCTTAGCATCACTATGCCTCAGCGGCCAATGTTGCCGAGTTCACAATTAGTTCCATTAGCCCTTTCCTTAGACATGTACACCGTTCGTATTCTTGTTGAGCCTTGGGTCTCACCAGTTTGTCGCGCTACTGGGTTGCCGGGGAAACGCATGCTGAAATGCGCTTTCCGAGAGTTCGGGCCTGGAATCAAGTAGGTGTCAGGAGGATATTGCATGGGCACTAGATGGCTGTTGGGTTTTACTGGGGCGTTGCTTGCGATGGTTGGATGCGCCCAACAATCTGCGGAGCGAGTGGACTCTCAACTCGCGTTTGGAGACTCCAAGTTTTTTGAACGCCGCGTAGTTGCAACCAACCGGAGCTTCGACGCGGGAGTGAAGACGGTAAAGCTCGGAGAGGTGCGGAAGGAGACAATTCAAGCGTCAGTCGCAACAGGGGCTCCGCTGGCGTTTCGGGATAGTGCAAGGTTGAGTGAGATTAAGGGAGAGCTCAGTCAAGGCGATGCGACGTCCGCAGCGAGTTGTCCACCAACAACTGCGCCAAATGGCTGTGATGTGACGCAACAACTGGACTGTGATCTCACGGAGAACGGAACATGTGCAGTTACCGAGCAGTCAGGGTGTCCACCAACTGAGGCGCCTCTGCCTGAGTGCCCGGTCCATACGACCGAGAATCCGAGCGGTTGTGAGGCAACGGAGCAGCCAAGTTGCAGCAACCTGGCACCAACGGAAAACCACAACTGTGAAGTTACTGAGCAACCAGGGTGTGAATACACAGAGGTTCAAGGTGGGTGTTTTGCGGAGACCTCCGCGCAGCCTTGCGTGACATCGGCTCAGCCTAGTTGTGATTACACCGAGACTGAGAGCTGTGAGGTCACTGAACAGTATGGCTGTCCGCCAACCTATACAACATGTGATGTCACTGATCAGCCGGAATGTGGAAAGACTGACCATTCTGTTTGTCAGCCGACAGAATCAGTAGAAGACTGCGATGTCACCGAGCAAAGGAGCTGTGAGAACACGCAAGATGTTAATGATTGCGATGTCACCGAGCAGCCAAGTTGCCGACAGACTGAGTCCCCATCATGTTGTCACACTGAAGAAAGAGGGTGTAGCTCAACGGCCAATTCTCCTGGTTGCGAGCAGACTGGGGCATTCGTCTGTGACACTCAGTCGGGATGGTGCGATTCTCCAACGCATGGACCAGAGTGCATGGTCACTGTCAAGCAGTGCTTCGAGACAGCGTTCGGGGAGTGTGAGACAGCCGCGGCTTGCGGAGTTACATACGACCAGACCTGCTGGGAGCAAGCGACAGCGTTCGGGCCGAACTGTGCCGAGAGTTGCGATTGGCAGAAAGAAAATGCGCTCCTCTTTATATATCCAGACAACATGCAAATTAATGGTGGAGCGTCGGCCGAGTCCGGCAAAGTGATCATTTCCACTCGCGATGGGGATAGCTCTTATAGTCTCCCGTATCAGACTGAGGATGGATGGATTACACTTGAACTTGAGTTTGACTTGCAGGCCAAGTTTTTGGGGTCAGGAAACTTCTTTGGCATGGACCCTGACCCGTCGTGCCCTGATATCCATTGGAATGCTCCCGAGTTTTCAGTGGCAGGTGCCAATGGCGCGGGGAACTTTTGGTCGTCTTATCTCTCGATCAATCTAAAGGTGATCGATCCACCGGACACCTCAGAGTACTTTGACGCGAGTGTCAGAGTAGAGGGGGACAATCGTGATTTTGATTCGATGAGTCAAGAGGATCGGCGGTTTGGGTACTTCGTGATTGAGACAGGTGACGAGCACCCTCTCGGAGACAAAGAGGGTGATCCGGGATTCCCTCATGAGATCAGCATTATTCCCGAGCTGGACTCGACAGTCACTGTGGAGCCAGATGATGAGTACATTGCCAATGCATTTCGATATAAGGCGAAAGTGAAGTTCTATGTTTCCGAGAACTACGTTGGAGAAAACTACATTATTCAAGCGACGGTTGGAGGGGTAGAGGAGATTGCTGGGCCGCCGGAGAATCCGACCTTTAAGCCGAAGTTTGATGGCGAGCCTCTAAACGAGACGATTGACCCACCGACATATTCGTCACAAGACGAAATCGGCCCCTTTACGACCTGGGGTCGCCGCTACTTGAAGCTCGCCGATTCTTATCATGTACGTGGCGCTTTCCTGTCAGAGGATGTTGCTGCTGGCAGTAATCAAGTGAAGGTCTATTTTCAAACGGATTCCGCGCATGCCTTTGAAGTTGGCTCCGAAGTTTGGGTTATCCAAAGTGATGGGCAAGGAGGGGCGATGGGCGACTTTCCACTGATTATCACGCAAATTGATAAGGGTGCTGAGCCCTACACTGAATGGACGCTCACCTTCGATAAGAATCTGGCCTACAATTACAAGTATGGATTCGCAGGGCACCCTGACCCGGGATTGATCGCTGCGACGGGCAAGGGTGCTCAAGTAGTCACAATGAAGAATCCAGCAGGAGGCGGTCTTTGGGCATATTGCGCGCTTGACACGAACTTGGTTGTTGACGCGTTCGAACCAATGTTCTACGAAGTGGTTACACACGCCAATCGATGGGTCAGCAGAGGGATGCTCAACGTTATGGCATCGAGCCCGAGTTACTACCCAGTCACCACGGACTCCGATCGAATTGGCGCGCTCTATTCCCAGCTTGATACTTGGTTGCCAGTAAACGGCCTTCCGTCTTCACCAGAAGATCACACGATGTATCAAGCGGCGGTTTCCGCAATTGCGGAGGCGGCGACATGGGATGCAACAGCAAAGGACTACTCAATGACCTACATTTCTGGGCTGACCAAGGAACCTTGGAAATCGGGAATGGTCGCACAAGGGATGCGCTGGATTTCGTTGAATTTTTCTGGCCCATTTGCCCAGTCCGAGGAGAGATTTAAACGGGTTACGGCTCATGAGGCTATTCACAATCTAGGGGCCGTCCCAGATTGTCAGCATGGGGTCGATTACAATGCTGACAGCATGTGTCTGATGAACCACCATCTAAACCTTGCAACTCATGCGACTTGGATTTCGGGAGTTGTCTTGATGACACAAGTGAATAAGAACGATATAAATGGAGTGCACTATGGTGCTATCCGGAATTTCCCTCAATGGTAATGTCATGACGATAGCAACTCACATCTTGCTAGCCTTGTCGCAAGTTCTTGTAGGGGCAGAGCTAAATAGAGAACCCGCTACCTCAGTTCCAGACGAGGATGCTAAAGCTTCGTTGTCGATCGAGCTTCATTTAGATGAGGCCTGGTTCGGACCCTACGAGGAGCCAAAGCTCCTCGTGGTCATTTCCAATACTTCAGGACAGACTCTAGAGCTCCCAGCCATTCTCGAGTTTGGCGGCCATGGTCCGGCATTCTTCGAGCGTGAGTATCAGGGTTCTTCGAGCAACGGAACTAACGGTTCTTTTGTGCGAGTTGAACGCTCGAGCAGGCGTCAGTTGGTTGGTCGAAGCCTTGGAGTAGCGCCAACGCTAGCTCCAGGGGAGTTCACGCTGACCGAGTTGGATTTGCATTCACTTGGAAGTTTTGAGCTAGGAACCAAGTGTCGGATTAGGGTTCATTTGAAGTACGAGATCGATTTCGGCCCTGGATCGAGCAACTCGGGAGTCGTCAAGTTTGTCGATGGGCATGAAGCGGGCTCTCACTCCAGCGCACTTAGTGCAGTTTCTCCGGTTATTGAATTTGGTTTTGAGCGAGTAACCAACCTTGCAGATGTTGCTGCGATAGAGGCACTTAGTGGTAAGCCATATAACCACGCTGAATTCGCAAGTACGTTTGAGCATGACCGGAAGTTTCCACGCGGTGTGATGCGACGAGCAGTCCATAGAGGTGCGAGTAGTTTTGCTACCGATTTCAAATCGAGCAAGGTTTCTCGATACGCTCGTGAGCTAGAGTTGAGTTATCAGGTAATTTCGTCGACCAAGTCTTCGACTCCGGATTTTGAGGCTGCCAATCTAGAAGCTGTTCTCGCGTCAGCTCGACTGGATAGTAGAGAAGACGACTTTCTGCATCTTGTGTTGCTAAGGTGGTCGATGCGGAGTAGTGCCCAAGCAGTTGAACTTTGCAATGCTGCAAGAGACTTGCTTTCTAATAACCACGAAGGTTCTAGTGGCTGGTTGAAAGCGAAGGCCGGTGGCCTCCTTTCAGTGTCGACAAGTAAGGACTAGGCGGAGCAATTGCTCCGAGTCGAGGAGATTCCTGCTTGAATCAACTGAATGGCGGCCAAGTTAGCGGCTACTTCATTCAGAATGTGGGCGGCGCTATTGCAACATCTCGCCGCAGCGCTCCCGGGTTCCTCAGGGATCGCCTTCTAGTAGTTGCGACAGGGTTACTGCTCTCCGCTGAGGTAGACTCTGTTAAGGCTCTAGGCGAGATTGCGGTTTATTCTTGGGTCGCTTTGACTGTGACTCGAGGCTTGCTGGTCACGCCCAATGCTTCGGCACTAGCTAGCGCACTTGGGGCGCTCGCACTCTGGTGGGCGGGGGTCGACTCGGTCTTCCTAGTTGGAACGGCAGCCCTTTGCGAAGCTGCGCTAACGCGAACTAGGCTGAGTTCACCGGTTGGGGTGTTAGTTTCTTCAATCCTTGCCCTAGAGTTGGCAAGTAGTCCATACGTGGCGGGGGCACTCATTGGGGCATCTGGCGTCCCTTGCCTTGTTCCAAGGGCCGGATTGGAATCGGGGCCTGGTGTCGCGTTAAGTGCTTTTGCATTGACTTTTGGGCTTTATTGTGCCCTGACTGCGCGACTTAAATGGAAGGTGATAGGCGTCGCTGGAGTAGTTGCTCTACTTCTATTCTCATACCTTCGAAGTGACTACTGGGCCCTAGTAAGCATCTGCTTGTTGGTGCCAATCCCTACATGGCAGTGTGAATTGCCCGCCAAGCATGCGGCAGTGGTTTGCGCAGTAACTTTCTCGCTCTGGAGTGCGGTATCGTCTATGCAAGCTGCTTGGCCTGCGGGTGAGCAGGCACTAGTTGTCTCAAAGTGCTCGCGAGCAGATTTTTATAGTAATGTCGATCAGCGAGGGGCAGAGTTCGGGCTCTTTCTTAGCTATTTGCAAGGGAGCGGCGATTCGCCGAATGCAGTTCAAGTATTAGAGCCAGGTGCACCGGTCGTGTTCCGAGACGGTTTGAAGGCCGTGGTTATTGTCAATCCAAGCTTTACCTGGTCGCGTGAGCTCTCGGAGAAAGGAACCGAGTTCTTAATGAATGGTGGCCGACTTCTGGTTCTTGCAGATCACACAAACTTGGGTCAGCAGGCAGACCACATCAATCCGTTTCTCATTCGACACGGGGTGCAACTGGAGTATGACTCGGCAATTCCTGTCGGTCCAAGTTGGAGTTGGAGTGAGAGACTTGTGAGCAGCGGAGCGCTGAGACACTGGGCGCGCCCCAATATGAGCATTGGCTGCTCGTTAGCTTTGTCCCGTGATGCGGAGCCGGTCCTATTCGGGAGAGGGGCATTCTCTGATGAATGGAGCCCCGAAAGGAACGATGACAACTTCTTTGGAGGGGGGCGGCAGGGACAGGATGAACCAACCAAGACGCTGATTCTGGGAGCACACGTGCGAGTGGGCCAGGGCGAACTCTTGGTCCTAGGCGATACTTCGCCGATTCAAGATTCGGCATTGCTTGAAGGAGCGCCCTTTGTCGAAGACTGTGTTGCTTGGCTGAGAGGACGGCCACGCAGTCTCTTGGAACTACAGCATCTTCTCCTGTTAGGGATAGCCGCATTGTCCCTGACCGTTAGAAATCGTGCACTTTGGTTGTTGAGCACAACTTCGCTTGTTGCTGCTGGAGCATTACGTATTTTCAGTGAATCGACCCCCAACGTTGAGAATGTCGCGGGGTTTGTTAGTTACACAGGAACCCCTCTGAGTCACGCAGAAAGTAGCGTCGCTACGCTAAAGCCATTGACCGATCTTGTGCTCGAGTCTGGCTATTGGCCAGCGAACAGGCATCAACTTGAGACCTTGCGAGTATTGCTTGTTGGACAGTCAGATAGGGTGCGCCTCGATCGCGAGCTCGACCGACTTCGGCCCGGTGGAACGCTGCTCATAGTAGTGCAGGGGGGAGCTCATCGAATCGCAAGCCGAAGTAGTCCGATTGAAGGAGTACAACTTTCACCCAACTTGGTGGAAGGAGAACTTGAAACCGCACTTGGTGACCTGTCTCGGGCCATAGGGTTAGAGCTGCTGGCAGACGCCGATTGGACAACAATCGCAACCGTCGCAGGGTTTCCGGTGGCGGTTGAGCGGGTTGTCATAGGTGACAAGAGGGTTGTCTTGACTTCAATGGCCTCTAGTTTTGTGGGCCCCGGATTGGAAAGAGAACGCTCGGTTCAGCGGGTGGATACGCTGAGGACATTAAGAGTGCTAGGAGTCCTAGAGTGATTTACGTTGCTCTGACCTTTGCTTTACAAGTGTTGTCTCTCTTGGCATGGGAGGGCTTGTTCTTCGAGTTTCGTCACTTAGACCGGGGCTCCTTTGCAGTTGCTTCGTTCGTGGCTGCGTTCCTTATTGCGATGACTTTTGCGAAGAAGCAGCTCAATCTGGAGGTTTCAGCTGCTCTAGCTCTCGGGCTCATGCCTATAGGTCTCGGCGTCTTGTTAATTCCTGAGTTGGCAAGGCTTTTTGCATATGTCGATTCCAGTGAGGTCCTTGCTTCGGTTGGCAGTCTTGTGCAGTCCCTATTGAAGCTGGATCATCGGGTTGCGGTGTCGACTTCAACGTTGCACTTGATGCAGCTTGTATTCGCCTCTGTACTAATCTTTGTTGGCTGCAGCTGGTTTAGGCCGAGCAATAGTTCTCGTGCATTAGGTGCATTCGCCGCGTGTTATCTGAGTAGCGTTGTGGTATTGCATCAGCTCTGGCTTGGCGGTTTGCACCCTGCGCATGTGCACTTTGGTTGGCTTGCAGGCTTGCCAGCAGTTGTAGGCCTCTTGGCTTGGGGGTCTATTGCTCGCCTTGACCCGGAACGTGTGAAGGAAAAGGCGGCCCTTTCTCCAAAGATTGTTCGCTCGCTGACGGCCGTATTGCTGCTCGGATGGGCTTTGGGGCAAAGTGATATTCACACTTCTGGCGACAGACAGTTGCCCAGGGTTGCCGTTGATGAGTCGCACTCCGAATGGAGCTGGCTCGACGCGCCGTACGACGAAGATCAGTATGGCAGCAAGACCACTTACAATTATGTTGCGCTCTTGGAAATGCTGCGCGCTGCGACCACGGCCTCCGTGGCCCAAGAGTTCTCGGATATTGCCTTTGGGGAAGTTGATGTTCTAGTAGTTAAGATGCCGACTAGGCGCTATTCGAGCGATGAGAGGGAGGAGATATGGAGGTTTGTGAACGGGGGAGGAGGACTACTTGTGATTGGCGATCACACGAACGTATTTGGCACTTCCCGGCACATTAACGAGCTCTTAGAGCCAACCGGTATTCAACTAGAGTTTGATGGAGTGAATGACTCATTCTTCCATCAGCGGCAAGTTCTTTCGAATGGATTCGGAAGTACTCACGCCGCGACAATTAATGTGCCCCCGACATTAATGGCTACCTCCTGCACGCTCGCGCTCAGCCCGCCAGCGGTCCCTGTTCGGATTGGCCAATCGGTTTATGCCGACCGCGGAGAATACTCAAACTTCAGTTTCTTCGGCGACCATACTTGGACACTTGGAGAGCCAGCGGGGAGAGTCGTTCAGGTCGCCTCCGAAGCCGTGGGCCGGGGGCAGGTGCTCGTGTTTTCCGACAGTACGATCTTCTCGACGTTTACGTTCGCGTTTCCGGGTGTATGGGAATCGATAGCGAACGGAGTCGTGTTTCTTCGGAGTGGGAACTCGCTACTTACGTCTTGGACTCAGCAGTTATTTCGCTGGCTCTGCTTGTTTGGATTGGTGTTACTAGTCGCACGGCACTCTACGCCTACTTGGTCAATCGTGACGCTTGCGGTGTTGATTGGCTGGCAAGGGGTAGCCAACGACCTGCGCGCGCGCGCATTCAATATTGATTCGTTTTCCGACTCTAGGCGTGATGTTGGCTTCCTGTACCGAGGCAATGAGTTTTTGCTCCCCCTTGAGCATGAGACTCACTCGTGGGATACAACTAGTTATCACTCAATGTTCACTCGAGTGGGCCGCGTTGGCCGCATTCCGCGCGTAATTCGAAGCTTGGACGAGGCAAAGGGCATGCGTGCGCTCGTCCTCATTTCTGCAACTCAGATTTCCGAAAGAGAGGTGGCAGAAGTTGTGGAGTTGGTGAAGTCGGGGTTAGACCTTGTTCTAGTTGCGAGAGCAGATGGCCTCGTGGACGAAAAGCTGCTGGAAGCGTTGGGGATTGGGGCGCAAACCCCGATCAACAAGGTGGTCCTCCGTGGGGAAGGCAGTGCGCCGGCAGCCGGACTATATGTTGATAGCTGTGTGTCTGTGACTGGCCTAGACCCGATACTGACTGGGGCGAGTAGAGAAACAGTGGTGGGGGCGAAGGAGTTTGGAGAGGGAAGCGTCCTATACCTCGGCGTTGGTCGAGAGTATGCGGTTGATCGGTTCGGGACTGTGAAGAGTGCGCCTACGCAACGGCAGAGGCAGTTTGCGGAGTTGATGTATCAAGCGTTACGGGATGGGCCGTAGATTTGGCGGGCATGGGATGCGTAGTTCAACTAGGCACAATGTTGCGGATGTCGGTGTCCACTGGCCTGGCCCCATTCTCCGTACACCTAGCAAGGCGACACTTGACTGGGTAGCGAGCCCCTGCGAGGCGTAGTTAGATGTCGATCTCATCGACTGCAGCGGGGCGCGCCAGCGAAACCCCCGTCTCTTGCACACTGTGAGCGACTCGGAAGTGCGACAAACCGCGACGCTCGTAAGCGTAGCCAACTCAACAGACATGGTGGGATGCCGCTCGGGCCCGAATCCCGAGAAAAGCCTGTCCCGTCATGGTGCCAGCGGTCATTACTTTGCGGCGGATTTCGCCGATTGTAGTGATTAAGACAATTCTCCTAGTTTCATTGCCTGTACTCACAGGTACCGCTTCAATCACCGACTCTCGACCAGCTAGTCTGCCGGAGTCTGGAGAACACACGAGACCACTCGCTAGCTAGATGCCTGGGCAATGCAAGTATGGCCCATTACGGGTGAGGTGCAGCCTAACGCCTACAGCAAAACGCGACAGTGCTTCAACTTAGCAAACTCTCGGGAGGATTCGGTTAGTGGCACGACGCCAGTTTCCTCAGGATCAGCTAAGAGACGTGTTACCGGGGGCACTGCGGCCATGTCTCAAATTCAGTACGCGACCCGAAACGTTGGAGAGTCCTCCGGCTTGGAGCGGCGCCGGTCATAAAGACGAGTCGTACTGATATTCGCGTGCCCCAACCACTCCTGGACGAAGCCAATGTCGGCGTCGTGCTCGAGCGCGTTGGTCGCGGCCGTCGCGCGCAGCGCGTGCAGACAGAGACCCTCGACCTGGACCTCTGCAGCCTTCGCGTAGGCCTTCAGCATCTTGTAGATCCCGTCGCCGGTCATCGCGCTCTCGAGGTCGCCGGTGCGGTTATTGCGGGTGGGGCGGAAGAGGGGGCCCTTTCGGTCTTCGCCGTGCCCGGCCAGGCGCAGATAGGCGTCGATCGCCTCGGCTGCAGCAGGGTGGGCTGGCACAAAGCGCGTCTTCGAGCCCTTGCCGGCGACGCGGAAATGCAGGACGCCCCGGCGCTCCTGCAGGCTCCCGACCTTGAGGGTGGCGAGCTCTGTGCGCCGAAGCGCGTGGAACAGGTACGTCGCCAGGATCGCCCGGTCCCGAACGGCTTTCAGGCCGCCTCCTTGAGGTGCCTGCAGCAGCTTCTTGGCCTGAGCATCCGAGAGTGCCGGCGTCTTGCCCTCGTTTGAGCCCTCACCAGGCCGTTTGACGCCGGCCACCGGGTTGTGGTCGACAGCGTTTTCGTTGCAGAGGTACTCGTAGAGCGACGAGATAGCGCTGAGTTTGCGCCGGATCGTCGCGGCCGCGAGCTCCAGAGCCTCGAGCTGGCCGCGCCAGGCGATCAGATGGGCCCTGGTGACGAGCCGCAGCTCGTCCGGCGTCTCGACCCCGCAGAACCGCACAAAGGCCTCCACATCGCTCTCGTAGGCCCGCCTGGTGTTCGGATTGTCGATGTTGGCGAGCCAGA
>PAHY01000060.1 GCA_002705055.1 Planctomycetota bacterium
ACTATCGCAACTTACTCTTCCCGATCAATCACACCCTCGCGATGATGCGGGATGGCATGTCCTGCCTCGTGCGGCGCAGCTGGGGCGCTGCGAAGAAGATCAAGGGGCTTCAGCGCCACGCCTGGCTGTGGACGGCGTACCGGAACTACGTCCGTGGCGTGACCGTGAAAACGAGAACGACCCCTGCCCAGTCGGCAGGGGTCTGTGATCAGCGGTGGCAGCTGAAGGAGGTCTTGAGGTGGCGCTGGCCGCAGCGGATGTCGCAGCCATGAGCCCACTCAAGGGGGTCAGACTCCAAAAAAATCGCGAGGGCCCTCCCCAGAGCCCTCGCGTTTCTCTCCCCCTTTGTTTCTCCCCTAGGTGAAACTCAGGTACGCATCTATACGACGCAACAGGGGGAGGGGTAACCCGGTTTCCCGGATTTTCCGTGTCACGAGTTGGTGACAGACATCCCGGCTGCTTCGAGCAGGTCGGTCGGCAGGTTCATGCGCTCGACGCCGTAGAACTCGATCACATTGTCCCAGACTAGGCGCTGGATGTCGGCGCGCTTGCAGCCCTGGGCTTCGAGCAGCGCGGCGGTCTTGGGCACGTTCAGCGGGTCGGCGTCGCCCCAGTCGGCGCTGGAGTTGAGCATCATGCGCTCGGTGCCGAACTCCTTGAAGATGTTGACGAAGCGCTCGGGGGTCAGCTTGGTGTTGGGGTAGACGGTGTGGCCTGCCCAGTAGCCGCGGTCGAGGATCATCTTGGTGGTCTCTTCGGTGGAGTGATCGATGATCACCCGGCTCGGCTCGATATCGAGCTCGTCGACCACATCCATGATCCGCTCCGTGCCGCGCGCCTTGTCGCGGTGCGGGGTGTGGACCATCACCGGCATGTTGCGCTCGATCGCCATCTGGATCTGGCGGATCATCGCGTCCTCTTCGGCGGGGGTGATGGCGTCGTAGCCCACCTCGCCGACTCCCAGCACGTTGGGGTGGTCGAGGAACTCGGGCATCATCTCGAGGACCGGGTCCTTGACCCGCTCATCATTGGCTTCCTTCGGATTGAGGGCAATCAGGCAGCGATGGTGGATGCCCTTGTCCTTGGCGCGCTGATGCTCCCACTCCATGATCATCAGGAAGTAGTCCCGGAAGGTCCCGGCGCTGGTGCGCGGCTGGCCCAGCCAGAAGGACGGCTCGATCACCACGCGGACGCCGTGCTGGAATTGCGCGGCGTAGTCGTCGGTGATGCGCGAGATGCAGTGAATGTGGGGGTCGATGTACAGCATGAGCTGGCACACGGGGCCGGCCGCCCCGCAAACCTCACAGTCTAAACGGGCGGCTCAGCGAGCGGTTGAGGGCTTTTCCGAACTGCCCGAACTGCCCGAGTCTCCCGAACCGCCCGAGTCTCCTGAGCCGCTGGAAGCCTCGCCGGCGCTCTTGTCCTTGTCCTCGTCCTTGTCGTCGTCCTTCCGCTCGTACTCGTCGAGCGCGGCGATCACCTGCTCGCGGACCTGGCGGGCCGTCTTGCCGGTGAGCAGGGCGATGCCGGCGTCGATGTGGTCGATGGCCCAGAGGTGGAACTTGCCGGCCCGGATGTCCTCGACGATCTCGGGATCGAGCATCAGGTCGCTGACGTTGGACTCGGGGATGATGACGCCCTGCTCCCCAGAGAAGCCGCGCGCCCGGCAGAGCTCCCAGAAGCCGCGGATCTTGGCCTCGACCCCGCCGACTGCGAGCACCCGGCCGCGCATATCGACCGCGCCGGTCACGGCAATGTCCTGGCGGATCGGCAGGTCCGCGATCGCGGACAGGATCGCGTAGAGCTCGGTCGAGGAGGCGGAGTCGCCGTCGATCGGGCCGTAGTTCTGGTCGAAGGTCAGCGAGACCTTGACCGGCAGCACGCGCTCCTGGCCGAAGCGATGGCGCATGAAGGACTCAAGCATGAGCACGCCCTTGTTGTGGATCGGCCCCGAAAGGTCGACGTCGCGCTCGATGTTCATGTAGCTCTCTTCGCCGGCCGCGACCACCGCGCTAACCGGGGCCGGGCGGCCGAAGCTGAGCGGGCCGATGCTGACCACGGTCAGCGCGTTGACCTTGCCCACGGCGGTGCCTTCACTCTCGATCTGGTAGACACCCGACAGAATCTGCCGCAGATGCCACTCCGCGTCGGCCGAGTGCATCCTGCGGAAGGCGTCGCGCGCAGCATCGACGTGCTGGCGGCGCAGGGTGCGGCTGCCCTCGAGGCGGGCGAAGTAGTCGGCCTCGCGGGCGAAGTCGATCAGGATGGGCAGCTCGGTGGAAATGCGGCCGCGGCGGCCGGCCAGGGCGACGGCGCGCTCGACCAGGGCTTGCGAGCCGTCGCGGCCCAGCGGCAGCAGCTCGGCATCGAGGCAGGCAGCCCGCAGCTGAGTGATGAGTTCGCTGACGGGAGCCTCCTCGAGCGGCATCGTGTCCTCGAACTCGGCCTTGATCTTGAAGATGTCGAAGAAGTCGTCGTCGTGATCGTGCAGGTGCTCGAACATGCCCGGGCTGCCGACCAGAACCACCTTCACGTCGATCGGAACGGAAGCGGGTCGCACCCCGGTGACACCCAGCGGCGACAGGCTCTCGAGGGCGTGCACCTCGAGCCGTCCCGTCTGAAGCGTGCGCTTCAGGGCGCGCCAGACCTGGGCCTCGCGAAAGATGTCGCGGGCGTTCAGCACCAGGAAGCCGCCATCGGCGGCGAGCAGCGAGCCGGGCCGCACCGCAGCGTGGGTCCGTCCCATGCCGTCGCGCAGCAGGTGGCGCTCGACGGTGCCGAACAGATTGCTGTAGTTCGGGTGCTGCTCGTAGACGATCGGGCAGGCCAGATCGCCGTCGTGCAGCCGCACGACGTTGACGCTGAAGACCTCGGTGCCGAAGCCGGAGTCCTCGGCGTCGGCGTCATCGGAGTGTGAGCCGCGCAGGAAGAGCTGCGGATGGGTGTGCGCGTGGCGCGCGCAGTCGCCCAGCCAGGCTGCCAGCTGCATGTCCGCGTCGATCTCCTCGGCCAGCGCTAGCGTGAGGTTCTCGACCAGCTCGGCGACCTCGGAGGCGTCCAATTGCTTGACCTGGTCAAGCAGCCGCAGGCCGAGCGCGCGCGCCTTGCGCTGCACCTGCCGCAGCTCCTTGCGCGCTTCGTCGCGCGCCTTCGCGAGCGCCTTGCGGTCGGCCAGCTTGGGCCGCCCGCCGCGCGGCAGCTCGCCCAGCGATTCGACCGGCAGCAGCTGCTCGCCGACCCGGGCAAAAATGTCGCGCCGGCGCCCCTCGTCGTCTTCGAGGGTGACCAGCTCGAGGCCCTGATTCTGCAGCTTGCGCCCGAAGCGGCGGAAGAGCTGCTCCTCGGCCTTCTGATAACGCGTGTAGAGCCGGTGACGCCGTTCGACATGGGCGTCGGATTCGAGCAGCTTCGGAATCTCGCGGGTCAGGGTGCGGACCCAGCGATCCATGCCGTCCTCGAGGGCCGCCGCCTGCCCGGCAGCCAGCACCAGGTGCAGCGGGCGCATCGGATCCGAGAAGTTGTGGACGAAGACGTGATCGCGCGGAAGCGGGCACTGCATCCGCAGCTGCTCGATCAGTCGCACGACGCGTTCCGGTTCGTCGGCGCCGCCCATGCCGGCGACGAAGACGTGAAAGCCAGGGCCGGGCACGGCCAGGCCCATGCGCAGGGCCTCGAGCGCTCGGGCTTGGCCCACCAGACCCGCCTCCGTGGTGGGGTGCGAGGCGCTGCGCTTGCTGGTGGGGACCCAGCGAGCGGGGCAGGACCAGCGCGCCTCGGCAGGACGAAGGCGGCGGGCGCGAGGCGTCTTCGGACGTGCGGAGCGCGGCGAGTCAGAGGCCATGTCGTGCGCGCGGCGCGCCCACGGACAGGGGGCTACAGCTGCGCGAGCATCTGTTGTAACTGCGCGGCCGGACCTTCGCGCCCGGTGTCGCGGGCGAGTTGCAGCGCTTCCTCCAGCCGCGGGCGCACATCGACGGCGGCGCGTCGCTGCAGCTGCCAGAACCAGAATTCGATGCTGGCCAGATTGAATTGCGCTTCAAACTGGCGAGGCTCGCGCACCACCGTCTCGCGCAGCGCATCGACCGCCTGTTCGTAGATCGGCAAGGCGCGCTCCTGGGCGTCCTCACTGCCGTCGTTCAGCGTCAGTTCGGCCTGCTTCATGTACGCGAGCGCCAGGCTGTAGTGCGCCTCGACCTCGTCGAAGCCGCGCTCGACCGCGCGTTCGAGATAGACGATCGCATCCTCCGGCGGCGCCCCCTGAACGCGCAGGGTGTCGCCAACGGCGTGGAGGAAAGCCGGCAGCAGCAGATTCGGCGAGTCGAAGCGGGTCACGCGGTTGACCTGCCCCAACGCAACCGCGCTGACCAGCAGGCCAGCCACCCAGGCAGCAGGAAGCCTGTTGCGATCCTCGGTCCAGGCGCGCACAGCCCGGGTCAGCACCTCGGCGCTGAGCAGGACCACGGCCGGAGCGAGCGGCAGGCGATAGCGCGGGCTGTACCAGAACAGCAGCACCACGAAGGCGACTCCGGCGATGAGCAGGATCTCGGGGGCGCGCTGCCGGAAACTGTCGCGGCGCCAGGCGCGGACCAGCCCAAACACCGCCAGCGGCATCAGCAGCGCCATGCTGAACGGCGCCCACGCGTAGCGCGAGCCGAAGTCCATGCGCCGCTCGAGGCGCGGGTTGTAGAGATCGGCGTAGAAGCGCCCGGTCATCAGCCACCAGAGCTTGCGCAGCTCCAGCACCGCCGCGTCACCCGGGTGCGAGAGCATCCAGTCAAGGCCACGGGCGAAGAAGTAGCTATTGGCTGCGGACCAGCTGCGCTCCCCGGTCTCGGCTTCGACCAGATCCAGGGCATCCTGGTTCTGGGTTCGGCGATTTTCGGAGACCCCCGGGTAGGGGGTGTAGGTGCCGTTCGCGCCCGGCGCGTTGCCATGCGCGAAGGTCAGGCCGGCCTGCGCCGAGATCAGCACCGTCTCGCCGCTGGCGCGGTAGTTGTGATAGGTCACCGGTGCGATGCACAGGGCGACCATGCCCAGCGTCGCGAAGCTGCCGAACAGGTTGCGCTCCTGCGGGGCGAAGCCGGCCCAGGCGGCGATCAAGATGACCGCCGGGAGCAGGGCCGGGTTGGCCAGGACGGCCAAGCCGCTGCAAAGGCCCAGGCCGAGCATGCGTTTCAGCCCGTAACGGGCCGGAATGCCCGAGGCGTACCACAGCAGCAGGCTGCCCGTCAGCAGCTGCAGCGGCAGGTTCCAGATGCGGCCGGGAACGAAGGCGATCTCGTCGACGAAGATCCACAGCGCCGCCGCGACCAGGCCGGCGATCGGGCCGGCGCGGCGCCGCGTGGTGAGCGCGACCAGCACCATGGTGAGCGCGCCCAGCACCGCCTGGACCGAATAGACCCCCAGCAGATCGAGGCCGAGCCAGCGCAGCAGTCCCAGGAAGTAGGGGTACAGCGGCGCGGACTGGAAGGGCTCGTTGCTGATCCACTGCCCTTCGGCAATCTCACCGGCCCACTCCCAGTAAACCGCCGAGTCACCCAGCGGGGCGCGGGCAAACGGGTTCTCCGCCCACGCCTGCTGAATCAGCAGGGCCTGGAGGCAGAGCGACAGGGCGACAAAGCCCAGCAGCCAGATCCCGAAGCGCACCTTCATCGATGGGGCCCGATCCTTTCACATCGGCAGTTGACCGAGCTCTTCCTAGTGAAAAAGGCCTCAAGAGGTATAGGACTTCGGTTTTCTTCGTGGTCTATACTTGCAGCATGCCCGGAATCTTCACGGTCGGATTGCTTTGGCTCAGCGCGTCGGCGCAGCTGGCCGTGACCGAGATCCAGGCGGACAACGACACCGTCATCGAGGACGAGGACGGCGACCGCAGCGACTGGATCGAGCTCACCAACCTGGGTTCGACCACCCTTGACCTGGGCGGTTGGGCGCTCAGCGACGACCCCAGCCTGGCGGCGCGCTGGACCTTCCCCGCGGGCACTTTGCTGGCACCGGGCAACTACCTGGTGGTCTTCGCCAGCGACAAGAATCGCGCCATCGCCGGCGAGGAGCTGCATCTCGACTTCAAGCTGACGGCCGACGGCGAGACGCTCGCGCTGCTGCGCCCCGATGGCTCGGTGGCCCAGGATTTCGGGGCCGGCTTCCCGGAACAGTTCGGCGATGTCTCGTACGGCTTCGAAGAGCGCCCCGGACAGGGCCTGATTCTGGGTTACTTCAGTTCGCCGACCCCGGGTGAACCCAATGGGGTGACGGGGCCGGTGGTGGTCGAGGTCGAGCACAGTCCGGCGACTCCACTGCCGGGCGAGGACCTCATCGTGACCGTCGAGATGGCGGCGAGCACGCCGGCCAGCGCGGTCGATCTGAAGGTGCGGCGGATGTTCGACGCCGAAACACTGCTGCCGATGCACGACGACGGGCTGGGCGCCGACCTGGTCGCCGGCGACGGGATCTGGACCGCCACCATCGTGGCCGGAACCGCGCAGCCCGGCGAGATGCTGCGCTGGGCGGTCGAGGCCCAGGACGGCAGTGGCGGGCAGTTTCGTTCGCCGGGCGATCCGATGCCGGTCGACGCGCCGCAGTACTACGGCACGATGGTGCAGGATCCGACGCTCAGCAGCGAGCTCGAGATCTACCACTGGTTCGTCGAGAAGCCGGGCGCGGCGACCACCGGCGGCGGCACGCGCTGCTCGCTCTGGTACGGCGGCGAGTTCTACGACAACCTCTTCGTCCGTCGCCGGGGCGGTTCCTCGGCCTGGTGGCCCAAGCGCAGCTTCAAGTTTGACTTCAATCGCGGCGACCACTTCCGCTATCACCCGGATCGCGGCCGCGTCAGCGAGTTCAACCTGAACACGACCTGGAGTGACAAGTCCTATCTGCGCCGCTGGCTGGGCTGGAAGGCATTCGAGCAGTGCGGGCAGCCCGGGTCGGACGCCGAGATGGTGCACCTGCGCCGGAACAACGAGTTCTACATGGTCACCACCTTCATCGAGCAGCCGGATGAGGACCTGCTCGATCGTTTCGGCTGGGACGAAGACAGCGTGGGGCCGCTGTACAAGATGTACAACGTGCTGGACCGCTCGTCTTCCGGGGTCGAGAAGAAGACCCGTCGCAGCGAGCCGAACGCGGATCTGAAGGACCTGGTCCAGGGTCTCAAGCTGACCGGCACCGCGCAGCGCGACTATCTGTTCGACAACGTCGACCTCCCGGCGGTGATCAACTACATCGCGATCACCAACCTGCTGCACAACAACGATCACATCGCCAAGAACTACTACGTCTATCGCGACACGCAGACGGACGACGAGTGGTGGTTCATCCCCTGGGACCTCGATCTGACGCAGGGCCGCAACTACACCCTGGGCGGGGGCGTGCTGAACGACACCATCTGGGCCGATCTGGACGCGTACAGCCACCCGCTGTTCGGCGACCGCAACCGCCCCAAGAATGATGGCCCCTGGAACCGGCTGATTGACGCCGTCTTCCAGCACCCGGAGTCGCGCGAGCTCTATCTGCGCCGCTTCCGCACCGTGATGGACGAGCTGCTGCAGGCGCCGGGCACCCCGCGCAGCGAGCGCTGGTTCGAGACGCGGATCGACGATTGGAAGGCCCGCATCGCGCCGGATATCGCCGAGGACGTCGCGCGCTGGGGGATCCCCAGCTACGGCAATCGCAACCAGGACTATCTGCAGGCGCTGCAGATCCTCGAGACCGACTTCCTCGACAAGCGTCGCGCCTACCTCTACGACACGCTGGGGCCGCTGGGCACCGGTGAAGTCCCGGGGGCGCAGCCCCGCGCGCCGCGCGTCGGCTTCGCGAGCTGGGACTGGGATCCGGCCTCCGGGAATCCGGCCGAGGAATACCTCGAGCTGGTCAATCTCGAGGCGACGGCGCTCGACCTCAGCGGCTGGACGCTCAGCGGCGACTACGACTTCGAGTTCCAGGCCGGCACCGTGATCGGAGCGGGCGGTTCGCTGTACGTGTCCCCGGATCTGCGCGCCTTCCGCGCGCGGGCCAGCTCGCCGACCGGCGGGGAAGGCCGACTGGTCGTGGGCCTCGCCGACGGCGATCTGCCGGCCCAGCCGGTGTTGGAACTGCGCGATCGCCAGGGGGCCCTGGTCGCTCACACCGGCGGTCCGGTGCTCGAGGTCCGCGATCTGCGGGCCAGCGCGCAGGCTTCGGTGGCCTTCCTCGGGGGGACCCCGGGAGGCACGCTGATCCTGGCCTACAGCCTGACCGGACCCGGCCCCACGACCTCGCCGTACGGGGTGCTCTCGCTGAGCCTGCCGATCCATCCTCTGCCTCCTCAGGCTGCGGATGCCTTCGGAGGCACGGTATGGCAGGCCGATCTGCCGCCTCAGGCCGGCGGAGCGGCCGTCTGGCTCCAGGGTTACGACGTCGCCACGGCCACGCTGACGGCCGGACTGGCCCGAGTGATTGACTGAGCACGCCTTGAGCGACCGCCGCGCGGTCCTATGCTGAGGGGCTGTTCCGCGCCGCCTCAGCGCGCGCGGAGCGTCATCCCATCGCGAATCATGGCCTACGAACTCCCTGCGCTTCCCTACGGCGAGAACGATCTCGCCCCGCACATCACCGCCGAGACCATCCAGTACCACTACGGCAAGCACCACGCTGCCTACGTGGGCAAGCTCAACGAGCTGCTCGACGGCGATGACTCCAAGTCGCTCGAAGAGCTGATCCAGAGCACCGACGGCGGCGTCTTCAACAACGCTGCCCAGGTCTGGAACCACACCTTCTACTGGAACTGCATGAAGCCCGGTGGCGGCGGCGCGCCGAGCGGCGACCTGGCCGCGGCCATCGAGCGCGACTTCGGCTCCTATGACGCCTTCGTCACCAAGTTCAAGGCTGCCGCCATGGCGCGCTTCGGCTCGGGCTGGGCTTGGCTGGTCGCCGACGCCGACGGCAAGCTCTCGGTCGTCGAGACCCTGAACGCCGGCAACCCGATGACCGACGGCCTCAAGCCGCTGCTCACCTGCGACGTCTGGGAGCACGCCTACTACATCGACTTCCGCAACGCGCGCCCGAAGTACCTGGACGTCTTCTTCGACAGCCTGGTCAACTGGGACTTCGTCGCGTCGAACCTGTAAGCGTCAGGCGAATACGCCAAGAGCCGCCCGGAGCGATCCGGGCGGCTCTTCTCGTTGGCGGGCGCGGGCTTTAGAAGACGATGCCGATCGCGAAGTAGAGGCCGTCGAGGTCGATCGTGCCGTCGATGTTGGTGTCATCGATCTCGCCGTCGAACTGAAACTCGATCATGCGATAGCCGACGATCAGCTCAAACCAGTCGTTGTTGGCCGGCTCCCAGCCCAGGTGCAGATCGAGGTCGAGGAACTCGGTGTCAACGTCTTCGACGTCGGCCTGGAAGCCCGAGATCTCGGCGCCCGCGCGCAGGCCGGTCAGCGGCAGGCCGACATCGCCGCGCACCCCGACGACCGGGATCGGCACGTCTTCGTTGTCGGCGATGGTGTAGCTGCGCGACAGCGCGCCTTGGCTGGCGGTGAAGCTGAAGTCATTGAAGGCGAAGAAGTCGACGCCGAAGATCAGGCCCACGCGCGCGACCGGAGTGTTGACGACGTCAAAGCCAACGCCGACGCGCTGCAGGTCAAAGTCGAGCACCGTGCGGGCATCCGAGGTGCCGCTGAGCGGGCCGATCGAGCCGGTGAAGGTGCCGCCGTGCGTGCTCTCGTGTGAGAAGCCGGACAGGAAGACCTCGACCGGCGCGAAGCCGAACCGCGCCCCGTAGCGCAGCGTGTTCTCGGTCTCGTCGCGGACGTTCAGATCACCCGAGGCCGCCAGCCCGCCGGCGCTGCCGCTGATGTTGTCGATCTGGCCACCCGCAGTGAGGTTGTAGACCCCGCCGAAGGCGTTGGCGTGCAGATCGCTCCAGGCGGCGTCCCCAGGGATCGCGCAGGATGGAGCAAGCAGAAGAGCGAGAAGGGCGAGGCGTTGCATGATCAGATGCGGATACGCGCGAGCCTAGCGCGCGTTGCAGCTCGGTCCAAGGGGGGAGCCAGCTATCCTCCTGGCATGTCGGCCGATTCGCCGCCTCCGCCGTTGCGATTTCAGGACCCAGCTCTGGCTGGCCTGGTGCAGCGCATGGCCGAAGCCATCGAACAAGCTGGCGGCCGGGCCTACGTGGTCGGCGGATCGGTGCGCGACGCGCTGCTCGGGCGGCTGGCCGGCGACGCCGATCTGGAGGTCTACGGGATCGCCCCCGAGTCTCTCGAGCGACTCGCCGCGCAGTTTGGCTCGGTCCATCTGGTGGGCAAGCAGTTCGCGGTCCTGCACCTGGCGACGGACGCCGGCACGATCGAGCTGGCGCTGCCGAGGCTCGAGTCGAAGACCGGGCCTGGCCATCGCGGCTTTGCGGTGGAGGCGCGACCCGATCTGGATCCGCGCGAGGCGGTCCAGCGTCGCGACTTCACGGTCAACGCGATGCTGCTCGACCCGCTCGATGGCCGCCTGCTCGACTTCGTCGACGGCCGTCGCGACCTCGAGCGCGGGGTGCTGCGGCATGTCTCGCCGGCCTTCCGCGAGGATCCGCTGCGCGCGCTGCGTGCCGCGCGCTTCGCCGCGCGCTTCGGCTGGTCGATCGCGCGCGAGACCTCCGCGCTTTGCCGCAGCCTGGATCTTGCCGAGCTGCCGCTCGAGCGGATTGAAAACGAGTGGCGACGCATGCTGGTCGAGAGCGCCTTCCCGGGGCGCGGCCTGCTGGCCATGGAAGAAGTGGGGGGGCTGCGCCTGCTGCCCGAGTTGGCGCAGCTGCGCGGCGTCCCGCAGGACCCGGTCTGGCACCCGGAGGGCGACGTGCTGCATCACACGGCGCTCGCGCTGGACGCCGCCGTGCGCATTCGCGACGAGATGGAGGACCCCTTCGTCGAGATGCTCGCGGTGCTCTGCCACGATCTGGGCAAAGCCACGACGACGCGCTTCGAGCGCGGGCGCTGGCGCAGTCCGGCCCACGACACCGGCGGCGAAGAGCTGACGCGCCAGCTGCTGGCGCGCCTCTCCCGACGCGCGGATCTGGCCGATGCCGTCGTGCCGCTGGTGCGCGAGCATCTGCGGCCGGCCCAGCTCTACTTCGTGCGGGACGAGATCAAGGATGCGACGCTGCGCCGCCTCGCTTCGCGCGTCGATCTGCGGGCCCTGGTCCGGATCGCCTGGGCCGACTCGGCCGGCCGGGCGCTCCCCGACGCAGACAACTGGCCGCCCGGGGTGTGGCTGCTCGAGCGCGCCGATGCGCTCGGGGTGGCCGACGAAGCCCCGCGCCCCTGGCTGCGCGGTCAGGATCTGATCGAGCTGGGCTGGCCGGCCGGCAAGGAGATCGGCAAGCTGCTGGCCGAGGGCTTTGAGCGTCAGCTTGATGGAGAGTTCAGCGACCGCGAGGCGGCGCTCGCCTGGCTGCGCGCCCAACCGCGCCCCACGGCCTAGGCAGCTCGCCCCGGCAACTCCGCTAGCTCGCGTCGTCGTCCTGGAGCCGCTTCGCCAGTACGCGCCCCGCGGCCCAGGCCATGATCGATCGGGGCAGAAAGCGATTGGCGCGCACCATCCAGCGATTCCGCGCCCCGTGCACCCAGGTCATCTGTTTCCCCAGCCGACGCAGCGAGCCCTCGACCACTTCCATCGGATCGGCCGGGGGGCCGCCCACGGCCGCCCGCTCGACGCCGGCCACCTGATGAAACTCGGTCGCGGTGTGGCCCGGACAGACGGTGAGCACGTCGATGCCGTGTTTCCCGAGCTCGACGGTGAGCGCCTCGCCGAGGGCCAGATCAAAGGCCTTGCTCGCGCCATAAACGGCCATCCAAGGAGTGCACTGAAAGGACGCCGTCGAGGCGATCATGATCACTCCGCCGCGACCCTCGCGGATCAGCGCCGGGCTCAGGGCCTGCAGCAGGCGGACCGGCGCCTCGCAGTTGAGGCGGACCATCTCGGTCTGCCGCCGCGCATCCAGTTCATGGAATCGGCCGGAGGCCCCAAAGCCGGCGTTGCAGACGATCAGCCCCAGGCGGCGGTCCTCGATCGCCTGCTCGAGGCTGCGGACGGCTGCGGGCCGCAGCAAATCGACAGCCACCGGGTCGACCAGGATTTGGTGCTCCGCGCGCAGCTCCTCGGCGAGTGTGCGCAAGCGCTCTTCGCGCCGTGCGGTGACGATCAGGTTCAGCCCGCGCGCCGCCAGAGCGCGCGCATAACAGGCTCCCAGGCCGGAACTGGCGCCGGTCACCAGTGCCCAGGGGCCGTAGGTCTGCACGAAGCTCATCGAGCGAAATCTAACGCCGATTGGGCGTGCTGCGAAACGGCTCCCGCCTGGCGCGCCGGGACAAGGGCTAGGGGTAGAAAAAAGGAACGGTGCGGTCCCCCAACCGCACCGTCCCGCTCACCTAAAAGGGAGTCTTGAGTACTCGGCAGCATCCCCCCGAACGCTGTCGAGCACCCATGAATACGGCTCACGGGGACTCGCGTATGTGAATCGACCGTGAACTTCCGTTGACCGGTCAGCCGTCTCGTGGGGAGGCCGGCCAGCCCGTCGAAAGAGAACGATGCAAATCGGATGCCAGCCTCCGCTTCTAGGGCGAGAACCCGCCCGGCGCTAGAGTCAGGGCATGCGCTGCGAAGAGTCGGCGGAGTGGGCGGAACGTCCGCTCACGGAGCTCCCGGGGGTCGGGCCCAAGCGGGCTGAGACCTTCGCTGCGGCGCTGGGCGCGCGCACCCTGGGCGAGCTCGTGCGCGTGCTCCCGCGCCGCTACCAGGCGCCGGCGCAGCGGGTCGACAGCGCGGCCTGGCCGGATGGCGAGCGGGTCCGCTTCGCGGGCACGGTGGAGAAGACCTGGCTGTTTCGGCCGCGTGGCCGGCGCACCGTGCTCGGCGTGCGCCTGACGGATGCGCAGGGCGAGGTCGACGCGCTGTTCTTTCAGCAGCCCTGGCTGAGGAAACGGTTTGAGCCGGGCGAGGAGGTCGAGCTCGAAGGCAAGGCATCGACGGCGCGCGGCAAGCAGCTGATGGCCCCACGCATCGTGCGACCCGACGAGCCCGTGAGCGAGGACTGGGAGGCGGTCTACCCCGAAGCCGGGGGGCTGAGCGCCGGGCAGGTCGCCAAGGCGGTGCAGGCGGCGCTCGAACTGCTGGAGCAGGAGCTCGCCGAGCGGGGCGAGGCGCTGGAATCCTGGGTCGACGACCCCATCCCCGAGCCGCTGCGCGCGCAGTTCGGGCTGCCGAGCCTAGGGCAGGCCTGGTGGCAGCTGCATCGGCCGAGCTCGATGGAGCAGGTCGAAGCCGCGCGGCGCCGCCTGGCCTTCGGGGAGGTGCTGCGACTGGAGCGCGCGCGGCGCGCGCAGCTTCCGCCACCGAGCACGGCGGCGGTCCGTGCGCGCGAGCAGAGAGTCTGGGAGCGGATCCTGGCGCGGATCCCGTTCGCTCTGACCGAGGATCAGCAGCAGGTGCTGGAGACTCTGCGCCAGGATCTCGCCACCGGGCGCACGATCCGGCGGCTGATTCACGGCGAGGTCGGCTCGGGCAAGACGGTGGTCGCCTTTGCGATGGCTCTGGCGCTGGCCGCGGACGGCCGTCAAAGCGCGATTCTGGCTCCGACTGAGATCCTCGCGCGACAGCATCTGCGCACCTTCGAGGGCTGGCTGCAGGGGTCGCGGCTGCGCCTGGTTCGGCTGCTTGGCGATGATCCGGTGGCGATGCGCCGCGCCGCGCTCGCCGACCTCGCTGCGGGGCGGGCGCAGATCGCCGTGGGCACCCACGCGCTGTTTGGCGAGGCGGTGCGCTTCGCCGACCTCGGCCTGGTCGTGCTCGACGAGCAGCATCGCTTTGGCGTCCGCCAGAAGGGCGCGTTGGTCGCCAAGGGCGAGGCGCCCCACGTCCTGACCATGACCGCGACGCCGATCCCGCGCACGCTGGCCTGGGCGGCCTACGGCGCGTTGGAGCCCTGTGTGCTCCGCACGCGCCCGGGCAGCGGCGCCGCGGTGACGACCCGCGTCCATCTGCCGCGCGCCTGGCGCGAAGGCGTCGCCCGCGAGATGGCGGAACGCGCCGCGGCGGGGGAGAAGGCCTTTCTGGTCGCGCCGCGCATCGACGGCGAGGGCGGGCTGAAGGCGCTGGTGGCCTCGCTGCGGGAAGGCCCTTGGGCCGGCCTGCGCGTCGGCGCGGTGCACGGGCGGATGCCCGGCGCCGAGATCGAGCAGCAGGTGCGGGGCTTCGCCGAGGGTCGCCTGCACGCGCTGGCCGGGACCACGGTGGTCGAAGTGGGGCTGGACGTCGCCGATGTGCCGCAGATGGCGATCTTCGGTGCCGAGCGGCTGGGGCTGGCCAGTCTGCACCAGCTGCGCGGGCGCCTGGCGCGCGGGGCGGCGGCCCGGCCGGCCCGCTGCGAGGTCTTCGCCGCCGGAGAGGCCTACGACCGCCTCAAGGTGCTCGAGGACTGTGTGGACGGCTTTGAAGTGGCGGAGACCGACCTGCGTCAGCGCGGCCCGGGCGTGTTGCGGGGCCTCGCCCAGAGCGGACACGGCGGATTTCGGGTCTTTGACCCGGTGCGGGACGCCGATCTGGTGGCCGCACTCCGCAGCGAAGAGATCCGCAACTGGCTGGAAGATGGGGGCTAGAATGCCGTCCTGTGCGTCGAACCGGCCTCCTGTTCCTGATCGGCATCCTGATGTGCCCCCCCGCACTCGCCCAGGGCGGGCGGGATGTGCCCAGTGGCCGCCCTTCGCGCGAGCCCGGCGGCCTGGATCTGCCCAGCCGCGGCAAGCAAGAGCCCGAGCCGCAGCCGGAAACCGAGCCGGCTCCCGCTGAGGAGTTCGCTTCCGCCTACTGGGGCGAGACCAAGGACCGGGTCGAGCTGATCTTCGTGGCCTGCGAGAAGGCCGACGCCGCCAGCGAGCTGACCGACAAGCGCATGCGCGAGCTGCTCGACGAGCTCCAGGGCATGGGCCTGCGCACCCGCGAGACCGCGCTCAAGGCGCTTGAGTCGCCGCACATGCCCAGCGTGACCCTCGCGGCCCGCCTGCTGCGTTCGGTCGGCGACATCGAAAAGGACGATGCCCGCACCCTGGTCGAGATCGCCTCCGGGGTCGGCAAGGTCGATGTCGCCGGCGAGTGCCTGGATGCGGCGGTCTTCATTCAGGGCGAGCTCCCGATCCGCGCCGTCGACCTGGTGGCGCACCCGCGCCGCAACCTGCGGGCGATGGCGGAAGGTCGGATCGGCGATCACCCCAACCCTGCCTTCGTGCCCAGCCTGCTGCGGCATCTGCGCTTCGGCCGCGAGGCCGACATCCGGATGCGCGCGGCGCGCCTGCTGCGCCGCTATCGCGACATCGAAGAAGCGCGAAGCGGTCTGCGCGAAGCCGTCTCGGATGAGTCGGTAAGCGTGGCCTTCACCGCGGTCGAGGGTCTGGCCGGATCGGCGAGCGCCGAGGACCGCGCCTATGTGCGCGCCGAGATCGATGCGCTCAGCACCGGGCCGCAGCTTGCCTATCTGGTCTACGCGCTGCTGCTGCAGCAGGAAACCAGCGGCGAACTGCTGGTGGATGGCGATCTGGCCGAGCGCCTGCGCCCGCTGATCGTGGTCCGTGACCCCTTCCTGTCGGGTGTCACCGCCGCAGCGGTCGCCGAGTATGTCTTCCGCTCGGACGTCGACGAAGGCCTCGCCGAGCTGCAGAAGCAGCTGCCGCTCGCGCTCGTGCGCGCCGTCGGCGGCAGCGAGTTCTATCCGCAGTTCGCGCGCTTCTCGCCGCTGGCCGTGCAGAGCCTGCGCCGCATCAGCGGCCAGGACTTCAGCGACCAGGATCGCCAGGCATGGGCCGAGTGGTATGCGGCGCACCGCGATTCCTTCTCGCTGGTGCGTGGTCAGATGGCCGTCGAGCCGGGCGATCTGAATCGCCTGCAAGTCAGCTGGTTCTCGGCCGACACGCCACCGCGCAGCCTCGGTGGGATCGGCGCCGAAGCGCTCGACCCCAAGCAGGCGGGGCGCTTCCTGGGCCAGGATGGCCTCGCCGCGCTGGTGGAACTGCTGCGCACCACCGCCGTCCTCGATGCTTCGGTTCTGCCGGGCACCTATGGCCTGCCGGAAGAGCCGATTCGTGCGGGGCTCGAGATTCGCGTCTCCGGCCGACGCAAGCCGATGCGCTTCCGCGGCGCGGCGGGCGGCGAGTGGATGCCGGCCCTGTTGAAGGGGCTGGACGCGCTCTATCGGGCGCAGGCTTGGCAGCGGATCGGCGAAGGGCCGGACGCGCAGGTCTTCCTGGCGAAGGCGGTTCCCGCCTGGAGCGCCGCCGATGAAGCGACCCGCGCCGAATTGCTGGCGCAGTGGCATCGCGAGCGCGCGCTGCAGCTCGACGCCGAGTCCTTCGACGCCTGGGCGAGCTTCCTGCTCGAGAATCAGGTCTACCTGCAGGGCTGGCCGATCGACACCGCGCAGCTGTTCCTGAGCCGACTGCAGGAATATCAGTCGGCGCCCGAGCACGCACGCCGGGTGCTCGATGCCTCGCTAGTCGGGCGGACCGCCGCCGATGCGCCGGTGTTCCTCGAGTCGCTGGTGCGGCTCGCCGATCCGCGCCGCGCCGAGCTGCTGACCCGCGCGCTGGAGAGCCTCGGCGTCGAGGCGGCATCGGCCGCGCTCAGCGATGAGCGCCTGCCGATTCAAGTGGCCGCCGCTCAGGCCCTCGCCAGCGCCGGCGGTCAGGCCGTGCCGCTGCTGATGCCGCTGCTGGAAGAGGGTGTCGATCCGCTGATCAAGCGCGTCGCGCTGCAGTCGCTGGGCCGGATCGCCGACCCAAGCGCGATGCCGGCGGTCGAGAACCTGGCGGCCCCCGGGCAGCCGAACGAAATCCGCAAGGCCGCCATCGTGGCACTCGCGGGCTTCGGCGATCGCGCTTCGGTGGATCTGTTCCGCACCGCGGCGGGCGACGAAGACATCGGTCTGCGTCTCGCCGCGCTCTCGGCGCTGCGTGAGTTCCCGGGCGGAGCGGCCGACGCCGCCTTCGGTGAGATCCTGCCCAACTTCCTCGGCACGACGCTCGAGGCCAGCTACACGCACGCGCTGGAATCGCGCGGAGCCGAGCTGGCGCGCACCGTCTACCGCCGCTATCTCTCCGACGGCAACCCCAGCATCCGGCGCCGCGTTGCGGTGCATGCCGGCATGCTCGCCGAGCCGTCGGCGGTGCCGGTCCTGATGCGCATGCTGCCGCAGGCGCCGAACGACCGCGACCTGCTCGAAGCGCTGGCGCACTCCAGCTGCGTGGATTACCGCAGCATGCCGGATCCCGCGGGTGTCTACGAGATCTGGTGGCGTGATCACCAGCGTCAGGATCCCTCGCTGTGGCTGGTCGACGGCCTCGAAGGTCGCGACTTCGCGCTGGCTCAGAACTTCATCGAAGGCAGTGGGGCCAGCAAGGGGCAGATCGTCAGCGATCTGCTGGATCTGCTCGAAAAGGGGCCGACCTTCCTGCGCCCCGCCGCGCAGCTCTACCTCACCCGCCTGACCGGCATCGATCGCGCCACCATTTCGCCCGGCCTGCCGCCGGCGGCGGTCCTGGAGGCCGCGGCGGTCTGGCGAGCCTGGCTCAACGGGCAGTCTTAATCGGTGCACCGGCGTCGGCTGCTGCTGGTCCTGCTGCTGCTGATCCTGGGGGTCATGGCGGCGACGCCGCCGGTGGTGCGCTGGTGGCTCGGGCCGGAGTCTCCGCTGCGCTTGCCGGGCGTGCGCGCGGTCGAGAACTGGCTGCCCGAGATCCGCGCGGCCGCCGAGGAGGCCGGTCTGCCTGATGCTTACGTGCTGGCCGGACTGGTCTACGCCGAGAGCCGGGGCCGGGCTGGAGCCGTGAGTTCCATCGGCGCGCTCGGGCTCTGCCAGCTGATGCCCAGCACCGCTCAGGAGGTGGGTGGGCGCTACCAGATCGAAGTCGAGCCGCTGACGCCGGCGGATAATCTGCGCCTCGGCGCGTACTACCTGGCCGAGCAGTTGAAGCGTTTTGACGGCGATCTGGATCTTGCTCTGATCGCGTACCGGGTCGGACCCAACCGGGTCGCGCGCGAACTGCGCGCCGCCGGGGGGCGGAGCGAATACGAACAGCAGCTGCGTCGCCGTCGTCCTTCGCCGTGGGGCTACCGCGATCAGGTGCTGGAGCTGTCCGAGGTCTTCCGCGCGCGGGCAGTCGAGCAGGCTTAGGCCACGCTAGGCTGGTTGCGTGACTCGTGTCCGCGTGCTGCCTGCCGATCTCGCCGCCGAGGGCGAGGGCGATTCTCTGCTGGAAATCTGCACGGATGGCGGCCTGCCGGTTCCGTTCGGCTGCACCGTGGGCAAGTGTGGTGTGTGCCGGATTGAGCTGATCGAGGGCGAACTGCAGGAGCCCAGCCGCTTTGAGCAGGCGGTCCTGGATGGCTTTGGCTGCGAGTCGGGGGTCCGTCTGGCCTGCCAGGCGCGCACCGCGGGCGATGTCACGATTCAGCCCCTGGGAGGGGCGCGACGCAATCCTTCATCCACATGACCCGAGTCGGAGTTTGTCTTGCCGGTTGCGGCTTTCTGGACGGCGCGGAGATCCGCGAGTCCGTTCTGACCCTGCTGTCGCTGAGCCGGGCAGGCGCGGAAGCAGTCTGCTTCGCGCCGGATCGCGAGCAGCTGCACGTGGTGGACCATCTGCGCGGCGAGCCGGTCGAGGGCGAAGCGCGCAACGTCCTGGTCGAGTCGGCGCGGATCGCGCGGGGCGAGATCGTCGCGCTGGATGATTTCGATCTGAGTTCCGTCGACGCGCTGGTCTTTCCGGGCGGCTTTGGCGTGGCCAAGAATCTCTGCGACTTCGCGCTCCGCGGTGCCGAGTGTGAGGTGCTCCCCGAAGTGCAGGAGCTGATCCGGGCGGCCCGCGCGGCCGAGCTGCCGATGGGCTTCGTCTGCATCGCGCCGGCGCTGGCGGCTGCGGCGTTGCGTGGCAGCGGCGACTCGCTGGAGCTGACCATCGGCCACGATGCCGGCGCTGCGGAAGCGCTGACTGCGATGGGCGCGCGCCACCACGACCGCGCCGCCAACGAGGCGCAGGTCGATGCCGCGCACAGGGTGGTCTCCACTCCGGCCTACATGCTGGAGGCGCCGCTCCACGAGATCGCGGCCGGCATCGACGCGATGATTCAGGAACTGCTCGCTCTGGTACCCCGGCATGTCGCCTAGTCTCCGCCCCTTCTTCCTTGCCTCGCTGCTTGCGGCATGCCTGCTTTTCACTGCGGTGGGGGCGGCTGCCCAGACCAAGCCGCATGAAGGGCTGCCGCAACAGGACTTCCTCAGCTACGCGATCCAGCTCGCGCTGGACCCCGGCGAGCCCGGTCTGACCGGGCACTGTGATTACGAAGTGCAGGCGGCCGGAGTGGAGCTGCAGCAGATCGTGCTGCATGCGCAGACCGGCCCCGACTACCAGGTGCGCTTCGTCGATGCTCAGGGGCAGGCCCTTGAGGCCGCGCACGACGGCGTTGCCTGGATCGTGCAGCTGGGCGTACCGCTTGCCGCGGGCGAGACCTTTCGCTTTCGCGCGGAGCTGGCCGGGATGCCCGTCGATGGCATGTACTGGACCGAGTCGCGATACGGCGAACCCTTCGTCTATACCGACCATTTCCCGGAGCGCGCGCGCGGCTGGCTGCCCTGCGAGGATCACCCTTCCGACCGCGCGAGCTTTTCGATCACGATCGATGTCCCCTCGGCGCGCGAGCAGGTGGCCTGCACCGGGCGGCTGCAGAGCGTCGAAACCGATCAGGGCGTGCGCTGGACGGCGCGCACCCGTTCGGACATTTCCAGCTACATGCTGGCGATCGCGGTCGGCCCCTACGCGCGCGTCACCGAAGAGGGCGATCCGCGCCTCGAGCCGCACTACGTCTACCGCAAAGACACCGCCAAGTCGCGGCGCGCGCTGAAGTGGCACGCCAGCTGGATCGCAATCCTGGAAGAGACCTTCGGGCCCTACGCCTACGGCAAGTACACGACGGTGCAGGTGCCGACGCGCTGGGGTGGCATGGAGAACCCCGGGAACGTCTGGCTGGCCGAGTCGATCTTCGATGGCCGCGACCGTGGGGTCGGCACGCTGGCACACGAGCTGGCGCATATGTGGTTCGGCGACGCGGTCGGATACGCCACCTGGGAAGATGCCTGGCTGTCGGAGGGCTTCGCTTCCTACTTCGGCCCGTGGCTGCACGCCCGCGAAGGAGGCGGCCCATCGCTACGCGGCGCAATGCAGAACACGCGCCATCGCTGGCTGCGATCGCAGGCCGGTCGCAGCCGCCCGATCCGCTGGCGCGAGTATCAGGATCCGAACGACTTCTTCTCGAGCAGCGCGGTCAACACCTACTCGAAGGCGGCCTTTGTGCTGCACATGCTGCGGCACGAACTGGGCGACGATGCCTTCTTCTCGGGGCTGAAGGCCTATTTCACCCAGCATTCCGGGCAGGCGATCCGGACCGAAGCGCTGCGCGACGCCCTCGAGAAGGCGACCGGCCGCGAACTGAACTGGTTCTTCGATCAGTGGATCGATCGTCCTGATTGCCCGCACCTCACTTTTGAGTGGGGCGAGGAAGAGCTGGTCATCACCCAGACGCAAGAGGCCGAGCCCTTCCGCTTCCGCCTGCCGCTGCGCTGGGTCGACGCGCAGGGCGAGCAGATCGACTTCGTGGTGACCGTGACGGAACGGGTCACGCGGGTGCCGATCGCAGGCGGCCCCATTCGCACGCCGGCGGTCGACCCCGAGGTCACGCTGCTCTATCGCCGCAGCGAAAGTTGAGATTCTCACGTAAAGCGAATCGGTAGTTTCCCCTGTCAGGGCAGGGTCAGAGGGCTTGCTCGCCGGGGCGGCGCCGCGGCGCGCTCAGGGGCGCTTCGGAATCGGTCGAAGGGAGGACACGCCGACCCCCGCGTGGGGGCCCTCCATATCTGGCGTGTACCCCACACCCATACCGATGAAGCTCCGTACTTTCCTTCTGTTCTCGGGAGCCTGCACCCTGGTCGCTTGTGGCGGCGGGGGCAGCGGCTCCAGTTCCGCCTCCGTGGAGGGGCTCAGCCTGCCCAGCGATCTTGAGGTTGTCTCGGTCGATGAGGGCACAGCCAGCTCGCCCGGCGTGGGCGGCGACGGCGTGGTCGACACCTTCGATGACGGCGCCGACTATTTCCAGGATCAGTCCCGGGCGCATGTCTGGGACCGCTCGCTCGAGCCGCTGCAGATGATCAGTCAGATCCTCGGCATGATCGAGCAGACCCGCGCGGAAGAGTTCGTCAACGAAGGCGCCTATCTGGCGCTGGTCGACGAGAGCAAGGAGAGCGTGGGGGAAGGCAGCTCCTCGCCCGGTTCCGAGGGACAGTCTTCGGCCGGCAACGCCACCGAGCTCAACCCGTGGACGGTGCTGTCGACGCGCAAGAACGCGAAGAAGCCGCAGATCACCCGCGTCTGGGTGCCGCAGCTTGAGGACGGCCAGGCAGCCGGCGGCGGTGCGGGCGGTGGCCCGGGCGGCGCAAGCGAGCCGACGATCTTCGCCAAGGCGGAGGTCCGCGAGGGCGCGACGGCGCTCAACCCCTACGGCTCCTTTGATCTGAACTACGCGATGAAGGCCTCGACCGAGCGCTCGTCGCAGACCATGGAGCGCGGCATTCTGCGTTCGGTGGACACCGTGCCGGGCTACCGCGGCTTCGGTCACTCGCAGGCATCGAGCATGGAAGACCGCAGCAGCCGCGTGGAAGTGCGGGTCTCGGACGATGAAAGCTCGGGCCTGGGTCGGGTGATCGTGACCGAGCCGGATTGGGCCGGCGGGCACCCCGAGAATACGGTCACGACCGAGTTCCACATCGCCTACGACGCCGATCACTTCGTGCGCCGCGTCGATGGCGGCGCGCACGAGACCTTCGAGCGCGATGAGTACGACATCAACACCTGGCAGTACGCGCTCTATCACGCGGCCGGGCCGAACGCCGGCGATCGCGTCGGTCTGACCGGCGGCTTCCCGCTGCAGAAGAACGGCTACCACGGCTGGGCTGACTACTGGGGCATCTGGACCGAGCCGGGCATGGACCTCGAAGACGGCGACACCGTAATCGGTTTCCATCCGACGGAAGGCGAGCAGAACTACACCGCCATCGTCGCCCCGGGGCGTCTGATGCGCGTCGCGCGCCAGGCCATCGAGCTGGCGGACATGGACCTGGTGACCTTCCAGTACTGGACCTGGGACGAGATCCTGCAGGTCAGCACGATGAACATGGTCGAGTACCGCCACGACGCTGGCCCGGGCTACGGCACCTTCTGGATCATCGCGACCTTCGACGAGGAAGGCGGCGAGTGGAGTGGCCTGGGAGATCCGGGCGACGACGTGCAGCTCAACCTCAACATGGGCGAGTGGATCTCGTTCTGGTCCGAGTCGCTGGGCGGCAACGTCGACTACATCTACGGCGACACCGAGATGAGCGTCAAGAAGCACAGCTTCGTGAGCGGCGAGGATCTGTTTGAAGGTGGCAACTCGCTGACCCTTTACGGCGTGGTCGAGTGCCTGAAGGCCGGGATCACCGAGCAGCAGGCTAACACCGGCGACATCTTCCTCAACGACGGCAACCCCGGAGATCTGAACGACCCGTACACCTACGTGTTCCAGAAGTCCGACCGTGCGCTCTACTACGACGACGGCGTGGCCCTGGGGCGCGTCGGGCTGGTGGAAGGCGCCGAGCCAAGCGGCGGCTTCTACGACTGGGGCATGATGAGCGGTCCGCTGGTGACCGACGCCGCCGCCCTCGCGCTGCTGAGCATCCCCTGGGATGTCTGGCATCTCGACGAGTACTACATGTACGAGACCGGCCACAACGAATGGAACCAGTACCGCGCGCTGGAGCGCCAGGGCGTTCCGGTCACCTTCGATCCGCCGATCTCCTTCCTCTACACCCACGAGACCGCGAACGACGCCAATGAGTCGGCAGACCACGACGGCGAGACCGTTCTGCTGCAGTACGGCGGCTTCGGCAACCTGTGGGGGATCCCGTACGTCGAGGACGAGAGCACCGGACGCTGGTATCCGAAGTTCTCGATCGCCAGCGGCACCGTGGTCGGTCCGGACGGCGAGTACGTGATCAAGGCAATCGAATCCGAGCTCTTCCTGCGCAGCGCCGCCGGGGCACCGTCCCAGGCACTGCTGGATGCGCTCGATCTCGCGGGCAGCCTCACTCCTCCCTCGATGAGCGAGTGGAAGAACCCCGCGGACATGTCGAAGCCCACCGTGACGGACGCCCCGCGCGTCGTGGCGGGCGAGATCCAGTGATCCCAGAGATTCAGGGTGATGCGTCGGCGGCTTGGGCCGCCGGCGCTTTTTCTTCGGAATCTCCAGGCCGACCGGATGGATTCGTGGAACGCTCGTGGGGCTCGCGAGTTGGGACTGCGACGGCCTATACTTCGCGCCGAGCCCGTTGAGACCCTCATGAGCTTGCTCCTGCCCGCCCTCCTCCTCTCCGCTGCCCTGTCCCCGCAACAGGATGCCGCCGAGTACTCCTTGGCCGATGTCATGGACCGGATCCAGAACCTCAGCTTTCTGGCCGAGGCTCCCGGCGAGGGCGAGGCCTCACTGCGCTTCTCCGCGGCCGGCAGCGCCGGGCCGGAGCTGAGCGAAACGGAGATCGAGCTGTTTCAGACCGAAGGGCCGGGCGTGCTGGGGCGGCTGACCATGGTCAATCCGGCAGGGGAGCTGAATTTCTACTTCGACGGCGCGGAGGAGCCGGGCATCTCGATGCCGGCGCGGCAGTTTTTCTCGCTGCGGGGTCCCTTTGTCTCGCCGCTGGTGCTGATCAACGGCCCGCGCGGCGTGCTGCGCGCGCCCATTCCCTTCTCCTCGAGTCTGCGGGTCACGACCACCCAGGCTTCGCCGCGCTTTGAGGCCGGCGTGCACAAGCTCGCGGATGAGGTCAGCCTGGCCTCGGGCTCGACTCAGGACCTGGAAGAGCAGTCGCCGACCATCGACCGTCTGGCCCGAGCGATTGCCAGCGCCGTGCCCTCCGAACGGTGGCGCACCACCTTCGGCACCGGCGGCTGCGACCGCGCCTTCCCCTTTGAGTACACGATCAACGGCAACGGCATCGTGCAGTGGTTCACGATCGAGTTCATCGGCGCGGACCGCATCTCCGAGGCCGAGCTGGCGGACTATCTGCGCTCGATGAAGATCGAGTTCTACGAGCGGGCGCGCAGCAAGGGCAACGAGACGCTGCTGGCATCGGTTCCATTCGGCGACTTCTTTGGCACGGCCCCCGACGCCGCCAACTGGCGCGCGGACGTGTTCGCGGTCGACAGCAGCGCGCAGCGTTTCACCTGCCGGCTGCCGATTCCCTACGTCGATGGGTTTGCGATGCGCCTGAAGAGCGTGCGCAAGATGGAGAAGCGGGTCATGCTCAAGCTGACCATCGCGTTCGAGCAGATGCTCGAGCCGCCGGCCTGGCGCCTGCGCGCCGGTTTCTTCCAGCATCGCGGGCTCGAGGCCTCGCGCACCGCGCCGATTGATCTCGCCAAGATCACCGGCCCGGGGCGTCTGGTGGGTCTGGCGCTGACGGGCCTCTACGACGGCCAGGGCGCCTGGGATGAGGGCGCGCTGACGGTGACCGCGGATGGCGCCGCGCAGACCGCGGGCGGCTTCTCGATGCTCGAGACCATGGATCGGACCACGCGTCGCGACGGCCCCGCGTCCTTCGGCTACACCAGCCGCAACCGCTTCTGGGTGCACGACTCGATTCTGTTCGACGATGAACTGCAGCTCAGCCTCGCGCTGGGCGAGCAGGAGAACGCCAAGCTCTCGCTTGAAGGCATGGTCTACTGGTATGCGCCAGCCGAGTCGGTTTCGCCGCTTCCGCTGCCGGAAGATGAAACGCAGCTGCGCCCGCTGCCGCTGCCCGAGCGCGACTTCGAGCTGGAGGCCGGCACCGTCGAGGCGGAGGACATGCGCCTCGATCGCAGGGTCGGGGGTGGCGAGATCGCAATCGTCGACAAGGAGGCCTTCCCCGGGGTCCAGCTCAAGGCCTGGCAGTGGAAGGGCTTCGGTGCCGGCGAGTTCGTACGCCTGGGAGTCGACGTGCGCGGTGGCACCGAGTGGACCCTGGCCGGGCGCTTCTGGTGCTACCCCGGTGGCCCCACGCTGCAAGCCTCGCTTTCCGGCCGCGCGCTCGGAACTGGCGAAATCAGCTTGGATGCCGAGGAGGAGGGGTGGAAACTGATGGAGTTCGGCCCGATGAACCTCGTCCCGCGCGAGCACATTCTGCTGCTCGGGACTAAGGAAGTGGGCGAAGGAGAAGGTCCGGGCATCGTGTTCGACTACCTCCTCCTGCGACCCAAGAAGTGAGCTCCCCGCTGCCGCCTGCCCTTTCGCGCCTGATCGAGGCGTATCGTTCGGTTCACGATCTGCAGGCGGCCGCGGCCGTCCTCTCCTGGGATCAGGAGACGATGATGCCCTCCCAGGGCCGCGAGGCGCGCGGGCAGCTGCTGGGCACGCTCGCGGGCCTGCGCCACGAGCATCTCGCCGGCGCTGCGTTCGCCGATGCGCTCGCGGCGGCCGAGGACGAAGCCGCCGAAGGCGAGGCCGCGCAGGCCCTGCTGCGCGAGGCGCGGCGCGAACATGATCGCGCGACTAAGATCCCGGGAGAACTCACCCGGGCCATGGCCGAAGCGACCTCGGAAGGCCTAGCCAGCTGGCAGCGCGCGCGCGCCGCGGATGACTTCGCGATCTTCCGTGACTCGCTCGCCCGGATCATCGATCTGGTGGGGCAGAAGGCGGACGCGCTCGCCGAAGGCCGTCCCCGCTACGACGCCTTGCTCGACCTCTACGAGCAGGGTTCCACGGAAGCCCAGCTGGCGCCGCTGTTCGACGGACTGCGCGCGGAGCTCGCGCCGATGGTGCAGGCGGCCGCCGACTGCGGCGTCGAGGTCGATGAGGCGCCGGCCCAAGGGCAGTTCGCGCCCGAGGCTCAATACGCGCTGGGGCGCGAGACGGCGGCAGCGATCGGCTTCGATTTCGAGGCGGGACGCCTCGACCAGGCGGCGCATCCGTTCTGCACCGGCTTCGCGGTCGGCGACGTGCGGCTGACCTGGCGCTACCAGGAGGACGACTTCCGCCCGGCCCTGTTCGGCATCCTGCACGAGATGGGGCACGGGCTCTATGAGCAGGGGCTGCCCGCGGCTTGGCAGAGC
The DNA here is from genome assembly GCA_002705055.1 of Planctomycetota bacterium. Lineage (GTDB taxonomy): Bacteria > Planctomycetota > UBA1135 > UBA1135 > UBA1135. The sequence goes on from PAHY01000060.1 coordinate 26,187, forward strand.
ACGCCGATCGGGACGGCGGTGGGCCTCGGCGTGCACGAGTCGCAGTCGCGACTCTGGGAGAACCTCGTCGGGCGCAGCCGCTCCTTCTGGGAATGGCTGCTGCCGCGCTTCCGCAAGGCCTTCCCGGAGCACCCGGCCTTCGAGGTGGATCACATCTACCCCGCGCTGCACACCATCCGGCCCAGCCTGATCCGCGTCGAGGCCGACGAGGCGACCTACAACCTGCACGTGGCCGCGCGCTTCGAGCTCGAGCGTCGGCTGCTTGCCGGCAAGCTCATGGTCGATGATCTTCCCGAGGCCTGGGATGCCAGCTACAAGGAACTGCTGGGGGTGCGCGCGCCCTCGGCCGCGGATGGCGTGCTGCAGGACATCCACTGGTCGATGGGAGCCTTCGGCTACTTCCCGACCTACACCCTCGGCAATCTGATCGCGGCGCAGCTGTTCGACGCGGCGCGCGCCGAGCTCGGGGATCTGGATGCGGCCTTCGCGCGCGGCGAGTTCGGGCCGCTGCTTGACTGGATGCGCCGGCACATTCACCAGCACGGCAATCTGCGCAGCGCGGATCAGCTGGTCCAGGACGCGACCGGCGCGCCGCTCTCACCGGACGCCTTCCTCGGCCAATTGCGCGCCTCCGCCGCGGCCGTCTACGGAATCTGAAACCGTTGTAGAGAAAGAACTTCGGGCAATCCACAGCGCGTGCGCCCGGTCATGGTGTAGGGTTGATCGGGAGGGATCTCTCCTCCTTCACCTCCCCCAACCCGCTCTACGAAAACTCATGAATCAACTGAAGGACCTGGTTGGTCGCCAGGAGCGCGTCGTCTTCGTCGATGACGCCGCCACCGTACGCGACGCTGCCAAGGCCATGGCCCAGGCCAATGTGGGCTGCACCGCCGTCATGGACGGACGGCGCTTGGTCGGTCTGTTCACCGAGCGCGACGTGCTCAAGCGCGTCCTGCTGCTCGACCTCAAGACAGACGACACTCTGGTGCGCGACGTCATGACGCGCGAAGTCGTCGTGGCGCAAGAGAACCAGTCGGTCCTGGATGCGCACCTGCTCATGAAGCGGCATCACATTCGACACCTGCCGGTGCTGGATGCCGCGGGCGATCTCACAGGCGTGCTCTCGATTCGTGACTTGCTCATCGATGAGATGGCCGATCTGCGGCGCTACATCGCCATGACCGACTATTGATCGGCCGCGGGCGGTTCGCGCCGCCCGGCTAGGATCGGGTTGCATGCCCAGCGACCCACTCCCTCGGGGTCGGCTGGTGGCCTTCCTCGAGTTGGCCGCCGTCCTTCTGCTCGTCCCGCTCCTCGGCATCCTGGCCGTCGAGCTGACCGGGGTTGAGCTGCGGGATGGCATCACGGGCGTCGAGTTGCTGCAGGTGAAGGCGGTCGAGATCCCGCTGGTCCTCCTTCTGATGGCTCGAGTCCTGCGCTGGCAGGGCAGGAGTTTTGCGGCCCTGGGTTGGAGTTTCCCTCGGCCCACGCGGCTCCCGGATCTGCGTCGGGGCCTGCTTTGGGTGGTGCCCCTGGTGCTGCTGGCCGCGGGGGTCAGCGCCGCGCTGCAGGCCTCGGGCTTTGCGGCCACCGAGCCCTTCCGGGTCGAAGGCACCGTCGAGGTGCTGGCCTTTCTGCTCGTCGGCATCCTGGCCGGCGGCGTGGTCGAAGAGCTGCTCTACCGCGGCTTCGTCTTTCAGCAGCTGGAGAGCATCCTGCCTGCGCGCGGGGCGTCTCGGCTGATGCAAGCCACCGTGCTGACGGCGATGCTCTTCGCGCTCCCGCACGGCTATGAAGGCTCGGCAGCAGTGGGGGCGATCCTGGTGATCGCGATCGCCCTCCAGCTGCTCTATCTGCGCTCTGGCAGACGGCTGCTCGCACCGATGGTCTGTCACGCAGCATTCAATGCGCTGCAGATCGCATTGCTGGCCTCCGGCGTGGCCTGAGCGCAGGCCCGGCGCGCCAGCAGACTGTGCGCGGCCGGGACGAAGACCAGCGCGATCAGCGTCGCACCCAGGACGCCGCCGGCCATGATCACGGCGAGCGGGGCCCAGAACAGGCTGCCTCCCAGGATCAGCGGCAGGAAGCCCGCCACCGTGGTGACCGTGGTCGTCAGGATGTGCCGGGTGGCGTGGTGCACCACGTCGATGACCCCGTCGAGTTCGCCGCGCGCGGCGCGTTCGTCCTCGCGGAGGGCGGTGAGCACGACGATCGAATCATTGATCGCGAGGCCGATCAGGCCGAGCAGTCCGAGGATGGCCATGAAGCCGAAGGGATAGCCGGATGCCCAGAGCGAGGCGAGGCCGAGGCCGGCCGCCAGCATCGCGACGCCTCCGATGACGCCGGCGGCGCGGAAGCTGGAGAAGCTCAGGACCAGCGTGGCCACCATCAGGATGGCCAGCAGGGCGACGTTCGCCAGCAGCGAGCCCACGGCGTTGTCACGCTCGGCCGCTTCGCCTCCCCAGCTCATCGAATAGCCCGGCGGAAGCTGGAAGCCGGCTTCGGCCAGCCGCTGCTCAAACACGGCCAGGCTCTCGGCCGGCAGCAGGCCGGCATCCAGGTAGCCGCGCACGGCGTTCATCCGGCTGCCCGCCCGACGCGTGATCGTGGCTCGCTCGGGAACGAGTTCAAACTCGCCGAGGGCATGCAGCGGGACGGATTGCCCCGCTTCGCCGCGCAGCTCCAGGCTGGCCAGCGTCTCGAGTGCCTGCCGCTCTGCGGCGGCGCGGCGGACGCGGATCGGCAACTCTTCGGTCTCCTCCATGTAGGTGCCGCCGATCACACCGTCGAGGGAGGCCTGGAGGTCTTCCGCGAGCGCGCGCGCGTTCCAGCCGCTCAGGCGCAGGTCTTCCTCCTGCGGGCGGAACCAGATCTTCGGCAAGCCTTCCTGCAGCGACGCGCGCGTATGCGTGACGCCGGGGACCTGAGCGAGAATCGCCCGGGCCTCTTCCCCGGCCGCGGCGAGCACGTCGAGGTCCGGGCCGAACAGCCGCAGCTCAATGGGCGCCGCGAAAGGCGGACCCTGTTCCAGCTGCAGCGCCAGGCTGAGTGATGCAGGGAATACCGCGTCCAGCTCGGCTTGAATCGCGCGAATCCGCGTGCTGAGTTCCTGATTGTCGCGGAGCTGCACCAGCGCCTGAGCGAAGCGCGGCGAGCCTTCCTCACCGACCATCATGTTGTAGTAAAACTGCGGCGCGGAGTTGCCGACGAACCAGTGCACCGCCTCGACCTCGGGGTGCGCCCGGAGCAGCGCGTGCGCCTCGTCGACCGTGGCGCGTGTCTGCTGCAGGCTGGCCTGTTGCGGAAGCGTCAGCTGAACCTGGAATTGGTCGCGGTCGGCCGGGGGGAAGAACTGCTCGGTCAGGCTGCCCGCGGCCTGGAAGCCGAACAGGGGCAGCAGCAGCGCCAGGAAGATGGCCAGCGCCGGGCGGGCGAGCAGCCCGCGCAGGCCGCGGCGGTACCAGCGGTCGACGGCAGCGACGCGCAGGCCGCTGGGCTGGTCGCTGCCGAATCGACCGGCCAGCGCGGCGATGACGGTCAGCGACAGGAACAGCGAAGACACCAGCGCGAGCGAGACGGTGATCGCGATCGACCCGACGAACTCACCGGCCGGGCCGGCCATCAGCAGCAGCGGCGCAAAGGCCAGGATCGTCGTGAGGGTTGAACCGAACAGCGGGACGGCGAGCATGCCGACAGCCTCGCGCACCACCTTGGCTCGCTGCCCCGGCTCGCGCATCAGCCGCGAGCGCACTTCATCGACCACGATGATCGCGTTGTCGATCAGCAGGCCCAGCGCGATGATCAGTCCGCTGACGCTCATCTGATGCAGCGGGATGCCGAGCATCCGCATGCCGGCCAGCACCATCAGGCTGGTGAGCGGCAGCGCGATCGAGACGAAGATGGCGGAGCGCCAGCCCAGCATCAGAAAGGAGACCAGCGTGACCAGGCCCATCGACAGGGCGAGGTTGGTCTGCAGATCGCTGAAGCGCTCGGCGACGTAGCGATCCTGCGCGAAGATCTCTTCCAGCTGCAGTTCGCGCGGCAGCTCCGGCTCGAAGCCGGCGAGCACCGAGTCGATGGCATCGCGCCATCGGTCGATGCGCAGGCCTGGGCCCATGCGCACGGCAACGGCGATGCCTGGTGTGCCGTCGATCAGCACCTGATCCAGCTGCGGTTGGCGTTCGCTGCGTTCCACGGTGGCGATCTCGCCGAGCCGCAGAAGGCGACCGTCCATTCCGCTGGCGATCGGGACGGCGCGGATCGCCTGCAGGCTCTCCGGCTCGCCTTCGACTTCCAACGGCAGTTCGCTGCGCGCGCCGCTGACGCGCCCGGCGGGCACCTTGGCATCGCGCGCGCGGATCTGCGCCGCGAGCTCGGGAATGCTGAGGCCCAGACCGCTCAGGGTTTCGTCTTCCAGCTGGACGAGGATCTCCTCGTCCGGGATGCCGTAGAGCCGGGTGTGCTCGGTTCCGGCGACGGAGCGCAGCCGATGCTGTAGCTCCTCGCCGAAGCGGCGCAGCTTGTCTGCCTGCGGGGCGCCTTCGGCGACCCAGGCCAGGCCCAGAATCAGCGTGTAGGCCTCGGATTCGTCATCGACAAACTCGGGAGCGGACGCGCCCGCTGGCAGTTCGGCTGCGGTGTCGTTCAGTTCGTCGCGCAGCTTCGACCAGATGCGCGGCACGGCCTCCGGCGCGATCTCATCGCCGAGTTCCAGCTGCATCACGGACATGCCCATCCGCGAAGTCGTCTCGAGCGTTTTCAGCTCTTCGAAACCGCGCAGTGCGTCTTCGAGCGGCTCCGTGACCAGTGCCTCGACGCGCTCGGCGGTCGCGCCAGGGAAGCGCGTGTAGACCATCGCAAAGCGCGGGGTGAGCTTGGGGTCCTCCAGGCGGGGCAGCTCCAGCAGAGCCGTGACGCCGGCAGCCACGATCAGCAGCAGCGTCAGGATCAGCAGCCGAGGATGGCGAGCGTAGAGATCGCGCATTTCTAGTCCTCTTGGATGGCGACGGTCTGACCAGGAACGACACGCTCGGTGCCGCCTGCCAGGACGCGGTCGGCGTCGCGCAGGCCGGCGACGATGACCTCATCACTCCCGGCATGCAGGACCTCAACTTCCTGGCGGCGGATCCGGGCGTCTTCGACCGGACCCTCGACGAGGTAGACCGACCACAGGCCGCGGCGGCTTGAGACCAGCGCGGTCGCCGGAATGCGATGACCTTGCCCCGGACGGAAACGCTGGGTCTGCCAGGCGACGGTGGACCCGGCCAGGCCGGCCCCGGCGTCGAGATCGAGAATCAGGGTCCGGCTGCGCGTCGCCGGATCGATCTGGGGGAGGGCGGCACGCACGACCGCGGCAAGAGTGCCGCGCGGGCTCTGGAGCTCCACCTGTTCGCCCGGCTCGACCTGATCCGCGAGCGCATCCGGCACGCCCATGCGAGCCTCCAGCGCCGCGGATTCCTGCAGCGTCACCAGGGGAGTCCCGGCGGCGAGCACTTCGCCTTCGTCGGCAAAGCGAGCGAGGATCGTGCCCGCGTACGGCGCACGCAGGACCGAACGTTCGAGCTCGAGATCGATCTGCGCCAGCCGCGCTTCGGCCAGAGCCAAGGCGGCCTCGACGGCAGCAAGCTGCTCGGGGCGCGTTCCCTTCTCGAGTTCCTGCAGTCCTTGGGCTGCGGCCTCGCGCTGGGCCTCCATCGCCTGCGCGGCGAAAGCCAGCGTCTCGGCCTCCTCGGGAGCACTCACGCCCTCGGCCAGCAGCTCCTGGCGGCGGGCGGCTTCGCGCTGAATCCGTTCCAATTCGGCATCGATACGGCGGAGTTCCTGGCGAGCGATCTCGATCTGCTCGACGCGGGGTCCGGCCACCGCTTCGTCGCGCTGGGCGCGCGCGCGGGCCAGCGACGCGACCGCCGCCTCGCGTTCGAGCTGCAGCGGCGCCAGATCCAGCTCCGCCAGCACCTGGCCCTGATCCACCTGGCTGCCCAGGTCGACCTGCAGTCGGGCGATCTTGCCGGCGCGTTCGAAGCCCAGCTCGCTCTCGCGACGCGCCTGAATCGTGCCGGTGTAGCGCTGCACTTCCAGCCGGCCTTCAACCGCTTCGGGGCGCAGCGCCCGGACCGGGACCGGCCGCGGCGCGGGAGCGGCGAGCGATTCGGCCTCGGCGGCCGCGCGGGGGGGCAGAACAAACAGGGCAGCCGCCGCTCCAAGCAGAGCAAGCGGAAGCAGTGAACGTTTCGTCAAGATTTGACGCATCGTCAAGATGTGGGCAAAAAAAGACTTAGCGAGCGAGCAGGTGCGCTTCGCCGGGGAAGACCTCGTCGAGCACCCGCTGCCGGGTGGCGAGGTAATCGAATTCCGTGCTGAGCGGCTTCCAGCCGTAGCCGTCGAGCAGGAATTGGATGTGGTGATTGAGGTTGGCGATGGGGTCGAGGCCCAGCTGCGAGGCCGGGCAGCCGCCGTCCGTGTCGCGGCAGGCGAACATCTTGAAGGTGCCGATGTACGAGCCCCAGAGCACCAGCGTGAGCCCCTCGGGCGAGGCGTGCTCGCGCAGCTCGAGATCGCCGGCCGCGATGGCGTCGCGCACGATTCCCGAAGTGATGGCCACGCACTGCATTTCGAGGTTCATGAGCCTCTGCATGCGGTCGGGGCGGGCGTTGGAGGAGAAGACCTCCATCGTGATCGCCATCTGCATGCGGTACTCGGGGATGTTGCCCAGCACATAGAGTTCTTCCGCGAGGCCCACGGCGGTGAGCCGCTCGCGGCTGTTGCCCCGCAGCGCGGCCGCGCGCGCGAAGCGCTCGATCCGGCCTTGCATGTGGGCGGCCGCGAGCTCGGCGAAGAGGTCTTCCTTGCTGGCGAAGTGCTGGTAGACCGTGCCCTTTGAGAACTCGCTGGCTGCGGCGAGCTTGTCCATGGTCAGGCCGCGCAGGCCATGCGTGGCGATCAGCTCGCGGGCGAGCTCGAGGAGCTCGGTCTCGCGGGCTTGAATCTCACGCAGCTTGCGGGGGCTCGTGGCCATGGGCCATACGATACGTCAGAAAATGACGATCCGTCAAAACATCTTCTAGGGATCGCTCAGGAGCTCGTCGACGGCGCGGCCCAGGGCTTCGAGATCGAGCGGCTTCTCGAAGGTGTAGGTCGCCCCAAGTCGTTTCGCCGCATCGAGATAGTGCGTATTCGACGGAGCCGAGATTGCGATGACGTGGACCTCGGGGTATCGATCGCGCATCAGCATGACCAGCTCCAGGCCGTCCCGCTCGGGCATCACGATGTCGGTCAGCAGGATCGAGATCGGCTGCTCCTGGATGAGCTCCTCGACCAGCCCGCCGTGACTGGCCTTCAGCAGCTCCAGTCCGGGATGGGACACGAAGTAGTCGTAGAGCATGTCGCAGACGAGGTCCTCGTCGTCGACGATCAGCATGCGTTGCGGCGTGGGGCTCATCCTTGGCTGGGGGCGGGGGCGGGGGGCGCGCCGACGAGATCGCGGACGACCGTCAGCAGCTCGGTGGGGCGGAAAGGCTTCTGTAGAAAGGCCTGATCCGACTTCAGCTCGATGCCGCGCGCGCTCAGGTGTTCGGCCGGAAGGCCGGAACAGAGCAGGGTGCGCGCATGGGGCCAGCGTGCCTGCAGCGCGTCGGCGAGTTCGGTGCCGGTGCCATCCTCGAGCAGGACGTCGGCCAGGATCAGATCCGGGGTCGGCGTGTTCGCATCCAGCGCCGCCGCTGCCTCGCGCCCCTCGGTCTCGATCACCTGGTAACCGGCGGCGCGCAGCACTTCGCAGACGATCTCGCGCGTGGCGCTCTGGTCTTCGATGATCAGCACGGTCGGGGGGCCGGCATGGCCACGCTGCGCGGCATCGACTTCTTCCTGTACCCAGGGCAGACGTAGCTCAAAGACCGTCTCGCGACTCTCCGGCGGCGAGACCAGGCACAGACTGCCGCCCGCGCTGACGGCGGTGCGATGGGCGATCGACAGGCCAAAGCCGCGCCGGCGCTGCGTCGACTCGCGGGTGCTGAACAGCGGGTCGAAGGCGCGCTCGCGCAGATGCGTGGGGACGCCGCTGCCCTGATCCGTGACGCGCAGGACGAACTCCGCCTCGCCTGACTCGGACTCTCCAGGGCCGGCCTCCAGGCGGATCTTCGCTCCGGCAGGCGAGGCCTCGACGGCGTTGCGCACCAGTTCGACGACGATGCCGCGCAGGGCGAGGCCGGTCAGACGCACCCGGTGCGGGTCGTCTTGGCCCGAGAGGACGCACTCCCACGCGTAGTCGGCGCAGAGTTCGTTCTCGAGGAAGGACTTCGCGCGCTCCAGCACCACAGCAGGCTGGCAGGGCTCGCTGGCTCCGCTGGTCGAGGAACCAAAGGCGAGCAGCTTGCGGACGAGTTCACTGGCGCTCTGCGCGGCGCCGTGAATCCGCCGGAAGCTGCGTTCGAGCAGCTCTTCAGTGGTCGAGTCATCGGGGTGGCGCAGCCGCGCCTGGCCGACCTCGGCATAACCCAGCACCGCGGTGAGCTGGTTCTCGAGTTCGTGCGAGACCCCTTCGACGAGGCGGGACAGGGAACTCAGGCGGGCCGCGCGCTCGCGCAGTTGGCGGACTTCCTCGGCGCGCTCCGCTTCGGCGACGCGTGCGGTGACATCGCGCACGATCGTGACCATCGCCGAGGGCTGGTCCGCATCGTCGAGTACCGGAATCCGTTGCGTCTCAAAGTCGCGCGGCTCTTGCGTACCCGGGATGACACGGCGGACCTGCTTCTGCACCGGCTTGCGGCCCTGAAATGCCTGAAAGGTATTGCTGTGCGCGCGCAGGAAGATGTCGGCGAAGTCGGGGAAGCGTTCGGCCAGAGTGGCAAAGCTGTGCCCGATCAGCTGATCCGCCTGAAGACCGAACAGCCGCTCGGCCGCGCGGTTGAGAAAGCGCACCCGGCCGGTGTGATCCTGCAGGAAGACCGCGTCGGGGAAAGCGCGCACGAGCGTCTCAAGCTCGGCGAGCAGCTCCTCGTGTCGCCGCTGCAGCGCGTGGTAGGCCTCGCGGTCGAGCATCAGGCTGTGGCCGACAATCGTGCCGTCGTCCTGCTCTGTGAACCGCCCCGTGACCTGCACCCAGCGATAGTGCCCGTCGTCGTGTCGAATCCGGTACTCCAGTTCGTAATGAGTCCGCGACTCGCGGGCCTGGTCGTAGGCGTGCTCGATCTGGTCGCGTTCTGCAGGGTGCAACAGCAGATTGAAGCGCGTCGCATCCTCGAGCAGCTCGGCGTGGTGGCGCGGTCCGATCAGCGCGTCGGCGCCTCCGCTGCTGAGCAGGACCTTGCGCATGCTGGGATCCGCGGAGGTCTGGTAGGCGCATACCCAGCCCGGAAACTCGCGCAGGAAGCCGCCTAGCATCGCGTCCGCGGCGCGCGCCTGCGCGCGGGCTTGAACGCGCTCGACCTCGGCGCTGACCCGCTGCACGAACATGCCGCACAGCTCGCGGGCCAGCGCCGCGTCGGGCATCGGCTTGGTGTCCAGCATGCAGATCTTGCCGATGACCTCTTCGTTCTCGCCCCACAGGGGGATGCCGAGGTAGCTCCGCATGCCATGCTTGGCCAGGAAGGTGTCGCGCGGGAAGGAGGTCGCGACCCCGTCGTCGACGAAGTAGATCGACCCCTGGGCCACGAACTCGCAGGGGGTGCCGGCGAGCGCGTAGACGCCGCCGCCCGCCTGCGCCTCGCCGCCCCGGGCCACGGCGATCATGCGCGAGGACGGCTCCGCGCCGGACTCGAGCCGCGTGATCCAGCACATCTCGACATCGAGCAGCCCGCTGAGATGCACCGCCAGCGCGCTGAGGTAGTCCTCGCCGCGGTGCTGCAGGGTCGAGCCCAGCAACTCGAACAGGGTGCGCAGCTGCTTCTCCTCCGCCTCACCCGCGGTGGGGCGGCCGAACAGGCGCTCAAAGAGGGCGGCACCCGGACGAGGAGTCTCTTGGGGCACGCTCGCATTCTGCCATAATCAGCGCGCAGTTCGACATGGCCGAGATTCTCTGGGAACCAAGTGCGGAGCAGGTCGCGGCAAGCGGCTTGGCTCGATTCCGGGACTTCCTGCGCGCGCGCGGGGTGGCCGCGGCCGACGATGACTATGAAGCGCTGCGGCGCTGGTCGATCGAGCAGAGCCCCGCCTTCTGGCAGGCGATCTGGGAGTTCAGCGCGGTCGCCGGGGCGCGCGGCAGTGCGGCCTGCGAGGGCGACGGTCGCTTCTTCGCGACGCGCTGGTTTCCGGAGGCCATGCTCAACTTCGCGCAGAATCTGCTCGAGCGGGAGGCGCCCGGGCCGGCGCTGATCTTCCGCGGCGAGGACGGCCGGCGCATCGAGTACTCCCGCCAGGAACTGCGCGCGCTGGTCGCGCGCGCGCGCCGCGGGCTCGAGCGCGCCGGCGTCGGCGTCGGCGATCGCGTCGCGGGCTTCCTGCCCAATCTTCCCGAGGCGCTGGTGGCCATGCTGGCGACGGCTTCGCTGGGGGCGATCTGGTCCTCGTGCTCGCCCGACTTCGGCGTCTCCGGCGTGGTCGACCGATTCGGTCAAATCGAACCGAAGGTCCTGCTCGCGGCCGATGGCTATCTGTACAAAGGGCGCCCGTTCGACACGCGCGACAAGCTGGCTGAGATCGTGCGCGCGCTGCCCAGCGTGGAGCAGCTGGTGCTGATCCCCTTCGCCGATCCGCAGGCCGAGTTTGCCGGCGCGGTGACCTGGCAGGACTTCCTGGGCGAGGACGAGCCGGAGCTGTTCTTTCAACCCGTTCCCTTCGATCATCCGCTGTACATCCTGTACAGCTCGGGGACGACCGGGAAGCCCAAGTGCATCGTGCACGGTCACGGCGGCACCCTGCTGCAGCATCTGAAGGAGCATCAGCTGCACACCGATCTGCGTCCCGGCGAGAAGCTGTTCTATTTCACGACCACCGGCTGGATGATGTGGAACTGGCTGGTCAGCGCGCTGGCAAGCGGGGGCACGATCGTCCTGTTCGACGGCAACCCCTTCTATCCGGGGCCAGAGACCTTGTGGCGGATCGTGGCCGAGGAGCGGGTCGAGCACTTCGGCACATCCGCGAAGTATCTGGATGCCTGCAAGAAGGCGGGCTATCGCCCCGGTACCGAGCACGATCTCGGCGCTCTGCGCACCATCTTGTCGACGGGTTCGCCGCTCGTGCCGGAGAGCTTTGATTGGGTCTACGCCGAGGTCAAGCAGGACCTCCTGCTGGCTTCGATCACCGGCGGCACCGACATCGTGTCCTGCTTCGCGCTGGGCTGCCCGGAGCTGCCCGTCCGACGCGGCGAACTGCAGTGCCGCGGCCTGGGCATGGCGGTCGAGGTCTGGGATGACGCCGGGCACCCGCTCGTCGGCGAGCCGGGCGAGCTGGTCTGCACGCGACCATTCCCCAGCGCGCCGGTGGGATTCTGGCGCGACGAAGATGGCGCGCGCTATCGCGCCGCCTACTTTGAGCACTTCCCCGGCATCTGGCGTCACGGCGACTGGGTGCAGCTCACCGAGCACGGGGGACTGATCGTCTTCGGGCGCAGCGATGCCACCCTCAACCCAGGGGGCGTCCGCATCGGCACCGCCGAGATCTATCGCCAGGTCGAGCAGTTCGATGAAGTCGTCGAGGCGATCGTGATCGGGCGCGATACCGGCGATGGGGATCAGGATGTGGTGCTGTTCCTGCGCATGGCGGAAGGGGTCGGGCTGGATGACGCGCTGCGCGATCGTCTGCGCCGGAGCATCCGCAGCGGCGCCTCCCCGCGCCATGTTCCGGCCGAGATCCTGGCGGTCCCGGATATCCCGCGTACCCGCTCCGGCAAGATCTCCGAGATCGCGGTCCGCGATGTGGTGCATGGGCGCGCGGTCAAGAACACCGAAGCCCTCGCCAATCCCGAGGCTCTTGAGCATTTTCGCGCGGCGCAGCGGCCTTGATCGCGCGTTCTCGCGAGATTCACGCCTCCTTCACGCGGCCCGAGGGTGCCATCAGGATCATGCGCGGTCGAGCCTCGCTCGCCCTGCGCCATGATCGCCCTCACCCTCCTCTGCGCCCCGCTGCTTCAGCAGGTCGACTTCGACCCGACCTACGACCCCTTCCAGACCACCGCCGGACGGTTGCAGCAGGGGAGCGGAGGTCAGGGGACGGCCGCCACGAGCGGCTGCGACCACTTCAACCGCGCCAACAACTTCGACCTGGGTGCGAACTGGTCGGAGGAGGCGGGGGACATGGAGATTCGCAGCGAGTTTCTGCACCCGCGTCAGAACAACTCGCTGGCGGTCATGAACGGCGTCAACGCCAACTACAAGACTTCGAAGGCCTCGTGCTCCTTCCAGACCAACGGTCAGAAGCTGTACTACGTCGCGCTGGTGGCCGGCTACAAGGATCTGGACAACTGCGTGCACGTGAAGGTGCAGGACGGCGATTACGACACGCTGGTCGACAAGGTCTACTTCCGCTACGGCAACAACAAAGCGCCTTGGAACGCCAATCACTATGTCTTTGATCTGGCCACGCCGACCGCTCTCGGCACCATGGAGTTGAGTTTCCGCAACAACGGCGATGTGGCCCGACTCGAGATCGACAACGCGTTCAGCGGCGAGGTCGAAGTCTTCGAGTGCAGCGGCTTGAGCAGCAAGGCGAACCAGCTCGGGACCGGCTTCGGGATCAGCATGTATGGGGACTGCTTCGCCGATGACTTCATCGTCAACGACGGGGACTGCCCCGAGGGCTTCCAGCTGACGGTCAGCGGAACTCCCGGGTCGAATATGACCTTCACCGTCGAAGGGGCGACTCCCAACGAGCAGGTGGCGCTGGTGTTCGGCTTCGGCCTCGGCAGTTTCTCGATTCCCTTCGGTTTCCCGTGCGCAGGGACCCAGCTGGGCATCGCATCGCCGCAGGACTTCAAGCCGATTCGCGCCGACCTCAACGGCACCGTGATCCTGACTCGCCCCGTGCCGGCTTCCGCCGCCGGGCTGGTCGTGGTGCAGGCAGTCGATCTCATCGCCTGCGAAGTGACGGATCCGATCTCGCTCTAGTCGCCCTTAGCACAGAACCGCTTCGCGAGACAGGATTCTCAGGAGAGAATTCCTAGAAAACCCACAAAATCCATGCTCTCACGATCAGGATCCAGGGGTTAACTTGACGGGGATGGCCCAGCCTCTCTGGGCTGCCCCTCTTCTCTCTCAGACCCCTGGAGTCAACATGCTTCTGACAACTCTCCTCGCGATGGCGCCGATGGCCGCTCAACAGCCGATCGACGCAACTCTCGATACACAAATGCCCCCGGTCACTCTCGGGAATGGCGGTTTTGGTACGCAGGCCACTGGTGGCTTCGACAACTTCGACCGCGCCAACTCGGGTGACCTCGGTCCGGATTGGACCAACCAGGCGGGTGCCATCGGCATCACCGGCAACCGCGCCCAAGGCATCACCAACGTGTCGATGTTCACCCTCAATGGTGTCAACGACAACTACGCCACCTCGACCATGTCCGCCAAGGTCGACAACGGCAACGCCGGTCTGGCTTACGTCGCGCTCGTCGCTGGCTTCGCCGACACCTCGAACAACGTCTTCGTCAAGCTGCAGGACAACAACTTCGACAGCCTGATGGACCGCGTGTTCTTCTACTACGGCAACAACGGTGGTAGCTGGGGCTCGACGACCTACTACTACGACCTCGCCGTCCCGACCGCGACCGCGACCATCCACCTGTCCTTCGACAACGGTGGTGACCGCGCTGTCTTCATGGTCGAGAACGACACCAGCGGCAACACCGAGACTTTCTACGGTGACAACCTGCTGAGCGTCGCTGGCGGCCTGGGCACCGGCTTCGGCATGGGCACCTACGGCACCTGCTTCGCAGACGACTACACCGTCAACGATGGTGGTGCGCAGATGAGCCTCTCGGCTTCGGGCGCCCCCGGCGGCTCGATGACCTTCGATATCTCGGGTGCGACCCCGGGTACCGGCGTTGCCCTGATGTGGGCCTACGCGCTGGGCAACTACATCATCCCGAACGGCTTCCCGTGCGCCGGCACCGAGCTCGGTATCGCGCAGCCGAAGGGTTGGGTCATCCTCAACTCGGACGCCGCTGGTAACGCCAGCTACACCCGCTTCATTCCTCCGGGAGCCCGCGGTCTGGTGCACTGCCAAGCGCTGGATCTGAGCTCCTGTGGTCTGTCGAACGTGCTCAGCCTCTAAGGCTGACGCTTCGAACAGCAAAAACCGCCCGCGAGCTTCGGCTCGCGGGCGGTTCCTTTTTTGGTGGGCGCCGGGGTCTAGCTCTCGACCCGGCTGTTCGGAGCCTGGGGGGCCGCGGCGCTCGGCTGTTCCGGGGCCGCGGCGGGAGCCGTCGTCGCGGCCAGGGCCAGAGCCTGCGACAGATCGCGGCGCAGATCCTCGAAGGACTCAAGGCCGACGGACAGGCGGATCATGCCGGCGGTGATGCCGGCTGCGACGCGCTGCTCTTCCGGCACGACGTGGTGAGTGAGGCCGGCCGGGTGTTGAATCAGAGTGTCGGTCGAACCCAGGCTGACGGCCGGGACGCACAGCTTGACCGCCTTCATCACCGCGGCGGCCGCTTCGTAACCTCCCGCCAGCTCGAAGCTGATCAGGCTGCCGCGGCCCAGCATCTGGCTGCCCAAGAGGGGATGGTCTGCCTTCGGATAGTGGACCGCGCTGACCGCGGGCTGCTCGGCGAGGAAGTCCGCCAGCTCCGTGGCGGTCTCGGTCGCGCGCCGCACCCGTAGCGGCAGGGTGGGCAGGCTGCGCAGGCACAGGTAGGCCGCCATCGGGTGCATGCAGGCGCCGGTGATGACGCGCACATGGCGCAGCGCGGCGGCCCATTCTTCGTCGCTGGTGGCGACGATCCCGGCCAGCACATCACCGTGCCCGCCGAGGAACTTGGTGGCGCTGTGCAGCACCAACGTGACGCCGTGGGCGATCGGAGTCTGTAGCACCGGCGTGGCGAAGGTCGAGTCGACGAGCACCGGCGTGCCCTGGGCATCGGCCACGAGCTGCTCGAGGTCGAGCCACTTCAGGGTGGGGTTGGCCGGAGTCTCGGCGATGATCAGCCGGGTCTCCGGGCGCACCTTGCGGGCGATCTCGTTGGCCTGCACCCACTCGACCTCACAGCCGGTCAGGCCGTGATCGAGCAGGTGATCGCTGCCGCCGTAGATCGGCCGCAGTGCCAGGACGTGGGGGCGCGCGTCTTCGGGGTGGCGCACGCGCAGGGCGAGCAGCACCGCGGTCAGCGCGGCCATGCCCGAGGCGTAGGCCACCGCGTGCTCGGCGCCTTCCAGCTTGGCGAGCGCTCCTTCGAAGCGGGCCACGGTGGGCTGATTGAGCCGCGAGTAGATCTTCTGCGGGGCATCCGCGGCGCCGTGGGCGAGCGCCTCCAGGCTGGCGGTGCCCTCTTCCAGGTCCGGGATGGGGTAGGTGCTCGAGAGATCAAGCGGGGCGGTGTGCACGCCCAGCTCGAGGAAGTCCTCGCGGCCGGCGTGAACGGCAGAAGTGTCGAAGTCGTAGCCCATATTCTTATTTTCGTTCAATCAAATCGCATTCCAGCCGAATAGAATTCGGAAGATGGCCGCCAGACCTGCGCTTGACCGAACGGACTACGAGATCCTCGAGGCTCTCCAGGCCGACGCCCGCCTCTCCAACAAGGAGCTGGCGCAACGGGTCCACCTGGCGCCCTCGTCCTGCCTCGAGCGCGTACGCAAGCTGCGTGAAAGCGGCATCCTGCGCGGGGCCCACGCAGAGGTCGATCCCGCCGCCTTCGGGGTCGGACTGCAGGCCTTCATCGAGGTCCGGCTCGCCAAGCACTCGCGGCGCGAGGTGGAGGCTTTCCGCCAGCACGTGCTGGATCTCCCCGAGGTTCAGGGGCTCTGGCACGTCTCCGGACAACACGATTTCCTGGTGCAGGTCGCCGTCCGGGACAGCTCGCATCTGCGCGATCTGGCCGTGGACCAGTTCACGGCCCGTCCGGAGGTGGTGCAGCTCGAGACCTCGCTCATCTTCGAGCACCGCCGCACCCCGGGATTTCGCGGCCCAGAAAAGCACGAATAGACGGAAATCCCCCTGGTCAAGGGGGCAAGAGGGTTTAGCGAGGCGCGAACTGTCCCTCTGTTCGCACCGATGTCAGCCGAATCCCCAACTCCCGGCGCGGTCGCAGCTCCCCCTCTCGAGCGCTTCCGCTACGACGACGCGATCGTCCGCAAGTTTCTGTTCGCCTCCCTGGCTTGGGGGGCGGTTGGCATGTTGGTCGGCCTCATCGCCGCCCTGCAGCTGGCCGAACCCTGGTTCAACCGGCTGGGTCTCCCGCCGGAATGGGCGCAGTATCTGAGCTTCGGTCGTCTTCGTCCGCTCCACACCAACGCCGTCATCTTCGCCTTCGCGGGCAACGGCATCTTCGCTGCGGTCTACTACTCGACCCAGCGCCTGCTCAAGACCCGGATGTTCAGCGACAAGCTGAGCAAGATTCACTTCTGGGGCTGGCAGGGGATCATCCTCTCGGCGGCGATCACCCTTCCGCTAGGGATCACGCAGTCGCGTGAGTACGCCGAGCTGGAGTGGCCCATCGACATCGCGATCACGCTGGTGTGGGTGGTCTTCGCGCTCAACTTCTTCGGCACCCTGAAGATCCGCCGCGAGCGCCACATCTACGTGGCGATCTGGTTCTACATCGCCACCATCGTCGCGATCGCCGTCCTGCACATCTTCAACAACATCTGGGCGATCGCCGGGCCGTTCAAGAGCTACTCGGTCTACGCCGGCGCGCAGGACGCCTTCATGCAGTGGTGGTACGGCCACAACGCGGTGGCCTTCTTCCTGACCACGCCCTTCCTGGGCCTGATGTACTACTTCCTGCCGAAGGCCGCCGAACGCCCGGTCTTCAGCTACCGGCTGTCGATCCTGCACTTCTGGTCGCTGGTCTTCATCTACATCTGGGCCGGTCCGCACCACCTGCACTACACAGCGATCCCCGAGTGGTCCTCGACCCTGGGCATGCTGTTCTCGGTGATGCTGTGGATGCCGTCCTGGGGCGGCATGCTGAACGGCCTGCTCACGCTGCGCGGTGCCTGGCACAAGGTCGCGCGTGACCCGATCCTGAAGTTCTTCGTCGTCGGCGTGACCTTCTACGGCATGTCGACCTTCGAGGGCCCGCTGCTCTCGGTCAAGGCGGTCAACAGCCTGTCGCACTACACCGACTGGACCATCGCCCACGTCCACGGCGGCGCCTTGGGCTGGGTCGGCTTCATGGTCTTCGGCATGGCCTACTGGCTGATGCCGCGCCTCTACCAGACGGCCGGCATGGCCAAGCCCAAGTGGGTCGAGTGGCACTTCTGGCTCGGCACGATCGGCATCCTGATCTACATCGTCACGATCTACTCGGCCGGCCTCACGCAGGGCCTGATGTGGCGCGCCTTCGACGCCGACGGCATGCTCGAGTACGGCGACTTCATGGAGACCGTCACGGTGTTGATCCCGATGTACTGGGGTCGCGTGCTGGGCGGCGGCATGTACCTGGCGGGCCTGCTGCTGATGCTGGCCAACCTGTTCCTGACCTGGCGCAAGCGTCCGGCGACCTACGACGAGCCCGAGTACGAAGCCGCGCCGCTCCACGGTCCGGCCCCGGCCTCGCCGGTCCAGGCCCCCGCGATGCGCGGCCAAGCCAACCCGCTGAGTCTGCTGCTGCTGCTGATCGGTGGCCTCTGCGGCGTGATCCTGTTCGCCTTTGGCGCCGGCGGCGACCTGGGCAAGATGCTGGTCTTCATTACGATCACGGCGCTGGTGCTCGGCGTGCTGTTCGGCCTCGGCCGCAGCCTGGGCTACCTCGCGCAGATGAAGTGGCACCGCGCCTGGGAGGCGCGCACGCTGAAGTTCACCGTCTGGGTGGCGATCAGCGTGGTCACGGCTTCGCTGTTCGAGATCATCCCGACCTTCGCGATCAAGTCGAACGTCAAGACGATCGAGGCGGTCAAGCCGTACACCCCGCTCGAGCTCTACGGACGTGACATCTACATCGCGGAAGGCTGCTACAACTGCCACTCGCAGATGGTGCGGCCGCTGCGCTTCGAGACGGAGCGCTTCGGCGAGTACTCGAAGGCGGGGGAGTTCGTCTACGACCACCCCTTCCAGTGGGGCTCGCGCCGCATCGGACCCGACCTGCATCGGATCGGCATCCGGCAGAGCTCGGTGGCCTGGCACGTCACCCACCTGATCGATCCGCGGACGACTTCGCAGACCTCGATCATGCCCAGCTACGAGCACCTCGCGCTCGAAGACACGCCCTACGAAGACCTGGTCGCCCGCGTCGGCGCCATGCGCTTCCTCGGCGTGCCCTACTCCGAAGAGGAGCAGACCAACGCCCCTGAGATCGCTCGGGCCCAGGCCGCCGCACTCGGCGCACGCCTGGTCGACGAGAACGGTCCGGAGGGCCTCGCAGACACCAAGATCATCGCGCTGACGGCCTACCTGCTTCGTCTGGGCACCGACGCGACCGGCTTCAACGCCACGGTCGGGGAGGGCGCGCAATGACCCTGGACCAGCTCGATGCCTTCGCCCGCGAAGGCGCTCTGATCTTCTTCGTGTTGTTCTTTGTCGGCGTCGTCCTGTGGCTGGCTCTCGGCCCGGACCAGCGCTTCGACCACGACGCTCAGCTCCCGCTCGACGAGGAGGCCCCTAGCCATGACTGATACCCCCGCAAGCGCTCCGCAGAACGACCCGGCGGAGGAGTACCTCACTGATCACTCGTACGACGGCATTCAGGAGTACGACAACCCGCTCCCCGGCTGGTGGAAGGCGCTGTTCTGGGGCAGCATCGGGTTCAGTGTGCTGTACTGGGCCTGGTATCAGGCCGGCCCCGGCAAAGGCGTCTTCGAACGCTACGAAGCTTCGGTGGTGGCGGCGGAAGAAGCCAAAGCCGAGCGCCAGCGCGAACGCCTGGCCGGCATGGAGCTCAAGCCGGACGCGGCCACTCTGAGCGCGCTGATGGCGAACGAGGAGTTCATGGCCTCGCAGGAGAGGGTCTGGCAGCTGCGCTGCGCCGCCTGTCACTGGGCGGATGGGCGTGGGGTCACCGGCCTGGGGCCGAACATGACCGACGACGCCTACATCCACGTGAAGACCCTCGAGGACTTCCCGCGGATCGTCGAGAACGGCATCCCCGGCAAGGCGATGACTCCCTTCAAGGGCATCCTGTCCGAGGAGGAGATCATTCAGATCGCCGCCTACGCCGCCTACTTGCGCGGCACCGAGGTCGACCCGGCTGCGGGTGGTCCGGTGCTGGAAGCGCAGGGTGAGGTGATCCCGGCCTGGCCCGCTGCGGAGGCCGGAGAGTAGGCCAAAAAGCCCGTAAATCCTGCTCGGAATAGCCCTGGTCGCCTCGCGGCCAGGGCTTAGTTCACAAAAAGTTGAACCGTGCCGGCTCGCCGGCCCCGAGATCGATGTCTGACGACAGCCCGCTGCTTTCCCCGGAGGAACATGTCCTTTCGACGCTGAACCAGGATGGTTCGCGCCGTTGGGTCCGCCCGCGCATTGTGCATGGCAAGTGGTGGAAGCGCCGGGCCGTCGTGGCCTGGGCGCTGATCCTGCTGTTCAACATCCTGCCTTGGGTCCAGATCGCCGGAAAACCGCTGCTGCGCCTCGACGTCGTGGCGCGCGAGTTCACCTTCTTCACGGTGACCTTCCGGCCGACCGAGACGCTGCTGCTCACCCTCCTGCTGCTGACCGTCTTCTTCGGCATCTTCCTGATGACCGCGCTGTTCGGGCGGGTCTGGTGCGGCTGGGGCTGTCCGCAGACGGTCTACCTCGAGTACCTCTTCCGGCCGCTCGAGAAGTGGATCGCCGGCCCCAACCTGGCCAAAGGCAAGCCGGTGCCGATCGAGCGCCGGGTCATGAGCATCGTCCTCTGCGGGCTGGTCTGCCTGCACCTCGCGCACACCTTCCTGGCCTACTTCGTGGGGCCGCAGGAGGTCCTGCAGTGGTCGCTGAGCTCGCCCTCCGAGCACCCGGCCGGCTTCGCGATCGTCATGGGCGTGACCGCGCTGATGATGTTCGACTTCCTCTACTTCCGCGAGCAGATGTGCATCCTGGCCTGCCCTTACGGCCGGCTGCAGTCGGTGCTGCTCGACCGCAAGTCGCTGATCGTCGGCTACGACGAAAAGCGCGGCGAGCCGCGCGGCAAGCTGAGTAAGAAGGGGGCAGCCGAAGGCGCCGCGCCGCAAGGGGACTGCATCGACTGCGGCTGGTGCTCGGCCGTCTGCCCGACCGGCATTGACATCCGCAACGGCCTGCAGATGGAGTGCATTCACTGCACCGAGTGCATCGATGCCTGCGACGCAGTGATGGACAAGGTCGGGAAGCCGCGCGGGCTGATCCGCTACTCCTCGCAGGATGGCCTGGAAGGCGGAAAGATGGGTTTCCTGCGTCCGCGCACGCTGCTCTATCCGCTCGTCCTGGTCGTGATCATCAGCCTGTTCGCCTGGCAGCTGACCGGTCTCGAGAGCGCCACGCTGCTGCCGCGCCGGGTCCAGGGCCAGCCCTACACCAAGCTCGAGGATGGCCGCATCCAGACCACGGTCGCGTTCAGTCTCGAGAATCGCTCCGAGGAGACGCGGACCTATCAGATCGCGTCCGATGACGAGCGCTTCGAGCTACGCGCCCCGACCTTCCCGATGAAAGTGGGGCCGGGCGAGTCGCGCGACTTCGTGGTCGTCGTGCTTGCCCCGCTCGAGGTCTACGACCGCGGCAAGGCCGAGGTTCCCTTCCGCTTCACCGATGGCGTCGACTTTGACCACCCGATGCCGCGCAACGTCCCCGGTCCGTACTCCGTCAGCCGATGATCACGCAGTCTCCCAAGTTCTGGATCTTCCTTCCCGTGGTCCTGCTGCTGAGTTCGCTGGGAATGGGGGTGACCACCATCCTGCTGGCCACGCACGACCCTGCCTTCGCCGTCGAAGAGGACTACTACGAGAAGAGCCAGCACGTGGACGAGCAGCTGGCCGAGCGCGCCCAGACGCGCGCGCTGGGCTGGAAACTGCGCACGCTGTCGCGCGCCTACGAACGCGGCAGCGCATCCACACGCGTCGCCTTTCGCGTGATCGGCCCGGATGATGCCGCGGTCACCGGACTCAGCGGAAAGATCGAGGCCTTCCACAATGCCCGCGCCGCTTCGGTCCACGAGGCGACGCTGCAGGCCGACCCGCAGGAGGCCGGGGTCTACTTCGTGGACCTGCCGATCGACCGCCCCGGCTGGTGGATCTGGCGCTACGAGCTGGTGCGGGGCGATGAACTCGCCCGCGGCGAGACGCGCACCAAGATGATCGACATCGCGGCGCGCACGGAGGAGAGCGAGTGAGCGCAGCTCTGCTCGGCGCGGTGTTCCTCGCGAGTGTCGCGGGGAGCCTGCACTGCGTCGGCATGTGCGGGGGGCTGGTGGCCTTCGTCGGCTCCGGGCGCAGCGCGGCGCTGCTCTATCACTCCATGCGCGGCTTGGCCTACCTGGGCCTGGGCGCGGCCGCCGGTGCCCTCGGCGCCGCGGTTGATTTCGGCGGCGAAGCCCTGGGCTGGTCCCGCGCGGCGATGATCCTGGCGGGGGTCACGATGCTGGCGGTCGGCTTTGCGGCGCTGGCTCGCGCGCGCGGCAAGCGGATGCCGAAGCTGCCGGTGCCCGCTGCGGTCCGGCGGCTGTTCGCGCGTCTGCACCAGGCGGCCTCGGTCCAGGCACCGCAGGTGCGCGCAGCCCTTCTGGGCGGCCTCACCGCCCTGCTGCCCTGCGGCTGGCTCTATGCCTTCGTGCTCACGGCTGCGGGCACCGGGTCCAGCTGGTCGGGGATGGCCGTGATGCTGGCCTTTTGGGCGGGCACCGTCCCGGCGTTGCTGGCGGTCGCCTTCGGCGTGCGGCTGTTCGCACATCCGCTGGCACGGCGCGCGCCCACGCTGACGGCCTGGCTACTGGTCGCCATCGGGATCACGACCCTGAGCGGCCGCTGGCAAGTCCCGTCCTTCGAGGGGCGGGTCGAAGCAGCGACGACCGTCTCCGAGGTCGAGCAGCTGGGGGACACCGTGCCGCCCTGCTGTGCCGAGGAGGACGCGGAACAATGAGCCGCTCGCCGCTCGAGTCGACGCCGGCCGCTGCGCAGCAGCCCGCGCGCCCCGCCGCGACCGACTGCGCCCACTGCAAGCTTCCCGTCCCCGCGGCGCTGATCCGGCCGGAAGACGAGGCGCAGTACTGCTGCCCGGGCTGCCGGACGGTCGCCGAAGCGATCCAGGCTTCAGGGCTGTCGTGGTACTACCAGCTGGTGGATCAGGGCGAGGAGGCCCAGCCCGCGCGGACGACCGGGCGGGACTACGCCGAGTGCGATGACCCCAGCTTTGCCGAGGCGCACGTGCGCACGACGGCGCGCGGCGACCTCGAGACGGTTTTCTACGTCGAGGGGGTGCACTGCGCGGCCTGCGTCTGGCTGGTGGAGAAGCTGCCGCAGGTGGTGCCCGGTGTGCGTGAGGCGCGGCTCGATTTTGGCCGCCGCCTGGTGACGGTGCGCTGGCAGGAAGGCGTGGTGAACCTGTCGCAGATCGCGCGCGCCCTGGACCGCCTGGGCTATCCGCCGCACCCGGTGCGGCTGGGTTCCGAACAGCTGCTGCGCCGCGAAGAGGAACGGCGCCAGCTGATCCACATCGGCGTTGCCGGCGCGATCGCCGGCAACGTCATGCTGATCGCTTTCGCGCTGTATGGCGGCTGGTTCCATGGCATGGAAGAGGGTTTCCGCGCCATGTTCCGCTGGACCTCCCTGGGGCTGGCGCTGCTGGCGGTGATCTGGCCGGGACGCGTCTTCTTCCGCGGCGCTTGGGGCGCGCTGCGCACGCGGACCGCGCACATGGATCTGCCGATCGCGATCGGGCTGGGTGCCGGTCTGCTGGGCGGAGCCTGGAACACCGTGCAGGGTGTGGGCGAGGTCTACTTTGACTCGGTCACCACCCTGGTCTTCCTGCTGCTCGTCGGCCGCACCCTGCAGGAACGCCAGCAGCGCAAGGCCTTTGATGCGGTCGCGATGCTCAGCGCGCTGACGCCGCGTACCGCGCGCCGGCTGGAGGGCGCCACAGTGCGCGAGGTGCCCCAGGCCGCGCTGCGGGTGGGCGATCGAGTCGAGGTGCGCGCTGGCGAGTCGGTGCCCGCCGATGGTCGGATCGTCGAAGGCAGCGCTGACTTCGACCTCGCGCTGCTGACCGGCGAGTCCGTCCCGGAGCGTCGCGGAGTCGGCGAACTGGTGCACGCCGGCACCGTGGATCGCAGCGATCGCGTCGTCGTCGAGATCGTGCAGACCGGCGCGGATACGCGCGTCGGGCAGCTGATGCAGCTGGTCGAGGACCACGCCCGACGCCGCGCGCCGCTGGTGCGCCTCGCCGACCGTCTCTCGGGCTGGTTCGTCGCCATCGTGCTGGTGCTGGCCGGGATCAACGCTTGGTGGTGGGCGATGAGCGACCCGGGCATGGCGCTGGAGCACACAGTGGCGCTGCTGATCGTCGCCTGCCCCTGCGCGCTGGCGCTGGCCACGCCGCTGGCCGTTGCCGCCGCGATCGGCCAGGCCGCGACCCGGGGCATTCTGGTCAAGGGCGGGGAAGTGCTGGAGCAGCTGGCCCAGCCCGGGCTCCTGCTGCTCGACAAGACCGGCACGCTGACGGAGGGGCGCATGGAGCTGCAGTCCTGGCAGGGCTCGGACGAGGCGCGCGCGGCGGCGGTGGCGCTGGAATCGCGCTCCTCGCACGTGCTGGCCCGGGCCTTCGTCGCCGGGTCCGCCGAGGGTCCCATGCTGAGCGCTGAGGACGTGCACGAAACGGTCGGCGGCGGTCTGTCCGGTCGCGTCGCCGGGCGCGCGGTCCTGGTGGGATCGCCCAGCTTCCTCGCCGAGCACGGCGTCCGCCTGGACGAAGTCGGCACGGAGGCGGCGCAGGGCCTGGAGCAGGTTCTGGCCGCGGGACGCACCCCCGTCGGCGTCGCGCTCGACGGCAGCTGGGCCGGCTGGGCCGGCTTCGGGGATCCGCTGCGCGCCGATGCCCGCGCCTCGCTGGATGCACTCCGCGCCCGCGGCTGGCAGATCGGGGTGCTCTCCGGCGACCACCCGCGTGTGGTCGCGGCGCTGGCCGACCCGCTCGGCCTCGATCCGGCGGTCTGCCGCGGCGGCATGAGCCCGGAGGACAAGCTGCAGTACGTCGAGGCGGCCGCCCGGGAGCAGCGCGTGGTCATGGTGGGGGACGGCGTCAACGACGCGGCCGCCCTGGCGGCGGCGCGGGTCGGGATCGCGGTGCATGGCGGGGCGGAAGCCAGCCTGGCCGCCGCCGATGCCTATCTCACCGAGCCGGGCCTCGCGGGCCTGACGCGCCTGTTCGCAGGCTCGCGGCGTACCCTGGGCGTGATTCGGCGCAATCTCCTGCTTTCGCTGGGGTACAACACGGTCGGCGTCAGCCTGGCGATGGCCGGCCTGCTGCACCCGGTCGCAGCAGCCATCCTGATGCCGCTCAGCTCGCTGACGGTGGTGTCCTCGAGCTATCGCGCCCGCCCCTTTCCCGACGCATGAATCTCCTCTACCTGATCCTGCCCATCGCCCTCTTGATCGGCGCGGGCTTCGTCGTGGCCTTCATCTGGGCGACGCGCAAGGGTCAGTTCGACGATTTGGAAACTCCAGCCATGCGCGCTCTCTTTGAAGACGCGCGGCGCGCGGAAGCCGCCGAGGACGGCACCGAGAAATCGGCCTGATTGCCCGAATTTCTCCCAGCTTGAGGGTGTTCTCGACCCCGGTCCAGAGTTAGCCCTTGTGCAAACCCGGCGAGACCTTTCCGGAACCGCCGTTCCCCCTGAACCAAGCATGCAAGCTTCACTCTCCCGCATCGCGCCGGTCGCGCTGGCCGGCCTCGCGCTCTCCGGCGTCGCCTCCGCGCAAGAGCCGGATTCTCCTTGGACCTTTTTCGGCCAGGCTCGCCTGCGTGCCGAGTTCAACGACACCAACACAGGTGGTGCAGACCGTCACCGCCAACGCATTCGTCTGCGCGCCGGCGCCAGCTATCGCGTCAACGAAGAGCTGTCGTTGACCGCACGCGCTTCGACCGGCCCCGCTGGCAACCCTCGTTCGGGTTACCACGACATCGGTCAGGGCTTCAACCGCATGGAGCTCAGCCTCGACCAGATGTTCCTGGCTTACACCCCCGAGACCTGGGGGGGCGCCACGGTGGTCGCCGGTAAGTTCGCCAACCCGGTCTACCGCACGCCTTTCTACGGTGAGCTGGTCTGGGATGCCGACCTGATGCCCGAAGGCGCCGCGCTGGTCTACCCGCTCAACGAGTTCGGTCCTTTTGACAGCTCCAGCTTCATCGTCGGCCACACCGCCGTGATCGAGCAGGCCGCTGCCGAGGATACCTGGGCGACCATGTTCCTCTGGAACGGCACGATGAACCAGGGCGATGACAGCACCTGGAACTTCGGTGTGAACTACTACTTCTACGGCGACCTCTCGCCGGACGGCCTCGGCGCCCTGGTGGGCACCGGCAACGCCGTCTCCGGTGGCGACTTCGCCTCGGACTTCGGTGTCCTGCAAGGCACCACGGTCTACGAGACGGGCGACCTGATCTTCAGCGGTGAGTACATCCTCAACACCCGCGCAGCGGATGGGGTCGGCGACAGTGGCTTCGCCCTGGGCGCTGGCATGGACACCGAGTACGGCCGCTTCTACATCCAGCACCAGACCGTCGAACAGGACGCGACCGTCGCTGTGACGGCGCAGGATGACTTCCTCTACGCGACCAACTACTCGACCAACGTCGTGGGTTGGAAGAAGGCGATCTCGGACGCCACCGCCCTCCACGTCTGGCTGCAAGCCAGCGAATTGGACGACGATTTCGGTGCCCCCGATGACACCGTTTACCGGTTCCGCATCGACTTCGACGTCAACTTCTAGCAAGTACAACCGCATCCAACTCCTTGAAGGGGGCGAACCCTTGGCAACTTGCCTCGGATTCGCCCCCTCGCTTTTGTTGTCTACGTGGCGGTCGTATTCGTGCTCCGTACCCCATGCGCGATCACCCAGTGATGGGCGGAGGGCTGGGGTTTCTCGAGTGATCCGCGCTTTACAATCTCTAGCGTGTCATGTCGCGCACGATGAGCTTGTCGAATAGGCGTGTCGGCAGGAGTCGCTGCAACATGTAGCCGATGATGGCGTCGTTGCCCACGCGCACGCGCACTGCGGGGCGTGATCGCTCGAGTGATTTGCTCACGACTTGGGCGACGCGTTCGGCAGGGATTGCCTGCTTTTCGATGCGCTTGACGCGCGCCATCATGGAGTCGATGAACTTGCGGTAGAGCGGCATCGCCGGGTGCGTTTCGAGCTGGGGCATCATGCCCTCGGTGCGGCGCTTGGAGGTTTCCCAGATGGCCGTCTCGATCGCGCCCGGTTCGACGATCACGACGTCAATGCCTTGGAGGAGGAGTTCCCGGCGGAGCGTATCGGACATGCCTTCCAGTGCAAACTTGGAAGCGCAGTATGCACCGCCGAGCGGGGTGCCGACCTGGCCATTGATCGACGAGATCATGACGATGCGCCGGCTTCCCTGGGGCGCCTTGCCCTGCCGCATCAGCGGCAGCAGGCTTTGCGTGACGCGCAGCACGCCAGTGAGGTTCACCTCAAGTTGGCGGGCGAAGAAATCAAGCGGTATGACCTCCAGC
The DNA here is from genome assembly GCA_002705055.1 of Planctomycetota bacterium. GTDB lineage: Bacteria > Planctomycetota > UBA1135 > UBA1135 > UBA1135. Next base: position 52,903 of record PAHY01000060.1, read on the forward strand.
GGTCCGATATTGGCAACGCCCGCGTTCTGCACGAGACCATGCAGCGTCTCTCCCGCGAGGGCCTCGCGGACTTGAATGCACCCTTGTTCGACGCTGGCGGCGTCGGTGACGTCGAGCAACACGGGAATCAGTCCCGGAGCATCCCCGGCGGCCTGGGAAAGCGCGTTTGCGTCTTGGGAGCGCCGCACCGTGGCAAAAACGCGCCATCCTCGTTGGAGTAGCATCAACGCGGTCGCCCGTCCAATCCCCGTCGAGCAGCCCGTGACCAGAGCGTTGCGTCGTTCCGTCATGGCAGCACGCTAGCATGAGCGGATGAGCCTGCGCACCGTGTCCGTCCAGGTCGGCCAGCCAACCGATCGTCCAACCGCGGAGGGGCCGCTGCGCACCGCCATGGTCAAGGACCGGGTTGCCGGCCCCATTCAGCTCGGAACGCGCGCGCTCGAGGGCGACGGCTGCGCGAATCTGAAGTATCACGGTCACGAGGATCAGGCCAGCTGCGTCTATCCCGCCGAGCACTTCCCGCGGCTGGCTGAAGCGCTGTCGCTCCCGCCTTTCCCGCATGGCGCCTTCGGCGACAACTTCACCGTGACCGGAGGCGACGAGCAGTCCGTCCGCGTCGGCGAGGTCTACCGGGTGGGCACGGCGCTGGTCGAGGTCACGAAGCCGCGCGAACCCTGCAGCACCCTGAATGCGGTGTGGGGCTGCGCCCAGCTCGCGGCCCAGATCGGCCGACGCGGCTGGACCGGGTGGTACCTGCGGGTCCTCGAGCCAGGGACGGTGCAGGAGGGCGATGCCTGGACGCTCGAGCGCGCCGCCGCAGAGGGCGCGCCGAGCATCGCCGAGGTCTGGCAGAGCAAGCGCGGGGGTTCGTAGATCCGCGGCGCGCTATTCTGCGCGCATGAGCGAGTCCTTCGAGGCCTACCAGGCCGAGCGTGCCCGGCTGACGGAGCTGGTCCTGGAGCACGGCACCAAGACCACCAAGCGCTTCTTCAACCTGGACAGCGCGGCGTATCGCGATGGCGCGCTGCCCGCGCGGACCAAAGAGCTGCTGGGTCTGGTCGCCAGCGCGGTGCTGCGCTGCGATGACTGCATTCGCTATCACCTCGATCAGGCGGTAGCGGGCGGCTGGAGCGACGAGGAGATTCGGGAGGCGCTGGATGTCGCGCTGATCGTCGGTGGCTCCATCACGATCCCGCACGTGCGCCGCGCCTACGGCGACCTGGAGGGGCTGCGCGCCACCGCGGACGAGTGAAACGGCTGCGCCGTCTGCTGAAAGGGCTTGGGGCGGCCTTGCTGCTCCTGTTGGTGGTCCTGCTGGGGCGAACCCTCGGCTCGGGAAGCAGACAGGTCACAGTCACGGCGACGGCGAGCGGCCCCGCGCTGCAGGTCGACGCAAAGGCCGCCGCCGAGCGACTCGGCCAGGCGATTCGCTTCCCGACCGTTTCCAGCCGCGACGCCGCCTTGTTTGATCGGGCGCCCTTCGTCGCGCTCCTGGACTGGTTCGAGGCGGAGTACCCGGCGGTCTACAGCGAGCTGCGGGCGGAGCGGCGCGCCGATCACAGCCTGCTGCTGCACTGGCCGGGGCGGGATGCATCTCTGCCGGTCGGTCTGTTCCTGGCCCATCTCGATGTCGTGCCGGTCGAGCCCGGCACCGAGGGCGACTGGAGCTATCCGCCCTTTGGTGGGGCGGTCGCCGAAGGGCACATCTGGGGGCGCGGCGCGCTGGATGTGAAGTCGGGCGCGGTGGCTCTGCACGAGGCCATCACGCTGCTGCTGGCCGCGGATTTCCAGCCCGAGCGGGGCCTGTGGTTTGTGTTCGGGCATGACGAAGAGATCGGAGGGGCTGAGGGCGCGCTGCCGATCGCGCGCTGGATGGAAGAGCGCGGGCAGCAGGTCGGCTTCGTCATCGACGAGGGCGGCTTTGTGCTCGACGGCGTCTTCCCCGAGCTGGGCGGACGTCCGCTGGCGATGGTCGATATCGCGGAGAAGGGCTACGCGACCGTGCACCTGCGCGCGCGGGGGAGCGGGGGGCACTCCTCCGTGCCGCCGCCTTCGACCAGCGTCGGGCGCTTGGCCGCGGCGCTCGCGCGGCTAGAAGCGGAGCCCTTCCCGCTGCAGTTCTCGGGCCCGGTCGAGCAGCAGTTCGCCTACCTCGCGCCAGAGATGCCTTTCCTCAAACGCCTGGTGCTGCGCAATCTCTGGCTGTTCGGCGGGCTGGTCAAGGCGCAGCTCGCCGCCGACCCGAAGACCAATGCCATGGTGCGCACCACCACCGCGGTCACCGTCATGAACGGCGGCGTGCAGGAGAACGTCGTGCCGCAGCAGGCGCAGGCCTCGGTCAACTTCCGCATGCTGCCGGGCACCAGCGAAGAGGATGTGCTCGCCCACGTGCGGCGCGTGATCGACGATCCAGAGATCGAGCTCGAGCTCGGGACCGTCACGCATCCGCCCGCGCCAGCTGAGGTCGAAGGGCCGGTCTTCGCCGGCATCGCCCGCGCGATCCGCACCGTCTACCCGGACGCCGTCGTCGTGCCCGGGCTGCTCTACGGCGCGACCGATTCGCGGCACTATGGCGGGCTGACCCAGGACATCTACCGTTTCCATGGGATTCGGCTGCCCGTCGAGGACGTCAGCGGCTTCCACGGCACCAACGAGCGGGTCCAGGTGCAGAGTTACGCCAAGGCGATCGAGCTGCTGGCGCGGATGATGACCGAACTCGCCGGCCCTGCGCGACCCGACGCGGCCGAGTAGATCCAGGCATTCGGCTTGTCCTCGCGGGGCGAGGCAGGAAATCGGAAATCGTGCTAGGGTCGGGAGCCCCCTCTCCCTGCACGGAACCATGTTCTGCACACTCCTCCCTCTCCTTCTCTCCTCTCCTCAGATCGTCGGTGGCGAATGGGACGAAGTGCGTCGCTTCGACGCCGTCGTCGCCGGCCGTGCCGATGGCGCGGTCATCCTTCAGGTGCCCGATCTCTCGGGTGACGGCCACCCGGATCTGCTCAGCGCCGGTCTCGGCCTCGGCAACGGCGCGGTCATCATGCGCTCGGGCCTGAACGGCCAGCTGCTCGAGAGCTTCAGCTCGACCACCGACGCGGCCTGCTTCTACGACGTCGCCGATATGAACGGCGACGGGCTGCGCGATGTGGCTCTGGGCTTCCCGGATCAGAACCCGCCGGGTTCGCCGGTGACCGGCCTGGTGCGGATTTACTCCTCGGCGACCGGCGCCGAGATCATGATCCTGCCCGGCTTCTTCCTGGGCGAGGAGTACGGCAGCGCGCTGTGCTCGGTCGCCGACCTGGACTCCGACAGCGTCGATGACATGATCATCACCGCGGCCAGCCGCGTCGGCACCAATGGTCTCGCCGGTGTCGTCGAGGTCTACTCGCTGGGCACCGGCTCGGTCCTGCGCACGCACGAAGGGACCGGTTCCGGCAGCTACGGCGCCGCCGTGATGGCGGTCGGCGATCTGAACGGCGATGGCCTGAGCGATTACGCGATCGGCGATCCGCTCGCGGGCACGGGCCAGGTCGACGTCCACTCGGGCGCGGACGGCGCGCTGCTCTACTCGGTGCACTCCCCGGGCGCGACTTCGGCCGTCGGCAGCAAGATCTGCTCGCTCAGCGATCTGAATGGCGACGGGAAGGGCGAGCTTCTCATTCAGACGAATGACGGCGCGCTGGTCTGCTCGGGCGCCGATGGCGCGCTGCTCCATGAGTTCGACGGCGACGTCTACGAACAGGACATCGCGCCGGCCGCCGACTTCGATCTGGACGGTGTGGATGACATGGTCCTGTGCGGCGAGTCCAGCGTGACGGTCGCCAGCGGCGCTGATTTCAGCACCCTGGTCACCATCGAAGGCGAGGCCGACGACCTGTTCGCCCACGCGCTGGGCGCGGCGATCGACTACCGCGGAGAAGGCCGCATCGAGATCCCGGTGGGCGCTCCGCACACCGACCTGGTGCAAGGCGTCGACACCAATGACGGCTCGATTCGGATGTGGGCTCACATCCCGTATCTGTACGCCGAGTCGATGTCGATCTCCTCGGGTGCGGGCGGCGTGCTGCGCTACCGCGGCACCTTCCCGGCCGGTTCGGCGGGCTACAACTACCGCCTGCTGGTCTCGATCACCGGCAAGGGTCCGACCACGGTCAACGGCCTGCAGGTCCCGCTCACGGTCGATTCGGCCGCCTGGTCGACCTGGCGCAACAAGTACGGCCCGCTGCAGACCAACCGCGGTCATGGCCAGCTGGACGCCGTCGGAGATGTGCGCATCCCGATCACCGTCAACCCGAACGCGCTGGCTGCCGCCGTCGGCAAGACGATCTACTTCGCGATGGTCGCGGGCGCCCCGGGCGGTCCGCTGACCCACAGTTCCTCGGCCGTGCCGCTCGAGATCCTGCCGTAGTCCCCGCGACTGCAGCATCCAGCCGCCCCCCGGCTTCCTGTCGGGGGGCGGCGCTTGCATTCCGGGAGCACGCGCAGGAGCAGGCTAGGCTGGGGCATGCGCAGCCTCGCCCTCTCCTGCCTGTTTCTGCTCGCCGCCTGCTCGACGCAGCATGCCTGGCACGTGCCGCAGGAGTGGTGGGAAGCGCAGGAGCGGCCGGTCGGCTCGAGTGATGGCTCGGTCGTGGCCCTCGACACCCAGGGGGGCGAGCAGCCGGTGCTGTTCCTGGCCGGGGCGCTGGATCGCGCGCTGGCCGCCGAGCTGATGGCCGCGCACGCCAACCTTGAGATCGTCTATCCCGAGTCGGCCCAACAGGCTTTGGATCTGGCGCCGCGCGTGCACGGCGCCGAGGTGCGCTGGGCCACGCCCGAGTTCGTCGCGGCGGCGCCGCAGCTGCGCTGGGTGCAGGCGACCTCCGCCGGGGTGGACCGTTATTTGGCCAATGAGGCGCTGATGGAAGACGAGCGCATCGTCTTTACGAACATGCAGGGGATGCACGGGCCGACCATCGCCGACCACGTCTTCGGCATGCTGCTGGTGCTGACCCGCGATCTGCGCATCCACGCCCAGGACGCGCGGCGCGGGCAGTGGACCCGGCAGGGGAGCGAGGTCTTCGAGCCGGTCGCGCTCGAGGGGCGGACGCTGCTGGTGGTCGGTCTCGGTGGCATCGGCCGCGAGGTGGCCAAGCGCGGCAAAGGCTTCGGCATGACGGTGTGGGCGACCAAGCGGCGCGCGACCGAGCCGCCGCCCTACGTCGACCGCCAGGAGACCTCGGATCAGCTGATGGCCATGCTGCCCGAGGCGGACGTGGTCGTGCTGTGCGTGCCGCTGACCGAGGAAACCCGCGGCATGATCGGCGCCGAGCAGTTTGCTGCGATGCCGAACGGCAGCTACCTGATCAACATCGCGCGCGGCCCCGTCGTCGACACCGAAGCGCTGATGACCGCGCTGCAGGACGGCACCCTGGCCGGCGCTGGCCTGGACGTGACGGATCCCGAGCCGCTGCCGGCGGAGCATCCGCTCTGGCAGATCGAGAACCTGATCATCACGCCCCACGTCGCCGCGCGCTCCTCCTTGACGCGCGGCGACTGGGACCGCCTCTACCGCGAGAACCTCAGCCGCTTCGCCGCTGGCGAGCCGCTGCTCAACGTGGTGGACAAGTCGGCGGGGTACTAGGGCTTCTCGAGGGCGAAGCTGCTGGCAGGAAGAACGCTTCCGGCGCGCTCGAGGTGGAGCTCCAGACGCTCCGGCCGGGCTCCGTGCAAGCGCAGTTCGAAACCATCGCTGCGCTCACCGATCCGATCGAGCACGCGGTAGCTCTGCGACTGGCCATTACGCCAGACGGTCCAGACAGCGCAGTCCGCCTGCATCAGCAGAGACTCTGGCGCCCGCAGACTGAGGTACCAGAAACTGCCCGATGCCTCCTCGCTCGCTTCCAGGTGCAGGGTCGGGCTCGAGTCGCCGCCTTCGATCGCGAAGGAACCGTCGACACGGAGATCGACCTCCTTTTCGTCGAATCCCATGTCGCCGTCCTGGCGCAGCTGCTGCAGACTCCCCTGCAGAACGCCCGGCTGAAGGGCGAGGTAGGCCCGGCGCGTCATCGGTCGTTCCCAAGCTGCGGCCGGAAGGCCGGCGGCTGGCGTGAGTTCCTGATCAAACCGGAACTGCGCGCGGAGGAGTCGGGTGGAATCCTGGCTGCGCGGCAGCCCGGCGATCACCAGCATCGCCTGCTTGCCCTCGACGGTCCCCCAGGGGCGACTCTCCACGGCGGGAGTCTCCCAGCGCAGTTCGCTGGCTTCGATCCCATCGTTGAAGGTGAGCGGGCCCAGCTTCCTCGTTTCGCCACTTCGAAGAGTGAGCAGGGCTTCGACGAGTAGATCGCTCGAGTCAGGATGAAAGCCGGTGCTCCAGGCAAAGCCGCCCTGCGTCGTGGTGGCCTGGCGCAGGTGTCGCTCCGGTGCCGGAAGCTCCTCGCCGTTGTCGCGCGCGTACTGCTCGGCCCAGGTGTCACGAAGGAGCCACTCCACCTGCTCGATCTCGGCGAGCGCGGCAGGAGTCCCTTCGATGCGAAACAGGTAGGGGGTCGGGGGATACTCGATCGCCCAGGGGTCAACCGAGGGGCCGAATTCCTCGAGCGGGTCGGCGACCCAGCCCCGCTCCACGGAGATGCGCGCCGGGCCGGTGCCTCGCGGACTCATCGTGAGGATACGAGTCTCGACGACCTGCTCCGCGATCCCCGCCTGCTGACGGAAGCGCAGCGTGGCGCGCACCCGGCCTGGACCGGTCACGTGTGCCTGCGCGGCGCGCGTCTGCTGCGGGGTTCCGATGACCCCGCCTGGTGTGCCCGGCTGGTCCGGAAGAAACTCCCACTGCACGGAGTCCAGTTGGGCCAACAAGTCGTGCATGCCCCGTAGGCGCAGCTCTGCGGTCCACTGCGGAACGCCCTCGCGCCAGCCGGCGAAACGCTCTCGAGCGATCGCCTGGAGTGGGGGCTGCGCGGGAGCGGGGGCGAGGGCATGCGGAATCCCCGCAAGCCAGGCCACGCTGCCATCGTGATAGCGCAGCAAGAGATCCACCGGCTGACCGCGGGGGGCTTCGATCCTGCCGAGTTCCTCGCCGATCTGCGCTGCGGTGTTGAAGGAGAAGCTCCCCAGCTGCATGGGCAGCAAACCCCCCCAGGCTCGCGGGGCGTAGGCGATGACATCGCGCAGTCCCTGCAGCGCCTCCGGTGGACCGGCCAGCCTGGCCGCTGCGAGGACACGGTCCGGCGCGGCCTCCGCGAGCTCATGGGGCGTGATGTCGGTCAGATCGACGGCAATCGCGTCGTTGTGCGGGGCGTACAGTCCGATCCGGCGCTCCAGATCGAAGCTCTCGCCATTCCACATCGTGCAGCGCGCGCGCACCGGGAAGGGCTCCTGGGTACGGACGGTGAAGGCGTAGCCCTCGATCGGCCCAGGTGTCGCGTCGTCATCGCGGGTGAAATGCAGTTCGCCCTCGGGGGTCGTCCAGTGGACTTCGTTGACCGCCATGATGTTGGCGGTTCCGTCTACCCACACGGTGGTTTCCCAGGTCGGGACGCCGTCGATCTCGCCGAGGTAGCGGTCCTCGGATTCGATCCCGAAGCCGCGGCCGGCAACCAGCAGCGTGGTGTCCTCAAACTCGGGGATTACCCAGGCGCATGCCGGGTCGAAGGCATGAATCTCAAAGGACGTGACGGGCGTCGTCCGTCCCAGGCTGGGGTGCGGGGTGCGGAACCAAGCCAGCGCACTCGAAGCAAATGGGCGTCGTGCATAGCCGTGAAAGACGTGCATGCGCGGGCCCGGCCCCGTAACGGCCTGCGCCTCGTGGCTCTGCCAGTCGACCAGATTCCCGGTGCCGATCCGAATCCCCAGGATGTTGTCCGCCCAGGCTTCGGGGTAGCGGATCTGCAGCTCGTAGAAGGACCAGTGACGGTCGCCGTCGGTCCCGACTGGCCGCCAGACGATGTCGCGGCCCAGTTCGCGACGCACCGGGTCGCTGAAGGGCTCGGCGCGGAAGAGCAGTTCATGCTCCGTCCCGTCGACGAAGCGCAGCAGCGCGCGCCCGGCCTGCGGCTCCGCGGTGCGGAAGCTGGGCATGGCCAGCGACTCGGGAGTCCAGGCGGGCGGCAGTCCGCCCGCGTGCGTGTACGGGGCAGGGGGCGCAGGCCCGTCCGCACCGTCAAACTCGTAGCGGATCTCACGGAGGTCCCGCCAGTCTGCGTCCGCGAGGCGGGGCAGCAGAGTCCAGCGCCAAAGGTTGCCGCGATCATCCGCTTCGTAGAAGGCATCGACGCGCTCGAGCGAGAGCTGTCGCTTCTGCGTGGCGGGCACCTGCAGCGCGGCCTGCACAGGAGTCGTATGGCCGGAGGTCAGAGTGGCGGTGCCGACGACCGTCAACGCCGCTTGGGTGCTGCGGAAGCTGGTCCGGAAGCTGCTTGCCGGATCGCGGCTGACCAAGGAGCGCTCGCCCTGTGGGCTCGGCACTTTCCATTCCACCTGCTCGACCCGTTTCAGGAGTTCGTCGCCCCCGCGCAGCGCCACGCTGTAGCGATACTCGCCGGCGGAAGCTGCCGCGTCGTAGCCGGAGTAGGTGCCGAAGCCGTGAGCCTGCAGCGTGTCGAGGGGGAGCGCCTGGTACTTGCCGTCGACTTTGGCGACCGGCTCGCGACGGTCGAACATGACCACGGCGAAGTCCATCAGCTCGCTCTCCACGCCGTCCTGATTGAACTTCTCCAGCACCTCGTAGGTGACCCAGACGTAGCCGCCGTCACCCCAGGCCTTGCCCCAGGAGTTCATGAACAGGAAGGCCTCTCGGTCGTCGCTGTAGCCGACGATTGCCATCGCGTGAAATCCGTGCGGCTGATCGGGGCGGCGGGCCGCCTGGCCTTTCGCGTGCAGCTCCTTGGTGTAGGCGTCGTAGCGTCCCGAGCTGAACACTGGATTGGTGCGTACGCAGCAAAGGACGATGTAACCCTCGGCAAGCGCCTGGCGAATCCAGTTGCCGTCGGGGAGCACGCCGTAGTCGGCGATCCGAAAGATCCCCGCTTCCTCGCTGGCGCGCGCGGGTGGCTGCGTAAGGAAGTCCCTCGCCAGATAGGGGGCGGTGGCCAGCGTGGCCGCGCCCTGCTCCTGCAGCAGCTTGAGCACCCGGTCGATCCGGCTGCCCTGATCGACACCCTGGTTGACCTGGTTGTAGATGAAGGTAGGCGAGAAGATGCGCTCCGGGGCGTCCGGCTTCCAGCCCTGGTCAATTGCCTCGAGGTAGCTGCGCCCGGCGTAGCCGAACGCCCAGGCCGCGCAGTCGTTCATCGTCTGTTCGCCGACCTCGGGGAGCCAGGGCCGCAGGTCGACCGAGCGCGGCAGGCCGTCCGGGGATTCTCCTGCGGTGTACTGCTCGAGTTGGCGGACGCTGCTGCGGTCTTCACGGCTCGCGCCCTGGGGGGCGGGAGTGGAGCTGAGACCAGCGGCGGAGGCAGGCGCCGTACCGATGGCAAGGAGGAGCACGGCGAAGGGACGGGACACGGCGCACATGGAACAGAGTGATTATCGGCACTCTGGGCGGGTCGCTTGCGCTTGATCCGTGTCTCCGCCTCGCTAGCGGGCTCGCTGGCTTGCCTCTTGATCCTGATAGAACGCGAACTGAAAGCTGACCGGCGCCACGATCTCGACACGATGGGGGGATTCCGGAGCGATCACCCATTCCTGGTCCTCGACGAGAGTGACGCGCGCGTCGTGCGCGAGGTCGACGAATACCAGTTCGCCGGAGTGGATCGAGAGGACCACCCAGTGACCGCGGGCGGTCTCGTGGTGAACCAGAATGGCCTCCGGGGCACTTGTCTCGGAGAAGATCGGCGAGTCCGCGGTGTGGATGGCGTCCGCGGGAAGGGTGTGTTCGAAAGGCATGGTTTGGCTGGTGGCGGGCGCAGACGGCTTCCGCAAACGGGCGATCGATTTCCTTGACCGCGCTCAAGGTGAAGCCTAAGCTCAAGGTGAAAAGATGCAAGCGGAATACATGATAATGGGCTCACCGGAGCGCGAGGTAACGGAACAGGAGATCGAAACCTTGGTCCACGAGTTCTATGCGCGAGTCCGTAGCCATCCCTCACTCGGCGCATTTTTTGCCCGGCATCTGCGAGGCGAGGACTGGCCGGCGCACCTGGCCCTCATGTGCGATTTCTGGTCCTCGACGCTGCGCGCCAGCAGGCGCTACCACGGCAATCCGCGTCTCGCTCACCAGCGCCTGCCGGGTTTGAGCCACGGGCACTTTCGCGACTGGCTGGCCCTATTCCGCGAGGTTGCGGAAAAGGTCCTCGAGCCGGTGCATGCCGTCGATGTCCTTCGCAAGGCCGAAAAGATGGGTTTCCATCTCGCTCGCGCCGCAGTGCCGGGGCCGATGCCAGAGGCCTGATCGCGTCCGATGCAGTTCAACCTCTTCACCGACTACTCTTTCCGCGTGCTGATTCACGCCGGGCTGAAGCGCGGCCGGCTCAGCACCATTAGTGAGGTGACCGAGGCATACGCGATCTCGCGTCACCATGTCGTCAAGGTCGTCCACGAGTTGGCGCAGCTGGGCTACCTCAAGACCTATCGCGGCCGCGCCGGGGGCTTCGAGCTGAGGCAGTCGGCTGACGAGATCTCCGTCGGCGCGCTCGTCCGCCAACTGGAGCGTCAAGATCTTGTGGATTGCTTCCGGCCTGGTGCCGGCCATTGCTGCCTTGAAGGCATCTGCCGGCTGCAGAACGCGCTGGCGAATGCGCAGGAAGCGTTCCACGCGGTCCTCGATCGCTACACCCTTGCCGACCTGATCCGTCCGCCGCGCGCGTTGCAGCGTCGTCTCGGAATCGATGTCTCCGTCTAGCAAGCAGTCCAACTACGGAAGGGCGGCCGAGCGGGCATGGCCGACCCGCATCCAGGTGCTCTGGGAGCTCGGCAAGCCGCGCTTAGCTCTCTCTGCAGTTGCGCTCACCGTGGTGGGTGGAACATTGGCGGGCGGCCTCGGGTTCGAGAGCTACTTGCGCGTGACGCTCGGGAGCCTTTGCCTCTCCTGGGGATGCGCGGCCGGCAATATGCTTCTTGAGCGCAATCCTGACGCCAGGATGAAGCGAACCTGCGACCGGCCTTTGCCGACCGGCCGCGTCCGGCCGGGCGCCGTCCTAGGCTGGGCTTTGCTGAGCGGTGTCGTTGGCCTTTCCACACTTGCGAGTTTCGGCCACTTGCCGCTGCTGGCTGGCCTGGTGATGGCTGTGCTGTACCTCGGGGTCTATACCCCGCTGAAGCGGCGAACGGTCTGGAACACGGTCCTTGGCGCCATCCCCGGCGCGCTGCCGCCGGTGATCGGCGCACTGGCTGGTGGGACAGGCAAGCGCTGGGCGCTGAGCCTGTTTCTCGTCGTGTTCTTCTGGCAGATCCCGCACTTCCTGCCGCTTGCCTTCCTGCACGCCGAGGACTACGAGCGTGGCGGCTTCGTCATGCTTCCAGGGGCTCCTGATGGGCTCCGGCGGACCGCGCGGTGGATGCGGGGCTGGGGACTGGCGCTGGCGATTGCGTCTTTCGGGCCGATCCTACTCGGACTGATGCCTCCGGTCTGGGCTGGGCCGATCGCTCTTTGCGACCTCTGGTTTCTGCGCGCGGTCTGGCAAGCCAGCCGCGCCCCTTCGACCATTCCCATGCGCCGAGCTTTTCGGGCCTCGCTGGTCTATCTCGGAATCCTGCCCGCGCTCTACCTGCTGGGCGCGGAATGAGACTGCCCCCCTTGAGTGGGCTTTTTTCTCCTAAGTCCTTTATATGATTGATTTAGGGTCCGCTTTCTCAGTTGAAGGTGCCGTGCTGAGAATTTGTCTCGAAGGCACTAGCAGGAAATACTTTAAGACTGCGTGAGCACACTCAGAGGGGCCAGATTCCTCTCGAAGCGCATCTTTGCGGATAGTTGACGAGCATCGCCGGTCGACGGTTCTTACGACCGGACGAGGAAGCGCATCGGCTTTTGCAGACACCGTCGTTGAGTTGAGCCACTGCGGCAGAGTGGGTTCAAGAAGAGCTAGTCCTCCACACTCTTCCGCTGCTTCTTCAGCTGGCCGCGCTGCTTCTTGGCGTCGACCCGGCGCTTCTGGGAGCCCTTGGTGGGCTTGGTGGCGACCCGCTTCTTGCGCTTATGCATGCGCTTCTTGAGCGCGGCGATCAGCCGCTCCATGGCCACCTCCCGGTTGCGGTACTGGCTGCGGCCCTCGGTGGCGGTCACCGTGATGCCGCTGGGCGGGTGGAACAGCCGCACCCCGGTCTCGACTTTATTGCGGTGCTGGCCTCCGGGGCCACCGCCCCGGAAGAAGCTCCAGACGACCTCCTTTTCGAGGACCTCCGGGTCAGTCGACCACTTTCCAGTCACACCTACAACGCCCCCGGCGAGGGCCTAGAATACCCGACCCATGGTCCACAACCTCGTCATCATCGGATCCGGTCCGGCCGGCTACACCGCCGCGCTCTACGCCTCGCGCGCCGGCCTCAAGCCCGTCGTCTTCGAGGGTATGCAGCCCGGCGGCCAGCTCACCATCACGACCGACGTCGAGAACTATCCGGGCTTCCCGGAGGGCATCATGGGCCCCGAGCTGATGGAGCGCTTTAAGGCCCAGGCGGAACGCTTCGGCACCGAGTGCATCCCGTTCAAGAACATCAAGACGATCGAGACGGACAAGACTCCCTTCGTCCTGCACGACGAGATGGGGGGCAGCCACGAGGCCCACGCGATCATCATCGCGACCGGCGCCCGGGCCAAGCTGCTGGGTCTCGAGAAGGAGTCGGCCATGATGAAGGCCGGCCAGGGCGTGTCGGCCTGCGCGACCTGCGACGGGGCCTTTTACCCGGACAAGGAAGTCGTGGTCGTGGGCGGCGGCGACACCGCCATGGAAGAGGCCACCTTCCTGACCCGCTTCGCCAAGAAGGTCACGATCGTGCACCGTCGCGACGAGTTCCGTGCCTCGAAGATCATGCTCGAGCGCGCCGAGAAGAACCCGAAGATCGAGATCAAGCTGTGGCGCACCGTGCAGGACATCCTGCAGGATGACAACGGCCGGATTCGCGGCCTGATCCTGGAAGACCCGCGCGACGGCTCGACCGAGGAGATCTTCTGCGAAGGCATGTTCACCGCGATCGGACACGCGCCCAACACCGAGTTCCTCGGGCCGGAGTTCAAGCGCAACGACGTCGGCTACCTGCTGCTCGAAGACGGCACCCGCACCAGCGTCGAGGGCATCTTCGCCGCCGGCGATGTGCACGACCCGGACTACCGCCAGGCGATCACCGCCGCGGGCATGGGCTGCGCCGCCGCGCTCGAGGCCCAGCGCTGGCTCGAGCACAAAGGGCTGGCCTAGACTGCTCGCGTCCCCGGACGTCGAGCTGTGTCCCTGAGCCACCCGTCGAGCTTCCATCCTCAGCAGATGCTGCGGGCGGCCGAGCCCTTTCTGGGGCCGCCGCCCCAGCTGGATGAGCTGCGCTATCTGCTGCTCGACCGCGCCGAGGAGATCAGCGCCGAGTTCTACCGCACGATCACCAGCAGCGTCGACGCAGCTCCCTTCATCGAAAACGAAGAGAAGCTGGCGCGGCTGCATCGCTCGCTGGGGCAGTGGATGGAAGCCTTCCTCAGCACGCCGCCTGAATCGCAGGAGCGCGCCGAGCTGGCGGTGCGCATGACGGTCACGCACCTGCGCATCGGCATGCCGCTCGAGCTGACCATGCTCGGGCACAAGACCCTGCGCGGGATCATGACCCGCGAGCTGATGGAGCGCTGGCCAGCCGGGGATCGTCTGGGGCTGATCCAGGCCACCGAGCGCCTGCAGCGCGCCTTCGACTACGACCTGCTGCTGATGGTCAGCTGCTACCACGGCGAAGCGGTGGCCCGCGCCGACGCGGCGGGCACCGGCATGAAGCGCGCCAACGAACGGCTCGAACAGAGCCTGCAGGCGCAGGAGGGGCTGCTGCGGACGACGAGCCACGAGCTGCGCACCCCGCTGGCCGGACTGGTGGGCATGCTGCGCATGCTGAAGCGCGGGGTCTACAAGCAGGAGGAAGAGCGGCAGGCCGCCCTCGATGACGCGCTCGGCGCGGCCCACCACCTGCAGGCGCTGACCGACGACCTGCTGCATCTGGCGCGGCTCGACTTGGGCCGGGACTCCTTCCAGCGCGTGAACTTCTCGGTGCGCGCCGCCAGCGAAGAGGTGCTGCGCCGGCTCGAGAGCCGCGCGCAGGAGGCTGGCGTCTCGCTGCAGCTCACGGGCGACTGCGAGAACCGGATCGAGAGTGAGTCCTGCATGGTCTACGCGGATCGCGAGCGGCACGCGCAGATCCTGACGAACCTCGTGCAGAACGCGATCCGGCACGCGCCCGGCGGCGCCGTCACGGTGCATCTGCACAGCCTGCCGGAGTCCGGCCACATCGTGACCGAGGTGCACGACAACGGCGAAGGCATCGACTCGGAGCTCCTACCGCAGCTCTTCCAGCCCTTCACGCAATCGGCGGGTGGGGGCAGCCTCGGCCTCGGGCTGACGATTTGCCGACGCTTGGTCCTGGCGATGGGCGGCCGCATCCTCGCGGAGAGCGCAGGCCCCGGTCAGGGCAGCACCTTCTCCTTCACCCTGCCGATGGACGGGCGCGAGTCCACGAGCCGGATCACCGAGGGTCCGTCGGATGCCACGTCGAGCGTCCTGCTGGTCGATGACGACGCGCTGTGGAGCTCCGACCTCGCGCGCACGCTCGCCCAGGAGCTCGCCGTCCATGTCGTCTCGGTGCCGACGGCCGCCGAGGCTTTCGACGTCATCGCGGAGCGACGCTTCGACCTGATCCTGCTCGACGTGGCTTTGCCGTCGACCAGCGAAGGCCGCGCGCGCGATGGCCTGGCGCTGCTCGAAGAGCTGGCGCGCCACCCGGACACCCTGCTGGCGCGCAAGTGGCTGATCAGCGGCCACGAGCCTCGCTTCCTGCGTACGGAGCTCGAGCACGCCTGGCACGACGCCTTCTACATGAAGAGCGAGATCCTGGCCGACCGACCCGCCTTCCTCGACCGCGTGCGGTCCGCGCTATCGACTCGTCATGGCTGAGATCGTCATCCTGGAAGACAACGCTCTGATGCGGCGCTACCTCGCGGACCTGCTCGGCCAGGTCGGCGGCCATGCGGTGCGCGCCTACGCCGAGCCCACCGAGATGGCGCACGAACTCGAGTCCGCGCCCGCGGACCTGATCGTGCTCGACATCGGCCTCGGCGCGACCGCCCGCTTGCACGGCCAACGGATCGACGGCATCGGCGTCTGCCAGCACCTCAAGGCGCAAGCCACCGCACCGGCCGTCATCCTGCTCACCGCCCACGCTTTCGACGGAGACGAGGCTCGCTTCCTCGAACAATCCGGCGCCGACGCTTACGAGCCCAAGCCGATTCGTGACGAGGATGGTTTCCTCGGCAGAGTCGCCGGGCTACTCGCGTCCTAGCCGAAACCGCGCCGTGGCAGCCGGGTCCGCAGACTAACCATCAACCCGGACCCACTCCAATGCGTCGATGACGACGTAACCGTCGGCTTGCTCATTGGAGATCGTGACGCGGGTTGGGCCGGGGTTGTAGTAATAGCGGCCCAGGACTCGGTAGGGTTTGCCGGGGTTAGTCTCTCGGAGGGAGACTTGTTTCTGGATCGACGCCATGCCGCTTATGCGGAAGGTGGCGTTGGTCGCGCGGTTGGGGTGCGCGGGGTAGTAGGCGCGCAGCTCGTAGAGCCCGACGCGGGGGATGTCGGCCACGTAGGTGGCGTGGGCGAATTCGGTGAGGCCGGTATTGCCGTCGTGGTGGTAGCCAGTGCCGACGTAGCCCGGGGTGGCGTTGCTGGCTGTCCAAGCGCCGTGGCGTTCGGCTTGGGTGTCGTCGACAACGACGCCGGGGCTCGTCGAGAGGTCGATGGAGGCGCGGGGCTGCGGAGGGCTGCCCTCGAAGGACAGGACTTGGCCTTCCGCGAGTAGCTGGGTCGCGAGCGTGGCGTAGTCGACGTCCTGGACGGCGGTGTCGTGCTGAATCGCGAGCGCGGCGGCGTCGGCCGCGGAGTGGCCCAGGATCATAAACACCGGCTCCATGCGAATCGAGCCGTAGGCGATGTGGCTGGCGCTGAGCGCGCACAGCACGAACAGATTCGAGCAGGCCTCGCGCGCCGGCACGATGGCCCCGTAGTCGATCGGGTAGGGGCCGCCCGGGCTCACCTGCACGTCGCCCTCGTTGCGCACGAAGCCCTCAGCGTCGACGTAGCGCTGCACATGGTGCGAGTCCATGTTGTACGAGCCCATGCCGATCGAACGCGGCGTCGGCAGCCGCCGCGTGACGTGGTTCTCGGTGATGACGAACTCGCCGAGCATGCGCCGCGCCTCGCGCACGTAGATCTGATGCGGCCAGTGCCCGCTGTCGACAAACTCGTCGGCGGCGAGGCCCCACTCGCGCATCCAAGCCTGGTCGTCCTCCGGCACCCGCGGATCGTTGGCCAGGAACCAGTAGAAGCCCTGCTGGTAGCGGCGGTGCTCTTCGAGGATCTCGGCGCGCCGCGCGTCGCTGGCTTCGGGATAGTCCCAATTCATCCCGATGTTGTCGGTCGAGAAAGAGCCGCTGTTGTTGGTGTCCGTCTTGCCGTTCGGCAGCATGTCGAACTTGCCGCGGTAGTGGTCGCTGCCCGCCTGCAGCGTGCGCAGCAGCAGCTCGTACTGACTCGCGTCGTAGCCCTCCGGCTTCGGGAAGGGCACGCGGTTCTCGGGCACGCGGGTCAGGCAGACTCGATAGGTGTAGGCCTGCACCTTGCGATCCCCGCTGCCCAACGGCGCGATCGCTTCGGCCGAAACCCGCGGCAGCAGCCCGCTGCTTGGATCACCCGGGATCACATACGGCGAGATATCCCGCGTGAACTGGTGATACCGACGCCCCGGCTGCACCCCGTTCAAGGTCTCGCCATAGACCTCATTCGCCTCGCGCCCCACGGTGTACGGCACGCCCGCAGCCGCCATCAGATCGCCCTCGTAGCTCGCGTCGACAAAGACCTTTCCGCGCAATCGCAGCCCGGACTTCATCCGCACCTCACGAATCGCGCCATCCACCACATCGACGCCACCCTCGCGATCCAGCCACTCGCCCCGCAGCTCCACCACGCCGGACTCCGCGATCATCTCCTCAAACACCAGCTCCGCGACCGAAGGCTCAAAGGTCCACTGCGCGTCGTCTCCCGGCCGATAACGCCCATAATCCTCCGCATCCTGCCACCTCCACGTTTCCGGCTCGTCATACACCGCCTTGACCCGCTGATAGAACTCGCGGCTCAAACCGCCCACGACTTCCTTGCGCCCGCTATCCGTCCAGCCTAGGCCACCGCTCGTCAAACCACCCAAGTGCTCACTCGGCCCCACCATCACCACGGACAAGCCCAGCCGATCCGCCTGCACCGCCGCCGCCACGCCCGCGCTCGTATTCCCATACACCACGAGATCCGCCTCAATCACCTCGCCCTTCGCGACTCCCTGGCTCTGGCACGCTCCAACAAGAACAAACAATGCGGCAATCCTACGCACGCACTCAGCCTATCGCGGCGCGACGGTCCACGCGGTTGAGTCATGTCGGGCAGGAGCGGGGCAGTCGAAAATGGTGCGGAGCTTCGAGCCCGGCGCAGCCGGGCGAGCGCGACGCCACCATTTCGAGCTGCCCCGCTCCGTGCCCTCCTAACCCATCACCCGCGCGACCAAACGATCCCACGCAACTGCTTCGCGCGTGCGATCGAACTGCGTACGAGTCGTTTCCCGAAGCTGTCGCGCGGCCATCTGCGCATCAGCTGGATTCTCAAGCTGGGCGCGCACTTTGCGGCGCAGCTCACGCGCGTCCTGAAACAGGAAGCGAGCGCCAGGGAAGAAGCGGTGGGCCGGGATGTCGCTGGCCAGGATTGGCTTGGAGAAGAGCGCGGCTTCGAGCAGCGAATTCGGTGCGGCGCCTTCTGAGCGACTGGTGCTGAGGATCAGGTTGGCGCGGCGGACGACGCCGGCCAGTTCGTCCTGCGGCAGGGCGCCCAGCCAGTGGGCCCAGGGGTGGGCGGCCACGGTTTCGCGCAAGCGCATGGCTTCGGCTTCCTCCAGTTCCGGGCCGGCGATCCACAGCTGCAGGCGCGGTTCCTCCTTGGCCAGGGCGGCCAGCGCCTCGATGCCGACGCAGGGTGCTTTGACCGAGCGGATGCCGGTCGGCTGCACGATCAGGAAGGGATTCTCCGGCAGGGCGGGAGCATGCGCGGGCAGCGGCGCTCCGCCGCGCGGCTCGGGCAGAGCCTGCGCAGCCTGCGGGACGGCTTCGATGTCGTGGCGATCGTAGAGCTCGACCGCCCGCTTGCGGGCGTGCGGTGCCAGCGCGACCGCGGCCTGGGCTTCAGCCACCGCAGCCACGGCGGCGCGCGAGGGCTTGCCGTTCAGGTCGGTGCCCGGAAACACGACGATCCAGGGGATGCCGGCTTCGGCGGCGGCGGCTTGGGTGGCGGGGGCGCAGTCGACGGCGTGCAACGCGATCAGCACCTCGGGGGCTCCGGCCTTGTCGTCGGGCTGGAGGATGGTCTTTGGAGCCTCCTCGCGAGAAATCTGCTGCACCGTGCACACATGGCCGCGCGACTCCAGCGCCTGGCTGATCCGCCGCGCGGTGGTCGCGTTGCCGCCGTGCTCGCTGCTGCGCGCCGGGTAAAGAAAGCGGAGATGCGCCATCAGCTTGCGGGGTGGGACGCGGTCACGCCCTGCTCGGCCAGCGCCGCCTCGATGCCGCGCAGACAGAGCTCGACGTTGGGCCGCGTGCAGCCGTGACCCATCAGGCCGATGCGCCAGACCTTGCCGGCCATCGGGCCCAGTCCGCCGCCGACTTCGATTCCGAACTCTTCGAGCAGGAAGCGTCGGCCGCGCGCGTCGTCGAAGCCCTCGGGCAGGCGCACGCTGGTGAGCTGCGCCAGCCGATGCTCCGGCTCGACCCACAGGCTGAGGCCGAGGGCTTCCAGGCCTGCGGCGAGCGCGGCGCCCTGCTGCTGGTGGCGGGCATAGCGCGCCTCGAGGCCTTCCTCGAGCGCCAGCCGCAGGGCCTCGTGCAGCCCGTACAGCTGATTGATGGGGGCGGTGTGGTGGTAAGCGCGTTCGCCGCCCCAATACTTGGCGATCAGTCCGAGGTCGAGATACCACGACTGCGCCGGCGCGGCGCGCTGCGCCATGATTTCCTCGGCGCGCGCCGAGAAGCTGACCGGGGCCAGCCCCGGCGGGCAGGACAGGCACTTCTGGGTGCCGGAGTAGGCCGCATCGACGCCGTAGCGATCCAGTTCGACCGGCATGCCGCCGAGCGAAGTGACGCAATCCGCGAGCAGCAGCGCGCCGCAGGCGTCGGCGACCGCGCGCATGCCGTCGAGCGGCTGCGCCGCACCCGTCGAGGTCTCAGCGTGCACCAGCGCCATCACGTCGAAACGCTGGCCCTGCGCCGCCGCGGCGAAGTCCTCCGGAGAGAAGACCTGGCCCCACTCCGCTTCGACGGTCACGACCTCGGCGCCGCAGCGCCGCGCGACCTCGGCCATGCGGGTGCCGAACACCCCATTGACGCCGACCAGCGCCCGCGCGCCCGGCTGGAGCAGGTTGACGAACAGCGTCTCCATGCCGGCCGAGCCGGTGCCCGACATCGGCATGGTGAGCCGGTTCTCGGTGCCGAAGACCACCCGCAGCATGTCCGCGATCTCGTCCATGACCCGGAGGAAGTCCGGGTCGAGGTGCCCCAGGGTGGGGGCGCTCATCGCGCGCAGCACCGAAGGCGCGACTTCCGAAGGGCCGGGGCCCATCAGCAGGCGCTTGGGCGGAACCAACGGGGCCGGGATCTGCATCACTTCGACGCCGAGAGATTCATCAGGAACTCGGCGTTGTTGGAGGACTTCTCCATCCGCTGGACCAGCAGCTCCATCGCCTCCACCGGGTTCATCTCGTTGAGCACCTTGCGCAGCAGCCAGACGCGCTGGAGCTCTTCCTTGGTGAACAGCAAGTCTTCCTTCCGGGTGCCGGAGCGGTTGATCTCGATCGCCGGCCAGATGCGGCGATCCGCGAGCTGGCGATCCAGCACCAGCTCCATGTTGCCGGTGCCCTTGAACTCCTCGAAGATCACCTCGTCCATCTTGGAGTTGGTGTCGATCAGCGCGGTGGCAAGGATGGTCAGCGAGCCGCCGTCTTCGATGTTGCGCGCCGCGCCGAAGAAGCGCTTCGGCTTCAGCAGCGCATCGGCGACCAGGCCGCCGGTCATGATCTTCGAGTTGGACGGCGCTTCGTTGTTGTAGGCGCGTGCCAGGCGGGTGATCGAGTCCAGCAGAATGATCACGTCCTCGCCCTGCTCGACCTTGGCCTTGGCGCGTTCGATCACCATCTCGGCGACCTTGATGTGACGGGCCGGCGGCTCGTCGAAGGTGCTGGCGACGATCTCGCGGTTCTCGCCGACCACCGAGCGCTCGAAGTCGGTGACCTCTTCCGGACGCTCGTCGACCAGCAGGATGATCAGGTGGCAGTCGGGGTGATTGGTCACCAGCGCGTTGGCGATCATTTGCAGCAGCACCGTCTTGCCGGTGCGCGGCGGCGCGACAATCAGCCCGCGCTGCCCTTTGCCGATCGGCGAGATCAGATCGACGATGCGGGTCTCGATCAGATCCTGCTCTGTCTCCAGGCCGAGGCGCTCTTCCGCGTAGAGCGGCACCAGCTCCTTGAACGGCGCGATCGAGTACTGCTTCTCCGGGTCTTCGCCGAAGACGGTCAGCACCTCGTGCAGCACCATCAGCTGGTCCTCGCCGGTCGGCGTCGCCAGCACGCCCGCGACTTCCTGGCCCTGCTGCAGGTTGTGCTTCTCGATCAGCTCCTTGTGCAGCAGCACGTCGGTGTCGAGATTGGGTGTGTAGTCGTTGACGCCCTGGCGCAGGAAGCCGTGGCCCTGCGGACTGATGTCGAGCGTGCCGGTCACGAAGAAGACGCCGGCCTTCTCCATGCGCGAGGTGATCAGCGCGCGCAGCGCGGCCCCGCGGCTCATGCCGAAGGCTTCCTCGACCTTCTCCTTGTCGGCGACCTCCTGGAGGTCGGGCAGCGACAGCGGCAGCAGATCGGCGAGGTGCAGTTCGGCCTTCTTCAGCTTCGTGGCGAAGCTCTTGACCGACTTCTTGTCCCAGGCCTCTTCCGGCGGATCCGGAAGGGAGACCGAGTACTGCTGCTGGTTCTGTTGATTGCCCTTACGCGGGCGAGCACGCCGACGACGGCGGCGACGAGAGGCGGATTCAGCCATGGATGTTCGGAAGAGGAGCCAGCCGGAGGAAAAGAAATACCCGGATGGTCTCGCGGTTCACGCGTTCGGTTCGGCCGCCGGGGGCGGACGTTCCGGATCGGGCCAGCGGTCCCGCAGGGAGCGGGGAGGGAGGGCGCGGAGGCGAGGGATCAGCCCCTCAACCGCGGCGCGCAGGTCTTCGACTCCGCCAGCGTTGTCCAGGATAGCATCCGCGGCCGCCCGTTTGGCGGTGAGCGGCGCCTGGGCAGCTTCGCGGGCGCGCCAGGTGGCCTCATCCCAGCCGTGGCGGGCGCCGGCGCGGGCGGCGCGCAGGGCATCCGGGACCTCGACGAAGACCAGGAAGTCACAGGCTTTTGAAAGGCCATTCTCAAGCAGCAGCGGGACGTCGAGGACTGCAAAACCTGGTTCAGGGCCGGTTGCCGCCGCTTCTGCCTGCTGCAGGCCCAACCAGAGCGCCCGCCGGACCGCCGGATGGAGGATCGATTCGAGCGCCTGGCGGGCCGAGGCGTCGTCAAACACCCGGCGGCCCAGCTCGGCGCGGTCGAGACTGCCATCTTCCTGCAACAGACCGCCGCCGAAGCGCGCATCCAGCTGCTGGAGCAGGGCCGGATCCGCGAACAGCCGGGCCACTTCGGCGTCGGCGTCGAGGTGGGGGGCGGCCAGCGCCTGGGCCAGAAATCGGGCCGCGGTGCTCTTGCCGGAGCCGACGCCGCCGAGCACGCCGACCACCCTCAGGCCGTGCTGAGGGCTCGGAGCGGCCGAATCGACGGAATCCATGACGGCCTCTATCTTTGAGCAGCCTTGACCCCTGGGCAAGGCTCCCGTAAAAAATGCGTTCCCGCAACGGGCTGGGTTCCTATCCGAGGGCCGGATTCCCTCGTCCCCTCAGGAACCCGAGCGGGTCCGTTCCCCCCCCAACAACACTCGAGTAGCTACTCATGTCCCAGTCCAACCGCGGAGCCGCCCAGGTCAGCATGATGTGGGCGATCGCGTTCCTCGTCATCGCGCTCGTCTCGATCTTCGTCGCGTTCTCGACCTCCGGCAAGCTCAAGGAAGCTCAAGACGCGCTCGCCACGGCGCAGCAGGAAAACGCGACGCTCGACGCAGCCGAGAAGGCTCGTCGCGCCGAGGGTCTCGCGATCTCGCAGAAGGCCGGCTGGCAGCCCGAGCGCACGGCCCTGTCGAACACCGACCTGATGACCAACGCGATCCAGCAGCTCGGGGGTGTCTTCCCGAACGCGGATCCGAACGCCGAGACCGTCGAAGCGGTCCTGCCCACCGTCATCAGCGATTACAACGCCGCCAAGGAGCGCATCGCCGACACCGAGCGTCAGATCGCGCAGCTGCGCGCCGATCTGGATGCCCGCCAGTCGGAAACCGATACCGCTCTCGCCGACAAGGATCAGCGCATCAGCGACCTCGAAGGCGAACTGGACGACACCCGCAACTCGATGAACGAGCAGATCGTCGACCTCGAGCGTCAGCGCGACGCTCTGCGCGATCAGTATCGCGAGCTCGACGATCGTCTCACCCAGACCGAAGCCGAGAAGGACGCGGAGATCGCCGCGGTGCGCGCCGCCAGCGTTTCGCTCAAGCAGCGCAACGACATCCTGTCTTCGCGCCTCAACGCGGTGGCCCGCCGCGCGGACAGCCCGGACGGCGCGGTCCTCACCGCGAACGCGCGCGTCAACAAGGCCTGGATCGACCTGGGTCGCACCCAGCGCGTCGCCCCCGGCCTGCAGTTTGACGTCCTCGACCAAAGCACCGGCGCCATCAAGGGTCGCCTGAAGGTCGCCAACGTCGAAGACGGTCGCAGCGAAGTCCACATCGTCGAGACCGCCGACAAGTACAACCCGATCGCCGCCGGCGACCCGATCCGCAACGCGGTCTTCGATCCGAACCGCAGCCAGGTCGCGGTCCTGCTGGGCAACGGCTTCGGTGCCTACAGCGCCGACGACATGAAGATCAAGCTGGCTCAGGTCGGCATCCAGGTCGTCGACGACGTCACCATCGAGACCGACTTCCTGCTGCTGGGTACGCCCTTCTTCGACGAAGAGACCGGCGACATCGTCCCGTGGGACCAGCAGGATGCCTACCGCTCGGCGCAGGGCCTCAGCGTGCAGATCGTGCCCCGTCGCGACTGGCTGAGCTGGCTCGGCCTCTAGGTCGATTCCCTCGCACTCGACAGGCCGTAGAATGAAGGTTCTACGGCCTGTTCCTTTTGGGCCCGCACCGTGACCGACGCCACTCCGTCCACCGATCCGACTCCGGCCGAAAGCGCCCGGATGACCTTCGGGGAGCACCTCGACGAGTTGCGCTCGCGGATGTTCCGTGCGCTCGCCGTCGTGGGGGTGGTCTTCTTCGGCGGCTGGATCTTCTTCCAGGACCAGCTGATCTGGCTGTTCATGCGGCCGCACCGCAGCGCGGTCGAGAGCCTCGCCTCTGCCGATCCGCCGGTCCAAGTGCCGAAGCAGCTGGCGGTGCTCAGCCCGCTCGAGGATCTGTTCTTCACCCTGAAGGCTTCCCTCCTCGTGGCGGTGGTGCTGGGCCTGCCCTTCCTGATCTTCCAGATCTGGGCATTCGTCTCCGCGGGCCTGCACCTCCACGAACGCAAGGCGGTGCGGCGCTATCTGCCGTGGTCCTTCCTGCTCAGCATCGGCGGCCTCTGCTTCTGTTACTTCGTGTTCTTCCCGCTGGTCCTCGAGTTTCTTTACGCTCGGCTCGACCAGACCGCCTTCGTGGCGAACTACTCGCTGAAGTACTACTTCGGCCTGTATCTGATGTTCACCTTCGCGCTGGTGATGGTGTTCCAGCTGCCCGTGCTGATGTCGGGCCTGGGCGCTGCCGGCGTGGTGGACGCCGCCTTCCTGCGCAAGTACCGCCGGCACTTCATCCTGATCGCCTTCGTGCTCGGCGCGATGCTCACTCCGCCCGAGCCCTTCAGTCAGTTTCTGATGGCGATGCCGACGGTCCTGCTCTATGAGCTGGGCGTGCTGCTGGTCGCCGCGCGCGGCAAGAAGCTTCCGAAGCAGGCCGAGGCATGAGCCTTCCCAGCCCGGACGCGCTGGTGCTCTCGATCGGCGAGGAGCTGCTCGATGGTCGGGTGCTGGATCGGAATGCCGGCTGGCTGGCCGAGCGTCTGCGCCTGCTGGGCGTGCAGGTGCAAGAGATGCGCACGATCGGCGATGCTCCGGGCGCTCTGCACCGATTCCTGACGGCGATTGATGGCAGCGTTCCGCTGGTCCTGAGCTCGGGCGGGCTGGGGCCGACCGCGGATGACCGCGTGCGCCTGGAAGCGGCGGCCGCCGCCGCGGGGCAGCCTG
>PAHY01000061.1 GCA_002705055.1 Planctomycetota bacterium
CGGCTTACCGGAACTACGTCCGCGGCGTGACGGTGAAGACGAGAACGACCCCTGCCCAATCGGCAGGGGTCTGTGATCAGCGGTGGCAGCTAAAGGAAGTCCTGAGGTGGCGCTGGCCGCTGCGGATGGCGCAGCAATGAGCCCACTCAAGGGGGTCAGACTCGCTATTGCACCAGGATCGGCACCACCTGCGAGGTGTTCGAGCTGGTCTCGATCGCCTGGACGTAGGTCAGCAACCCGGAGAGGTTGCCCGGGACCGTCAGATACACCCCAGCAAAGCCCGCCGCATCCGCAGTCGCGGTACGGACGACCTGCGGGCCACGAATCCCAATTAGCGTGCCAGCGCTGGCCAAGTCAAAACGCCCCGGGCGGAAGCCGTGCAGGAAGGTGACGGTGTCGCTGGGCGTGCAGCCGGTGGCCTGGACGCCGACTGCCTGGCCGGCTTGAGCTTCGCCGATCTGCAGGAACATGGGTTCGACCATCGAGCCTGGAGCATTGACGACGCCCCAGCCGAATCGATTGTCTCGACCGACATCGCCGCGGTCGATCGCGACCTTGGCCATGCGATTGCGGACCTCTTCAAACAGGTGGCCGTCGCCGTCTTCGTCGACGAGGTTGCCGTGCGCGAGCAGCAGCGCGACCACGCCGCAGGCGTGCGGGGAGGCCATCGAAGTGCCGCTGGCGGTGGTGTAGCCGCCGCCCAGGTTGGCCGAAAGCACGTCGACGCCGGGCGCGGCAAAGTCGACTTCGGGGCCGCGGTTAGAGAACGGCGCGAGCTTGCCGTTGATGTCCATGGCGCCGATGGCATAGGTGCTGGCATAGCGGGCCGGGTTGGACACACCGCCGAAGCCGTAGTTGTTGCCCGAGGCGCAGACGTGAATGACGCCGGCGGCCATCGAGGCATCGAAGGCATCACGCATGGTCGAGGTGTGCCCACCGCCCCAGCTGTTATTGACGACGTCCATGCCGTTGACGGTCGTCCAATCGACCGCGGCAATCAGGTCGCTTGCCACGCCGTTGCCGCTCGCGCTGAACCCCTTCAGCGCATAAATCTCGACCGCGGGCGCGACCCCGACCACGCCGGTCCCATCTTCCTGCGCGGCGATCGTGCCGCTGACGTGGGTGCCATGGAAGTGATCATCCATGGGGTCGGCGTCGTTGTTGACGAAGTCCCAGCCGCCGGCGTAGACGCTGGCAAGCTCCGGGTGGTTGTAGTCAATGCCGGTATCAATGACGCCGACCTTGATGCCTGCTCCGTTGTAGCCGGAGGCCAGGGTGTAGCGCCCGCCGATCCACTCGACACCCCAGGTGTTGTCGATGTCGAAGATCTCGTAGGAAGTGTCTTCCTCGATGTAGTGAAGATTCGGGCGGTCGGTGATGGACTCGATCAGGCTTTCGTCGGCAATGACCGCCAGGGTGGGAATGATCGAATAGCGATACTTGATCGTCGCGCCCTGGGCGCGGTACCAGTCGAGCTCCGCGTCGTCGGGGCGGGAGTGGTAGTTGACCAGCAAGGTGATGGGCTCGGAAGGCGGTGTGCTGGTCTGCAGCAGGGCCGCCCCCAGGAGAGTGGAAAGCATCATGAGGTTCTGGGTGGTGGAAGGTAGTTACTGAGAGGAGCCTGACGCGGGGGCGGCAGTCAAGCCCAGCGCCGTGCGCGCCAGTTCGCGGAACTGCTCGTGCTCGGCGGCTCCTTCGATACGCGCGACCTCCTGGCCGGTTGCATCGAAAGCGAGGGTGACCGGGATGGGGCCCGGGAGCTGGAGGGCATCGTTGATGCCGTCGTAGTCGTCGGCGTCGTAGACCAGAACGGCGGCGTCGAGGCCGCGCTGGCTCTGAAACTCGGCGACCCGGGCCAGCGTGCCCTCGATGTCATCGACGGGCACCATCACGTCGTAGTTGATGGTGACGAAGGCAAGGCCCTGGTCCGCAAACTCTTCGGCGACCTCGATCAGGGCGGGCATCTCGGCGACGCACGGTGCGCACCAGAGCGCCCAGAAGTTGAGCAGGTAGGGTTGACCCTCGAGCTGCGCGAGTTCGGCCTGCACTTGACTGAGGTCGACCAGGCGCGGCGCGTGGTCGAGGCCGCTCTGTTCCGGCTCGGCGTGGTCGGAGCAGGCGGGGATGAGGGCGAGCAGCAAGCCCAGAAGGAAGGCGCGGTGAATCACGGAGCAGAGAAGCGGTGGGGCAGCGTGAATCGGCGGCAGCGCTTGCAAGCCCTGCGCCGGCACTTCACCTTAGACGAACGATGCGCGCGGCGTTCCCCTTCTTCCTGCCCCAGGCCTTGGGCTTGTGCCTGCTGGCCGCGGCCGCCTGCCATGCACCGCGCGAGCAGGGTGCGGCACCCTGGAACGAGCTTCCCTTGCTCGCCACGCACTGGGAATCCGTGTCCTTCGGCGGCGAAGGAGAGGTCGAGTACGAAGCTGCCGGCCCCGCGCTGACGATGCGTTTCGGATCGCCGCTCACGGGCGTCCGCTGGTCCGGCGAGTTGCCCCTGTCGCCGCACTACGAGATCGAGGTCCGGGCAGCGCGGCTGGATGGCAGCGACTTCTTCTGCGCGCTCAATCTTCCCCTCGGTAACTCGGAAGTGAGCGTGGTGCTGGGCGGCTGGGGCGGCGCTCTGTGCGGGCTGTCCTGCGTCGATGGTCAGGACGCCTCGATGAATGCCAGCCGCAGCTTCCGCGACTTCCAGCCGGGCCGCAGCTACCGCCTGCGTGTCCGCGTCGATGGCGAGGCGATCCGTGCCTGGGTCGATGAGGAGCCGCTGTTCGAGCAGCTCCGGGACGGGGTGGCGTTTTCGCTGCGCACCGAAGTGCAGCCCGTCGGGCGTCTGGGCATCAGCTGCTTTCAGACCAGCGCGCGGATCGAAGGCGTGCGCTGGCGACCTCTGCCATGACCGAGGACGGCAACTGGTTCCTGGGACTGACGGCCGAAGGGGATGCGCGTTTGCCGCGCGATCCGCCGGCCGGAATCCGGCTGTTTGCTCCCGAGGACCTGCACCTGACCGTGGCATTCCTGGGGCGTTGTGGGGCTGCGGTCGCGCAGGCGGCATGGGAAGCCCTCGCGGAGCAGCCATTCCCGGGATTCGAGGCGGAGCTGACCGAGCTCGTGCCGATGGGGAATCCTCAGCACTACTCAGCCCTGTCGGCGCTGCTGGGGAGGGGGCGCGAAGAGGTCGAAGGCTGGATCGCCGCGGTGCGCCCGCTGGCCTGGCAGGCCGCGCAGGAGTCGGGGCTGCCGGGCGCAGCGCAAGTGCGCCGCGTTGCGCGCCCGGTGAAAGCCCACCTGACTCTGGCGCGACCGCAGCGTCGGGCCGGCGAGGCCACGCGGCAGCAGGGCCTCGAGTGGGCGCGCAGCCTCCCGCTGCAGGGGCGGATCTTCCGCTTCCCCAGGCTCGCGCTCTATGGCTGGTCGCAGGATCGCGCACGGCAGCTCTTTCAGGTCCACGCGAGTCGCGAAGCCGACCCGCCGGCCGGCCCCGCGACGGCGGCGGACTAGCGCACGATGGTGATCGCGGCGGCGGCCGACGCCAGGCGCGGCCCGGCCGCGTCGAAGCTGACCACGCAGGCCCAGTAACTGCGCCCGACCTGGCCGGTGAAGTGGCCGGGCGCCCAGGCGAAGTCAATCTGCGCATCGCCGGCGGCATTCAACGTGCCGACCGCGTTGGCGAAGTTGCTGCCGAGCTTGCCGCGGTTGGAGCGGCCGAAAAGCTGGTCGCGCGTCAGCGGCACCGCCAGCCCCTGCACGAAGACCGGCCCGGTACCGGAGGTGGAGAGCATCAGCTGATACGACGCGCCGGCTTCACTGGCCGGGAAGTGGGCGTCGATCGACAGGCTGCCGCCTTGACCGTTGCTGGCCACCCGCGCGCTGGGAGTGATCAGCCGGTTCCACGAGACGACCTCCAGGCGACCTTCAAAGGTGCGGAAGACGTCGTCCTCCAGGGCGCCGATCAGAAACTCGCTGATCCCGTCGCCGTCCAGGTCGGCGCCCGCGTCGAGCGCGAAGCCCCAGACATCGGAGTTTCCCTCGCCTTCGAGCACCGCCAGCCTGCGGCCATCCACCCCCGACAGGAGGTGCACCGCGCCGCCCGGATAGCGGCCCGGCTCGGACACCAGCAGGTCGGGGACGCCATCGCCGTCCTGATCCCCGGCGTTGGCGATCTGGCGGCCGAAGTAACCGTAGTTCACATCGGTCTTCCGCTTCCAGACCAGCTCCGCGGTGCGGCCGTCGTAGACCGTGACCGAGCCGGAGTTGACCCACGGGAAGGCATCCTCGGTCTCGGCGGTGATCGCAAACTCGTCATGGCCGTCACCATTCAGATCGCCCAGCCCGCAGAAGGACTGCCCCCAACCGGTCAGGTCGAAGATCTGCGCGGGCGGCCCGACGAGCTCGGTCAGGCGCTCCATGCTCATCAGCGAGTAGATCGCCAGGTAGCCCGGCGTGTCATAGGCGGGCCCGCGTCGATGGATGCCCAGCTCCTGGACGCCGTCGCCATCGAGGTCGCCGATCAGGCCGATGCGCTGCCCGAGCTGATCGCGGGTCTCGGCTCCGTGCAGCGTGTGCAGGCGCGAGCCGTCGGCGCCGGACAGCAGGTGAACCCGGCCGAAGTACTGCTCGAAGATGCTGCGCGACCAGTCGCGCTCGCTGACGACGAGATCGGGGATGCCATCACCCGACACGTCGGCAGTGGCGACGATCTCGGCGCCGAAATCCGCCCAGGGCTGCGATCCCTCCGCGGTCCAGATCAGATCGCCGGTCGCGCCCGAGTACGCGTGCACCAATCCGATGCGGTCGCGGCTCGCCGAACCATTCGGTTCGCCCAGCGCGTAGTCGCCGATCCCGTCCCCGTCGAGATCGCCGAGGCGGGTGGTCTCGTAGCCCAGCGCGCCGCCGGGGGAGGAGACGCCCAGATGGGTCCGCAGCACCGCGCGCGTGGCGCCGTCGAGGACTTCGGCGTAGCCGTCGCTGGTCGTACTTCCGTTCGTCGCCAGCGGCGCGCCGACCAGGATCTCGGAAACCCCATCTCCATTGAGGTCGTCGAGAAAGGCGACGGAAAAGCCGTAGTGCGAGCGCAATTCGGGGCCACGCGTCTCGTCCAGCTCGGACCACAGGCCGCCGGCTTGAGCGAGGGCGCCGGGCGCGAGCGCAGCAAGGCCCAGGAGGGAAAGGAGAGGGGATTTGGACATGGGAAGAGATCGGAAAGAGTCGAGACGAGCGAGGCTCCCCTCGACAGACGGGCCGCAGGGCCTGCGCGTCGCGCAGAATTCCGCCGATCAATAACCGGCCGCGTGGCCGTCCTTGCGCGACTCGCTGGCACCGGCGTACACCCCAGTTGCCAGATCTCGCAAGATCGCCTGGTAGCCGCCGAAGGCCCCGCGGCGATAACGCAGCTTGTGGCCACGCTTCTCGAGCTCGGCCCGGACCTCGTCCGAGTACCAGCGCTCCAGCGCCAGGTCGCCGCCGTTGGTCATCCGCTCGCCGGTCGGCTGGCTGGAGTCGCTGTGCAGCATGCGCGGCGCGTCGCCGGCCTCCTGCAGGTTCATGCCGAAGTCGACCATGTTGACCACGATCTGGGCGTGCGCTTGCGGCTGGGTGGCGCCGCCCATCACGCCGAAGGCCATCAGCGGCTGACCGTCCTGGGTGACGAAGGCCGGAATGATGGTGTGGAAGGGGCGCTTCCCTGGCTCGTAGCTGTTGGCGCGCCCCGGCTCGAGGTCGAAGAGCTGGCCGCGATCCTGGAAGCAGAAGCCCAGGCCGTCGGGGCATAGGCCGGAACCCATGCCGCGGTAGTTGGACTGGATCAGGCTCACCATGTTGCCCTCGGCGTCGGCGGTGCACAGATAGATGGTGTCGCCGCTTTCCAGGTGAGGGTTGCCGGCCGGATAGCTGTCGGCCGCCTTCTTCATGTCGATCAGCGCCGCGCGCTCCTTGGCGTACTCCTTGGAGATCAGCCAGTCGACCGGGACTTCAGCAAAGTCCATGTCGGCGTAGAACTTGGCGCGGTCCTCGAAGGCGAGCTTCTTGGCTTCGGTGAACAGGTGCACGTAGTCGGCGCTGCCGAAGCCCATCTCCTTGACGTCGTACTGCTCGAGGATGTTCAGGATCTGCAGCGCGGCGATGCCTTGGCCGTTGGGCGGCAGCTCCCAGACATCCCAGCCGCGGTAGTTAGTCGAAACCGGCTCGACCCACTCGCTGGTATGCGCGGCGAAGTCTTCGTAGCGCAGGTAGCCGCCGACGCGCTCCATGAAGGAGGCCATGGTGCGCGCCATCTCGCCCTTGTAGAAGACGTCCCGGCCTTCCTTCCCGAGCCGCTCGTAGGTGTTGGCGAGCAGCGGGTTGGTCCACAGCTCGCCGGTGCGCGGGCCGCGCCCCTCGCGCAGGAAGGTCTCGCTGAAGCCCTCGTAGCGCGACAGTCCGCGCGCCGAGGCGCGCCAGTAGTAGGAGATCAGCTCGGTGACCGGGAAGCCCTCGCGGCCATAGCGGATCGCCGGCGCGAGCACCTCGGCCATCTCGAGCTTGCCGAAGCGCTGGTGCAGTTCGAACCAGCCATCGACGGCGCCGGGCACGCTCACCGGCAGCGGGCCGTAGGCCGGGATGCCGTCCGGCGCCAGCTCGCGCAGCTTCTCCAGGCTCAGGCCCTGCGGCGAACGGCCGGAGGCGTTCAGCCCATAGAGCTGCTCCGACTTCGCGTCCCAGACGATCGCGAACAGATCGCCGCCGATCCCGCAGCCGGTCGGCTCCATCAGCCCCAGCGCCGCGTTGGCCGCGATCGCGGCATCGACCGCGCTGCCACCCTGCTTCAGGATGTCGAGCGCGATCTGCGTCGCCAGCGGCTGACTGGTCGCCGCCATGCCGTGCTGGGCGTAGACCTCCGAACGAGTCGCCCAGGGCTTGCCGGTGACGCGATCCTGCGCGTTCAGGGCGAGGGTGCAGCAGAGCGTGCCGATGGCGGAGAAGGTCAGGAGGCGGAGGTTGCGCAGCATGCGAGGTGGGGCAGAGGGTTGGAGGACGCGATGCCTCGGGAATCGGATGATAGACCGGATCCCCGGGCAGGGGATCCGTCGTCGGGCGCTACTGGGCTGAGTTCCGCCCTGCGAGCGCGGCCATCAGCTGCGCACGGGTCGCGCGGTAGGCCTCGACCGAGGGCTCCCAGTCGTCGTAGCCGCGGAAGACCTGGGAGATCAGAGTTGCGGCAGCCTCCGGGTCTTCCGCCTGCAGCATGCGCAGCATCGCCAGGTCTTCGAGCCCGATGCGATGGGCCTCAAAGCGGGTGCTGGACCAGGGGCCATACGGGCCCGGGTAGACGATGTGGGTGTCGCCGGCAGGCAGCTTGTTGGTCGTGTTCGGCTGCGCCGGATGGTCGACGACCGAGCGCGCGAACGGATCCTCGCACTTGTAGTGGTTCAGCCCCCAGTGCAGGAAGCCGCTGGTCCCGAAGTGCGCGCCGGCCCAACCGAGGTACACCGGGCGCAGGCGCTCCTGGTCGAGCAGGCGATTCAGCCAGGGACCGCCCGGCACCAGACAGGTGTAGGTCCACACCTGATCGCTGGCCGCCTGACGCTCGTCGAAGAAGGCGCGGTTCTGCTGATACTTGTGCACCTGCGGGCACCAGATGTCGACCGCGCCGACCAGCGCGCGGGTCATCGTGGCCTCGACGATCGGGACACCCGGCAGCTCCTTGCGCAGGATGCCAGCGAGCTTCGCGTAGTCGGCGGCGTTCACATCCGTCGGTTCGTCGGCGATGTGCTGGATCCACTGCCGGCTCCAGTCGTTGGTGCGAAACGCGCTGCGCAGCTGACGCGCGACCTGGCGCAGCACCTGCTGCCCTTCTTCGCTGGTCGCGGCCACCTTGCCGAAGCGCAGCTCCAGCCAATCCTTGGACCAGTCGCCTTCCGGGCGCGAGGCGATCGGCGCGCCTTCGATCCAATCGAAGCCGCTGGCCAGGAAGGTGCGCACGTAGCGTTCGAGCCGGCCGTGGTCGAGGTTCCAGCGGCCGCCGGCGCCCTGCGTGAAGAAGTCCTGCCAGCGCAGCCAGAAGGTGTCCTGCCCACCGTCAGCCATCAGCTCGGCATAGCGGCGCAGCAGCGGCCAGAACTCGGCCGACCAGGCCTCGACGCCGTGGCGGCGTGCGATCTCCTGCGGGCTGAACCAGTTGGTGTAGGCGAAGCCCCATTCGCTTCGCGGCGGCAGCTGCGCGTCGTGGACCAGCAGATGCCAGACGAGGCTCTCCGTCGCCTCGCCGCGCACGATCGTGACCTGATAGTGCTGATCCCCGGCCTGCTCGGGGACGATCTCCAGCCTCCAAGCGACGCCGCCCTGCTTGCCTGGGGCGGTGGCCTGATCGGCGCCCGCGCCCGAGGTCGAGATCAGCGGCTCGATCGGGTCGAAGACGAAGAACGGCGCGCGGCGGATGACGTGCGGATTCTCGACGCCTTCAAACTGCTCGGTGCGGCTGGTCAGGCCGGTGTTCTCTTCGACCGGAACGGCGTGCAGGCGCGCAAGACGAAGGCCCAGAGTGTCGCGACTCTCCAGGTGGCGAACGACGAGGGTCACGTTCTCGCCGTCCTCCGCGCTGACGTAGACGTGCAACGCAGTCCGCATGCCGCGCAGGGACTCGGTGCTGTGCGCCCGAACCTGGCCCTCGACCGAGCGGGGGTGCGCCTCGGCGAAGGCGGTGTCCGGGAAGGCGGGCGTGAGTTCGTCCGCGATTCCCACCTGGGCCGCGGCGGCAAGCAGCAGAGCGTGCAGCATGCGCCCAGCCTAGCCGCGCTCGCGCATCGGCTGCGGGCGCAGGAAGGTCAGGCTGCGCCACAGCCACTCCATCGGGCCGAAGCGGAAGAAGCTGAACCAGGCTGACGCGGCGATCAGCCAGAACAGCCAGATCCAGCTGGTCAGCCGCCAGGTCTCGGCGTGGCTCCAGGAGCCGAACTGGCCCGCGCCCCAGCCGTCGAAGATCAGCACGCAGATCAGGGTGGTGCCCAGGTAGGCAGTCAGTGCCATGCGGCCCACGGCCGCCAGCGCGCGCGGGAGCATTCACAAGAAGGGGCTGCGGCGCCAGGCGAGCACCAGGCCGATCCAGGCCAGTGTGATTGGGCCGGCGGCCAGATGGCGGAGGATCAAACCGGTGCGGCGGAGGCGCGCGAGCGCGTCCGGGTCTTCGACCGTCTCGGTGCCGAGGATGTTTGTGAGCTGCGGGTGCATGCCCAGCCAGGCCAGCGCGCTGCCGCCGAGCAGACCGCTGGCGGCGAGGCCCAGTTCAAAGCGCAGGCCCCGGCTGCCGTCCAGCCAGCGCACGCGCATCAGGCCCATGCCGATCAGCATGAAGCCGCCGCAGCGCAGCAGGTTGAACAGCCCGCCGTAGAAGTGCCACCAGAGATTGAGCTCGGCGCGCCACGCGAACAGCGCGCCGTAGTCGGCGTGATGGATCTCGTCTTCCTGGGCGAGCAGGCGCCCCCAGGCTTTGGCGCGCCGTTCTTCAAACGGTGTGGGGCTGGCTTCCTGCTGCGTCTCCGCGACCAGCGGGGGGCCGAGGTCGTCCAGCAGCGGCGCCCACTGCCGGCTGCCGATCGCGCCCAGGACGCACAGGATGCCCGCCGGAATCAGCAGGCTGGCCGGGGCGCGCCGGACAAGAGTCAACAGCAGACCGCAGACCGCGTAGATCATCAGGACGTCGCCGTGCCAAAGCAGAAAGGCGTGACCCAGGCCGATCACGAACAGCCACCACTGGCGTGATAGATGCAAGCGCAGGCTGCGCTGCGCGGTCAGCACGATGCCGGCGCCGAACAGCATCGAGAAGAGCGCGATCATCTTGTCCTCAAACAGCCAGCTGCCGAGGAACCAGCCGAAGAAGTCGGCGTCGCTCATCGCGCCGCCTGGCCAGCTGGGATCATTCAGCGCCCGCAGCGGCATCGCGAAGTACCGCATGTTGATCACCAGAATGCCCAGCAGCGCTACGCCGCGCAGCACGTCGAGCGCCACGATCCGCTGCTGCGGCTGCGTCGGCCCGGCGATCTCGCTCATTCCGCTACCATAAGCACTTCGTTATGCCCGCTCTGCGTCTTCTTGTCCCGCTGCTGCTGATGACCTCCTGCGGCGGTCCACCGGCTCCGACTCCTGAGTCGGAGTGGCTGGCAGAACTGATCACTCTCGTGGATGCGCAGGTCCGTCAGGTCGAGGCTCCCTACCAGCTCGATATCTTGACGGAGGATGCCATGGGGTTGGATGAGGAAGGTATTGGACCGATCCATCAGCATGTCGGTCGGCCCCTGCTCATCAGCGATCCGCTCTGCGGACTTGTTCTGAGCCTGGCGATGGAGCAGGTTTGGCAACCAAAGCTGGAGCAGGCCTGGCGCGTCGAGGCGATGCCGGGAGAAGAAGGTTGGGTGCGCCTGATTCGTCATGACGGCCATGCTCTTGAGATTCAGCTTGCCCAGCAGGAACGGGCCTGGGTCATGCTGGACTCGCGACTCGATCCCGAGCAGCATCCGCTTGTGCGTGATGCGAGCGCCGAGGAGTTCGTCCTCAGCTATGCCGAGTACCTGCTGGCGCTGTACGGAATCACGCGCTGTGATCTGCTTCCGGGTGACGACCGCGAGTACTTCTTCCCCTTCTCCGGCCTCGCCGAGTCACACAGCTGGAAGCGGGTCGGTTTTGAAGCCCCTCAGGAAGCGTCATTCCGTGAGTGGATCGATTCCATGGGTGTGCTGCTCGCGCCGGCGACGCGCTGGACCGTGGAGGCGCATCGGGGGCTGGCGCAGGGCTGGGCACAGAGCGTCGAACTTTCCTCGATTCAGCTCGAAGACGACGAGTCGGTCACGGCGGTCGTGCGCCTCGTTCAGAAGGTGCCCGAGCAGGACCGGCCCCGGACCTGTTCGATGCGCCTCGTCGTGGAACAGCGCGACGGGGCCTGGTACTTGTCCGAGCTCCCCCGCAGCGTCAGCGAAGAGGTCGTGCACACGCTCCAGTTTCACGCTGACGATCAGCGTTGGCATCTCACGCCGCCGAATCGCTTCTAAGCGGGGGCGGCTTCGAGCTCTTCCGCAGCCGCGCGGCGAATGGAGCGGCGCGCGCGGATGGCGAGCCAGATGGTCTGGCAGATGCCGCCGGTCACAAACACGGACTCGGCGAAGTAGAGGCCAGGGATCGTCGCGTGCTCCGCGCCCCACCACAGGCCGATCAGCGCGATCGTCGCGTACAGGCCGACCGCTTCGGTGATCGCGCGGGTGCGGCGGGCGTGCACCAGGATGCCGCCGTACCAGCTCTGCAGCGCCTGGTAGGCCGGCATCAGCACCGCGATCAGCACGCCGGTTCGGGCGTAGACCATCAGCTCCTCGGGCAGCTCGGTGATCGCGCCGAAGTAGAGCTCGGCCAGCGGCGTCGTGCCCAGCAGCAGCAGGATGCCGGAGGTCGTGCCGGCCAGCAGCAGCGCAAAGCGACGCAGGGCCGCGACCGCCCCGGGCCGACCCAGCAGCGCGACCACGACTTCGTTGTAGGCGAAGCCGCCGCTGCGCAGCAGGAAGACCACACTGTGCACGACCGGCCAGGCGGCTAGCGAGTTGAGCTCGTCGGGCATCCGCCCCATGGCCGCGGTGCCGGTGGGCTGGATGACCAGCGTCAGCAGCGGCATCAGCGCGAGCGGCAGGTAGAAAGCGGTGAAGGCGCGTCGCGTCAGGGGCGGCCCGCTGGGCGGCGTGCCGATCAGGCGCTCGCGCACCGTGGCGCGCACCGCCCAGCCGATGAAGATCGCCTCGGCCGTAACGCCGGCCGAAATCCCCAGCGCCCCGACGGCGACCCCGGGCACCTCGGCCCAGCCCAGGTGGTCGACCATCGAGGCGGTCGCCATGACGCTGGTGATCGACAGCAGGCGCACGACGGTGCCGATGCTCACCAGGCGTGAACGCTCAAAGCGAATCAGCACGCCCTGATGGAAGCGGCGATACGCGATCGCCGCCGTCCACGGCAGCAGGATCTGCAGGCCAAGCCGACCGGGTTCCTTGATCGCCTCCGGCACGTCGAGCAGCACCCCGGCGACCCAGTCGTAGACCGGAGTGAAGGCGACCACGACGTGGACGACGGTCAGCCAAAAGGAGGACACCCACATGAAGCGCCGCACCTTGCGGAAGCTGTCTTCGTCGCCGCACAGCGCAGTCGAGGCCGCCAGCAGCTGGATGATCGGCCCTTCGATCACCAGCGCGATCGCAAACGCGATGCTGCCGTAGGCCGCCAGATGGATCTTTGCGTCGTCCATCCGGTTGACGAAGACCTGCAGCATCGGCAGTTCGACGCCCATCAGCAGCCAGCTTGCCGCCAGCGGGAGCCACAGGCGGAAGACGCGACCGAGAGAGACGGAGTCCTGCAAACTCAGCGTTCGCCGTGCACCAGGTCGAACAGATGCCCCAGCACAGCGGGGCCGTCGGCGCGCAGGCCGTTGTGCTCGAACTCGCTGGTCAGCCAGGCGCGGCAGCTGCCGATCGCATCGGCAGTCTCGAGCGAGTAGTCGCGATCCACGTAGAGGTCGTTGGCATAGACGGCCGCCGCGACCGGCACCTCATTGCGCGCGAGCGCGGCGCAGTCGTACAGCATGGGCCAGTCTTCCTTGACCGCCAGCAGCTGCGCCGCCTCGCGCAGCGGACGCAGCTCGCCGTACTCCTCAAACTGCCAGGGGTAGATCATCTCGCCGCTGAACAGCAGCGGTCGCGCGTCCGGGCCGAAGGCCGGCAGATCCTCGAGCACGCGCGCCGCCGCCCAGTTCGAGGCAGCACCCTGGGTGTAGCAGCCCTCGTGCAGCAGGGCGTAGATCGGGTTCGTGTCGAAGTGCAGCGCGTTCTCGATCGCGCGCAGGAAGGGGTAGCTCGGCTCATGGCCATCCGGGCCATCCACGAAGGGCATCTCCAGCAGATGGTGGATGGTTTCAAAGCCATCGCTCATGCCCAGCTCGATCCCCAGCTGCTGCAGACGGCGGGTGCTCAGGCGGTCGCCGCCCGGCAGGATCACCTCATTGGCATCGAGGTAGTCGGCGAGCGCGTCGAGCCGCGTGCGGTCCTCGGGATAGCGCGCGAAGTACTCGGCGTTCTTGCGCTCGAGCTGGGCAAAGGTGCGCTCGTAGATCTGCTCGGCGCTGGCGCTCAGCGGCGGAAGTCCGCCGGTGATGTAGACCTCGCGCAGGCCTTCGGGATGCGCAGAGAGATAGTGCGTCGCGCAGAAGCCGCCGAAGCTCTGGCCCAGCACGGCCCAGGCTTCGCCGGGGCAGAGTTGCGCCCGGATGGCCTCGCAGTCGTCGACGATGCGGTCCATCCGGAAGTGGCTGAGATAATCCGCCTGGGCTTCGGCGTCGCCGATCGCGGCCAGGCTCCGCGCGGTGATCGGCGTGCTGTTGCCCGTGCCGCGCTGATCCAGCAGCAGGATGTGATAGCGCTCGGTCGCCTTGGCAAACCAGCCGGAGTTGCTCTGCGGGCGCGGCGAGCCGAAGCCCGGCCCGCCCTGCAGGAAGACCAGATAGGGGCGGTGTTCCTCGGCGTGCGCCGCCGCGCGCAGTTCGCGCGCGAACACTTCGATCCTGCGCCCATCCGGGCGAGCCGGATCCAGGGGAAGCGAAAAACGGTGGGGGCGAACGTGAAGTCCGGGCAGGCGGATGGGGTCCATCGTGGGTCTCGCGCGGGGAGGGAGCGCAGAGTCTACGGCCAAACGCAAAAAGCCTGGGCACCGAATGGCGCCCAGGCTGAAGAGACTGCGGAAGCCTCTAGGGGATGACCGTGACCGGCAGCGCGACCGAGGAGCCGGTCGCCTCGACCATGTTGTTGGTCACTACGGCGATGTACACCGTGCGGCCGACGAAGTGCGGCGGCAGCGAGTTCATGCCGAAGCTGGCAGCGCCGTTGGCATTGGCATCCAGGTATCCCGACAGGTTGGCCGCCGTATCCAGGAAGTTGTAGTCCAGGTTCAGCGTCTTCGTGAACAGGCCACTGTTCGAGAGCGGAATGCCCAGGTCGCCGATGTAGGTGTGCGGCTTGTTCGCGAAGGAGAACAGCGTGCGGTAGAACTGGTCGGCGTAGCGCTCGCGGAAGTCGAGCGTCAGGTTGACCGTGCCTCCATTGGCCGCCGAAATCTCGTTGGTGTCGGCGTAGATGTAGGGGTCAAACTCGAACTCAAGCAGGCGGCCGACGCGCGGGTGGCTGGTCGGCGGACGGTAGTCCGGGCCGCAGACCAGGAACTCGGGGTAGCCGTTGCCGTCGGTGTCGCCGACGACTTCGATTTCGGAGCCGAGGCGCTCGCGGAAGCCGTTGCCGGTGTAGTTCAGGATCATGTCCCCGTTGTTCGAGAACACGTAGATCCCGCCCGGGAAGTCGTTGGCACCCTTGTCCTTCAGGTGGGCGCCGACGATGACATCGAGGCGGCCGTCGTTGTTGACGTCGACGTTGCCCCAGACCGACTTGCCGAACTTGTCTTCGGGGTTCTCCCCGACGTGCTTGCGCAACAGGTGGCCGGTGGCGCCGCTGTAGATGAAGATCGCGCCGCACTCGGAGCCCACCGAAGCCTCGGTGTGTTCCTGTGCCGCGACGATGAAGTCGGGGATGCCATCCTTGTCGACATCGCCGGCACGCGACACGGCCGAACCGAAGTAACCAAAGGCGGACTGACCCGAAACGATGTGGATCGGGAAGCCGGTGACGCCGTCCATCACGAAGGCGCGTCCGACGTCGGTCTCCGGGCCGTTGCCCAGGTCGACCTCGCTGCCCTTGGCACCGACCAGCAGCTCTTCCACGCCGTCGCCGTTGATGTCGCCGATGTGGGTGATCTCGCAACCGAAACGCGACTCCGGCTCGGGGCCGTAGAAACGCATCAGCTCGCTGCCATCCGCACCGCTGAGCAGGTACAGAATGCCGCAGTCGGTGTTGACACCGTCGTCGCCCATGTCCGAGCTGACCGCGATGTCCTTGATGCCGTCGTTGTTGATGTCCGGGATGACCTCCAGGCCATCGC
The DNA here is from genome assembly GCA_002705055.1 of Planctomycetota bacterium. Taxonomy (GTDB): domain Bacteria; phylum Planctomycetota; class UBA1135; order UBA1135; family UBA1135. The sequence goes on from PAHY01000061.1 coordinate 14,980, forward strand.
CGAAGTTGTCCCCTGCGTTCTCGCCATCGACGGTGATGTACTCGTTGAGCTTGGCGCCGTTGACGATGTAGATGCGGCCCGCGTAGCTCTTGCCGCCCGGATCGAAGCCGGGGGCCGAGATGACGAACTCGCTGATGCCATCGCCGTTGACATCGCCCAGGGTGACCAGCTCGAGGCCGAGGCGGTCGGCGGTGTTTTCGCCGTTGACGATGGTCTGGACTGTGTTGGTGGCACCGTCAATGACGTAGTAACCACCGGCACCGGCGCCCTTCGAAGGAGCGCCGGCGAGGATCTCGGGGATGCCATCCCCATTCATGTCGCCATTGATGGCGATGGACCAACCGAAGGAGGACAGGCCTACGGTGCCGAGAATCTCGTTCTCGGATTCCCAACCGCCACCGATCAGCTGGGCCGAAGCGGCGCCGCTGAGCAGAAGGCTGGAGAGGGCCAGCGCGGGGATGTTGCGGGGACTCATGGGTAGAAAAGTCGGTTTAGAAGCGGATTCAGGGGATTTTATCCCACGATCCAGAGGACGAACGGGCTTTGATCGAGGTTCCCCGATTTCGTTCTCTGCCCTCTTAAGACGCGTTTTCCGGCCCAGAAGTCCCGAAAAAACGCCCTAGAGCTCGCGAATCCAGATGTTCCGGTAGGACACCTTGTTTCCGTGGTCCTGCAGCTTGATCGGCAATTTCTCCGGATGGCTGCGGTACTTCGGCAGGCTGCGGTGCGAGGTCGGGCCCAGCAGCTCGACGTGGTTCTGGACCAGGACCCCGTTGTGGAGCACCGTGGCGACCGCCGGCGAGACCAGCGCGCCCTCCTCGTCGAAGCGCGGGGCGCGGAAAATGATGTCGTAGCTCTGCCATTGGCCGGTCGGCAGCGTGGCGTTGACGTCCGGCGGCTTCTGGCCGTACAGCGAGGCCGCCTGGCCATCGGCGTAGGTCCGGTTCTGATAGCTGTTCAGCACCTGGATCTCGTAGCGGCCCATCAGGAAGACGCCGCTGTTGCCCTTGCCCTGCGAGGAGCGATCCGGCTCGTCGGGGGAGCGCCATTCGACGTGCAGCTGGCAGTCGCCGAAGCCCTGCTTGGTGCGGATATCCCCTTTGCCGTTGACGGTCATGACGCCGCCTTCGAGCTGCCAGGGGCCGCCTTCCCAGGCCCCGAGATTCGTGCCATCGAAGAGCACGATCGCATCCGAGGGGGCGCTGCCGACCTGATCCTGGGTGCTGGGGCGGCCGGGCACGATCGCGTCGGGCACCGGCCGAAACTTATCGTGCACGCGCCACTCGCTGTTCGGCAGCTGGGGGGTGTCTTCGTAACCGACCGGGCCCTGCTCGGCCGGCTCTTGCGGGGAAAGAGCAACCAGCACGCCGGTCGCCAGCCCGAGCACGGGCAGCGCGAGGAGGAGAGAACGCATGCGGCCTTTATAGCCGCCCTTCCTCCTGCAGCACACCGCCGAGCAGCAAAGCCGCCTTGGTCAGCGAGGCCAGATACTGCGCCTCCTGCTCGCGGCCATCCGGGGCCCAGACGTCGTGCCCGACTCGGTAGAGCGGGGGCGCCCCCCGTTCGGTGAGGGAGGCGGCCAAGGTGGGCTGCAGCGGCCCGCCGGTGCGCGGGCTGTCCATCTGATGGCAGGCCTGGCAGCTCGAGCGCTGCAGCTCGCCGCCGACCAGACGTCGGACTTCGCCCGCCTGACCCGCCGAGGCGGCGAAGGCGGCCTGGGCCAGGATCTCCTGGCCGGCGACCACGTGGCGGTCGTACCCCGCCGCCGTCGCGCGTCCGAGGATGGGCTCGAGCTGGCTGGCCATGCCGCGCAGCCCCGCGTAGCGCGCCGCCCAGTCCCGCAGCAGGTCCGAGGATGGGATTTCGCCGCGGCCGGTCAAGGTGAGGACCTGGGTGGTGCGCGCGACGTTCTCGGCCATCAGCCGATGGTGGGCGTAGAGCGTGGCGACCTCGCCGGTGGGGTCGGCTTCGGCGGCTTCGGTGATGCGGAAGGCCGCCACCGGCGTGGGCAGCTCCGCGGTGCTGGCGGCCCGCCGTCCTTTGAACTGGGCGAGGAAGCCAGGCCATTGGCCGTGGGCGCCTCGCTCGAAAGCCTCGCCGGACAAGCCCAGAGCATAGAGCCGTCCCTCGCGATCGAAGGCGTAGAAGGCCGTGCCTCCTGCAAAGGGCTCGTGCAGCGGGATGCGCAGGACGCGGGCGCGGACCAGCTGCCCAGCCGGAGCGCGCAGCTCGACCTCGTCCAGCTGCAGCGACCAGAGATGGCGCTTCTGCAGCGCGGCATGCCCGGCGATGTTGTCGCGGACCCGCGTCTTCAGACCCAGATCCACCTCGTCGATGCGCGCGACCGCCACCCCGAGCGCCGCGGCCATCTCGGCCTTCTCCTGTTCGGCCAGCTCTTCGGCCGAGGGGCCGCTCGAACAGGCGGGCAGCAGGGCGAGCGGAAGGAGCGAGAGAGCGGGGAGCCAGCGCATCGTCCTTGCGACCTACGCGAGTTGGCTGCTAGCGTTCGCAATCTCTCGGCGACGATGCTCGTTCCTCTCCTCGCGACTCTCCTGCTGGGCGGCGACCCCACCGCTGCGCCGGCCTCCCCGCCCAACATCGTCTTCGTGCTGGCTGATGACCTCGGCTGGGGCGAGCTGGGTTGCTACGGCCAGACCAAAATCCGCACCCCGCGCCTGGATGCCCTGGCCGCGGAAGGCATCCGCTTCACGGATCACTACGCCGGGGCGCCGGTGTGCGCGCCCTCGCGCTGCGTGCTGATGACCGGTCAGCACCCCGGTCATGCCTACGTGCGGGACAACACCGAAGGCGGCGGCTGGGGCGAAGGCGCCGTCGAAGGGCAGCGGCCGCTGCTTCCGGGCACGGAGACTCTCGGCACCATGCTGAAGCGCGCTGGCTACACCACGGCCTGCATCGGCAAGTGGGGGCTGGGCGGGCCGGATTCGACCGGCGCCCCGGAGAACCAAGGCTTCGACCACTTCTTTGGCTATCTCTGCCAGCGCGTCGCCCACAACTTCTACCCGACCCATCTGTGGAAGGACGGCGAGAAGCTGCCGCTGGAAGGAAACGTGTGGGGGAATCACGTCGGCGAGCAGTACGCGCACGATCTGATGACCGAAGATGCGCTGACCTGGGTGCGCGCGAACCACGAGCAGCCCTTCTTCCTCTACCTGCCGTACACCATTCCCCACCTCGCGCTGCAGGTGCCGGAGGACTCGCTGGCGGAGTACTCCGGGCTGTGGGAAGACCCGCCCTACGAGGGGGGCAAGGGCTACCTGCCGCACCCGCAGCCGCGCGCGGCCTACGCGGCGATGGTCACGCGGATGGACCGGGACATTGGGCGGATCGTCGATCTGCTCGACGAGCTAGGCGTGCGCGAGAACACCGTGGTGATGTTCGCCAGTGACAACGGCGCGACCTTCGACATCGGCGGGGCCGACTCGCCCTTCTTCGCAAGCTGCGGGCCCTTCCGCGGCCGGAAGGGGAGCGTGTGGGAGGGCGGTTTGCGGGTGCCGCTGATCGCCAACTGGCCCGGGAAGATCGCGCCCGGCGGCGTGAGCGATCACGTCTCGGCCTTCTGGGATCTGATGCCGACCTTCGCGGAGCTGGCCGGGGTCGAGGCGCCGTCCAATGACGGCATCTCCTTCGCGCCGACGCTGCTCGGGCGAGGCGAACAGGAGGAACACGCGTATCTCTATTGGGAGTTCCCCGGCTATCGCGGCCAGCAGGCGATCCGGGCCGGCAAGTGGAAGGCGGTGCGCCGCAATCTGGTCTCGGGCGAGGTGCAGACCCAGCTCTACGACCTCGAGGCCGACCCGGCGGAATCCCGGGATCGGGCCTCGGACAAGCTACAGGTCTTGCTCCAACTCGAGGTCTGGATGGAGGAGGCCCATCGCCCCTCTCCGGAGTACCCGTTGCAGGCGATCGATCAGGATTTCTCAATCTCCACTAGGTTTCTGCATAATCGGCAATGATCTGGTAGGCTCAGTCATCCGCGCCCGGTTTGGGTGTGGGTGAAATCCGTGATTCCCCAATGAATAAGTTCGCACTCTCTCTCGCTGCGGTCGCGCTGTTCCCGGCGGCGGCCTCGGCTCAAACAGACCTCGGTCCGCTGAACCTTCCGGCCGGCTCGACCACGCTGCCCCTGAACGAAGACTTTGAAGCCGCTGCTGGCGTCGTTCCGGGTTACATGGCGCTGACCGGTATTGAGGTCGCCACGCTGACCGCCGACCCGGAAGCCTGGGCCAACATCGGTAACCTCGGCCCGTGCTCGAACCCCTACAACGGTTCGTTCAACCTGGAAATGGGCCTGCTCCCGGGCTCGACCAACTACCACGACACCCGTCAGGCCATGGTCATCCAGATCGACCCGACTGGCTACACCGGTGACATGACGATCTCGGCCGCCATCATCGATGGTGGTGAAGAGTCGGACACCGTGGACGGCATCTGGCTGTCGAACGACGGCGTCAACTGGTACTCGATCCTGCAGGATTGGGGCGCCTCGGTCCTCCCGGACAACAGCTGGGAGAACATCGTGCCGCTCGATCTGACCTCGACTCCGGTCGACACTGCGGTCAACTTCTACGTCGCCTTCGTGCAGGAAGATAACTTCCCGTACCTGGACCTCGACGGCATCGGTGTCGACGAGATCAACGTCCCGGGTGTCGCTCCGCCGCCGCCGGTTCCGGTTCTCGACGTGACCACCCTGACGGGCGGTGCCTACGCCACCCTGTCGGTTGACTCGGTCTACCCGGGTGCCACGACGACCTTCCTGGCTTCGATCACCGGTGCGGGCCCCGAGCTCTACAACGGTGTGGAAGTGAACCTGTCGAGCCCGATCGTCTCGCTGGCGAACCGCAACAACGACATCAACGGCTTCGCGATCTTCTCGCAGATCGTCCCGGCCGGCCTGGTCGGTACCACCGTGTACCTGCAGGCGATCGTCAACGACACCTCGGGCGCTTACGCTTCGACCAGCACCTCTGCTGTCGTCCTGTAAGCGGCTGATTCACGAGACTTTTGGTCTCGCCGGGGCGGGTTCAGTTTCGTACTGAACTCGCCCCTTTTTCGCTCCCTCTTCCGGCCCCGTCGGACGGGGGCAAGGGAGCAGCAAGATTTCCCAAGAAGTCCTGCAGTGCCCGCTCCCCGGGCGCATTCTTTCGGTGGATTCTGATCCACTCCCCCCGGCATGGTGCCGGACCGACCTCGGCTTCGGCCGATCTCATTCCCTTCCGATGAACAAGCTCTCACTGCTTGCCGGCGCAGCTGCGTTGGCGCTTCCTGCGACGGCGGCCGCGCAGACCGACCTCGGCCCGCTCAACCTCCCCACGACTTCCACAACCCTGCCGCTGTACTGAAGGTTTCGAAACGGCCGCGGGTGTGGTGCCGCCTTACATGGCGCTCACCAACCTTGAAGTCTCCACGCTGTCCCCGGATCCCGAGGCCTGGTGCAACATCGGCCAGCTGGCTCCGTGCTTCAACCCGCTGGTGGGCAGCTACGCCCTCGAAATGGGTCTGGAAATCGGCAGCACCAACTACCACGATGTGCGCAACGCCATGGTCATGCTGATTGACCCGGCGGGTTACTCCGGCACCATGTCGCTGTCCGCACAGGTCATCGACGGCGGAGAAGAGGCCGACACGGTCGACGGCATCTGGATCTCGAACGACGGCGTTACCTGGTACTCGATCCTGCAGGATTGGGGCGCCTCGATCGTGCCGGACAACGAATGGACGGCCACCGGCGAGCTCTCGCTGACCGGTACGCCGGTCAACGTCAACCAGCCCTTCTACGTCGCGTTCTGCCAGGAAGACAACTTCCCCTACATGGACCTCGACGGCATCGGCATCGACGAGATCAAGGTCCCGGGTGATCCTTTCTCGGTCAACCTGGGCCCGGTCGCGCTGCCTTCGGGCGGTTCGGTCGGTCTGCCTTGGGCCGAGGGCTTTGAGTTCTTCCAGGGTCAGGTTCCGCCCTACATGACGACGAACTCCTTCGTCACTTCCACCCTGCAGCCGGATCCGGAAGGCTTCTGCAACGTCGGCCAGCTCGCGACCTGCGTCGAGCCCTTCTCGGGCCTGCAGAACCTCGAGATGGGTCTGATTCAGGGCGCGACCCTGCACGATGGCCGCCAGATTCTGGTCATGGCTGTCGATGGCTCGAACTACACCGGTTCGAAGACGATCTCCTGGATCGGCAAGAACTACGGCGAGGAAGCCGATTCGGTGGACGGCGCCTGGGTCTCGGACGACGGCATTGCTTGGTACGAGATCAAGCAGGGCTGGACTTCGACCGTCGGCGAGTGGGAGTACTCCGGCGTGCTCAGCTACGACAAGACGGGCGTCAACACCGACGGCCTGTTCTACATCGCCTTCTGCCAGCAGGAAGACGGTGAGTTCATCACCGACAATGACGGCTACTCGATCGACGAGATCAGCATCCCGGCGGCGCCCTTCCTGGAAGCGGATCAGCTCACCGGTGGTCTCTACACGACGCTGCGCATCGATTCGGGCAACCCGAACCGCCTGTGCAAGTTCCTGGCTTCGCGCACCGGTGGCGGTCCGACCAACGTGCAGAACATCACCCTGTCGCTGAGCCAGCCGATCATCCAGCTGGCGGACGTGCAGACGGACGCAAGCGGCAGCGCTGTGTTCACGACGATCGTGCCGGCCGCACTGTCTGGTCAGCAGATCTGGTTGCAAGCTGTGATCGTGACCCCGGGCGCGGGCCTGGTCTCGAACAGCTACTCCACGACCATTAACTAGGCCGCATTCGCGCAGCCTCGTGCGGGCCCTCGCCTTCCGGCGGGGGCCCGCTTTTTCTCTTAGCCGCCCGTCGTCAGGACGCCCGGCTCGAGGTGGTCGGCCGGGTAGCGCAGCACCTCGAACAGGGTGGCGACCAGCGCGGGGTCGCTCGGCGCACGATGCGGAGAAACGAAGCGCCACACCTCGGTGCCTCCCGAGGTGACTTCAAAAGCCCGTCCTGAATCTGACTCGGTGATCAGCGTGTTGCCATTCGGCAGCCGCTGCTGCGAGCCGCAGGTCTCAGAGTAGAAGCCGTTGTCTTCATTGCCGCGGTAGTCCCAGACCAGCTCCATTCCGGCCGGCTGGAACTCCATGATCCGGCTCATGCCGGTGCCGTAGTTGTCGAACAGCAGCAGATGGCCGTTGCTGAGGACAGTCGGCTGGTGCTGCCCGTCCCAAAGCCCGGTCGTGGCCCAGACGACGCGCTGCTCGGACAGGTCGATCACCGCGACCGTGTCCATTTCGCGCACCGAGATCAGCACCTGCCCGGCCTTCCAGCTTGGCGGCGCGCCCGCGGCCGGCTCGCCGAGCACTTCGATCGTATTGGTGTGCAGGATGTCCCCGTAGGCCGGCATCAGGCTGAGCATCGGCGCGTAGTCGCTGTTCTCGAAGGCCTCGAGCACCGACTGCCGCGCGAGCTCTTCGCCCTCCGGCGACAGGATCACGATGAAGTCCTCGATCAGCGGCCGCTCGGGGTGGATGCGCTCGACTAGGCGGCGCTCCGAACCGATCGCGTAGATCTTGCCGTCCGGCTGAATCTCGAAGTCGTGGTGGAATCCGCCTTCCTTCTTCCACAGCAGCTGCGAGTTCTTGTCCAGGCGGGCCAGCCAGCCGTGCCCGCCATAGACCACGGTCAGATCGCCGTTCGGGGCGAGGTCGGCCTTACGAAAGCGAGCGCGCAGCGTCTTGGCCGCTTCGCCGCTCAGCTCCGCGCGCAGGTCGTATTCCCAGCGGTGCAGCTCCTTGCCGTCCATGTCCATCAGCACGGCCAGCTCGCCGTGACCGCTGGTGTACAGGTTGAGGCCTTGCCAGGCGCGATCCTCGCGGTGGGTGGTCACGCCGCTGACGGCTTCAGCCTCCTCGCTGCCGTCGGCGTAGCCGAGCTGCTCGGCGCGATCGATCTCGGTGGCCTCCGAGCGCGGCTGCCCCGGGCGCCGAAAGCGGGCCTCGGTCTGCCGCATCACCCCGCTGCGCAGGGCGTCAAAGCTGCCGTCATAGGGGAAACGGAGCTTCTGATACGCGAAACCGCCGTAGAGCACGCCGGCGGTCAGGCTTAGCAGGAGAAGGATGACGAACAGCAGGCGGCGCATGGGTGAGTGAGGCTCGCGGAGCGGGCACAGCATAGAGGGCACGGGGGTTCCGGGCACTTATCGGCCAGGCCCGGCCTGCGACGCAGTTTCCTTTGGATCCGCCTCAAGCACCGCTTACGGTGGGTCCGATCGGAGGGGGGCGTCCCCCTGCCCGTTCGTATTTCGATGTCTGCGCCTCAGCAAGCTGGATCTGGCCGCCTGATCCTGGTCAGCAACCGACTCCCCGTGGTCATCAGTCAGGGCGAACAGGGCTACCACGCCCGGGTCGCCGCCGGCGGTCTGGCCACCGGGCTCAGCGGACCGCACCGCGAGAGCGGCGGGCGCTGGATCGGCTGGCCGGGGGTCGTCTCGCAGGACGGCTCGCTCACGCCGGAAGTCCACGCGCTGCTCAACGAACGGATGATGGTCGGGGTCGGCCTGAGCGAGGCCGAGCACGAGGCTTACTACACGCGGATCAGCAACCGCGGCCTCTGGCCGCTGTTCCATTACTTCCCCGAGCGCATGCGCTTCGATGCCGGCGACTGGGAGGTCTACCGCGATGTCAACCGGCGCTTTTCCGATGCCGTGCTTGAGGAGATCCAGCCGGGCGACTTCGTCTTCGTCCAGGACTTCCACCTCACCCTGCTGCCGGCGATGCTGCGCGAGGCGCGGCCCGAGCTGCCGATCGGCTTCTTCCTGCACATTCCCTTCCCGTCCTCCGAGATCTATCGCATCTTCGCTCGCCGGGAAGAAGTGCTGGAAGGCCTGCTGGGTGCAGACGTCGTCGGCTTCCACACCCTCGGCTACGTACGCCACTTCCGTTCGGCGATCAGTCACCTGCTTGGGGTCGAGACCCGCGGCAATCGCGCCTACCACCAGGGGCGCCAGATCCAGCTGCTCGCCCATCCGCTGGGGATTCACACCCCGGACTGGGAGGGCGGCGGCGAGGACGAGCCCGAAGTTCAGCGCGAGATGCAGGAGCTGCGCCAGGCGATCGCCGGACGGCGCCTGATCCTGGGGGTCGAGCGCCTCGACTACACCAAAGGCGTCCCCGAGCGGCTGCGCGCCTACGCCAGCCTGCTGCGCGAGAATCCGAGCCTGGCCGACGAGATCATGATGATCCAGATCGCGGTGCCCTCGCGGGTCGAGGTCGAGGAGTATCGCGAGCTCAAGGACGAGGTCGACCGCCTCGCCGGCGACATCAACTCGGAGTTTGGCCGGCCGGGGCGCCAGGCGCTGCACTATCAGTTCCGCGGGGTGCCGCCGCACGTGCTGCGCGCGCTGTACCGCCTCGCGGATGTCTGCCTGGTCACGCCGCTGCGCGACGGTCTCAACCTGGTCGCCAAAGAGTTTGTCGCTTCGCGCCGGGATGACGACGGCGTGCTGGTCCTCTCCGAGAACACAGGCGCAGCCTGGGAGCTCGGCGAGGCGCTGCGCGTCAACGCCTTTGACGACGAAAACATGGTCCGCACCCTGAAGCGCGCGCTGGACATGCCGCTCGAGGAGCAAACGCGCCGGATGGCAGCGATGCGCAAGCGCGTCGCCGAGAAGAACGTCCACGTCTGGGCGCGCGAGATGGTCGATGCGATCCGTTCCGCCGAGCCGCTGGCGCCGCCGCCCGCGCTGGCGGGCGAGGCCAAGCAGCGTCTGCTGAACAAGTGGAAGAAGGCCGACCGGCGGGTGCTCTTCCTCGACTACGACGGCACCCTGCGCAGCTTCACGGATGCCCCGGAGGACGCCGTCCCCGACGCGACCATTCTGCAGACGCTCAGCCAGCTTGCCGGTCGCGCCGACGTCGCAACCTGGGTCGTCAGCGGTCGTCCGTCGGACCTCCTCGACGAATGGCTGGGCAAGACCGGGGTCGGCCTGATCGCCGAGCACGGCGCATCGGTGCGCGCCCCCGGCGAGACCGAGTTCCGCTCGCTGACGCACGACCTCCCGCTGGGCTGGCGCGAGGAAGTGCGCGCGGTCTTCGCCGAGTTCACGGATCGCGTGCCGGGAAGCCACATCGAAGAGAAGCCTTTGGGCCTGGCTTGGCACTACCGACAAGCCTCGCCGGAGCAGGCAGCCTGGCAGGCGCGCGAGCTGTTCCGTCACCTCGAAGAGGGGATGGCGGATCAGCCCGTCGAGGTCATGCGCGGTAACAAGGTGATTGAGGTGCGGCCGGCTGGTGTCAGCAAGGGCCGGGCAGCCCTCCGGGTGCTGGCCAGCGCGCCGGGCGAGCGCCCCTTCGTCCTGGCCTGCGGCGATGACATCACCGACGAGTCGATGTTCCGAGATTTGCCAGCCTGGGCTTGGACCGTGCTGGTGGGGGCGCGAGAATCGTCCGCTCGTCAGAGGCTGGCCGATCCCGCGGCCTGTCTTGCCCTGTTGACGGAACTCGCTGCCACCGAGACGGTTCAGGCTGCGACGGGCTCCGTCCGATAGGTCCTGGTCGGTCCCCCAAGACAACGAACCTTGTCCCTCTCTCAGGCTGTCATCGGTAACGGCAACCTGATCGCGCTCGTCCACCCGGACAGCGGGATCGATTGGCTGTGCATGCCCCGCTTCGATTCTCCGTCGATTTTCGGGCGGTTGCTGGACGAGGAGCGCGGCGGCACCTGGCGATTCCTGCCCAGCGGCCGCGTGCAGCAGGGGCAGATGCGCTACGTGCGCAATACCAACGTACTGCTGACCCGTTTCGAGGACGAGTCCGGCGCCTGGGACCTCTTCGACTTCGTACGGCTCCAA
>PAHY01000062.1 GCA_002705055.1 Planctomycetota bacterium
GCCGCGGCCGAGCAGGCTCGGCCCGCCGGCCTGCGCCTGCGCTTTCTTGAGGAAGAGACGCTGCTGGGCACCGGCGGCACGCTGCTGGCCTGCCAGGAGAGCTTCGGCTTCCTGCCCGATCTGGTGAGCAACGCCAAGCTGTTCACCGACCTGGACTGGAGCGCGGTGCTGCGCGCCGCTCCCGGCAGCCTGGTGCTACACACGGCCAGCCCGCTTGCCGAGTTCGGCGGGCTGCTCTACGACGAACGGGGGCAGGTGCGCGGCCTCCTCAGCCGGCAGCAGCTCGCGGAAGGCCAGACGCCGCCGCCGGCGCCTGCCGGTGCGGCGGTCTACACCGGGATCTGCCGCCCCGACCCGGCCTGGCTGCCCTTCCTTCAGCGGGACGCCGCCCCGGCGCGCGCGGAGGGCAAGCCGCTCTGCCTGGTGCGCAGCGGCTTTCTGCCGGCGCTCGCGGCCGGGGTGCAGGTCCCGAGCCTGCTGCATCACGGCGCTTGGTGCGAGATCAGCACGCCGGAACGCGTCCGCGCCGCCGAAGAGCTCGTGCGCTCCTTACCCGGCACCCGCCACAAAGCCCCGCCCTCAGACGAGGCTGGCTTCGGCGTCGCGTAGGATCCGGTTGCCGCCGCGCCGCACGGTGACGCCGCGGTCGTCGAGGTACTCCAGCAGCGGCATCAGGAACTTGCGCGTGGTCCCAAAGCGATCGCGGATCGCGGGGATGTCCATGCCCTCTCCCTGCAGCTGCGCCACGACCATGCTGCGGAGCTCTTCGACCGCCTCGCGGGCGAAGGTCATCGTGCCTTCCACGCGCACGACCCGGCCCTGATCCTCGAGCAACTCGGCCAGCGCCTCGACGCGCTCCAGCGAAGCGCCGCTTTCGGCCGCGCGCTCCTCCCAGGACAGCGGCATCAGCCCCTGCTCGAGCAGCTGGCTGTGCCAGCGGTCGGCCTCCTGCAGCCAGTCTTCGCCCAGCTCGATCCCGAGAATGCCCCAGTGCAGACCGGGCCGACGCTCGAGACCCAGGACCGCGATCTCCTCGGGAGTCAGCCGCTGCAGCGAAGCGAAGCGCTCCTTGCCCAGGCGCTCGCGCAGCCGCCCGATGGGGATCCGCAGGCGGTGCGCGTGCTTGCCGCGCCAGTGCGCCAGGATGCCCTGAATCTCGCGGGCCAGCTCGCCGGCGCGCCCCATGCCGAGGAAGCGGCCGGGCGACATTTCGCGGACGCCGCCTGCCTCGGCCGCGCGCTGCAGGATGGCCGCGGTGGCCTCGCGCCGCCAGCCCATGTGCGCGGCCACGGCGTCGACGCCCATCTCGCCGCTGCCCGGCTGATCGAGCAGACGCGCGACCAGATCTTCGGGCTGATCCAGAGCCGCGCGGAAGGCCAGAAGCGCCTCGCGCTCTTCGGCGTCGCGCTTGCGCAGACGCTTCTTGCCAAAGGCCAGAAAGCGCCCCGAGCCGAGGTTGGCTGCCGGGCTGGGACGGCGCAGCAGCAGGCGCTGGCCGGGCACCAGCGCCATCGGCTCCTCCAGCTCCAGGTCCACCAGGCGCTCGCCGGGCGCAGCCCCTTGCCCTTCCCCTTCGGGAGGCAGCCACAGCTTGGCCGCGACCGCCGCCGTGCCCGCGAGGACCAGCACCGGGGTGCCATGCTTCGGCGCCGTCAGCCCGGCGAGCGGCGTGAAGGTCGCGCGCAGCAGGGCGCCGGCCAGGATCGAACCGGGCTCAGCCAGCACGACGCCACGCGGGACCTGCTCGGCGTCGAGATCAGGCAGGTTGAGCGCGGTGCGCAGGCCCGGGGCGCCCTGCGTAGCGGGTCGGCCGTGCACATGCACCCGGCGGACGCGGCTGCGCATTCCGCCCGGCTGGACCTCGACCGTGTCCCCTTCCGTGACCGCACCGGCGGCACAGACTCCGGTCGCCACGGTGCCAGCCCCGTGCAGGGCGAAGGAACGCTGCACCGGAAGCCGGAAGGCCGCCGGGTCCTCGCGCTCGGCCTGCCGCGCCGCTTCGGCCAGCGCACGCACGCCGGCGCGCAGCTCGTCCAAGCCGGTTCCGTCGTGCGCGCTCACCGCGAACATCGGCGCGTCCTCCCAGGCTGAACCGGCGAGCAGCTCTTCGACATCGGCCTGCACCAGCTCGAGGGTCTCCTCGTCGGCGAGATCCGCCTTGGTCAGGGCGATCAGGCCGTGCTGCAGACCCAGCAGCTGCAGCACCTCAAAGTGCTCGCGGGTCTGCGGCATGACGCCGTCGTCGCAGGCGACCACCAGCATCGCCGCCCCCATCCCGGTCGCGCCGGCGACCATCTTGCGCACCAGTCGCTCGTGCCCGGGCACATCGACGAAGCCGACCTCAAAGCCGTCCGGCCAGGCGTACTCGGCGTAGCCCAGGTCGATGGTGATGCCGCGCTCCTTTTCCTCGCGCCAACGGTCCGGATGGTCACCGCACAGCGCTTCGATCAGCGCGCTCTTGCCGTGGTCGATATGTCCGGCCGTGCCGATGACCACGGGAACAGGGCGGAGGTCTGCCATCGAAGCGGCCCAGGATAGAATGGCGGGATGGGCTTGGTTTCAGCTTCCTCGTCGGCAAGCTCGGCACACGAGGGCGCGCGCCCGGACGCGGATCGTCCCGTGCGCACGCTGGGCCGCGAGCTGATCGCCCGCTACGGGCGCCGGCTGCGGCGCGTCATGATGGACCTGGGCCTGACCTGCCCCAACCGCGACGGCGAGAAGGGCTATGGCGGCTGCATCTATTGCGACTTGTCCGGCTCCGGCACCGGCGCAGCCAAGGCGGGACGTGCGCTTGAGCCGCAATGGCAGGAAGGGCTAACGCGGGCGCGGAAGGTCAACCCCACCGGGCCGGCGGCGATCCTGTACTTCCAGTCGTACAGCAACACCTACCCCGACCTGGAACCGCTGGCGGCCGCCTTTCAGCAGATGCAGGCCTGGACGGCGGAGGCGCCCATCCTGGCGATCGGGACACGCCCGGACTGCTTCAGCGAAGAGGCCGCCGACCTGATCGCCGCCCAGGCCAGCAGCTTCGCCGAGGTCTGGATCGAGTTTGGGCTCGAGACCGCCGACGACGCGGTCCAGCAGCGCATCGGTCGCCACGACACCCTGGCGAACTTTCATACCGCCTGCCAGCGCGCGGGCGAACGCGGGCTGACCCGGATCGCCCACTGCATCGCGGGCCTGCCCGGCGAGAAGCCCGATGGCCTGCTTCGTCAGGTGGAAGAGTGCCGCCGCGCCGGGGTCGAAGGCATCAAGTTTCATCAGCTGATGGTGCTGCGCAAGACCAAGCTGGCCCACGAGTGGCTGAACGGCGAAATCGAACTGCTCGAGCCCGAGCAGTACATCGCGATGGTGGCGGACGCCCTGCAGCAGCTCCCTTCCGAAGTCGTGGTCCATCGCCTGGTGGCCGAAGCGCCCCCCGAGGAATATCTCGCTCCGCAAGGCTGGCCGAGCCGCGCCAAGGTGCACTCGGAGATCGAGAATGAGCTGCGGCGGCGCGGCAGCTGGCAGGGTTGCCAGCTCGAGGCCGCGAGGCGCCCGCCCCGGAAATGAAACAAGCGCGGTGACCGAAGCCACCGCGCTATCTGGTGAGGGCACCAGGACTCGAACCTGGGACCTACTGGTTAAAAGCCAGCTACTCTACCAACTGAGTTATGCCCCCTGAGGTGCGTCGGGCGCACCTGAGACCGGGAATCATCGCAGAGGATGCGATTCGGCTCAAGTCCCCTTTCCGGGAAAAGAGCCGATTTCCCGGCTGGATCAGACCGTCATGATCTCGTCGCTCTTGGCCTGGGCGAGCTCGTCGATCTTCGCCTCGTGTGCCTTGAGCAGATCCTGCACCTGATCCTTGCCGTGCTTCAGGTCGTCGTCGGTGACGACCACGTCGCCGGACTTGTCCTTGTTGGCCTGCTCCATCTCTTTGATGGCGTCACGCCGCACGTTGCGCATCGACACCTTGGCGTCTTCGCCCAGCTGCTTGACGCGGCCGGCCATCTTCTTGCGCTGGTCCTCGGACAGAGCCGGCACCGAGATGCGCAGCACCCCGCCCTCGAGGGTCGGGTTGAGGCCCAGCCCCGAACCTATCACCGCCTTTTCGATGTCCTTGGCGGCGCTGGCGTCGAAGGGCTTGACCTGCAGGGTGCGGGCGTCGAGCACGGTGACGTTGGCCAGCTGACCAATCGGCGTCTTCTGGCCGTAGTAGTCGACCCGCACGTTGTCGAGCAGACCGGTCGAGGCCCGACCGGTGCGAATGCCGCGGGTTTCGTCGACGAAGTGCTGCACGGACTTGTCCATGCGCTCGCTCGCCGAGTCGAGGAAGGGTTGAATCGAGGTCGCCATGTCAGTTCGAGATGCGGGTGCCCACTTTATCGCCCCGGGCGGCCTGAACGACGGCATCCGGGTCGTCCATGTTGAAGACCACGATCGGCAGATCGTTCTCCCGGCACAGCGCGAAGGCGGTCAGATCCATGACCCGGTACTGCTTCTCGAGCACTTCAGCGAAGCTCAGCTCGGGCAGGAAGACCGCGTCATCGTGCTTCTTCGGGTCCTTGTCGTAGACCCCATCCACCATGGTGGCCTTGAACAGCGCGTCGCAGTCGAGCTCGGCGGCCCGCTGCGCGGCGGTGGTGTCGGTGGTGAAGTAGGGATTGCCCAAGCCGCCGACCAGCACCACGACGCGGCCCTTCTCCATGTGCCGGATGGCCCGGCGACGGATGAAAGGCTCGCAGACCTTGTGCACGTCGATCGCCGACATGACCCGACTGGGAACGCCGTTCGACTCGAGCGAATCGGACAGAGCCAGGCCGTTGATGACCGTGGCCAGCATGCCCATGTAATCCCCGGTCGCCCGGGTAATCCCCAGGTGCGCGGACTGCGCGCCGCGCAGGATGTTGCCCCCACCGATGACGGTGGCGACCTGCACCCCTTCGCTGGTCAGCACGCGCAGCTGCTTGGCCAGCGCGCGCACGCGATCGGTGTCGAGAGCGGTCTCGCCCTCCTTGGCAAAGCCTTCCCCGCTGACCTTCAGCAGAAGGCGGCGGACGGGAGTCGAGGAGGGCGATCCCACGCGGACCGATCAGGCGCCGAGCTCGAAGCGCGCGAACTTGTTGATGCGGATGTTCTCGCCCAGCTTGGCGATGGCGGCCTTGATGCGGTCATCCACCGAGATGCTGGGGTCCTTGACGTACTCCTGCTCGAGCAGGGCACGCTCCTTGATGAACTTGTCGATCCGGCCACCCACGATCTTCTCGCGGATGTCCTCCGGCTTGTTCGCCATGTCTTCGGACTCGAGCAGAATCGCCCGCTCCTTCTCGACCAGGTCCTGCGGAACCTCTGAGGCCTCGATCGCTACCGGCGACGGGACGGTCGCCGCGATGTGCATGCACAGATCGCTGCACAGCGACTCGAACTCATCGCCCCGGGCCACGAAGTCGGTCTCGCAGGAGACCTCGACCATGACGCCGACACGCTGGTTGTGGTGAATGTAGCTGAAGACGCGACCTTCGGCAGTGTCGCGGTCCGAGCGCTTCTCGGCCGACTTCAGGCCCTTCTTGCGAAGGTACTCGTAGGCCTTTTCTTCGTCGCCGCCCGATTCGGACAGCGCCTTCTTGCAATCCATCATGCCGGCGCCCGTCTTGGAACGGAGCGAAGCGACGGCCTTAGCGGAGATCTGAGTCACGGCTGGTGCAGGTGGGATGAGACGGGGATGCGTACTGCTTGGGCAGGAGAAGTCCTATTCGGACTTCTCCTCGGAGCCGCCCTCGGCGGGCTTGGCAGCGTCTTCGGCCGGCTTCGGCTCGGCCAGCGGCTGGATTTCGACGGCGCGGTTGACGCCACCCGGCATCGGGCGACGCTGACCAGGGCGAGCACCGCCACCAGGACGGCCCGGACCACGGCCAGGACCACCGGGGCCTCCCGGCCCACCCGGACCGCGACGACCGCGGTTGCCACGGCTGGGGCGCGGAACCGGCGCGACCTCGGGGCCACGCTGACGGTTTTCGGACGGATCCGGAATGCCGCGCTCCTTGCGCAGGTTCTTGCCGGCCTGCACCGCTTCGAAGAGCTGATCGAGGATCAGCGCCACCGAACGGATGGCGTCGTCGTTGGCCGGGATCTGGATGTCGCAGTGATCCGGATCGCAGTCGGTGTCGACGATGCCGATGACCGGCACGCCCATGCGCTGCGCTTCCCGCACCGCCTTGCGCTCGGTCTTGGTGTCGATGACGACCATGGCGCCCGGCAGACGGAACATGTCACGAATGCCGTGCAGGTTGCGGAAGAGCTTGGCCTTCTCGCGGTTAAAGCGTGCGAGCTCTTTCTTGGTCAGGACCGAGGTTTGACCTTCGGCTTCCTTCTTTTCGAGCTCTTCCAGATACGCGATGCGCGAGCCGATGACCTCGAAGTTGGTCAGCGTGCCCCCGATCCAGCGGTCGCTGACGAACGGCATGCCGCCGTCCTCGCGAGCGCGCGACACGGTGCCGCGGATCTGTTGCTTGGTGCCGACGAAAAGGACGTCCGAGCCACTGGCGACCACTTCACGGAGGAAGTGCTTGGCGCGCAGGATCCCGCGGATCGTTTCCTTTAGGTCGATGATGTGGATTCGGTTCCTGGACTCGAGGATGAAGCGATCCATCTTCGGGTTCCAGCGACCAACTCGGCAACCGATGTGAGCACCGGCATCCACCAACGCCTTGACGTTCAAGTCAGACATGCGTCGTCCCAGAGTTGGGAGTGTTGAGGGTTGTCAGGAATGAAAGTTCTTGCGGCATGGGGCCGAAAGAACGGCCGGGTATTGTACGGGTCGTTTCGCTCAGGTCAAACCCGCATCCGCCGGACAGCGCCCATTTTTGCGGAGTCCTGGATTTCCGGGTGATAGCCTTTCGCCGGAGCGATGTCCCCCCATCCTGTGGAGACCGCTGCGGGGCCCCAGACGCTGCTTTTGCTGGACCACCGTGGCGCAGAATCAGCCTCCCTGCGCGCGCAGTTCCAGGAGCGCGGATGGAGGGTGAGGCTGAGTCGTGCCCCGGAAGACTCCGCCGCGCTGATCGACGAAGGGCGGGCCACGGCGGCCCTGATCGCCCCGCTGACCCTCAGCCCGGACACCGCCGAGTGGCAGCTGCTGCTACCGCGGCTCTCGCCGCAGACCAAGCTGCCCTGGCTGCTGCTCCCCTGGGAGGACGCCCGGCCCAGCCGCTTTGCCGAGCTGGTCCGCGACCCGGCCACCCTCGCCGACTGGCTGCCCGCCCCCTTTGACGGCGCCGAAGCCGAGGCCCGGATCCAGAACCTGCTGCGACTCGGCAAGCTGCTCGCCGATCAGGAGGCGCGTCAGGCCGCGCTCCGCGATCAGCTGATCTCCGATCACAAGACCGGCCTGGCCAACGATCGCCACTTCCGCACGCGGCTCGCCGAGGAGTTTGAACGGTGTCAGCGACACGGCGCGCCGCTCAGCCTGATGCTGCTCGACATCGACGACTTCAAAGGAGTCAACGACAACGCGCACTACGACTTCGGCGACCAGGTCCTGCGCGGCGTCGCCGACGTGATCTCGCAGTCGGTGCGCAACATCGACCTAGCGGCCCGGATCGGCGGCGATGAGTTCGGCGTTCTGATGCCGAACACCAACCTCGAGGAAGGCGTCGGCGTGGCCATGCGGATCCTGGCCGCCGCCGATGGCCTGATCGTCAGCGATGAGGAATTCCATGCCGATGTCCACCTGTCGATCGGCACGGCCAGCTTTGATGGCCGCGGCCTCGCCGACGGAACGCAGCTGTTCCTGCGCGCCAACGAGGCGCTGAAAGCGGCCAAAGCGGGCGGCAAGAACCGGGTCTGCTTCTTTGATCCGTTGCGCCGTTCGGCCTCGCAGGCCTTCGGCGCGCCCGGCTCGATTCAGGGCATCCGCCCCGAGAACCAGTAGCGCGGCGCGATCCAGTTGCCGTGGCGGCCGGAGGCCAGGGCATCCCCTTCGCTTAGGCAGCGCAGGCGCAGCATGCCGGCGCGCGGCACTTCGACCCGGATCGCCTGCGGCCCCTGCCCCAGCTCCACCCCGGACTGCTCGAACAGCAGCTCGTCATCGAGCAGCACCTGAAAGCGCAGCGGAGCAGGCTGCCGGTGTCCGGCCACCTCGGCATCGACCCCGCAGCTGACCGTCAGCAGCCCGGGTTCGCCGACCTGCCAGCCCAAGGTGGTTGGGGCGCGGACGCCGATCCCGCGCGGCTGCACCACGCCGTCGAGAGTGAGCGGTCGACCCGCCACGCTGCGGTGCATCCGCGGCTCCCAGCTGAGCAGCTTGCCGGACTCAAATTCTGTCTCGTGCCGCATGACGGAGCAGAGGTCGAGGAAGGGTCCATCCCAGCGCTCGAAGGCGAGAGTGCTCGCCGCGGGGATGCGCAGCCTTCCCCCCCAGGGCAGCTCGCCCACCCATTGCCCGCCTTCCAAGGCGCGCGGGGCGAAGGGCAGACTGGCGCCGCCCTGAAGAAAGGCCAGCACCTGCCCCTGCACGGTCGGAATCAGCGCCTGCTCATCGAACAGCAGCAATCCCTCGATGCGCTCCCAGGCGTGTTCCTCGACGCGGTCGCCGACCGCGAACTGAATCCCCTCGGCGGTGATGTCCTCCAGCCAGCCGCTGCGGCGATCCAGCCCCAGCTCGGTGCGCAGGACCAGCAGATCCTCTTCCTGCTCGTCGAGCGCCACTGGAAGTTTGCCGCGGCCGAAGCCGCGCACCGCCAGCAGGTCGACCGGGACGAGCAGCAGATTCGCGCCTTGCCCCACGGCCCAGCTGATGCGATCGGCGTCGCCGCCCTGGGGCCGCCCCGGAATGTGTAGGCCGCTGCTCAGCTGCAGGACCCAGCCATCCTCGGCGGCGGGATCGCGCGGCGCCTTGGCCAGAGGGAAGTCGAGTCGCACCCAGTCGCGCGGGGCCTGCCCGGCCTCGAGCCGCGGGCCGTCCTCGGTCCAGCCCATCAGCCGCCCGCCCTGGGAACTCTCGCCGAAACGCGAAGCGGTTCTCACCTGCACCAGCACGCCGCCGTCGGCTTCCTGCGGCGCGGCCGCGACCAGCGGCGCGCAAAGTGCGGGCAGGAGCAGGAGGGGTGTCAGGCGGCGCGGTGCCATTTCGGCAGAAGCATACGACACGGACCTCTCCTCGACTGCCATCCGGGCCGGTTCAAGTTGGCACTGCATTTGCTGAAGAGCGGCGATCCCGTCGGAATCTCTTTCGGAATCATGGCAGAGAAGCAACTCACCTTCGACACCGACGCGCGCGAGGCCGTCCTCGCCGGCGTCGAGAAACTGGCCAAAGCGGTCGTTTCCACCCTCGGTCCCAAGGGTCGCTGCGCGGTCCTCGACAAGTCCTGGGGCGGACCGCTGATCACCAAGGATGGCGTGACCGTCGCGCGGGACATCGAGCTCCCGAACAAGTCAGAGAACTTGGGCGCGCAGCTGGTCAAAGAAGCCGCCTCGAAGACCAATGACCGCGCGGGCGATGGCACCACCACCGCCACGCTGCTGGCCTGGTCGCTGTATCGCGGCGCGCTCCGTCACCTCACGGTCGGCGCCGACCCGCAGGCCCTCATCCGCGGCATGCGCACGGCGGCCGAAGACGTCAAAGCCTTCCTGGCCAAGAACGCCAAGAAGGTCAAGGACAACGAGGCCATCCAGGCGGTCGCGACCATCGCCTCCAATAACGACGCGACCGTCGGCAAGATCCTGGCCGACGCCTTCGCCGAAGTGGGCGCCGATGGCGTGATCACCATCGAGGAAGGCAAGTCGCTCGACACCGAAGTCAAGACGGTCAAGGGCATGCAGTTTGACCGCGGCTTCCTGTCGCAGCACTTCGCCACCGACGCCGAGGCGCTCGAGTGCGTCATGGAGAACCCGCTGATCCTCGTCCACGAGGACAAGATCTCGGCGATCCAAACGCTGCTCCCCGTCCTCGAGAAGTCGAAGGAAGCCGGGCAGCCGCTGCTGATCATCGCCGAGGACATCGACGGCGAAGCGCTGGCCACCCTGGTGGTCAACAAGATGCGCGGCATCCTGGATGTCTGCGCGGTCAAGGCGCCGGGCTACGGCGATCGCCGCAAGGAAATGCTGCGCGACATCGCTACCGTCACCTCGGCGCAGCCGATCATGAAAGAGGACGGCATCGAGCTCGAGAAGGTCGAGCTGGGTCACCTCGGCACCGCCAAGAAGATCATCGTCGAGAACGGCACCACCACCATCGTGGAAGGCGCCGGCAAGGCGGTCGACATCGACGCGCGCGCCAACCTGATCCGCCGTCAGATTGAAGTCACCACCAGCGATTACGATCGCGAGAAGCTCGAAGAGCGCCTCGCCAAGCTGGTCGGCGGCATTGCCCAGGTCCGCGTCGGCGGCGCCACCGAGGCCGAGGTCAAGGAGCGCAAGCACCGCTACGAGGACGCCAAGCACGCGACCATGGCCGCGATCGCCGAGGGGGTCCTGCCCGGCGGCGGCACCGCGCTGCTGCGCGCCGCCGATGCCGCGGCCAAGAAGTCGACCCTGACCGGCGACGAAGCGACCGGCGCCGAGATCCTGTTCGGTGCGCTTAGCCAGCCGATCCGCACGATCGCCGAGAACGCCGGCCTCGACGGCTCGGTGGTGGTGCGCAACGTGCGCGGCTCCAAGGCCTTCGCCCACGGCTTCGACGCGCTGCGCGAAGAGTACGGCGACATGTTCGAAGCCGGCGTGGTCGACCCGCTGAAGGTCACCCGCACCGCGCTCGAGAACGCGATTTCGGTCGCCGCCACCCTGATGACCACCGACTGCCTCATCGTCGAGGCCGAGTCGGATGACAAGACCAACGCCGACTCGCAGTTCGAGGGCGACTTCTAAGCAC
This sequence comes from Planctomycetota bacterium, assembly GCA_002705055.1. Taxonomy (GTDB): domain Bacteria; phylum Planctomycetota; class UBA1135; order UBA1135; family UBA1135. Next base: position 10,850 of record PAHY01000062.1, read on the forward strand.
CCCCATCCAAAAAGAGAGACACGAACATGGCCAAGACCGCCAAGATCGCATTCACTCCCATCGAAGACCGGGTGCTCGTGCAGCCCGTGGCCGCCGAAACCGTTTCGGCCAGCGGCATCGTGCTGCCGGACAGCGCCCAGGAGGCCCCCAACCGCGGCCAGGTCGTCGCGGCCGGCCCCGGCCGCCGCAACAAGGACGGCTCGCGCGCCGAGATGCCCGTCGCCGTCGGCGATGAAGTCATCTACGGCCCCTACGCCGGTGCCAAGGTCGAGCTGAACGGGGTCGAGTACAAGATCCTGCGCGCCGACGAAATCCTCGCCAAGCTCGGTTAAGGAGGACATCCCATGGCAAAGCAGATTCTGTTTGATGACCAGGCCCGCGAGAAGCTGTTCCGCGGCATCGACACCCTGGCCCGCACCGTCTCGGTCACGCTCGGCCCGGCGGGTCGCAACGTGATCCTCGAGAAGTCCTTCGGCGCCCCGGTCGTGACCAAGGACGGCGTCTCCGTCGCCAAGGAGATCGAAGTCGAGGACGCCTTCGAGAACATGGGCGCCAAGCTGGTGCGCGAGGTGGCTTCGAAGACCAACGACGAGGCCGGCGACGGCACCACCACCGCCACCGTGCTCGCCGCCGACATGATCCGCGGCGGCCTGAAGTACATGGCCGCGGGCGCCAGCCCGGCCGCGCTGCGCAACGGCATCGACCTCGGCGTGAAGGCTGCGGTCGAGGCGATTGCCGGCCAGGCCAAGAAGGTCAAGGGCCGCGATGACGTCGCCAAGGTCGGCACCATCTCCGCCAACCAGGACGCCGAGATCGGCGAGATCTTCGCCGAAGCCTTCGACCAGGGCGGCGCCAAGTGCGTCATCACCGTCGAAGAAGGCACCGGCGTCGACACCACCCTCGAGTACGTCGACGGCATGTCCTTCGACAAGGGGTACATCTCGCCCTACTTCGTCACCGACATGGGCAAGATGACCGCCGAGTACGAAGACGCGCTCGTGCTGGTCCACGAGAAGAAGATCTCCAACCTGCAGGAGTTCCTGCCGGTGCTCGAGCAGGCGGCGCAATCGGGCCGTCCGCTGCTGGTGATCGCCGAGGACGTCGAAGCCGAGGCGCTGGCCGCCCTGGTGGTCAACCGTCTGCGCGGCATCATGAAGGTCGTCGCCGTCAAGGCGCCGGGCTTCGGGGACCGTCGCAAGGCCATGCTGCAGGACATCGCGATCCTCACCGGCGCCCGCGCCATCATGGAGGAAACCGGCGACAAGCTGTCCGACGTGACCCTCAGTGATCTGGGTCAGGTCAAGAAGCTGTCGGTCGAGAAGGACCGCACCGTCCTGGTCGACGGGCGCGGCAAGAAGACCGAGCTGAAGGCTCGTATCCAGCAGATCTCCGGCCAGATCGAGAAGTCGACCTCCGACTACGATCGCGAGAAGCTGCAGGAGCGCCTGGCCAAGCTCGAAGGCGGCATCGCCATCATCAAGGTCGGTGGCGCCACCGAAGCCGAGATGAAGGAGCGCAAGCACCGCGTCGAGGACGCGCTGCACGCGACCCGCGCCGCCGTCGAAGAAGGCGTCGTGCCGGGTGGCGGCACCTCGCTGCTGCGCTGCAGCGAAGCCGTCGAAAAGGCTCGTGGCAAGGCCCGTGGCGACGAGAAGCTGGGGGTCGACCTGGTGCTGCGCGCTCTCAAGGCGCCCACTCGGACCATCGCCGAGAACGCTGGCCAGGACGGCAGCCTGATCGCCGAAGACGTCGCCGAGCTGAAAGGCTGGAAGGGCTATGACGCCCTGCGCGGCGAGTACACCGATATGGGCAAGGCGGGTATCCTCGACCCGGCAAAAGTGGTGCGCACCGCACTGCAGAACGCCGGTTCGATCGCGGGCCTGCTCCTGACCACCAACACCTTGGTGACGGACGAGAAGGAGGAGAAGGAAGCCGCGGCGGCTTCCTGATCCCAATCCCACCTTGTCGCAACGCGACTACTACGAGATCCTCGGCGTCTCCCGCGATGCGGAAGACGCCGAGATCAAGAGTGCCTACCGCAAGCTAGCGCTCAAGTACCACCCCGACCGCAACAAAGAGGACGGGGCGGCCGAGCGCTTCAAGGAAGCGGCCGAGGCTTATGCCGTGTTGTCCGACGCCGACAAGCGTCGACGCTACGACCAGTTTGGCCATGCCGGAGTGCAGGGCGCAGCCGGTCACCCGGGCGCGCCCGGCGGCATGAACATCGAAGACATCTTCGCCCAGTTCGGGGATATCTTCGGCGGCCGCGGCGGCGGACTGTTTGAAAACCTCTTTGGGGGCTTTCAGGGGGCCGGCGGTGGCGGTGGCGCTGCGCGCGGGCGCAGCCTGCGCGCGCGCGTCACGATCAGCCTGGAAGATGTACTGAACGGCACGGAACGCACCCTGGTGGTCCGTCGCCGCGTGAACTGCGGCAACTGCCAGGGATCAGGGGCCAAACCGGGCACTCAGCCCGCGACCTGCCCCCAGTGCCAGGGCCGTGGCCGGGTGCATCAGCAGCGCGGCTTCCTGGCCGTCGCCAGCACCTGCCCGGATTGCCACGGCCGCGGCGAGATCATCACCAGCCCCTGCGAGGATTGCCATGGCAGCGGCCAGGTCGATCAGCGCAGCGAGATCGAAGTGCAGATCCCGGCTGGCATCGAAGAAGGGGCGCAGATCCGCGTCGGCGGCATGGGCGATGCCGGCGTCGGCGGAGGTCCTCCGGGTGATCTCTACGTCGCCGTCGAGATCCGCGACAAGGAAGGCTTCCATCGCGATGGTCGCGACCTGTACGTCGAGCTGCCCATCAGCTTCCCGCAGGCTGCGCTCGGCGACCGCATCCTCGTCCCTACGCTCGAGGGCGACGTGAAGATGAACGTCCCGGCCGGCACGCCGACCGGCAAGCTGTTCCGGGTGCGCGGGCATGGCCTGCCCAAGCTGCACGGCGGGCGCCGCGGCGACCTGCTGGTGCGCGTCTATGTCGACGTGCCCAAAAAGCTCAGCCGGGAAGAGAAGAACCTGATCAAAGATCTGCAGCGAGTGCAGAAGGAACGCGTCGAAGAATGAGCGCTCAGCACGAAGACGAGCTCCAGGAAGAGGAGCAGATCGAGGAATCCGCCGCGGGCTCCGAGGCCGAAGCCGCCGAAGCGGCAGCCGGCGAGGCCGCTGAATCGGAAGAGGAGTCGGTCGAGCTCTGGAAGGACCGGGCTCTGCGCGCTCAGGCCGAGATGGCCAATATGCGCCGCCGCCTCGATTCCGAGGTCGAGCAGCGCACGCGCCGTCGGCTCGAGGCCCTGCTCCACGACCTGATCATGGTCGGCGACCACATCGAGCTGGCGCTGGGCTCGATCCCCGAGCCGGTTCGCGCCGCCCAAGGGGCGGATGGCTTTCTGATGGGCATGGACGCGATTCGGACTGCCTTCGAGGGCGTCCTGCGGCAGCACGGTCTGGAGCTGATCGACCCCTCGACCGACGCCGATTTTGACCCGGCGCTGCACGAAGCCGTGCAGACGGACTCGGAAGATGGCCTGGAGGCCGCCCGCCTCGAGGTGCTGCGGCGCGGCTACAAGATCGGCGCCCACGTGCTGCGCCCGGCGCAGGTACGGGTGATTCAGCCGGCGTGAGCTGATTCTTGCCCGTGAATGGGCGGACGATCCGTCGAGAATGGCGCATCAGGGTCTAGAATGACCTCATGCGACGCTTCCTCTTCGGGTTCGTCTTTTCGCTTTCCCTCCTGGCCCTCGCCAGCCCGGGCCTCGCCCAGAAGGCTGGCTCCAAGTACGTCGAAGACACGACGCACGGCTTCGAGTTCAAGCCGCTAAAGGAATGGGCGGGGATTCCGGTCACGGCTCAGCTCAAGGCCTCCGAGGTCATCGCGCGCTTCTCAAGCGAAGATCTGCGCATCAAGCTGCCGAATAACTCGATCGCCCAGGGCAAGGCCGAGCTGTACATCTTCACCTTCGAGACCCCCACCGCGGTCACCGGGGGCGAATCCGGCGGCCTGCGCAGCCGGGCCGGCGGCGAGACGCGCCGCCCGACGATCGAAGAGTGGATCCCGCGGATGTTTGACTTCCGCGACTTCAAGGAAGAGGGGCTCAAGGATCCGATCATCGAGCCGGAAGAAGAGAAGCTGAAGAAGGGCCTAGTCGCGCGGCGTGCCGCCTACGGCGCGAACAGCCCGAACGGTTACCGCCTGGTGATCGACACCTGGACCGTCACCCTGGACGACTTCGACCTGGTCTTCCTTTTCGTTCTCCCCAGCCAGGGCGATCGCGATGACAAGAAGTGGCTGCGCACCTTCGAGAGCTCGGTCAAGTCGCTGCGCCTGATTGAAAAGGTCGCCGGCCCCAAGAAGGTCAAGGAAGGCGCGAGCTACGAGGAGCAATTCGCCTACCACAAGGCCGAAGCCGAGAAGACTCCCGGCTGGACCGCGGTCGAGACGCCGAGCGAGCAGTACATCATCAAGACCTCGTCGGATGACGATGATTTCATCGACGACGTGATTGACCGCCTCGAGGCCTCACGCCGCGTCTTCGAGCAGGACTTCCCGCCGTCGAAGGACATCCAGCACGTGTCGGTCGTGCGCGTCTGCAAGAACCAGGACGAGTTCTCGCAATACGGCAACACGCGCCCTGGCGTCGCCGGCTACTTCAACCCGGGCACGACCGAACTGGTCCTGTACGACAACAAGGAGCGGGATCGCCGCGAAACTCTGGCCGTCATGAGCCACGAGGCCTTCCACCAGTACTGCTACTTCCTCTTCGACCGCTCGGAAGCGCACCGCTGGTTCGACGAAGGCCACGGCGATTTCTACGGCTGCTACGAATTTAAAGGCAAGCGCGCGATTCCGACCGCGCACATGCCCGGCGGCCTGGATCGCTACCAGAATGCCAAGACGCTGGTGCGCGAGGACAAGCACAAGCCGATCTTCGTCCACATCAACTACAACCACCCGCAGTGGCAGGGCCAAGGCCCGGGCAACACCTCGCCCTACGAACAGTCCTGGTCGATCATCTACATGCTGCGGATGGGCACGCTGGGCAAGGTCTCGAAGAAGGTCTGGAAGGACGAGTACGAGGACATCATCCCGAACTACATCCGCGTCCTGCACGAAGGCTATCAAGAGGCCTACGCGGAGATCCGCAAGACGCTCGAGGAGGAGTTGTCGAGTCTGCCCGAAGGCGATAAGGCCGCAGAGATCCGGGCTGCGATTGAAGCGCAGCTGAAGCGTCCGCGCGTGGGCGAAGAGCGCAAGCAGCAGATTTGGAAGGCCGCGATGGAGGCGTCTTGGGGTCAGATTGATATTGAGGAGTTTGAGGAGAACTGGAAGGAGTTTGTGCTCGACCACATGTAAACAAGTCTGACCCCCATGAGTGGGCTCGATTCTCGGGTCGACCGGTAACTTTCGACCTCCCTAAGCGTCCTCTAGGTGAACCCACCTGGAGGACGCTTCTTGTTTCACCCA